>WHTM01000027.1 GCA_009377755.1 Hyphomicrobiales bacterium | reverse complement strand
TCGTTCGTCATGGCGTGGTCTCCAGCCCGGCGCTCTAACGCCGGGTGATTCGAGGTTGATCACCCCGGAGACTACGCCACCCTCAATTCCAACCAACTCCACGACGGCACCGCTGCGTTCAAGGGTGCCACGGTGAATTGTGACTAGTGTCCCGAATCATCTCGCGGCATTCTCTGAGCGAACTTCGGATTCGAAAGGACACTAGCAAGTTATTGAGTCTAGTGTGGTTTGGTTCAGAAGTTCTCTTTGCGGACTCGCGGAGAGATGAAGAGAACTTCTGAACCACCACACTAGTGTCCCGAATCCGAAGTTCGCCCTTATCTCGCGGCATTCTCTGAGCGGACTTCGGATTCGAAAGGACACTAGCAAGTTATTGAGTCTAGTGTGGTTTGGTTCAGAAGTTCTCTTTGCGGACTCGCGGAGAGATGAAGAGAACTTCTGAACCACCACACTAGTGCTCGCGGAGGTGAAGCGTGCGTGGCGAGCTTCTGCTCAGGAGCACCGAGTCCGGCGAGCATTTGCGGCTCGCCGGGGCCGGCGCCTGGACGGCGGAGAACGCCGGGGCGCTCGAACCGTTGATCGGTGCCGAAACCCGAGGGCGCCGCCGGCGCCGCGCGATCAAGACCGTTTCCATCGACATGGCCAGGGTCGAAAAGCTTGACACCTTCGGGGCTTGGCTGCTGGAGCGGCTGTCACGATCCTGGAAAGCGCGCGGCTGCGCGACGCAAATCGTCGGGCTGAACGAACGCTACAGCGGATTGCTCGATGAAGTCCGGCAGACCAACCGGGCGACGCCGGTAGACCCGCACGGGCATGGCAACAGCGTCATCGACACCCTGCGGCTGATCGGCGTGAGCGTCGCGGAGGTCTGGCACGACATCGTCGGCGTGGCGGACATGCTCGGGGCGGTCGCCGTCGCGCTCGCTCGCGTGATCACACGGCCGCATACCTTTCGCCTGACCTCGACCGTCCACCATCTCACCCGGGTCGGCTGGAACGCGGTCCCGATCGTTCTGCTGATCACGTTCCTGATCGGCTGCATCATCTCGCAGCAGGGCATCTTCCATTTCAGCAAGTTCGGTGCCGACATCTTCGTCGTCGACATGATCGGCATCCTGGTGCTGCGCGAGATCGGCGTATTGATCGTCAGCATCATGGTGGCGGGCCGCTCCGGCAGCGCCTACACGGCCGAGCTCGGCGCCATGAAGATGCGCGAGGAGATCGATGCCTTACGCACCATGGGCTTCGATCCGGTCGAGGTCCTGATCCTGCCGCGCATCATCGCCCTGTTGATCGCGGTGCCGATCCTGACGTTTCTCGGCTCGATGGCGGCGCTGTACGGCGGCGGGCTTGTAGCCTGGCTCTATGGCGGCATCGATCCGGACATTTTCCTTAGCCGTCTCAAGGAGACCATTACGCTCGACACGTTCCAGGTCGGGATGATCAAGGCACCGTTCATGGCCTTGGTGATCGGGCTGGTCGCGTGCGTGGAAGGATTGCAGGTCAAGGGCAGTTCGGAGTCGCTCGGCCGGCAGACGACCTCATCGGTGGTGAAGTCGATTTTCCTCGTCATTGTGCTCGACGGTGCCTTCGCCATGTTTTTCGCCGCAATCGAGAAATGACCATGGCCGGAAATGGAGGCGCCGGCACGTCAAATCAGGAAGCGGTCATTCGTGTCCGCGATCTTGTGGTCGCGTTCGGTTCCACGGTCATCCTCGATCATATCGCTCTCGACGTGTACCGCGGCGAGGTGCTTGGCTTCGTTGGCGGCTCCGGCGCCGGCAAGTCGGTGCTGATGCGCACGATCATCGGCCTGCTGCCGAAGCATGAGGGCCGGATCGAAGTGTTCAATTCCGATCTTTCCGCCATTACCGAGCGCGAGCGGCAGGCGATCGAGCGGCGCTGGGGTGTGCTGTTCCAGCAAGGTGCGCTGTTCTCCTCGCTGACGGTGCGGCAAAACGTCCAGTTTCCCATCCGCGAATCCCTGGACATCTCCGACCGCCTGCTCGACGAGATCGCCTACGCCAAACTGGAAATGGTCGGACTTCCGCCCGATGTCGGCGATAAGCTTCCCTCGGAACTGTCCGGCGGCATGACCAAGCGTGTGGCGCTGGCGCGGGCGCTCGCGCTCGACCCGGAGATCGTGTTCCTCGATGAGCCGACCTCCGGTCTCGACCCGATCGGGGCCGGCGACTTCGACGACTTGATCCGGACGCTGCAACAAACTTTGGGATTGACCGTTTTCATGGTAACCCACGATCTCGACAGCCTTCACCAAATCTGCGACCGGATTGCCGTTCTGGCGGATCGCAAGGTGATTGCCGCGGGCCCTTTGTCGGCGATGCTGGCATCGGAGCATCCGTGGATGAAGGCGTATTTCAGGGGCAAGCGATCCCGGTTCGCCGGGTTGTAATGGGGCGATGGATCGGAGCAGCCGATGGAGACCCGTGCGAGCTATGTCCTGATCGGGCTGTTCACGCTGGCGGTGGTCGCGGCGGGATTCGGCTTCGTTTACTGGTTCCAGCGTACCGGCGGCACCGGCGAGCGGGCGGTGTTCCGGGTTCTGTTCGAGGGCCCGGTTTCAGGCCTGCGAACGGGCTCGGCCGTGGTATTCAATGGCATTCGTGTCGGCGAGGTGGTCGGCCTGCAACTCGACCCCGCTGATCCGCGCAAGGTCGAGGCAACGATTGCCGTCGATCCGAAGACGCCGGTGCGCACCGACACGCGTATTGCGCTGGACTTCCAGGGGCTCACCGGCATCGCCTCGCTGTCGCTGCGGGGCGGGGCTCCCGATGCGCCGCCGGTGCCGCGCGTGGACGGCGCGCCGCCGCGGCTGGTCGCCGATGTCGGCGCCACCCAGGACATGACCCAGACCGTGCGCGAAGTCTTGCGCCGGCTCGACGGAATCCTGGCGACAAACGAGCCAGTGTTGCGCAATGCCTTGCAGAACCTGGAGACTTTCACCGGCGCGCTGGCGCGCAATTCGGACCGCATCGATCGGGTGATGGCGGGCGCCGTAGGGCTGATCGGCAGTCCCGAAAATCCCGGCGAATTGACGCTGGCGGCGCGCGCCTTCCGCGAAGCCGCCAAGCCGATCGGGGAATTGGCGGATAACCTGAACACACGGACGGCCGAACTGCCCCAGTTGATGGCGTCGGTGCGCCAACTGGCCGACAATCTCGACAAGCGGACCGCCGAGGTGCCGGAGTTGGTGGCCTCGGTGCGGAAGTTCACCGAGAATCTGGACACGCGGACCGTCGAACTGCCGGAACTCGTGGCGTCGCTGCGGATATTTGCCGACAATTTGAGCAAAGCCAGCGCCGACGTGCCGGAAATGGTGGCGTCGCTCAAGAATTTCGCCAACACGCTCGACAAGCGCGCCGAGGAGATCGCCTCGAGCGTTACCCGCCTGACCAGTTCCGGAACCCGCCAGATCGAGTCGCTGGCGAGCGATGGACGGAGAACCCTGGGCACGATCGATCGCGCCGTGCGGAACTTTGACCGTAATCCCCAACGCGTGATTTTTGGCGGTAGCACAAACGCGGTACCGGAATACAATGGCCGTCGCTGAAAGTGGCGAGGGTCGCCTTGGCTGCGGTAAGGCCGTGGATTGCCCGGCCAGGCTGTTGGAGTCGGTGTGTGGCGGTATCGCGGCTTGCTCCCCCGGTGAGGTCTGTTGCGGGAGTGATTGTGTTCGCGCTCTTGACCGGCGCTTGCGCGGGACTGGGTATCGGCGCGAAGGATCCCGTGCCGGCCTTCAACCTGCGCGCACCGGCGGCGGTGCAGCGATCCGGTGCCATCCGCGGCCAAATGGTGGTTCCCGAGCCGTCCGCGATCTCCGTACTCGACAGCGAGCGCATCGTCGTTCGTCCGTCCGCGGGCCAGGTTGCGACGCTCGCAGGGGCGCAGTGGAGCGACCGCCTGCCCAAGCTGTTGCAGGCGCGTATTGTTGAAGCGTTCGAGAATTCCAGCCGGTTGCGATCCGTCGGACGGCCGACGGACGGGCTCACCGCTGACTACCAGTTGCTGGTCGACGTGCGCGCCTTCCAACTGTCGGTCGCGCCGGAAGCCGTCGGCGAGGTCGAAATCGCAGCGAAGATCGTTGCCGGCGGCAGTGGCCGCATCGTCGGCGGCCGCGTGTTCCGTGCAACCACGCCGGCTGCGGGCACTGATGGCGCCGAAGCGGTGGCGGCGATCGAAACGTCATTCCAGGACGTCACCGCGCAGCTCGTACGCTGGGTCGGCCGCGTGATTTAAGGGGTCGGCGGAAGCGCGAGCAACACTCAATCGAACCGGCCGGCGGCGTGCGCCAGCATCGTGTAGACCTTGCCGGTTTCCGATGTGAGATAGGTGCGCGCCACCACCTGGCCGCGGTCGTCGCGCGCGACCTCCTCGAGCAGCCGTTCGAACTCGTCGATGTAGCGGTCGACGGTCTGCTTGAATTCGCGGTCCGCGCGATACTTCTTGCGGATTTCGTCGAACGCCTGCTGCCCTTGCAAAGTATAAAGGCGCCGCGTGAAGACATTGCGCTCGCCGCGCTTGTAGCGGTCCCACAACTCGGATGCGGCATCGTGGTCGATCATCCGGGCGATATCGACCGACAAGGAGTCGAGCGACTCGATCGAGTGCCGCGGCGGGCGATCCTCGCCGCGCGGCGGCTCGGCGCCACCGCCTTCCGGCTCGCGCGAAGCGCGGCTGAGCAGATCCGATAACCAGCCGCTGCGTCCGTTGCCGAGCGCGGGACTGAGCGAGGGCGACTCGGCCCGGCGGCCGGGAACGACAGCGGTGCCATCGGTGCGCTCCGCCCGCTCGCCGCGCATGACCGGTCGCAACGGCGCCTCGGAGCGGGCCGCGGGAGCCGCCAGCGCCGGCTCGTCACGGGGTCCGCGGCGCGCCGGGTCGGCGGCGTCCAGCCCGCGTCCGTGCCGCGCGACGATGCGGTTGAGCTCGGCGAGCGCCTCGATCTGGTCGACGAGGACGCGGCGCATCTGCGCGGCGTTTTCGGCGGTCTCCTGCGGCATTTCCAGGATGCCGCGGCGCAGCTCGTTGCGCGTCGTGTCGAGCTCCCGCTTCATTTCCATCGCCATCTGCTTCATGTCGCTGACGGCGTCCTGGAACCGCTCGGTCGCCTGCCGGAACACCTCACCGGTCTCGCCCGTCACCTGGTCATAGACGCCGCGCAGGCTATCGAGGGTGCGCTGGCGTTCCTCCTCGGCTGTCGCGCGCACGCGATCGAAATTATCGACGATCGCCTGAGCGCCTTCGTTGCTCGACTCCGTGATGACTTGGGCGATCTCGCGGGCGCGGTTCGCGGCCGTTCCCAGCGATTCGTCGACCGCCCTCTGTCCTTCGAGACTGCAATCGGTAATCACTCGCGCGATGTCGCGGGCGTGGCTCGCGGCCGCTTCCAGCGATTCGTCGACCGCCCTCTGTCCTTCGAGACTGCAATCGGCGATCCCCCGCGCGATGTCGCGAGCGCGGTGCGTGGCCGCTTCCAGCGATTCGTCGACTGCCTTCTGTCCCTCGATACTGGAATCGGCGATCCCCCGCGCGATGTCGCGGGCGCGGTTCGCGGCGGCTTCCAGCGATTGGTCGAGCAGCGTGGAGAACCGGGACAGGCGGTCGCCGAGGTCAGTGGTCCTGGCGTCGAGATCGGAAATCAGAGTGTCGAGCGTCATCTTTCTGTCCGCAACCGTATCCTCGGTGCGACGGTTGCTGAGGTCGAGTAGCGCCACCGCCTCGGCGAGCGAGCGTCCGTGCGTGTCGAACTGACCGGCAAGCTGCGACAGGTCGCCAAGAGCGCGCGTCGTGACGCTGTGGAACTCGGTGATATGCGTCTCGACCTGGTTGCTGGCGGTGCCGCTGCGCTCGGTCAACTCGTTCATGGTCGCCACGAAGTCGGAGACCCGCGTCACCATCGTGTGCTCGATCGAGTTCATGTTCTCGTGCGCACCGCTCAAGACCTCCTGCAGCAGGATGTTGGCTTCGCGCAGCCGCTCGAACAGGGCCGTGGTATCGGAGCGGAGCATGCTGTGGGTTTCCAGCATTTCCGATACGGTCGCCGCGGCCGTCTGTTTTGAATATTCGATCGCCGAGCGGGTCGAATTATCCAGGTCCTGAAGGGTCCGGGTAAGGATCGTCGCGGCGCTCGCGGTCGTTTCCTCGGCCGAGCGCTGCAGTTCGGACAGGGTGCGCGCTACCGAAGCGGTGGCGTTATCGCTTGCGTCGTTGATGATCCGGGCGATGGTTTCGCTGTTGTCCATCATCGTCTGGGTGAAGGCGAAGCCCTTGGCGTCGATCGCGCTCACCGCGTGCTCGGTGACGCGCGTCACCTCGTTGGCGAATTGCTGGCTCTTACCGCCGAGCGCGTCGAGCAAAATGCGGCTCTTGTCGTCGAGCACGCTGGTCAGTTCGTCGGTCCGGGCGCTGACCGCACTGGTGATCTCGTCGGCCTTGCCGACGAAATTGCGCGCGACCTCCGCGCTGACGCCGAGCAGCGTCTGCTCGACCTCGCCGGCGTTCTGGCGCAGCACGCTGGTCACCTCCGTCGACATCGTGGTCAACGAGCCGCCAACAGTGTCGGAAAGCGTGGTCAAGGAGCCGCCGACATTGTCGGAAAGTGCGGTGAGCGAGCCGCCGACGTTGTCGGAAAGTGCGATGAGCGAACCGCCGATGTTCTCCGAGATTTTCGTCAGCTTCCGCTCGGCCTCGTCGGCGCTGGTGCGTAGCGCGGCGGCATTGTCCTCGATGGCGCGGCTGATGCCGTCCATCCGCGCGCCGAGACTGTCGGCGGCGGCCCTGCTGCGGACCTCGATGGCTTCCGTCACCGCCTCGGCGCGGCCGATCAGCAATTCCTCAAAGCGGCTGATCCGGGTCTCGAGATTCTCGGCGACCTCGGTCGCCCGATTGCCGATGGCCTCGTCGATCCGGTTGATCTTCATGGTGATCGTTTCGGCCAGATCGGCGCTGCGGATATCGATCGCATCGGTCGCCTCGCTGACACGCCGATCCAGCGCAGCGACGACGTCCTTGCCGCCCGCGGCGAGCGTCTGCGAAATCTCGATGACGCGGGCGCTCATGGAGTCATTGAGGGCGGCGGTGCGGTTGTCGAGCGTGTCCTGGAAGCGCTCCAGGCGCTGGTCGAGGGAGTTGCCGACTTCCTCGGTCTTGGTGGCGACGCGGCTGTCGAAGCCGTCCACATAGCTGCGCATCGCTTCCGCGACGTCCTCGGTGCGCGCGGCCAGCCGTTCGACGATCTCGCCGCCGTAGGTCTTCACCGTGCGGTCGAATTCGGCGAGATGCCGGGTGATGAGATTGCCGAGTGTGGCGCCGTCGCGGGAAATCTTCTCGGCGATCTCGGTTCCGCCGTGGTTGAAGATGTCCTCGAACGCCTGCAGCCGGGCAGCGAGCATGGTCTTGACGGCTTCGCCGCTGTCTTCGACCGTCTGCGCCAGATTGTCAGCGGATTCCCGGAAGGTATCGGTGACCTTGTTGCCGCGCGAAATGATGGTGTCGGTGATGCGCGCGCCGGTCTGATCGAGCTGCGTGACGACCTCGCCGCCGCGCAGGGTGAAGTCCAGCACCAACGAGTCGCCCGTGGATTTGAGCGTGCTGTTGACGTCTTCGACGCGCGCCAGCAGTGTTTCCGCCACCTGGCTGCCGGCATCGACGATGCTCGCGGTGAATTCCCCGGTGCGCCCGGCCATCATGTCGACGACCTTGGTCGAACGCTCAACGAATTCGTCAGTCACGCCGTCAAGCCGCTTCGACATCATTTGCGACAGGTCGTCCGCGAGCTTGGTGAAAGTGCCGTGCACGTGGTCGCTCTTGAAATCGAGGCTCGTGGTCAGCCGCTCGCTCGCCGCGTTGATGGCGCTGGTGGCGTTGTGGCTGGTGGTTTCCAGCCGCTGCAGCAGTTGATCGCCGCGCTCGCTGAGCGAGGCGATCAAACTGTCGCTGGCGTGGTTCAGGGCGAGCTTCATCTGCTCGCCCTTGTCGCCGAGCATACGGCTGACCCGCTGCGCGGAGTCGTTGACGCTGTCGACAACCCTGTCTCCGACCGTCGATAGGTCCTGCGTCAGGTCGAGATTCACGCCGGTAATGACGCCGCGCACCTGCTCGGCCTGGCCGACCAGCGCATCGCGCTGATTGGCGAGATCCTGCAACAGGCCGCGAATGCGGATCTCGTTGTCGTTGTAGGCATGCTCGAGCGCCGACACTTCGTTATGAACCAGCGCCTCAAGCTCGGCGGCGCGTGCCAGCGCCCGCTCGACGCCGTCACCCATGGCGGCGACCTCACGGCGGATCGCCTGGCCTACCGAGACGATGGCCTCGCGCGCGACTGTTTCCGGCTCGGCGAGGCGGATCGCAACCTCCGTCATGGACTGCGCGATCAGCCGCAACTCCTGCGACCGCCAGGCCGCATGGGCGAGCACGTAGAAGAAGATGACCGGGACCAGCACGACGGCCGCGAGCCCGAGCAGGGCAGGGGCAACCAGCGTGCCGCGGGTCAGTTCCGCCTGCAATTCGGGCAGATACAGCCAGGCGACGAAGGTGGCGGCGCCGCCCCAAGCGGCCGCGAGAATGGTAGCGACCACATAGGACGTGCGCGGCGGACGGCGCTGGATCGCTTGGAGGATTTGACCGATCGATTGGCGGTCGTCGTTGGCGGCACGGCGCGGAGGGATGGGTTCGTCGGCGCGGGCGACGGGGCGCGCTTCGTCGAGAGAAAGGTCCTCGTCTGTCGTGGCCGCAGCCGGCCGCGCCGAACGGCGGCGGGTTTCCGGGAGGGCGCCGGTCGGGTCGGGCGCTGCTGCCGGCTTGTCGACCTCGCGGCCGCCGATTGCTTGTTGGATCGCCGACAGTGCCGCTTCCGTCGGATCCTGCATCTTCTTCGGATGGTTCGCCATGTCGGTCGTCGCCTCGCGTGAACTCGGGACTGAGCACCGGGCCGCCGACGGCCGGGGCCCCATGCCACGAGCGCGTGATTGTAGCGATTGGCGGCGCGGCCTCCTCAAGCCCCGCCCCCTCCGCTCTGCCGAGTTCCTATCCTATCGGCTTGGTGCACCAAAAGAAACCAGGAACGGTAAGGTCTTGTTAATCATCGTTAACGGCCCACCGATTGCCCAGGAAACGCCGCCGTCCGGATCGGCGCCGGCGGATGGCTGCTGCATCCATGCGGCAAGCATGCGGTGTTGACGCGGCCAGTCGCGCGGGAAGACGGGGCTGCGGACACTTGTCACCAATCAGGTGCAAACCGCCATCGCGTAGGCCGGAGAGGGTGCCGAAAGCCCTAGTGTCCCGAATCCGAAGTTCGCTTGATCTTGCAGCACCCTCTGAGCGAAATTCGGATTCGAAAGGACCTAGCAACTCTATGATTCTAGTGTGGTTTGGTTCAGAAGCTCGCTTCCCGGACTCGCGGTAAGAATAGAGCGAACTTCCGAACCACCACACTAGCAACTATATGATTCTAGTGTGGCTTTGGATTTGACGTTCCTACGAAGGACTCGCCGCAATGCTGGTAGGAACGTCAAATCCGCCACACTAGCGAGTCAGCGCGGTGACCTTCTATTAACTGGTCGGATGGCTTGTGGAGGTGCGCCGGTTGACGAAGCCGGCGCCCCGGCGCGCCTTGTCATTCTCCGGCGTCCTGCCGGGGTGCCGAGCGCCGCGTTCCGCGCGGAAGGAATCGGGATGATCGAATCTTCGGCCGGCCGCGCCGAACAGGACCCGGCCCAGTCGGCTGAAACCGCCGGGTCCGTCCTTGACGTCGGCCATCTCAGCCGCATGACACTCGGCGACCGCAACCTCGAACGCGAGGTGCTGCAACTGTTCGACCAGCAGACCGCCATGCTGGCGGAGCGGCTGCGCGGAGCCTCGGCGACGGTCGCAGCCTCCTGCGCGCATACCCTCAAGGGATCGGCCCGCGGCATCGGCGCCTGGGAGCTTGCCCGCTCGGCCGAGCAGGTGGAACGCGCCGTCGCGGCCGGAGCGCCCGAATTGATCCTTGTGATCGAGGGATTGATCGGCGCGGTCGATACGACCCGCACCGCCATCGCCCGGCATTTGCAGCAGTAGAATTGAGCGCGGTTGCGCCGTCATCCCGCCGCTCCGGCCAGCGAGCGGGCGGAGCATTGGACCGCGGCCACGCTCTGGCGCGGCCCGTGCCGAGCCGCTATAGCAGCGCCAGTTCCCACGCTGCCACATGTCGGCATATTTTCCAAGCCCCATGGTCAAGATCACCTACACCGACTCTGAAGGGACCGCTCGTACCGCCGACGCCGAGCTCGGCGCGACGGTGATGGAGACGGCAATCAAGAACGACATCCCGGGCATCGAGGCGGAGTGCGGCGGCGCCTGCGCCTGCGCCACCTGCCACGTCTACGTCGACGAGGAATGGCGGGACAAGACCGGCGGCCCCTCGCCGATGGAAGAGGACATGCTGGACTTCGGCTATGACGTGCGGCCCAATTCGCGGCTGTCATGCCAGATCAAGGTCACCGACGCGCTCGACGGCCTCAAGGTGACGACGCCGGAGAAGCAGGCCTAGCCTGCCCGTCGCCCCGGTATTTGTATGGCGTGAGCCGCGCGATCTGCTCCTCCGGCAGCGGTTCCGGGCGGCGCGTCCCCAAGTCGATGAACACCATGATAGCACGGCCTGCCGCCGCACAGATGTCGCCGCGGAAGACCACTTGGGTCACCGTGAACGAGCTGCGGCCGAACGCGGCGATCGCGGTGCCGATATCGACGGTGCCGGGCCAGCGCAGTTCCTGCAGGAAGTCGATCTCCGACCGCACCAGCACGAATGTCTTGCCGGGCTCCCCGATGCCCAGGTCCGGCGTCCGGAACATCGCCACGCGGCCGGTCTCAAAATAGGTCGAGAACACCGCGTTGTTGACGTGGCCCTGCGGGTCGAGATCGGCGTACCGCACGATATCGGAGGTTCGGTGCGGGAAATCGTCGAGGCGGGGCAGGGGGCGGCGGGCGGTTGAGCGGTCGTTCACGGTCGTGTCCTTGGGGCATGATCCCGAAAAAGTGGGAACCGGTTTTCGGAGCAGATCATGCTCAAAGAAGAAGCTAGTGGTCAGAATCTAACGCTTGGTACCGCCGTATGAAGCAATTTGCAGCGAGACATCAGCACTTCCGTCGGACTCAAGTGTTTGAATTGCACCACTAGAACCATGATCCGATTCAGTTGAAACGGACCATGATCTAGCCCTGCTGTAGCCGGACCGCGGTACCGCAATCAAGGCGGCCGCCGCATGACGCCTGCGCGCCATCCCCCTTTCCGAGCCCGGCCGCCCCGGCTAGACACACGCGGACAGAGATGGCGCGCCGCGTCGCAGGAAAAAGGTATGACTGAACCGATCAAGACCGACGTTTTCATTATCGGCGCTGGGCCGTGCGGGCTGTTTGCAGTGTTCGAGCTCGGCCTGCTCGACATGAAGGCGCATCTCGTCGACATCCTCGACAAGCCGGGCGGGCAGTGCGCCGAGCTCTATCCGGAGAAACCAATCTACGACATTCCCGGACTGCCCTATGTGACCGGGCACGGGCTGGTCGAGGCGCTGATGGCGCAGATCAAGCCGTTCGGCGCGACCTTCCATCTCAACGAAATGGTGGAGACGATCGAGCGTATCGGTGATCCGCTGTTCCGCATTACCACGGACGCCGGCCAGGTCTTCGAGGCCAAGGTGGTGGTGATTGGTGCCGGCGGCGGCTCGTTCCAGCCGAAGCGTCCGCCGATCCAAGGAATCGAAGCCTACGAGGGCACCTCGGTATTCTACGCCGTGCGCAAGATGGAGGCGTTTCGCGGCAAGCGTATCCTGCTCGTCGGCGGCGGCGACAGCGCGCTCGACTGGACCTTGAATCTCGTGCCGGTCGCGAGCCACGTGACGCTGCTGCACCGGCGCGACCAGTTCCGCGCAGCGCCCGACAGCGTCAACAAGATGAAGGCGCTGGTGGAAGCCGGCACCATGGACCTCGTGCTCGGCCAGGTGACCTCGCTGGAAGGCGCCGACGGGCAGGTGACCGGCGCCGTGGTCAAGGGCAACGACGGTTCGGTCTTTACGCTGCCGTGCGAGGCGTTGCTGCCGTTCTTCGGGCTCACCATGAAGCTCGGGCCGGTGGCGAACTGGGGATTCGACCTGCGCGACGGCGAACTGATCGTCGTCGACACCGAGGCGTTCGAGACCACGCAGCCCGGCATCTTCGCGATCGGCGACATCAACTGGTACCCCGGCAAGCTGAAGCTGATCCTGTCCGGCTTCCATGAGGCGGCGCTGATGGCGCAGAAGGCGCACCACTACGTCTACCCGGGCAAGAAGCTGACCTTCCAGTACACGACATCGTCAACCAGCCTGCAGAAGAAGCTGGGGGTAGCGTAGCTGCAGCGCCTTCGCGCGATTGTCAGGGGCCTCTCCCGGCTTCATCTTGAGGGCCCCCTCCCTTATCCCTCCCCCGCTTGCGGGGGAGGGTAGGGTGGGGGCGTCTCGAAGGACGAGACCGCCCCATCCTTCGAGACGGCTGCTCGCAGCCAAGTTTACGCAGGCTGCGCCTGCTATGGCAGCCTCCTCAGGATGAGGGCGGAGCGGGCCTGGATGCCATCCTCCCTAACCACCACCTGCACCATCGCCGGCGGCGGGCCGGCCGGGATGATGCTCGGCTTGCTGCTGGCGCGCGCCGGGGTCGATGTCGTGGTGCTGGAGAAGCATGCGGATTTCCTGCGCGACTTCCGCGGCGACACCATCCACCCGTCGACGCTCGAAGTGATGCACGAGCTCGGGGTGCTGGAGGAGTTCCTGAAGCTGCCGCACCAAAGAGCGGAGACGCTTTCCGGCGTCATCGGCGGCGAGACGATCCACATCGCCGATTTTCGGCATCTGCCCACGCATTGCGGCTTCATCGCGCTGATGCCGCAATGGGACTTCCTCGATTTCCTCGCCGATCAGGGCAAGCTCTATCCGGGCTTCACGCTGAAGATGCGCGCCGAGGTCACCGAGCTCATCGAGGAGGGCGGCCGCATTGCCGGCGTGCGGGCAACGACGCCTGATGGGCCGCTCGAGATCCGCGCCATGCTCACGGTCGGCGCCGACGGTCGCCATTCGATCGTGCGCGCTCAGGCGGGACTGGCGGTCGACGATCTCGGTGCGCCGATGGATGTCTTGTGGATGCACCTGTCACGCAGGCCTGAGGACGGCGAGAACTTGCTGGGCCGCATCGAAGCCGGCCGCATCTTCGTCATGCTCAATCGCGGCGACTATTGGCAGTGCGCCTTCGTCATCCAGAAAGGCGGAATTGGAGAGGTGAAGCAGCAAGGGTTGCCGGCCTTCCGCGAGGCGATCGCGCAGCTTGCCCCGTCGCTGCGCGATCGGCTCGATGAGATACGCAGCTGGGACGACATCAAACTGCTCACGGTGGTAGTCGACCGGCTGCGGCGATGGTACCGCCCGGGCCTTCTCTGCATCGGCGACGCCGCCCATGCCATGTCGCCGATCGGCGGCGTCGGCATCAATCTCGCCATCCAGGACGCGGTGGCGGCGTCAAATATTCTGGCGGCTCCGCTGCGCGACAAGAGCGTCACGATCGACGATCTTCAGGCCGTGCAGCGGCGGCGCCAACTGCCGACCCGGCTGACGCAACGCATGCAGGTGCTGGCGCAGAACGGTATCATCCGCAACGTGCTCAAGAGCCGCGGGAAGCTGAAGGCGCCGTTGCCGCTGAAGCTGTTCAACCGCTTTCCGGTGCTGCGCCGGATACCGGCGCGGCTGATCGGCATGGGCGTGCGCCCGGAACATGTGCGTATCCCGGAGCGGCGGTGACGAACAGTTGTTGTTGTCATCCCGGACGGCGAGCGTCGCTCGCCGATCCGGGACCCACGCATCCCAGCGTTTGTGCTAGAACCGCAGGGCAGGGATACATGGGTCCCGGCTCTCCCTACGCTCGGCCGGGACGACAGCGGAGAGGCTGAAATTGTTCGTCACCTTGTTCAACGAGCTCAAAGCGGCCGGCGTGCCGGTGACGCTGCGTGAGTATTTGACGCTGATGCAGGCGATGGATGCCGATCTCGCCTCGCGTCGGGTGGAGGATTTCTATTATCTCTCTCGCGCCGCGCTGGTGAAGGACGAACGCAATCTCGACAAGTTCGACCGCGTGTTTGGTCACGTGTTCAAGGGGCTCGAGCTGCTCAGCGACGTCGAGGTCGTCAACATCCCGGCGGAATGGCTGAAGAAGCTCACGGAGAAATATTTCACCGAGGAGGAGAAGGCGCAGATCGAGGCGATGGGCGGCCTCGACAAACTGCTTGAAGTCCTGCGCCGGCGCATCGCCGAGCAGAAGGGCCGCCACCAGAGCGGCTCGAAGTGGATCGGCACCGGCGGCACCTCGCCCTTCGGCGCCTACGGCTACAATCCGGAAGGCGTGCGCATCGGCCAGGACGAGAACCGCAACTTCCGCGCCGTGAAGGTGTGGGACAAGCGCGAGTTCAAGGACCTCGACGACCAGGTCGAGCTCGGCACGCGCAACATCAAATTGGCGCTGCGCCGCCTGCGCAAATTCGCCCGTACCGGCGCGCCCGAGGAGCTCGACCTCGACGGCACCATCAAGGGCACCGCGCACAAGGGCTACCTCGACATCCTGATGCGGCCGGAGCGGCACAACGCCGTGAAGGTGCTGTTGTTCTTCGACATCGGCGGCTCGATGGACTGGCACATCAAGGCGACCGAGGAGCTGTTCTCAGCGGCACGCACCGAGTTCAAGCACATGGAGCACTACTACTTCCACAACTGCCTGTACGAGAAGGTGTGGAAGGAGAACCGCCGCCGCTGGAGCGACACCACGCCGACCTTCGATGTGCTCAACACCTACCCGCACGACTACAAGGTGATCTTCGTCGGCGATGCCGCGATGTCGCCGTACGAGATCGCGGCGCAGGGCGGTTCGGTCGAGCACTTCAACGACGAGCCGGGGCAGGCGTGGATCGAGCGCGTCACGCGCCTCTATTCGTCGTGCGTCTGGCTCAACCCGGTGCCGGAGAAGGACTGGGAGTTCACCCAGTCGATCCGCATGCTGCGCCAGTTGATGGGCGGACGGATGTACCCACTGACGCTGGAGGGCTTGGACAAGGCCATGCGGGAATTGGTGAGGTAGTAATCCGACTGTTGGCGACGGAGCCTGCCATGGCGACTCAGCAAAGCCGCCCGGACGTCTGGGCGGCGGGCGACGCTTACGAGCCTTACATCGGACGATGGAGCCGGCTGGTGGCGCGAGCGTTCATCGCCTGGCTGGCGTTACCGCCGAAGCAACGCTGGCTCGACGTGGGCTGCGGCACCGGCGCGGTGACCCAGACCATCCTTGACTGCGCCGAAGCCGCCGAGGTGACCGGCGTCGATCCGTCCGAAGGCTTCGTGGCCGTCGCGCGCAGCCGTACGCGTGATCCGCGGGCGAGCTTCCAGATCGGCGATGCGCAAAAGCTGCCGCTCGGCGATGCCACGGCCGACGTTGCCGTCTCCGGCCTCGTCCTGAATTTCATCCCAGATCCGGCAAAGGCGATCGCGGAGATGCGGCGGGTTGTCCGTCCCGGCGGCACGGTCGCACTCTATGTGTGGGACTACGCTGGCGAGATGCAGCTGATCCGGCGTTTTTGGGAGGCCGCCATTGCGCTCGACCCGTCCGCGCGAGACCTGGACGAGGCGCGCCGCTTTCCGATCTGCCGACCGGAATCGCTCCGGGAATTGTTGCAGGGCGCCGGCCTCGAACACGTGGAGGCGCGGGCCATCGATGTTTCGACCACCTTCAGGGACTTCGAGGACTACTGGTCGCCATTTCTCGGCGGTCAGGGGCCGGCGCCAACCTATTGTGCCGCCCTGTCCGACGATCGCCGGTCGCAACTGCGCGAGCGGCTTCGCACGATGCTCCCGGCCGAGGCCGATGGGACCATTCGCCTGATGGCACGCGCCTTCGCGATTCGCGGCGCGAGCGCGACCTGATCTGGCAGTTGATAGAAGCCTATTCGGTGACCCACCTCTCACCAGCGCTTGGGGCAGCGCAACGGGCGTTCGGCGATCGCGTCATCGGCGACAGATTCGTCATCGAGCCCGCCGCGCAGCACCTGCACACGACGCCTGCGGCCAAGCGACGCGAAGCGAAGCAGTTACGTCTGCTACGGCACCGGCACCTGGTGCACCTTCATCCCCAGCGCCACCGAGGTGTAGTAGCCGAGCAGCACCAGCACCTCCGCGATACCTTCGCGGCCGAGCACGCTTTCGATCTCGGCGAACTCGGCATCCGGCAATTTGGCTCCGGCAACGAGCGCGACGGCGAACTTATGCACCGCGCGTTCGTGCGCGTCGGTCAGCTGCGGGTCGCGGCCGGCGAGGATCGCGTCGATCGTCGCCTGCGTCAGGCCCGCCTCCTTGCCGAGGCGGATATGCGCCTGCCGGACATAGTCGGCGTCCCAGTGCTGCGCGATCACCAGGATGCCGATCTCCACGGCGCGGGTGGTTAGCGACGAGCGCTTGTTGAGGAAGGTGCCGATGTGCTCCATGCCGCTCGCGACGGCCGGTGAGTGGATCCAGATCTTGTAGGGGCCGAGGATGCGGCCACGGCCGGCGGTGAGCCGCTCGAATACGTCAGCCTGTTCCGCCGTCAGCTTCTCGGGCGCGATGTTCAAGAGGCGGTTCATGGTGATGCGTCGTCCTCGGCGCTGCAGGGTGGGTTGAGCGAAGCGAGCCCACCATGGCCCGCGTGTCTACGCGATGCAATATCACCGAATTCATGCGGGCGCGGCGCGTTGGCGCCTTCGCCACCCTACCCGCGCGACGCCTACCTCAGTACGCCGTGAGGCCGCCGTCGATCGGCAGCGTGTGGCCGGTGATCGAGGCCGCGGCGGGGCTCGCGAGATAGATGACGGCGCCGGCGATCTCGTCCTCGGTGGCGAAGCGGCCGGTGGGGATGCGCGCCAGCATGGCTTCGCGCCGCTTTGGGTCGCTCAACAGTCTCTCGCGCGAGGGCGTGAGCACGGTGGTTGGTGCGATCGCATTGACGCGGATGTCGTGCTTCGCCCATTCGATCGCCAGCATCCGCGTCATCTGGATGATGCCGCCTTTGGAGATGCCGTAGACCGAACGGTTCTCCAGGCCGGTCATGCCGTGGGTCGACGCAAGGCTCACGATGCAGCCCGGGCGCCTTTGTGCCAGGCAGTCGCGCGCGTATTCCTGGCTCAGGAAGTAGGCGCCCTTGAGGTTGGTGCCGATCACGTCGTCCCAGTCGGACCACGCAACATCGACCACCGGCTTGAGCAGCGCGCGCCCGGCGTTGTTGACCAGGAGATCGATTGCGCCGAGCCCCTCGCGCGCCGCCGCGTAGGCGGCGCGGATACTCGCCTCGACGCGCAGGTCGAGAGCGACCGGCACGACCTTGCGTGCCGCCATGTCGGGGTGAGCCAGCAGATCCTTGAGCCAGCCCGTGTCGAGTTCCGACAGCGCGAGACCGTAGCCCGCCCGCGCAAGCGCCAGGGCAATGGCCCGGCCGAGGCCGGTCGAGGTGCCGGTGACGAATGCGGAGCGGGGCGTGGGCATCAGAGCGCGACTACTTCTTCTCCGGCTGAGTCATCTTCGCCGCCTGCTGCACCAGCGCCGGCGAAGTGTTGTAGAAGTCGACGAACATCTGCGTCGTCTCCTCGCCGGTCACCGGATCGAAATCGACCTTGAGCTTGCCGGCGTCGGCAAGCAGCGCCGGATCCTTCAGCGTGTCAAGCATCGCCTTGCGCAGCGCCGCGACGCGGTCCTTCGGCGTGCCGGGGGGCGCGGCGAGCGGCCGCGCCAGCTCGGTCTGCCGGAAGATCACGTCGGCGACCTTCTTCTGCTCGTCAGTCTTGAGCAGCGTGTACATCGGCGTTGCATCGCCGAAATAGGCCACGGTGCGGTCGCGCCCGAACTGCACCACGATCTTGAACTCGCCGGCCCTGATGTGCTGGTCGTAGGCGCTGCGCACCGAGGATTCGAACATGCCGCAACTGCCGTCCACCTCGCCGCGCTGCATGGCGAGCGAGACGTCCTTGGTGCCCTTGTAACCGTAGATCACCCTGACGTTGGCCCCGAGCATGTTCTTGAGGAACAGCGGGTGCTGGCTGGTGATGGCGGTCGGCGAGGTCGATCCGAAGGTCACGGTTTTCGTCGCCTTGAGCAAGTCCGGCAGCGTCTTGATGCCTTGGCCGGCGCCCTTCCAGAGGGCACAGCTCGCGATGTCGCGGTGCAGGCTGCCGATCCATTCAAACTTGCGCGGGTCGTAGGCGGCCTGCTTGTTGCCGAACAGCGGCTCCAGCGCGGTCGAGGAGGCGAACACGCCGAGCGTCGTTCCGTCCTTTGGCGCGACTGCGAATGTGAAGTTAGCGACCTTCATTGAGCCGGCGCCGGGCATGTTCTGCACGACGACGGTTGGATTCCCCGGAACGTGCTTGCCGAAGTGGCGGGCAAAGATGCGGGTCGTGGTGTCGTAGCCGCCGCCCGCGCCGTAGCCGACGTTGATGGTAAGCTCCTTGCCCTTGTAAAAGTCTGCCACCGCGTCCGCATGCGAAACGGTGCTTGCAGCGAACAGCGCCACCGCGGCGGTGGTCGCAAGACAATATATCGATCGAAGCATCGATGTCCTCCCTTGGAACAGTCTTCGTCGGACGTTGGTGCGACACTCTTCGGTGTCCTGTGACCGATCGGCCCCCCGGCGCCGCATTGACCGGCATTGCCGACAATCGCGAAAGCTCACTATAGCAGACCGGGGTCGGCGCGAATCGGCAGAATGCCGCAGGGACCCGAGCGGCCATCTTCTCGATTGCGATCCGAAAGCCGTTTTCGCTTTTCGGACGACATATTCCAATCCCTGCTTCGCCGCGGCCCGCGGCGCTAGGGTCATCGCACAGGGGCCTGCAAATAGCGCCAACGAGTCCTCTGCACGGCAAGCCGGCGTGGCCGCGTCGACCGGCCGAGACCTATGAATTCGGACTTCGCTGCGCGTCATCCGGATGCGCTTGCCCCTTCCTCGCCAAGTTAGTGTTGCGATTTGCGCGCCAGGACGGCATGTGTTGCCGATGGTCGGGGGCGCTCAGACAAGGCGGATTGTAGATGAAGACGGTCGGACTCGCGTTGGCGGTGACTTTATTGGCGACGGTCCATGTCGTTGCCGGCGACACTCGCTTCGAACGCAGTCTCCGAAATCTCGACCCATCCGCAAGACTGGAGCAGATTTGCGATTACACCGCGATGCTGCGAATCCGGGCATCCACCCCGTTTCGTCCCGATCGCGCGGTCGGATCCGCCAGTTCGCCCGCCAAGGCCGCCAGCAATATGCTTGTCGCCAACGGTGCCGCCTTCCGCAGCCGCAAGAAATGGTATCGCCTGTCTTACACCTGCAAGACCACGCCCGACCGCATGAAGGTGCTGGCGTTCGACTACAAGACCGGTCCCGAAATTCCTGAAGAGAAGTGGAATACCTACGGCTTGTGGCGGTGAGCGAGCAGCCGATGTCCGGCCGGGGCTGCCGGTTGTGGTTGAATATCGGCCGAGCCGCTACCATATATGGGGTGTTTGCTGACAGGAGATCCGCTTTGGAAAATCATTCGAAAGTCAATCGGGCCGATGCCCAGTTCAAGAAGTTGCAAAGAGCCGAAGACGGCAAGAAGGCGATGTCCGAATATGAAGCCGAACGCGCCGCCGTTCAGGCAAAGACCGAGCGTCTGAGGGCGATGCGCTTGGCGAGAGACGCGGAGCTGGAAGCGGCCGCGAAAACGGCTTCTCCAAAGCGCGCCGCTGCCAAGACGAATAAGCCGGCGAAGAAGCCTGCCAAGAAGTCTGCCAAGAAGTCTGCCAAGAAGACGGCCGAGGCGTCCGCAACCTTGTCGCAGTGGCTGGTGGATCAAGACGGAAGCGGCCGACGCAATTGAGGCGGCGGAGTTGATCGGCTCACACCGCGCAGAGTGGGCCGTCTACATTTGCCGCAGGCCAGTGCCGGAGTCACAATTGGTTGATACCGAAATTCGAGGCAAACTCGGCGGTACGATTCTTGCGGTTGCCCTGTAACCCCCTTAGGGGGGGGCTTCGCTCGCCGACCTCTCCCCAGCTAGGTCGGACACCAGCCGACCAGCGGCCGGTCGCTCCCATCGCCGGCACGCGAAAAACGCAGCCCATCCAAAGACATCCAGCCCACTTGCCTGGTTTGGCGTGGTCCTTGCCTCTTACGCGGCGCCGGGACCACTCAGGCCAAGACAAGAAACGCCATGTCACGTCTGATGACCAACTTGTGCGGGGCACCCGGTGCCAATGAGCCGGTGTCCCAGCCCCCGGCGTTCCGGGGTGCTGTCGGGCTCGCGTCTCGGTTCGACCCGAGCCGCCTCCATGTTCGTGCTCGCGGATCTCCCCGCTCCATGCCGATTTGCGAGGGCTGCCGCCGACGCTGATCCAGGTGGGTTCGGCGGAGACGCTGCTCGCCGACGCGACGCGCTTCGCCGCGGCCGCGGGCGCCGCCGAGGTTCCCGTGACCCTGGAGATTTGGCCGCACATGATTCATGCATGGCCACTGTGGAACGCGCACCTGGAGCCCGGCCGCCGCGCGCTCGCCAACGCCGGAGCGTTCATTCGGCGCCACCTGTGAGGCTCCGCGAAACAAAACAGCAGGCCGAATCCCGGATTGCGCCGCGCGCATCGAGGCTACGCTTACTCGTCCTTGCCGAGGTACGCGGTCGCGTCGACCTCCACCAGGCACTCCGGGTCGCCGAGCCCGCTAACGATGCACGACACGCGATGCGGCTGGTCGTCGCCGAAATACGCGAAATAGACCTCGTTCATCGGCTGCCAGTAGGCGCGGTCGGTGATGTAGACGGTACACTTCACCACGTCGGCCAGGCTGCCGCCGGCCTCCTCGATCAGCGCGCGGATGTTGTCGAGGCAGGCTTGCGTCTGCGCACGGACGTCGCCGGCGGGGTACCGGCCCTCGCGGTCGCAGCCGACGCAGCACACGAATATGAAGCCACCGGCCATCGTCGCCTGCGCGAACGGCAGTTCGCTGCGGTGGACGCGGGGTGAGGCGACGGTGCGCTTGGGCATGGGAGTCGCCAAATTGTAGGGTGGGTTGAGCGCATCGAAACCCGCCGTGCTACACATGGTCAGCCGGGCGATGGATTTCGCCGCGCTCATCCTACGGGGCAGGGGGTCGCATGACCATCGAATTCCTGGTCACCTCGCTGATCGTGATCGTCTCGCCGGGCACGGGCGTGCTTTACACGCTGGCGGCCGGGCTTTCGCGCGGCGCATGGGCCAGCGTCGTCGCGGCGTTCGGCTGCACGCTCGGCATCGTCCCGCACATGGCCGCGGCGATCTTCGGGCTCGCTGCGCTGCTGCACACCAGCGCGCTTGCGTTCCAGGCGTTCAAATGGCTCGGCGTCGCCTATCTCATCTACATGGCCTGGAGCGCATTGCGCGAGCGCGGCGCGCTGCGCGTCGAAGGCGGGATCGGCGCCCGCTCCGCGCTGAACGTGACGATCGAGGCGATCCTGATCAACATCCTCAATCCGAAGCTGTCGATCTTCTTTTTCGCCTTCCTGCCGCAGTTCGTCTCAGCCGACGAGCCGCATCCGCTCGCGCACATGGCCGGCTTGAGCGCGGTGTTCATGGGGCTGACGTTCGTGGTGTTCGTCGGCTACGGGCTGTTCGCGGCTGCGATCCGCAACCACGTCATTTCGCGGCCGGGCGTATTGACCTGGATGCGGCGGACGTTTGCGGCGGCATTTGTCGGGCTGGGGGTGAGGTTGGCGATGGCGGAGCGGTGAGGGCGTCGTCTCACAGCTTAGGGTGGCTGAGCAAAGCGAAGCGAAGCGAAGCCCACCCTTCGGCGGCGCCAATGGCCCGGCGCTTCGCGCCTTCGTCCGTCCTACGCTTGCTTCCGGTTCAATACGGATCGACATGGAGCCAGCGGGCACCATCCCATGCCCCGGTTCGCCAACGATTTCTCGAGCCGAGCAGAGTCCCATCCCTCCCCCACCGAAAGACACTGCCTTCGAAACCGTCGATGCAGCCGTAGGGAGCGATGATCAGCGTTTTCTGCCTCGCGTCCGAGGCATAGACGTAGGCGTCGGCGTTCCTTGCGAGCTCGCTGCAAAGCATCTTGCCATCACCGACCCCGCCGGCGTTCGTGGTGCGCGCGATTTCACAGCCGGTGATGTAGATCTCGTCGACGAAGCTCCGGAGATTCTTGAAAAGCGGCGCGTCGGCCGAACGGATACCCGCCCCCAGTCCGATGCCAAACCCGCCGGCATAGCCATGCGCGTGGGTGTTCCGGAACAGTCCGTGACTGTTCAGGACAACCGCCCCGAGCCTCCGTTGCGGAGCGGACTGGGCGGTCACCAGGATCTGATCAACGATCTGCTGGGGAGTCCAGAAATCCGGCACTGCGAAGGTTGCCCTCATCTTATAAGGCGGACCCATGTTCTTCTTCAGTGTTCGGTCGGTTTCCTGCGCATTCAATGCCATGTGCGGTTCGGCAAGTTTGATCATGACAAGACCGTCCATTGCTCGTGTTCGCCCTCGTATGGTTGGTTGCCGACATGCTGGAACAGGTTCAATGTCATTCACTGAGGACGAAATAGTCGCATGGTCCGCCGGGGCGAAGCGATATGCGGGACCTCTCTTGACGAGGTCGGTTTCCACTGGCGCTCGACCCATCGTACGAGCTGAGCGGCCGGAGTTTCAGCGACGACGAGGACGCGCGGCGTGTGCGCGGCTTCTCACTTCAGCGTAGGGATATTCGTCCTTGATCTCATCGTTGAAAAATTGGCCCTTCGATTCGGCATCGAGCAGACCGGCGTAGACTTCCGGTGGGACGCCGAAATACCGATAGGCTTTTCCGCTTGAGAACACGATGTCGAGCTCGTCGGCACTATCGTCGTACTCGACCTGGGTTATCATGGACGATTCAACGTGTGGCATGTCCAGATGTCCTGACACGATCGAAGAGAGTAGCCAGCTTGAGCGAAAGCGACATGCGGGTGCGGCGAAGGTTAGCCCCGGATTTCGCTGAGTTTATCCTCGGGCGCGCCAAAGGCGTGACCCGGGGGCTCCATCCAGGCTACTTGCTAAGCTCCAGCTCAGTCAGCAACAGCGTCTCCACATCGAGCGGCATTGTGAGGCGCCGGACGACGTCCGGCCAAAGGTCCATCGGCGGCGCCGCGAGCAGTTCATGAGAAAGCGTCACAACATCGAGGTCATCGTTGAGATGTTGGCGGCGGCCGCAATGACGCGCGCGACAGAGCGCGCGTGAATGGCACTCGCGATAATGGCAAATGCGACCGAGATAGCGTCCGTCCTCTTCGGCGAGGAAAATGTCGGCGCCGAGGTTGATATTTTGGGCGCGACCCTTGAGGCGTCGGCTGGCGCGGGCAAGTTCCGTCAAATCCATGGCGCCGTCGATCGTAACGATGACATCGGCGTCCTTCGGGATCGCCTTGCTCGTCGCCAGCGAACCCGCGAGCGCAATGCGCAGCACCCCGGCACAGCCGCCGGCCGCCCGCACGAATTCACGCACCGCGCGCAGCAGCACCTGCCGCGGCTCGGCAACCGACGGCGTGGGACCATATGATCGGTTGCGGTACATCGGGCGTGATACCCCATTCGGCGTACGCGAGTGTAGCACGTGTAGCGCTTGCTACTTGCTACACTGCTTCGGCGAAGTCCAGGAGGGCCAGGCGTCATGACGGAATTCGGACATCTTTTAGGGATGCTGGAGCCTTACGTTCATCAATATGGCGTTGCCGCTGTCTTCCTGATTCTGACCTTCGAATCGTTCGGCGCGCCGCTGCCGGGCGAGTCGCTGCTGATCGTCGCGTCTATTCTCGCCAGCCGCGGCGACATCTCGTATGTCGCCCTGGTTCTGTCGGCCTGGGCCGGCTCCGTCGTGGGCGACAGCATCGGGTACTTGATCGGCCGGAAGTTCGGCCGCACCTGTTGCGGCGGCACGGCGGCAAGGTCGGATTGAACGCCGAGCGGCTCGCCAAGGTGGAGGCGGTGTTTGCCCGCTACGGTCCGGTGGCCGTCGCGTTCGCGCGCTTCTTCAGTGTGCTGCATCAATTGAACGGCCTCGTCGCGGGTTCTATGGGGATGCCCTGGCGCCGGTTCTTGTTGTTCAACGCGCTCGGCGCTGCGCTGTGGGTGCTGACCTGGACCGTGGTCGGATATTACGTGGGGCTGCATGGCGCCGGCATCGCGGCGCTCACGCACAAGTTCGGCCATGCCGGGATCATCGTGGCGCTGATCGCGGCGATGGCGATGATGGCATATCTCTATCGAAGGCGCGCACGGCCGCAACGGCCTGAGCGGTAAGCGGCGCGTTTGACGATGTGCTGCACCGGCATTCCGTATAACATCGGTACGAACCAACCTGGGGAGGACGTTATGAGACTCATGTCGATCGCCGCCGCGGCGCTCATGCTGGCCGCCACGGGCGGCGAGGCCGCCGCGCAGGGCAAGAGCCTGAAGGACCGGCTCGTCGGCACCTGGCACCTGGTCATCTCCGAGGTCACGGCGCCCGACGGCAAGAAGTCGTTCCCGTTCGGCCCGAAGCCCGAGGGGGTCATGATGTTCACGCCCGACGGCAGCTACGCGCACATCCACGTCGCGGCCGAGGTGCCGAAGATCGCCAACAACCACCGCCTGCGTGCTACGCCCGAGGAGTATGCGGCGATCGTGCGCGGCAGCATCGCGCAGTTCGGCAGCTACACGGTCGACGAGGAGAGGAAGCATCTCATTCTCAAGATCGTCACCAGTACGTTCGCCAACTGGCGCGGCATCACGCAGACGCGCCTGATCGCGAAGCTGACGGACGAGGAGTTCGTCAACACCAATCCGGATGTGGGGGCGGGGCGGGGGAGCGCGACGAATTTGTATAGGAGGGGGAGGTAGGACGGGGGCGGCATAGCCGCAGTTGCGGACATTGGTCATGATTGGCGGATGACGTGTTGGAGTAGGATGGGTTGAGCGCAGCGAAACCCATCATTCCATCGTGATGAAGATGATGGGTTTCGCAAGGGCTCAACCCATCCTACGGGCTACGGGCTGCACATGAATCCGGAGAATCGCAGGAATCTCCGCGAACGCGTCATCAAGGCTGCGGAGGCGGCGTTGGCGGCGCGGAACGAGGTGAGCCCGATCGACGTGCTGGTCGGGATCGGATGGCTCGATCCGGGCGCGGTCAATCGCTGGCGTCAGGGGCAGGCCGATTGTCTCGAAGGTGCCGTTCAAACGAGGCCGGACCGCATTGCCGAGGCGATGAACCTGTTCCACTCCTGGGCGGCCGACAAAGGGCTGGTTCCGCGCCAGACGGCCTATGTCGCGCAGCAGCCCCGGCGACAGACGCTGCGCTTCAGCGCGAACGGGGACCCGGCGATCGAAACGCTGTACCGCACCCATTGGGTCTCCGGCGAGCTTTCCGAGAGGAAGCGAGAACGCCTGGCGGAAAAAGCGAACCGTGCGCCGGAACTGGTGGTCATCGAGCCGTTGAATGACGAATGGAAATGTCATCGCTGCGGCGGCAGCGGCAATTTCCTCATCATGGAGAATCCCGGCCCGGCGTGCCTGCGGTGCGCCGGTCTCGACGATCTCGAATTCCTGCCCGCCGGAGATGCGCTGCTGACGCGCCGGGCCAAGGCAAAGGCCGGGCGCTATGCCGTCGTCGTGCGCTTCAGCCACAGCCGGCGCCGGTACGAACGGCAAGGCCTTCTGATCGAGCCGCAGGCCTTGGCGCAGGCGCAGCGGGACGTGCGTAGGGCGCAATAGCGCAGCGTATTGCGCTGGATTGCCAAGGCAATGGCGGATTGCGCTTCGCTAATCCGCCTACGAGCCTACCTGCCGAACTTTATTTTCTCGCCGGTTGTCAGATTGATCGCATATCTCGCGGTGTCCTCGTCGTCGGCCTCGGGGTCCGGATATTGCTCGGGCGCCTCGCCGTTGCTCGCGATCGCGCGAGGGTATCGAACTTTGGCGATCTTTTTCCAGGCCCCTGTAGAGGTCACCCGGAAATGCCATCCATCTCCGTAGTCAAACAGGAACATCATGGCATGCGGGACAGCCGGAAACGCCTCGCCAATTTTGGTCTTCTTCACGCTAAGAACGCCGGGGTCGGCTTCGCCTATATCGGCGAACAGTTCATACATCGGGTGTTTGCGCAACATCGATGTCCGCGTGAGCCCGCTGTAGAATCCGAAGGCGTGGTCGAAATCGAATCCGAAGGCCGAAACGATCGCTTCGGCGAGCCGGTAGAGCGATTTCGAAGCGTCGATTTTGATATCTCGGTAGATTGAGGCTTTGCCCTCGAGCGCTGCTCGAATGATCAGCGTGTCGTTCTGTGCCATGTCGCACCTCGGATGGACCATGGGGCAAGCGTGCCAAATAGATTACCACGAAAGTCAAGGCCGCTTTCCCGGCCAGCGGCGTTGTCCCCAAGCCGTCGCGGGATGGTGTCGAAGGCGAGCACGGATATCGAACGAAGCAAAATTCGGGGCGAGGCGGAGAGGCCGGCCCCGGATGTCGCTCCGCTCATCCGGGCTACAGGCTAGCGGAAGTGCTCAGGACGCAGTCGGGTCTTCTTCGCCGGCTGGAACTCGGCCCGGCAGGCCGGCGTCAGCTCGCGCTCGTTCCGCTCCAGGCACGCCTCGATCGCCGCGACGTTCGGGATGTCCGAGAGGCAGAACCGGAATGCATCGCCCATACAGGCCGATCGCTCTTCCGCGGTACCCTGCGCCGCAGCGGGTGCGGCGGCAAGAACGAGGGCCGCGAGAACAACGGCAGATCGGGCGGACAATGCGACGAGCGTCATGGTGTCTCCTACGGTAAGACGTCATAAACGAGTGTAGGTAGGCTGAGTGTAAGCGTAGGGTGGGCTGAGCGAAAGCGAAGCCCACGCGGTTCGTCTCAAAATTCAACGCGTGGACTCGGCGCGTTCCGCGCCTTGGCCGACCCTACGTGCGTGCCTCCTACTTCGCGATGATCGCCGTGACATCGACCTCGATGATCATCTCGGGGAAAGCCAGCGCGCTTACGCCGATCAGAGTGTTGGTGGGGAAGGTGATGTCGCCCCACGCCTCTCCGACGCACTTGCCTAAGGTGACGCGGTGGCGGAGGTCCGTGATGTAGGTCGTGACCTTCACGACGTCGCTAAGCTTGGCGCCATGGTGAGCGAGCACGCGCTTGATCTTGTCGTAGGCGTAGCGGCATTGGTCCAGGAAGCTGCCATGGTGCCGGACATTGCCCCGCGGTCCGTTCTCATCTTCGGCTCCGACGCCCGCCAGATAGACGAACTTGGCATTCCCGATCCCCGTCACCGTCACCGCCTCGGAGAAGATGCCCTTGGTCCAGGCGCTGTGATTGAATTTCTCGATCTTGATCGGGCCATTCTGAGCATGGCCTTGAGCGGCCAGGAGCGTGAGGGCGAACAACAGGACGAGGTATCGGACGAACGGCATCGAACTCTCCCAAGCCGGCACGAGGTTGCTGTCGCCAACCCGGCAGCGACCGCCACATGATACACGGGAGAGCGATGGCGGGCGACGGGTGAGACGGGCGTGCCGATGCCGCCAAGCGGTTGAAGGCGACATGCGGGACGACGCCGGAGTGAATGGCGCAACCCGCCGTCCTTTGCGCCGATGGGGCGGCGGATTACGCTTCGCCAACCCGCTCGACGGGCTACGCTTGCGCCGTCATGCGGGTTTGCACCGGGCGGCCTTTATCAACCGAACTGTCGATGCCGCCGCTCACCCGCGCGGTCACGAGGGCCAATTAGCCTGATTGACCAACCTTCCGGTCAGCCTCAGCAACCATCTGCCGCGTGATGCGGTCATTTTCGATATGCGTGTTGCCATACGCGAAGCTTTGACGCTGGGCGGTAACCTGATCGGGCGTCATTTCAATTTTGCGAGCGCGCTCAACCAGCTCTTGCAATTCTTTTGTCATCGCGTCCTCTCCCGATTCAACAGGGGAAGCTATCGAGCAACCCCGTCTATGGCAAGAAGTTCCTTAGATGTTCTTAACCGCCTGAGCTGCCAGCGCCGTGACGAAGGTATTACAACGCCTTATTACTCTCCTTCACCGCGTCCGCATCCACGTACACCTGCTCGCCCATCGCGCGGAATTTTTCCGACATCCGTCGCATGCCTTCCTCGGCCTCATCCTTCGAGACGGGCGCTCGCGCGCCCTCCTCAGGATGAGGGGAGAGCCCTGAAGCCGCGTCTTCCGGATAGAGCGCGGCTTTCGCGTTGTCGGTCAACGTCGCCGCATAATCCCTTACGTCCTGCGTGATCTTCATCGAGCAGAATTTCGGGCCGCACATGGAGCAGAAGTGCGCCACCTTGTGCGCCTCCTTCGGCAGCGTCTCGTCGTGGAATTCTCGCGCGGTATCCGGATCAAGACCCAGGTTGAACTGGTCCTCCCAGCGGAAGTCGAAGCGCGCGCGTGAGAGTGCGTCGTCGCGCAGTTGCGCGGCGGGATGGCCCTTCGCCAAATCTGCCGCATGCGCGGCGATCTTGTAGGCGATCACGCCCTCCTTCACGTCGTCGCGGTTCGGCAGACCCAGGTGCTCCTTCGGCGTCACGTAGCAAAGCATCGCGGTGCCGAACCAGCCGATCATCGCCGCGCCGATCGCGCTGGTGATGTGGTCGTAGCCGGGCGCGATGTCGGTCGTCAGCGGCCCGAGCGTGTAGAACGGCGCCTCGCCGCACCATTCGAGCTGCTTTTCGACGTTGACCTTGATCTTGTGCAGCGGCACGTGGCCGGGGCCCTCGTTCATCACCTGGCAGCCGTGAGCCCAGGCGATCTTGGTGAGCTCGCCTTGCGTCTTGAGCTCGGCGAACTGGGCTTCGTCGTTGGCGTCGGCGATCGAGCCGGGGCGCAGGCCGTCGCCGAGCGAGAACGACACGTCGTACTTGCGCATGATGTCGCAGATCTCGTCGAAGCGCTCGTAGAGGAAGCTCTCCTTGTGGCGCGACAGGCACCACTTCGCCATGATCGAGCCGCCGCGCGACACGATGCCGGTGACGCGGTTGGCGGTGAGGTGGATGTAGCCGAGCCGCACGCCGGCGTGCACGGTGAAATAGTCGACGCCCTGCTCACACTGCTCGATCAGCGTGTCCTTGTAGACCTCCCAGTCGAGCTTGACGGGGTCGCCGTTCACCTTCTCCAGCGCCTGGTAGATCGGCACGGTGCCGATCGGCACCGGCGCATTGCGGATGATCCATTCGCGCGTGTTGTGGATGTTGCGGCCGGTGGAGAGGTCCATCACCGTATCGGCGCCCCAGCGGATCGCCCATACCATCTTCTCCACCTCCTCCTCCACCGAGGAGGTGACGGCGGAGTTGCCGATATTGGCATTGATCTTGGTGAGGAAGTTGCGGCCGATGATCATCGGCTCCAGTTCGGCATGGTTGATGTTGGCCGGGATGATGGCGCGCCCGCGCGCGACTTCGCTGCGCACGAATTCCGGCGTGATGAACGCCGGCACCGCGGCGCCGAAGCTTTCGCCCTCAGCGAGCGCGGCTTCCGCGCGCTCCAATTGCTGCTTGCGACCGAGGTTCTCGCGGACGGCGACGTAGATCATCTCCTTGGTGATGACACCGGCCCGCGCCCATTCGAGTTGGGTGACGGGCTTGCCATCGAGCGCCCGCTTGGGCTTCGGCGTGTTGGGGAAGGCGCGCGCGAGGTGCTTGCCGGTGACATTGCCGTTGTCGATCGGCCGGAGGGGCCGGCCCTGGTACTCCTCGATGCCGCCGCGTTCCTTCACCCAGTCGGCGCGCGTGCGGGCCAAGCCTTGCTCGACGTCGATCGTCACGTTCGGATCGGTGTACGGCCCGGTGGTGTCGTAGACCGGCAGCGGCGGCTCGCCGGACGTATCGTGCAGCACGATCTCGCGCAGCGGCACCTTCAGATCGGGCGCGGCCTCCGGGACCGAATAGACCTTGCGGGAGGCGGGCAGGGACCCGGTGGTGACCTGCAGCGGCGCGATGTTGGGGTCGTGGATGTTCATGGGGTAGCTCCCTTCTCGGGTGCGGATATTAGCGGAAATAGCCGTAGAAACAGAGCACTGCGCCGAAGAGAACCCACCCGGCGCCGCCGATGGTCAGTCCCATCGGTAGCCTGATCATCTTTTCGCCGATGGTCTTGACCTGCGCCGGCAGCAGGATGCGGGCCGCGCCGCCGATCGCGCCGGCCCAGCCGAACAGCGTAATGATGACGCGCCAGTCGGCGGTCCAGACATTGTGATAGAGCACGATCGCGACGCCGGCCGTCATGGCCAGAATGCCGGAGAGATAGATCAATGGTGGGCTGTTCAGAAACTCCTGCGCCATCGTCTTGTAGGCGGTGGCGTTCAGGAACAAGGCGACGGCCGCGACCAGAACGATCGGCCCAATCAGCTTGGCGAGGAAGATGGAGGTCGGCATGGGTTGTCCTGTCCCTTCGCCGGCATGACCCGGATCAGGTTCAAAGGGTTACCGCGACACGCGGAATCTCAGTCCCCTCCGGGACTCCCCTCGGAACAAAGCTAATGTAGAGACGCGGGTGGGGGTGTCAATGCAAGGGGTGCATGGCACGGGTGCACCGCATACTCGGTTTCACCTCTCCCCATCGGGGAGAGGTCGGCGAGCGAAGCGAGCCGGGTGGAAGCAGGGCACTAGGTCTCCACCACGGATCGTGTATGGTCCGCCAAATCAGGATCGGCCCGACCGAGCCGAAAAATTCCCTCAAACTCCAAGCCGGGCGGGGAGCGAGTGGATGACCGTGAACCGCGGCCCTGCGGCTTGAACAGATATGCCGCCGCCTGCAGCGCTCGCGCCCTTCCGTGTTCGCAGCTTCCGTTTCCAATGGCCGGCCGATCTGCTGATCTCCTGGGCCTTCGAGATGGAGATGCTGATTCTCGGCTGGTACGTGCTGGTCGAAACCGGCTCCGTGGTGCTGCTGACCTTGTATGCGTCGCTGCTTTACATCGGCACGCTGGTCGCGCCCATTTTCGGCGTCGTGGGCGATCGGATCGGCCAGCGCAATGTGCTGTTCGGCACGCGCGCGACCTACATCATCCTGGCTGCGACCATTACGACGCTCGCGTTTACCGGATTGCTGACTCCGTTATACGTGTTCATCGTCGCCGCGTTCACCGGTCTCGTCCGTCCGTCCGACATCGGGGTGCGCAGCGCCCTGGTCGCCGCAACCGTGCCGGCGGAATATCTGATCGGAGCCATGAGCATCTCGCGCATGACCGCGGATTCCGCCCGCATCATGGGCGCGCTCGCCGGCGCCGGATTGTTCGCGGCGTTCGGAATGGTGCCGGCCTATGTCGCGATCACGTGCTTTTATGCACTGGGTGCGCTGCTCCTCATCGGTGCCGGGCCGGAACTGAAACAGGCTGCGGACGGTGCCGACGCCGGCATCCAACGTCCGTCGCCGTGGCGCGATCTGACGGCGGGAATGGCCTATATCTGGAACACACCGCGGCTGCTCGCCGCCATGTGGATCGCCTTCGTGGTCAATCTGTGCGCGTTCCCGCTGGTGACCGGGGTGATGCCTTACGTTGCCAAAAACATTTACGGCACCGATCAGACCGGTCTCGGATACCTCGTCGCCAGCCTTGCGTCCGGTGCGCTCATCGGCTCTGTTGCGTTGAGTCTTGCCGGCGAGCGGATGCGGGTCGAGCGCGTGATGGTCGGCGCGATGGTCGCCTGGTACGTGATGCTGCTGATGTTCGGCCACATTCAGCACATGGGCATCGGCATCGCCTGCCTGCTGATCATCGGCGTCACCCAGAGCGTGAGCATGGTCACGCTCGCGGTGGTCCTGCTGCGTACGGCGGCGCCGCAATATCGCGGGCGGGTGATGGGCGTGCGCATGCTGGCGATCTACGGCAACCCGCTCGGCCTGCTCGCCGCCGGCGCGCTGGTCGAGCGCATCGGCTATCCCGCGACCACCGCGGTGTACGGCCTTATCGGTCTGGTGTTTACGCTGCTGATCGTGCTGCGTTGGCGTACGGCGGTGCTGCCGCCGGAGAAAGCCCGCGTGTGAGGTGATGGCGCCCTCCAGGGCCGCCCCGAGGATGCATCGGCCCGGGTCGGTGCCTGGAGGGCACAGCTATGTTCGTGGAGCCTTACTCAAAGGGGTATGGTCCCACAGGCGCACCCGTTCCGTCGAATTGCTGGATGCGCCACTGCGGGTTGGCCCAGTTGCTCAGCCTCGGCTGGACCTGCGGAGCCGGAGCCTGCGCGCGGGCATCGAAGCCGCTACGAACCCCGGCGCTCGCAGCGCGCGATGCCGGATGCTCACGCAGGTATTGCCTCGCTTGCGCGCTGATCGGTGCGCCTTGCCGCTCGAGCTGATCGAGCGGTGCGTAGTAGAACTCGGTCCGCAACCCCGTGTTCGCATCGCGCGCCTCGTAAGCCTGGGCCATCGACGCCGAACCAGCGACGAGGGCTGTAACGAGCGCAAACGCAGTCTTCTTGATCTTGTTAGTCACAGTTTTGTCTCCTGCTTAACGGCGCGGCGTTAGAGCACGATGCTCTTGCCGCCCGGCGAGGAGATAGGCGCGGCGTTGGCGATGTTAATCGGGGCGGCTTCTAACAAATATTTGATCGAGACCGGACGATAGGTCGTCGTCACGGATTCGCTACGTTTGGCCGCTGCAACGCCATGCTTTGTGCTTTCAAACTGGACACGCGGAGCACGTTCGCCCTCCATCGTTGACTGTGGTGCAACGCTGCTCTGCTGAACGAACGACAATCACTGTGATGTGAATCGCCTGACACGGATGGCCGCGTCGCCTGCCGGTAACTCGGACGTGACGTCCCATTGACATGATTTGATTTGACGAGGGCTTGCCAGGAATCGGGTGGGCCGCGCCGTTACGTCCTCTACACATGCGAGACCTGACCGTCGTGCAGGAAAAAAGCGGGAAAACCGTCGGCTGGCGCCTGGCCCAATCGTCCTTGAGATAACTGCCGACGGTTTAGAGGAGATAGCGATGCTTGTGCGGTATTTCGGTCCCGGCCTGGTGCTGCTGTTTGCTGTCTCGCAGGCCTTCCGCGACGTCTATTTCGCCCATGTGTTCCAGGGCGTCGACGTCTTTGCCGTCGTGCTGCTCGCCTTCTCGATCTCGGCAATCGTGTTCGGTGCGGTCGCGCTGCTGCGCGCGCCCGCGGAGTTCGCCACGATGCGCACGGAATGGTGGGCGATGCTGTGGATGAACGCGACCACGGCGCTCGCCTGGATCTCTTATTTCTACAGTCTCAAGCATCTGCAGCCGTCGATCGTCAACACGCTGCACAGCGGCGTAGGGCCGCTGACCGTGATCGTGCTGTCGGCGCTCGGCCTGCACATCGCGCAGCCCAGCCGCGTCCGCAGAGCAGAGTATGTCTGTTACGCCGGGCTCGCCGGCTCGCTGGCGTTCCTGTGGTGGGTGGTGCTCGCGGGTCACTCCGGCTTGCGGGTGAACGATCTGACCGTCAATCTCACTGCGCTCGCGCTGCTGATCGTGAGCGGTGCGTCCATCACCGTCAGCCTGCTCTTGTCGAAGCGCCTGAACGACCGCGGCGTCGGGCCGGATTCGGTCACGGCCGGACGCTACATCCTCATCATCCTGGTGGCGCTTGCGGCCGTGCTGCTCGGCGATACCCGCACCGGCATCGCTTCCTTGCACGAGTGGACCGTCCTCGCCGTCGCGGCGACGATCCTGATCGTGCTGCCGCTCTATTCGCTGCAGGTCGGCATCGCCCGCACCGCGCCGCTCACCGCCCATGTCATCCGCTCGCTCGGGCCGGTATGCGTGTTCGCCCTGGAGCTGGTCGACGGACGGATCGCCTACTCCACCCTCACCTTGCTCGGCATTGCGCTCTATTCGTTCTTCTCGGTCACCGGCAATCTGGTGCGCGGCTGGGGCGACGTTGCGATCGCGGAGAGGCCGATGCTTAGCGAAAGAGCGTGACGCCTTTTACGTGGATCGTCAGGCGTCGGCAGGCAGCTCCACGTCAAGGAATCCGCGCTCGATCATCAATCCGACAAGACCGGCGAAGTCGTCGAGGGCATATCCCTCCGGCAGTCTGCCGTTGGCGTGCGCGGCGTCGTAGGCATCCTCGACCGAGCGGCGTCCATCGAGCCCGGCAAGCACGGGCACGATCCAGGCATCGGGTCGCAGCGCCGCAGGGAAACCGCCTTCAATCCGGAAGACGAACTCGGCTGGAACCAATTGTCCGTTCTTGACCACGTGGCGCACGGTGAGTTCGAGCTCCGGCGCGAAGCGCGGGTGCGAACGGGTAATCCATTGAGGGAAGCTCGACTGCCGGCACTGCCGCCGCCACGCCAAGAGGCGCGGGAAATCGGCGGCAGTCGCCCTTTCGGACATGCGGACGCGCAACGGGAGTGTCGCGATCGTCTCGGTGCACCGGCGCAGCAGCAGGGCGCCGTAGACGAATTGGCGGGTTTCCGATGCAAGCAGCCGGCCGCGCAGCGCCTTTGCTTCCTGCGCGTCGATCGGCTTCGGGCGGGCGCGTGCCGCTGCGACTACCTCGTCGATGGTGACGACCTTGTCGAGTCCGAAGATCACGTCGAATTCCGGAGCCGCCGGACCGAGCCATTCGCGCGCCCGATCCTCGAATGTCGCCTCCGCCGTGTCGCGCCCCGAGCACAAGATCATCGCCGTGCCGCCGGGACGCAGGTGCGCCGGAAGACCTTCGATCGTGCGCCGTATGATGTCCTCGCCGGTATCGCCGCCGTCGCGGAAGACAAAGGTCCGCCCTGTTGCCGGCACGAAGGGCGGATGCGCGGTGATCACGTCGAACCGCCGGTCTTGCACCGGCGCGTACATGTCGCCGCAGAGGCTGGTGACATCCGCATCGTTGAGCCGGGCACTGAAATCGGCAAAGTGCGCCGAGCGCTGCGTCACGTCGGTGGTGACGGCATTGCGGGCCGTTCGCGACAGGTGCAGGGCGCCGATGCCGCAGCCGCCGCAAAGATCGAGCGCGTCGCCGGCGCGGCAGTCCGGCAGCAGTCGGAGAAATTTCAACGTGCCTGTATTGATGCCCGGAAACACCACGTCGCCGGCTGCGATGTGGCGGCCGCCGTCGGGATCGTCGCGGCGGTCGGAGGCGACTATGAAGCCGTCGACGGGATAGAGCCAGATCGGGCAGACGAGGTAGGCCGGATTGCGCGCGGCCGGCCGCAGGAGGCCGAGCACCATCAAGGCCGCAAGCGTGGCATCACCGCAGGCGTCGCGCGAGCGCGTTGGCTCCACGGCCGCGCCGCGCAGAAATACGTCGATACACCAGCGCAAGGGCGTCGGCACGGCGTCGAGATTGACGGCATCCCACGCGATGGTGCTGAGACCGTCGATCTGCGCGATCGTCAACGCGCGGCACACCGCCGCCTCGTCGAAACCGGCATCGCGTAAAAACCCGCGCACGCAGGCAAACTCGCTCGGCTGGCCGATCCGAAGTGGAATGCCGCCGCCGGGCATCGGCATCACCTGCCGCCCATCGCGTGCGGCTTGAGCACCGCGTAGATCGCCGCATTCGCTGGCGTCGGCACGCCGTACTGGCGACCGAGCTTCACCGCCATGCCCGCGAGCCAGTCGAGCTCGAGGCGGTTGCCGCGTTCGAGATCGTGCGCCATCGAGGCCTTCATGCCTTCGGGGACCGTGTCGCCGAGCGTGAGCTGCTCGTCGGCGAAATCCTCCGGCAGGCCGACGCCGGCGGCGCGGCCGACCGCCACCACCTCGCGCATCAGGTCGTGGAACAGCGCCCGCGTGTCCGGATCGCGCCGCAGCGGCCCGATCGGCATGCGGGTCGCCGCGGTGATGCCGGCGAGGCCGGTGAGGAACACGAACTTCTGCCAGCGGTCGCGGTTGATCGTGTCCGAGATGGCGATGTCGATGCCGGCCTTCGCCGCGTCGTCGGCAAAGGCGGCGAGCCGCGCATCGGGGCGCCCGTCGATGCGCCCGCAACGCATCCTGGCGAACTGGCTGGTCTGGCTGACCACGCCGGGCGCCGATATCACCGTGGCGATGTACGCGATACCGCCGGCCACGGCATCGGCGCCGAGGATCGGCGCCAGCCGCTCGACCGCGTCGACGCCGTTCTGCAGCGTGATCAGCCGCGTGTCCGGGCCGGTCAGCGGACGCGACAACTCGCCGGCCGTCTCCGTATCCCACAGCTTTACCGCGAACAGCACGATATCGACCGGACCGACCGACGCAGGATCGTCCGTGACGTTGGCGGGCTTGATCAGCACGTCGCCGAGCACGCTGTCGACGCGCAGGCCGTTCGCGCGGATGGCGTCGCGATGCGCGCCGCGGGCGATGAAGGCGACGTCATGGCCGGCCGCCGCAAGCCGCGCGCCGAAATAGCCGCCCACGGCACCGGCCGCCATCACCGCAATGCGCATGGATCGTTCCCCGGTGGATCGAGGGCGGTCTTAGCCGATTGCCGGACGATGGGGAACCGGGAGCTCATCCGCTGTCATTGCCCGCGAATGCGGGCAATGAGTAATCATTAGAACTGGGACTTGGCACTGACGTCAGTCGCGCCGACGCGGATTACTGGGGCGCGCCTGCGCGGGGCACGACAGGCCAAGGTTTGCGGCCACTACCGACTGGCGATGCGGGTCGAGCGCGGGCCGTCGGGAAGCACCACGACCTTGGTGCCGACGTTGGCGCGCTGGTAGAGGTCGACGACGTCCTTGTTGAGCATGCGGATACAGCCGCTCGATACGTTTCGCCCGATCGACGACGGCGCGTTGGTGCCGTGGATCCGGTACAGTGAACCGGCGAGGTACATCGCGCGCGCGCCGAGCGGATTGCCGCGGCCGCCGGCCATCCAACGCGGCAGGTACGGCTGCCGTGCGATCATCTCCTGCGGCGGAACCCAATCCGGCCACTCGGCCTTACGGCCGATCGTCTTCACGCCCGACCAGGTGAAGCCTTCGCGGCCGACGCCGATGCCGTAGCGCACCGCCTTGCCGTTGCCGAGCACGTAATAGAGATACGTGTTGGCCGTATCGATGATGATCGTGCCGCGCGCTTCATTGGTGCGGTAGTCGACGATCTGGCGGCGCAGATGATCCGGAACAGGAGCGGCATCGCGCTCCTCGGTGATCCGCTCCTCCGGCAGGACCGGCGCGCGCTCTTGCGGCACGATCCGCTGGAACATGAAGGGCGGAGCCGACAGCGGCGCGAAATTCAAGCGCTGCGCCTGTGCGGAGGCGGCGCTCAGCACGACAGCGGCGGCCACGGAGGTGCTGGACAGAAGGCGAAGACTTGACGAAAACATGACATACTCTCTCGGTTTGCGTATTCGTCGTAGCAAGACCGAGAGGGGTTCAAACGTTCCGGATCACATCTTCGGGAATGTGCGCTGTCCGCGTTTCAGCCGGACATGGTGAATTCGTTGTGAATTCCCCTTCCGCCGCCATGTGTCTTGCAGCGGGAGGACGGTTGCGTGTCCCCGCCACACGCTCGGCCGTTGGGGAGAGGGAGCGCGCCTGCGCAAGATACGATGCAGAGACACATCACCCTGCATCGTCGTCCTCACTCCTCCTCCCGCGCCTTATGCCAACCGACCACCGCATCCGGAACGGAATCGATCGACGCGAAGTAGGGCTTGATATCGAGGCAGGCGGTGCCGTCGAGGCAATCGATGCCCTTCACCTCGAGCTTAGCGCCGTCGAGGCGTAACAGCCGCACGACGCTGAGTGCGATCGGGTTGGGCCGCGCCGGCGAGCGCAGCGCGAAGGTGCCGCGTTGCTCGCCGTAGTGGCGCGGCATCTGCAGCACGAGATCGCGCCGCGCCTGGTCCATCCAGTACAGCACGAGCAGGTGCGAGCAGGTCTCAACGCCCTTGAGCCCGTCCGCCCAGGGCGGGTCGAGGTGGATCGTGCACACCGCAGCGGCCGCGCGCGGGTTCTTCGGGCAATCCTCGCGCCGGGTCCAAGGCGTGCGGATGCGGCCGATGAAATACAGGCCGGCGTCGAATTTTTCCGGCAGCGGGACGGTCATTTCGCCGGTCCGGACTCCGTAGGCGTCAGGCATGTTGTTATCCGTGTATTCACAGCGCTGTCGTCCCCGCGCAGGCGGGGACCCATAACCACAAATCTAACCGAGAGAACACAAGCCTAACCGAGAAGGATACGGCGTATAGATCCCCGCCTGCGCGGGACGACCAAGCGGGGGGGCCTTTTCGCCCTTGAATCACCACGATTTTACGTATAAAGATATCTTTATATCATTTGATGTAGCGTCCTCGGCAGGCTGCAATGCCGGCGAATGTGGGATATATCCCAACCATGGCGACGACCCCGCTGTCATTCTCCGACCTCAATACGGCGCTCAAGGCGGCGGCCGAAACAACACGGATGCGCATCCTGGCGCTGCTCGCCGAGGCCGAGCTGACCGTCTCTGATCTCACCGAAATCCTGCGGCAATCGCAGCCGCGTATTTCGCGCCACCTGCGGCTGCTAACGGAAGCGGGGTTCGTCGAGCGATTTCGCGAAGGTGCCTGGGCGTTCTTTCGGCTGGCCGAATCCGGCGGCAGCGCCGAGCTTGCCCGCGTCCTGCTCGGGCAGCTCGACCCTCACGATCCCACGATACTGCGGGACCGCGAGCGTCTCGCCGCCGTGCGTGGGACGCGGGCCGCTGCGGCGCAGGCCTATTTCAGCCGGCATGCCGTCGAGTGGGACCGCATCCGCAAGCTGCACGTCGCCGACGCCGCCGTCGAGGAGGCCATCCAGACCGCGCTCTCCGACCGGCCGTTCCGCTCGCTGCTCGACCTCGGCACCGGCACCGGCCGCATGCTGGAACTGTTCGGCCCGGACATCGAGCGCGGCCTCGGCATCGACATGTCCACCGACATGCTGGCGCTGGCGCGCGCGCGGCTCGACCGTGCGGGGCTCAAGCATTGTAGCGCCCGCAAGGGCGATATCTACGATCTCACGGTGCCGAAGGATTCCTTCGTCGTCGTCATCCTGCATCAGGTGCTGCACTTTCTCGACGACGCGGGCCGCGCGATCCGCGAGGCGGCGCGCGTACTGCGCCCCGGCGGGCGGCTGCTGATCGTCGACTTCGCGCCGCACGACCTCGAGTTCCTGCGCGAGCAGCACGCGCATCGCCGCCTCGGCTTCGGCGCCGAGCCCGTGACGCAGTGGCTGCAGGCGGCCGGGCTCGACGTGACGATGCAACGCAACCTATCGCCCGAGCCGGGCTCGGAAGGAAAGATCGCGGTCTCGCTGTGGCTGGCGCGCGATCCGCGTGTCGAGGTGGCCGGCGGAACGGTCAGGCTGGTGAAGCGATGAGCCTCGAACCCGCCATCCGCCCCAGCCGATTCGTCACGCCGCATCTCGAGCGCCGCATCCGCGTGTCGTTCGAATTCTTTCCGCCGAAGACGGAGGAGATGGAACAGACGCTATGGGCGTCGGTCACCCGCCTGGCGCCGCTCGCCCCGGAATTCGTGTCGGTCACCTATGGCGCCGGCGGCTCGACCCGCGAGCGCACGCACGCGACGGTCAAGCGCATCCTCGACGAGACGGCGCTGGCGCCGGCGGCGCATCTCACCTGCGTTGCGGCGACGCGCGACGAAATCGACAAGGTGATCCGCAGCTATGTGGACGCCGGCGTGCGCCATATCGTGGCGTTGCGCGGCGATCCGGTCGAAGGCGTCGGTGCGCGCTATGCGCCACACCCCGGCGGCTATCGCAACGGCGCCGATCTGGTCGCGGGCATCAAGCGCATCGCCTCGGTCGAGGTCTCGGTATCTGCCTATCCGGAGAAGCATCCGGACTCACCGACGGTCGAGGCCGATGTCGACATGCTGGCCGCCAAGGTGGACGCGGGTGCTTCGCGCGCGATCACTCAGTTCTTCTTCGAGAACGATCTGTACTTCCGCTATCTCGACCGCGTGCGCGCACGCGACATCGATATTCCGATCGTGCCCGGCATTCTGCCGGTGCAGAACTTCAAGCAGGCGAAGGCCTTCGCGGTGCGCTGCGGCACCTCGATCCCGGGTTGGCTCGCCGCCCGGTTCGACGGGTTGGACGACGATCCGACGACGCGGAAGCTGATCGCGGTGGCGGTGGCGGCCGAGCAGGTGATCGACCTGGTCGACCGCGGCGTCACCGACTTCCACTTCTACACCATGAACCGGGCGGATCTCGTCTACGCGATCTGCCACCTGCTCGGCCTGCGGCCCGAGGTGCGGGCGGTGGCGTGAGTGGAATAGTTGTCGTTATGGCCGGGCTTGTCCCGGCCATCCACGCCTTCGTTGCGTTGCGGCGCTCAAGACGTGGATGCCCGGCACAAGGCCGGGCATGACGGTGGAGGAATGCGAGTGAATCGTAACGTTAGTTCATCTGCCGTCGAAGCCGAGCTGCGGCGTCTTGCGGCCGAGCGCATCCTGGTGCTCGACGGCGCGATGGGAACGATGATCCAGGAGATGGGACTCGACGAGGACGCGTTTCGCGGCGCCCGCTATGACGCCTGGAACCGCGAGGTGCGCGGCAACAACGACCTGCTCAATCTGACGCGCCCCGATGCCATCCACGACATCCACATCGCCTACTTGCGCGCCGGCGCCGACATCATCGCCACCAACACGTTTTCGTCGACTTCGATCGCGCAGACCGATTACGGCCTATCGGACGCGGCCTACGAACTCAACCGTGAGGGCTCGGCGCTCGCGCGGCACGCCGCCGATCTGGTGCAGAAGCGCGACGGGCGTCCACGCTTCGTCGCAGGCGCGATCGGCCCGACCAACCGCACCGCCTCGATCTCGCCGGACGTCTCCAATCCCGGCTTCCGCGCCATCACCTTCGACCAGTTACGCGAGGCCTATGGCGAGCAGGCGCGCGGCCTGATCGACGGCGGCGCCGACATCCTGCTGATCGAGACCATCTTCGACACGCTCAATGCTAAGGCCGCGCTTTACGCGATTGCCGAACTTGTCGAGGCGCGTGGCCTGCGCGTGCCCGTGATGATCTCGGGCACGATCACCGACCGCTCCGGGCGGCTGCTGTCGGGACAGACGCCGGCGGCGTTCTGGCATGCGGTCCGCCACGCGGCGCCGCTCTCGGTCGGGCTCAATTGCGCGCTGGGCGCCAAGGAGATGCGCGAGCATATCGCCGAGATCGGCCGCGTCGCCGACACGCTGGTGTGCGCCTATCCCAACGCAGGGCTGCCGAACGAGTTCGGTCTCTACGACGAGAGCCCGCACGCGATGGCCGAGTTGATCGGCGAATTCGCCGCCTCAGGCCTCGTCAACATCGTCGGTGGCTGCTGCGGCACGACGCCCGACCACATCCGCGCCCTCGCGGCTGCGGTCGCCGGCAAGGCTCCGCGCGCGATCGTGGAGACTCCGCGCCGGCTGCGTCTCTCCGGCCTCGAAGCGTTTTCGCTGACGCCGGAGATTCCCTTCGTCAACGTCGGCGAGCGCACGAACGTCACCGGCTCGGCCCGTTTCCGCAAGCTGATCACGGCCGACGACTATGCCGGCGCCCTCGCGGTTGCGCGGGATCAGGTCGAGAATGGCGCGCAGGTGATCGACGTCAACATGGACGAAGGCCTGCTCGACTCCGAAGCTGCGATGATGACGTTCCTTAACCTGATCGCCGCCGAGCCGGACATCGCCCGCGTGCCGGTGATGGTCGACTCATCCAAGTTCAGCGTCATCGAAGCCGGCCTCAAATGCATCCAGGGCAAGCCGGTGGTGAACTCGATCTCGATGAAGGAGGGCGAGGCAGCTTTCATTGAACACGCGACGATCGTGCGCCGGCACGGCGCCGCCGTCGTGGTCATGGCCTTCGACGAACAGGGCCAAGCCGATACGCTGGAGCGCAAGACCGCGATCTGTGCGCGCGCCTACGACATCCTGACCAAGCGGGTCGGCTTCCCGCCCGAGGACATCATCTTCGATCCCAACATCTTTGCGGTCGCGACCGGCATGGACGAGCACAACGGCTACGGCGTCGCGTTCATCGAGGGCGCGCGCTGGATTCGCGCCAATCTCCCGCACGTGCATATTTCCGGCGGCGTCTCCAACCTGTCGTTCTCGTTCCGCGGCAACGAGCCGGTGCGCGAGGCGATGCACTCGGTGTTCCTGTATCACGCGATTGCCGCCGGTATGGACATGGGCATCGTCAATGCCGGGCAGATGGCGGTCTATGACGATTTGAATCCTGAACTGCGCGAAGCCTGCGAGGACGTGGTGCTCAACCGCCGCGACGATGCGGCCGAGCGGCTGCTGGAACTGGCGAGCCGCTACCAGGGACAGGGCAAGGGGAGGAAGGAGGCCGATCTTGCCTGGCGCGAATGGCCGGTGGCGCAGCGGCTCTCGCACGCTCTAGTGCACGGCATCACCGATTTCATCGCCGCCGATACGGAGGAGGCGCGGCTTGCGGTCGAACGCCCGTTGCACGTGATCGAAGGGCCGCTGATGGACGGCATGAACGTCGTCGGGGACCTGTTCGGCTCCGGCAAGATGTTCCTCCCGCAGGTGGTCAAGTCGGCACGGGTGATGAAGCAGGCGGTCGCTCATCTGCTGCCCTACATGGAGCAGGAGAAGGACGGGCGCGCGCACTCGAGCTCCGCCGGCAAGATCGTGATGGCCACGGTCAAGGGCGACGTGCACGATATCGGCAAGAACATCGTCGGCGTCGTGCTTCAGTGCAACAACTTCGAGGTCGTCGATCTCGGCGTCATGGTGCCGGCGGCCAAGATCCTGGAAACCGCCAAGGCGGAGCGCGCCAACCTGATCGGGCTCTCCGGCCTGATCACGCCCTCGCTCGACGAGATGTGCCATGTCGCGGCCGAGATGGAGCGGCAGGGCTTCGAGCTGCCGCTGCTGATCGGCGGCGCCACCACGAGCCGCGTACACACGGCGGTGAAGATTCATCCGAACTACCGGTCCGGCCAGACGGTCTATGTGACCGACGCGAGCCGCGCGGTCGGCGTCGTCTCAGCCTTGATGTCGGGTGAGAAAGCCGCCTATGTCGCCGATGTTCGGAATGAATACGCGCGAATAGCCGCTGCTCATGCGAAATCGCAAGGCGAGAAGCAGCGTGTAACGCTCGAACAAGCGCGAGACAACAAGTTCAAGATCGATTGGACGGGGTATCAACCTCCGCGCCCGACCTTCCTCGGCGCCCGGGTGCTGGCCGACTATCCGCTCGCGGAACTGGTCGATGTCATCGACTGGACGCCGTTCTTCCAGACCTGGGAGCTCACCGGACGGTTCCCGGCGATCCTCGACGACCCGAAGGCCGGCTCCGCCGCCCGCAGTCTGTATGACGACGCCTGTGCGATGCTGCAAAAAATCATTGACGAACAATGGTTTCGTGCCGCGGCCGCGTTCGGCTTCTGGCCCGCGAATTCGGTCGGCGACGATATCGTGCTGTATGCCGACGAAGGGCGGCAGTCGCCGTTGGCGACGCTGCTCACCCTGCGCCAGCAGATGCCCCGCCGCGACAGCCATGCCAACCTGGCGCTGGCCGATTTCATCGCGCCGCGCGCCAGCGGCTTGCCCGATCACATCGGCGCCTTCGCGGTCACCGCCGGCCTCGGCGAGGACGCGGTGGCGGACCGCTTCAAGGGCGCCAACGACGACTATTCCTCCATATTGGTCAAGGCGTTGGCCGACCGGCTCGCCGAGGCCTTGGCGGAGCGCCTGCATCAGCGGGTGCGCAAGGAATACTGGGGCTATGCTTCCGACGAGGCCCTGACCAATGCCGAGCTGATCGCGGAGGCCTATCGCGGCATCCGGCCGGCGCCGGGCTATCCGGCCCAGCCCGACCACAGCGAAAAGGCGACGCTATTTTCGCTGCTCGACTGCGAGCGGGCGACCGGCGTCAAGCTCACGGAGAGCTTTGCAATGTGGCCCGGCGCCTCCGTGTGTGGGCTCTATTTCAGCCATCCGCAGAGCCGCTATTTCGGCGTTGGCAAGATTGGGCAGGACCAGGTGACCGACTATGCGCGCCGCAAGGGCTGGACGGTGGAGGATTGCGAGCGCTGGCTCGCCCCGATCCTCAACTACGATCCGGCGGCGGTCATGGCGGCGGCTTGAGCGGACCGGCCTCGGAATAAAAAAACACCGGGAAGGTCCTTCCTTCCCGGTGTTTCGAACTCAAGACCGCTATCGGGTCACGACTAACATGGGACCCAGCGATCAGAATGCTCCCAGCAGGATCGCGCCAACAAACACGAACGCCGCGCAGATCGCGAGAAAGTTGAGACTTGGGGCAAAATCCACGATTCGTGCCTCCTCAAGTTCAGCTGTGCGATTCTATCAGGATTTTGGCGCCCCCCAAGCAATAATGTTGCTGCGGCGCAGAATAAAAATCTTCAATGAATTCAAATGGTCAGCAACAGCTCAAGAAATGCGGCAAGCTTTCTGAGGATTATGCTGGCGAATTTTAAGAAATGGCCTGTGGACAATCCAATATTGCTTGAAAATTGCTAGACATCACGGTCGTATTTCTCGCCCTTTGCCCAAGCAAAGAACTGAAGTCACGCCATTGGACGATCACCGCCGCGTGACCGCGCGCTCGATGAAAGCGGCGGCATCGAGCGCCGCATGGTCGCGGCCGAAGCGGCCGATGATCTGCACGCCGAGCGGCATGCCGGCCGCATCCTGAAGCCCTGGCACGTTGATGCAGGGGGCCCCCAGCAGTGTCCACATCCGGTTGAATGCCGGCAATCCGGTTGACGCGAAGCCGCGAGGGGCCGCACCTGGAGCGGAGGGCGTCAGGATCACATCGGCACCGGCCATGAAATCCGCGAAGGCCCGCCGCGCACGCTTGGCGGTTCGCCGTGCAGCATCGTAATCGTCGGCCGTAGTCTCCGCCGCCTCATCAAGCAGGGAGCGCACCGCCGGTCCAAGCGCCTCGCGGTGATGGTCGTATTCGAAGGCCAGCGCCCGGTAGCCTTCATACCGGTTGATCGTGCCGTGGGCGCCGTCGGCGTCCTCCAGAAACGGCAGCCGGTCGAACTCGGTCACCGTGGCGCCGGCTGCGGCGGCGAGACGGGCCGTGCTCTCGATCGCGCCCTTCATCTCGGGATCGGCCTGGTCCCACGCGTGCGTGCGCACCAAGGCCACCCTCGGCACCGACGGCACCGTGCGGTCCACGCGCAGGTCGCGCCCGGTGATCGCGGCGGCGGCAAAAGCGACGTCGCGCACGCCGGCGGCGAACAGGCCGACCGTGTCGAGCGACCAGGAGAAGCACTTCACGCCGACCGTCGGCACGATTCTGTAAGACGGCTTGAACCCAGCAATGCCGCAGAACGCCGCCGGGCGAATGGTCGAGCCGCCGGTCTGGGTGCCGAGCGCGACCGGCAGCATGCCGGCGCCGACGGCGGCGGCTGAGCCCGACGACGAACCGCCCGGCGCGTGGTCGCGATTGTGCGGATTGCGGGTGTGGGCCGGCTGCATGTAGGCGAACTCGGTGGTTACGGTCTTGCCGAGTACGATGCCGCCGGTGCGCCGGACCATCATCACCACCGCTGCATCGGCGACCGGCCGGTGCCTGCGATAGACCGGCGAGTTGTACTCGGTCGGAAAGTCCGAGGTGTCCATGATGTCCTTGATGCCGACCGGTAGGCCGCGCAGCGGCAGCGCTGCGAGCGCCGCGGCGTCGCGCTCCGCCTGTGCGTGTGCCTTGCCGACATCGAGCGCGGCGAAGGCGCCGAGGTCGGCCTCACGGGATGCAATTGCCTCAGCGCACAGCGCCACCGCGCCCGCAGGCGTGAGCGATCCATCCTCGATACGGCGTGCGAGATCGAGTGCCGAGAGCGTCATGTCGGTTACGTCCCCATCCCAAAGGCCGGCGATGTGACCCGAAAGATACCGGTGGATCAAGACTGTGCCGGAGCCGGATTTTTCATGCGGGGCCATCCTTCGAGGCTCGGCGCTTTGCGCCGAGCTCAAGACGAGGCTCAGGTTTTGGCAACGCACTGATCCAGAGCCTCATGGTGAGCAACCCTACGACGCAGCGCGTCTCGAAGGATGGCCACACACGCCCGCCGCTCCGCTGACGCTGCGTTAACCGAAATCCTTGAACAGTCCTTAACGGACTCCGTCGCATTTTCCGCAAATGACGCGAGTTCGTTTGTATATCGTCGGCTCGCTTGTCCTCGTTGTGCTCGCCGGCTGCGGCCGTTCGCTGTTCAACTTCGTGCAGCGTGAGTCCTGGCGTCACGAGGCCGAGGTCGCGTGCCTGAAATCGGGCGGTGTCAGGGAAACCCCGGCACTGGTTCGCATCGAGCCGATCGACGGGCCGGGCATCTGCGGAGCCGACTATCCGCTGAAGGTTGCGGCGCTTGGATCGGCGAGCGCGTTGGGCTTTGCCAGCGACCTGCAGCCGCCCGCTCCGATTCCCGGCGGCCGCGGCATCTCGCAGCAGCCGCGCTGGCCGATCGCGCAGCCGCCGCAATGGCAGCCGTCCCGACTACCGGCCGCTGGTCCCGAGATCGCCGCGCCGCTCTTGATCCATCCGCCCGGCGTTCCGCAGCCGGACGAGGACGTCGCAGCCGATGAGCCGGAGATCGATCCGGCGCCCGCGATCACGCCCGCGCGTCCGTTCTACCGGCGGCCCGTTGAAGCGGCGCCGCTGCCGCGCCGAGCCGGCGAGCCGTCATTCGACCAGCCGCCGCCCGCGACGTTTCCCACCACCTTGCATCGGCCGTCGGTGCTGCTTGGTCCGGCGCCTGGCCAGCGGATCACCGGATCGATCGGCCCGGTGACGTTGAAGCCGGCGGCGACGCTCGCGTGCCCGATCGTCTCGGCGCTTGATCAATGGATCACCACCGCGGTGCAACCGGCGGCGATGCGCTGGTTCGGCCAGCCTGTTGTCGGCATCAGGCAGATCTCCGCCTACTCCTGCCGCGGCATGAACGGCAATCCGCGTGCGCGCATTTCCGAACATGCCTTCGGCAACGCCCTCGACATCGCCGCGTTCACGCTCGCCGACGGCCGCACGATCACGATCAAGCGGGGATGGCGCGGCTCGCCGGAGGAGGTCGGATTCCTGCACGACGTGCAGGGCGCGGCCTGCCAGAGCTTCTCGACGGTGCTGGCGCCCGGCTCCAACCGCTTCCATTACGACCACATCCATGTCGACCTGATGCGCCGTGGCGGCGGCCGCGTCGTCTGCAATCCGAGCGCGATCCCCGGCGAGGTCGCCGCGGCGCGTGCCGCGCAGCGCAAGGGCTATGCGCGCCGCGGCGATCCGACCGTGACCGGCTCGATTACCGCCTATGCGGGGCGCTCGGACGAGGGCGGCCCCGACAACGACGATTGGGTCGAGCACGACGGTCCGCGGGAGTCGGCGGAGTAGGGCGCAATCCGGCGAGTGAGGTGTCCGCCGGTTCTATTCGCTTGGCGGAAGCTGCTGGAAAGGGTCGATGACGGCTACGTCCATCGGCCCGAAATGGCGCTCATTGCGCGAGAGGATCGTCAGGTCATGCCGACGAGCTGTTGCAGCAAGGGCGATATCGGCATCGGACCTCGGTCGCGCCTGGCTTCCCGCCCGCATTCGGAACGGTAGATGTTGGTGATGAGGATCGCGAACAGCTCTTCTTATTATCGTACTGCTTCTCGTACTCTCTGATGAGGGACTTGTAATGATCCTCCAGGAGTTTCGGCATCTCTTTTCAGTTGCGCCTTCCAATCCCTCGATCAGTTTCTTCCAATAGCTGTCGATTATAAAAGGCTTGAACTGGGTTCGTCGGGCGCTCGTGCGGGCTATCTTCTTTTCCTTGACGGCAGGCTGCGGATGAGGAATCATGAGAACAAAACAGGAACATAATGGGCTTTAAGGATGTTTCCTGGAGCCGGACTGGAGACCGTCATGCTGCCGTTGCGACCGGACAAAACCCACCTTTGTGCACACTCGGAGGCGGGCAGGGGTGGCCAACGTCTGAGCGAACTGCGCCAGACGATTGCGCGGATGCAAATGCCGGCGGTCGCGCTCGATGCCCCTGGCGACAGCCCGCTTGGCATTCCTGAGATTGATCGGGTCCTCGGTGGCGGGCTTGCACGTGGGGTGCTGCATGAGATTGCGGCTTGCGGGGAGGCGCACATCGCCGCCGCAACCGGGTTTGCGTTGGGGGTGGCGGCGCTTGCCACTTGCGCAGGCGGGACTCCCTCTCCCCAGCCGAAATCGGATGTTTCCGATTTCGGCCAATTTAAAGTGCCGAACTCGGGAAAACCCGAGTTCGGGTGGGGAGAGGGTTGGGGTGAGGGTTGGGGTGAGGGGGAGTGGACCAATCGGGAGAATCGTAACCCCCTCACCCGGACCGCACGCAGCCAAGTTTACGCAGGCTGCGTAAACTTGCCTGCGCTGCGGTCCGACCTCTCCCCATTGGGGAGAGGTGAAGGAAAGACCATCGTCTGGGTCGCCGAGGACATGGCCCTGCTTGAGAGCGGCGCGCCCTACGGGCCGGGCCTCGATCGTTACGGCCTCGCGCCGGAACGCCTGCTGACGGTCGCCGCCGCCAAGGCCGGCGACGTTCTCTGGGCGATGGAGGAGGCGCTGCATTGCCGCGCCGTCGGCGTGGTGATCGGCGAGGTCCGCAGCGCATCGCGCCGCGAGATCGACCTCGTCGCCACCCGGCGACTGTCGCTCGCCGCCGCCGCGCATAGCGCCATGGCGCTGCTGTTGCGCACCGCGCCCGGCACCGATGCTTCCGCCGCCGCCACGCGATGGGTGGTGGGGGCGGCGCCTTCACTACGCCCGTCATGCCCGCGCTTGTCCCGGGCATCCACGTCTTTTCTTAGCAGCAGCATCAAAGACGTGGATGGCCGGGACAAGCCCGGCCATGACGCAATAGGCCCCCCGCGCTTCGATCTTGCGCTGGCGCGCAACCGCCGCGGCCCTCTCGGATCCTGGATGCTGGAGTGGAGTGAGTCCGATGCGTCCTTCGTCCTCGCAACGCATCCTGAGCCTGTGGCTCGAACGGCTATCGACCGACCGGATCGCGCGCGGGCGGCGTGAGTCTTTTTCTTCTCTCCCTCCCCAGCCGAAATCGGATGTTTCCGATTTCGGCCAATTTAAAGTGCCGAACTCGGGAAAACCCGAGTTCGGCTGGGGAGAGGGTTGGGGTGGGGGGGATTGGACCAATCGGGAGAATCGTAACCCCCTCACCCGGAACGCGCGCAGGCAAGTTTACGCAGGCTGCGTAAACTTGCCTGCGCTGCGATCCGGCCTCTCCCCTATGGGGAGAGGTGAAGAAAAGAACCCCCTCGTCGTCTCCGGCCCGCGCGGCAATGCCGAAGTGCTCGTCGCCGTCGATGCGGCGGCGGAACGGCGCGGGCTCCGCCCCGGTCTCGCTCTGGCGGAAGCCCGCGCCATGTATCCCGACCTCGCAGTGATGCCCGAGGATGCAGCGGCCGACGCGCGCCTGCTCGATGCGCTTGCCGACGCCTGCCTGCGCTACACGCCGCTCACCGCGGTCGATCCGCCTGACGGCATCCTGCTCGACATCGGCGGCTGCGCGCATCTGTTCGGCGGCGAGGCCGCGCTCATCACCGATCTCTCCGCACGAGTGACCACTTTCGGCTTCGCGCACCGCCTCGCCGTTGCCGGCAGCATCGGAGCCGCCTGGGCGGCGGCGCGGTTCGCGCAGGAGTCCATCGTCGCGAATGGTGCGCAGAGCGACGTGCTCGCGCCGCTGCCGCTCGCCGCGCTGCGCCTTCCGGCCGAAACGGTCGCGGCGCTGGCGCGCGTCGGCTTGAAGCGCATCGGCGACATCGTCGACCTGCCGCGCGCGCCGCTTGCCGCGCGCTTCGGCAATCTGCTGCTGCGCAATCTCGACCGCGCGCTCGGCCGTGAGCAAGAGCCGCTTACTCCGCGCCTCCCGGTCGAGCTTTATGTGGCGGATCAGCCGTTCCCAGAACCGATCGCGCGCGAGGAGGACGTACTCGCTGTGGTCGAACGGCTGGCGAAACGGCTCAAGCTCGCGTTGGAGCGGCAAGGGGAGGGCGCGCGGGCACTCACCCTGACGCTGTTCCGCACCGACGGCGCGATGCGCCGCGTCGCCGCCGGAACCTCGCGGCCGCTGCGCGATCCGGAGGCGATCCGCGCGCTGTTCGTGGAGCGCCTGGCAGTGCACGGCGACGAGTTCGATCCCGGCTTCGGCTTCGATCTCGCGCGGCTTGCGGTGGCGAAAGCCGAGCCGTTGCTGCCGGAGCAGATCGGGCTAGGTGGGAATGAGGATGCGGCCGAACTCGACCGGCTGGTCGACCGTCTGAGCGCGCGGCTCGGCGCCCGCCGCGTCACCCGCCTCGCCGCCTACGACAGCCACATTCCGGAACTCGCGGCCGGCATCGTGCCGGCGCAGAGCGGCCGCGCCGAAGGCTGGGAAACGTTCCGCAGCTTTCGCGCCGCCGCCGATCTTCCCGCGCGGCTGCTGCGGCTGTTCGCTAAACCGGAGCCGATCGAGGCGGTGGCGGAAGTGCCGGACGGCCCGCCGCTGCGCTTCCGCTGGCGCCGCGCGCTACACGAGGTGGTCGCCGCCGAGGGGCCCGAACGCATCGAAGGCGCGTGGTGGAGCGAGGAGGGCGGGCCCGCGCGCGATTATTTCCGTGTCGAGGACCGGGCGGGTCTGCGATTCTGGGTGTTCCGGGCGGGCCTCTATCGCGACACCGCGCAACCGCGTTGGTTCATGCACGGCGTGGGGGCGTGATGAGTTCAGCCGACGATTTTTTCTCGTGTGGCTTGGGCGATGAAAGCCGAGCGGGTCAGACCTCGGGTCGAAGCTGCAGCATCGATCTGGTCGACCAGCGCCTTGTCGAGCGAAATGTTGATCCGCACGGTTCGGCCGGCATCGGCAAGCAGGGGAACAGCAAACAAAAGAGCGCCTGCCTTGACCGATGTCCGAACATCCTTGTCGCGCAAGACGTCGTCCACGACGCGCGGCGCCGCAAGCCGCCGGCCAGCACTTTCCAGCGCCTCCGTGTGTTGGCGAAGGGCCGCTGCCGCATTCGCAACAGCTCCCTCCAACGTGTCACCCGCCGAGAAGCATCCTTCCACGTCCGGAAACCAGACGCCGAAGGCGCTGTCGGCTTCCTTCTCGATGACAGCTACGTAATGGGGCGACATCGTCCTGCTGCTCTCAATTTTGGTTCATCAGGGCCGCCATCCCGCAAGCTTATAAATTCGTCGTACGAGACCGGTCGGCAAATCCCGTCGCGGATGCGTCACGGTGATCAGGACCTCCCGCCTGGAGTGCTTGAAGGTGTGGTGATCGCCGCTCACGCGATCAAGTTCCCATCCATCTTGCTCCAGCATCCGGATCAGCTTGCGGCTGTTTCGTTCCATGGCCCACCTCCGAAGCAGTACCAAGACAAGTGTCTCAGTTGTTCATGCTGTCGATCAGGCGGGCCTAAAGCTGCCCTTCCCACCGCCGGGTCTAAAACTGCCCTGACGCGATCGTGTGTATATAAGTAGTGAAGTTCGTCATGAAAAGCAAGGCCGATCCGCATTACGTCGAGTTTGCCACCGCCTCGAACTTCTCCTTCCTGCGTGGCGCCTCGCATCCCGAAGAACTGATGGTGCAGGCGGCGCACGTCGGGCTTGCCGGGCTCGGGCTCTGCGACCGCAACAGCGTCGCCGGCGTGGTGCGCGCGCATCTCGTCAAGCGCGAGCAGAAGCTTGCGCTGCGCTATCACCCCGGCGCGCGCCTCGTGTTCTCCGACGGCACGCCGGACATCCTCGCCTATCCGCGCGACCGCCCCGCCTGGGGACGGCTCTGCCGCCTGCTCACGCGAGGCAATCTGCGCGCCGAGAAGGGCGATTGCATTCTGTTTGTCGAGGATCTGCTGGAGTTCGCGGAAGGGCTCGAACTGGTGGTGATGGAGCGGTGTACGCGCGAGGTCTCTCGGTCCGTCATTCCGGGGTCGGCGATGCCGGATCCCTGTCGTGCCGAAGTTCGCACCGGCGGTGGTTATGGATTCCGGGCTCGCGCTTTCGGCGCGCCCCGGAATGACAAGCTCCACCGCTTTGTCTCAGCCGCCCCCGGCCGCGTGCGGCTTGCGACCAATATGCTATACGGCGGCAACGATCGCGCGCGGCTTGCTAAACGCGCAGTGCTGGCGCGCGCCGCTGGCGTGCCGCTGATCGCGGTCAACGACGTGCTCTATCATCACCCTGATCGGCGTCCGTTGCAGGATGTGCTCACCTGCATCCGCGAGCACGTCACGATCGATCGAGCGGGCCGCAAGCTCTCCGTCAATGCCGAGCGCTATTTGAAAGCGCCTGACGAAATGGCGCGCCTGTTCCAGGACGCACCGGAGGCCATTGAGGAGACAATCAAGCTTTCCCACGCGCTAACCTTCTCGCTCGACGAGCTAAAATATGAATATCCGGATGAGACACAGGCTGGCTTCGCCACGCCGCAGGAAGCGCTTGTGCATTTCACCTGGGAAGGCGCGATCCAGCGCTACCCTTACGGGATTCCAGAAGCCGTACGTCAACGATTGGAGCATGAGCTTACGTTTATCGCCCAGTTGAGATACGCACCCTATTTCCTCACCGTATACGACGTCGTCCGTTATGCACGTTCGCAGGACATCCTATGCCAAGGCCGCGGTTCGGCGGCGAACTCGACCGTGTGTTTTTGTCTCGGCATTACGGAGGTCAATCCCGAACGCGTGGATCTCTTGTTCGAGCGCTTCATTTCGCCCGACCGCTCCGAGCCGCCAGACATCGACATCGACTTCGAGCACGAGCGGCGCGAGGAGGTGATTCAATACGTCTACAAGAAATACACCCGCGAACGGACCGGTATCGCTGCCACAGTGATCTCTTATCGTGGACGCTCCGCGATCCGCGAGGTCGGCAAGGCCTTTGGATTGAGCGAGGACACGATCGGCACCTTGTCCTCGTCGATCTGGGGCATGGGTGGCGGCTCCGTTCGCGAAGCCGATTTGATGCGCATTGGCATCGACGTGAATAGCCCGCGCATATGCAAGATGCGCGATCTTGTGCAAGAGATTCAGTCTTTCCCGCGCCACCTCTCGCAGCACGTCGGTGGCTTCGTCATCACCCGCAGCCGGCTCGACGAGGTGATGCCGATCGCCAATGCGGCAATGGATGACCGTACCTTCGTCGAATGGGACAAGGACGATCTCGACGCGCTCGGCATCCTCAAGGTCGACCTGTTGGGCCTTGGCATGCTCACCTGCATCCGCAAGGCGTTCGAATTGGTGGAGAAGCATTATGGCTCATCTCCCCCCACTCCTTCACCTCACCCCTTGAGGGGGAGGTTGGCGAGCGAAGCTCGCCGGGAGGGGGGTAAGCCAAAGAGATGCCTCGAACTCTCGGACATCCCCTCGGAAGACCCCGCCGTATACCGCATGCTGTGCCGCGCCGACTCGATCGGCGTGTTCCAGGTGGAGAGCCGGGCGCAGATGTCGATGCTGCCGCGGCTCAAGCCGAAGAAGTTCTACGACCTCGTCATCGAGGTGGCGATCGTGCGGCCGGGGCCGATTCAGGGCAACATGGTGCATCCCTATCTGCGCCGGCGTTTGGGGCAGGAGGACGTCGATTATGTGCGGCCGGAACTTGAGGCAGTGCTGAGCAAGACGCTCGGTGTGCCGCTGTTCCAGGAGCAGGCGATGCGGATCGCCATCGTCGCCGGCGGCTTCACGCCGGGCGAGGCCGACAAGCTGCGCCGCGCCATGGCGACCTTCAAGCGCACCGGTACCATCGGCACGTTTCGCGACAAGATGGTCAAGGGCATGCTGGAGCGCGGCTATCCGCGCGACTTCGCCGAGCGCTGCTTCGGCCAGATCGAGGGCTTCGGCGAATACGGTTTTCCGGAGAGCCATGCGGCAAGCTTTGCGCTGCTGGTCTATGCCTCGGCCTGGCTCAAGTGCCGTTATCCCGACGTGTTCGCGGCGGCGCTGCTGAATGCGCAGCCGATGGGTTTCTATGCGCCGGCGCAGATCGTACGCGACGTGCGCGACCACGGCGTCGAGGTGCGGCCGGTCGATGTGAATTTTTCGGATTATGACGCGACGTTGGAGGAGGGCCCACGCGCGGCGGAGCATTTGCATGAACGGCATCGCGAGATGCGGGGCGACATCCGCACGACGCATGCTATGCGTCTCGGTCTGCGCGAGGTGAAAGGATTGAGCGAGGAGGATGCGCAAAGCATCGTGAAGATGCGAGGGGGCGGCTATCTATCGGTTCGCGATGTTTGGCTACGCACAGGACTCTTGCCGCGAGTGATCGAGCGTCTCGCCGATGCCGATGCCTTCGGGTCGATCGGGCTCACACGCCGCGAAGCGCTGTGGGCGGCGAAGGCATTGGGGCGTGTCGGCGACAAGGATGACGATCTGCCGTTGTTTCGGGCGGCTCTTTCTTCACCTCCCCCCTTGAGGGGGAGGTCGATCACTGCCGGCTCGCCGGCAGTGATCGGGAGGGGGGTAAGCCACAACCTCCACCCCCCCTCCCTCAAGGGGGGAGGGAGCGCGCCTGTGCAAGTGGAGAGAGAAAAACGCGAACCCCACGTGCACCTCCCCTCCATGAGTCTCGGCGAGGAAGTCGTCAACGACTACCGCTTTCTCAAGCTGTCGCTGCGGGCGCATCCGGCCTCGTTCCTGCGCCCGGACCTCGCCCGCCGCGGCATCGTCGCCAACGATGAATTGCGCCGGCGTAAATCCGGCGCGCGCCTGATCGTCTCCGGGCTCGTCACCTGCCGGCAGCGGCCTGGCTCGGCGCAAGGCGTCGTGTTCATGACCATCGAGGACGAGACCGCGCTCGCCAACATCATCGTCTGGCCGAAGACGTTCGAGCGCTTTCGTCCGATCGTGCTTGGGGCCCGCTATATTGCTGCCTCCGGCTTGATGCAGGAGGAAAGCGGCGTCATCCATGTGGTCGCTGACCGGCTCGACGATCTCACGCCGCTGCTGGCCCGCCTCGCCCAGGACGGCACCGACCTGGAAAGCCTCGCGCGCTGCGACGAGGTCAAGCGCCCGGCGCAGGATCATCGCGAGAAGGGCGCCCGCACCTCGCAGCAACGGCGCCTCGCCTCGCTGCTCGCCGAGATGCCGGAGCTTATCAGCGACCTCGACGTGCCGGCGCGCGGCTCCGCGCATGCGCCCGGCCGGCGCGGGCGATGACGGAGGCGGAAAAACCGGATACCACAGGCGAAACGCTCGCAGGAGGGGGAGCACCATGGTCCGGACAGACACGATCGACGCCGATCGCGTGCATGGATTCGTCGCGCATGCCGACTATCCGAGCGGCGGTGCTCTCGTTCTCCCAACGATCACCGGCGTCGATCAACCGATGCAGGCGATTGCACGGCAGCTCGCCGAAGCCGGGTTGACGGCGCTGGTGTGGAATCCGTTCCACGGCGATACCAGCAATCCCACCGACTTTCCCGGGCTGATGGCGCGCGCCAACAAGCTCAATGACGACCTGGTCGACACCCATTTGTCGGCCTGCATCGATCACATGCTCGGAGCCCTGCGTCTGCGCTCCGTTGCCGTTCTCGGCTTCTGTCTTGGCGGGCGCTACAGCCTGCTGCTCGCAGCCCACGACCAGCGCCTTGCCGCGTGCGTTGCGTTCTATCCGTCGGTGCGGGTGCCGATGAAGCCAAACGAGACGCGGGACGCCATTGTGCTCGCGACGCAGATATCCTGTCCGGTGCACATCGTCCAAGCGGGCGCTGACGAAGTCATCGTGTTCCCGACGTTCCTCAAACTGCGCGAGGTCCTTGAGAAGCGTCTGGTCGCGACCATGACGCAACTGCATCCCGGCGCGGTGCACAGCTTCATGCGGCCGGACCTGCAATCCAGTCCCGCCAATGTCGCGGCCACGCGCCTCTCCTGGCCGCCGGTGCTCGCCTTCCTGCAGGACAGCTTGCGTGCTGCTGGATGAACGATCGGATGGAGTACGATGTTTGACAAGCCAACGCTGGCCGACCTGCGGCGCACTGCGCAGCAGCTCGGGATGAATCCGAGCGACGCCTATCTCGAAGCGGCGCTGCGTATCACCGGACCGCTCGCCGCCGCCTACGCGGCGCTCGACGCGGCATCCGACGAACTGCCGCCGGTGAAGTACCCGCGCGACAGCGGCCATCGCCCGGGCGAAGCCGAGAACCGCCATGGTGCGTGGTACGTGAAGACGGCGATCAAGGGCGCGCCCGGCGGCAACCTCGCCGGCCGGCGCGTCGCGCTGAAGGACAATGTCTGCCTCGCCGGCGTGCCGATGATGATCGGCGCCAAGCTGCTCGAAGGCTGCGTGCCGGAGGTCGACGCCACCATCGTCACGCGCATCCTCGATGCCGGCGGCGAGATCGCCGGCAAGGCGGTGTGCGAGTATTACTGCGTCTCCGGCGGCAGCCACACCAGTGAGACCGGCCCGGTGCACAATCCGCGCAAGCGCGGCTATTCCGCCGGCGGCTCCTCGTCGGGCAGCGCCGCGCTGGTGGCCGCCGGCGAGGTGCCGATGGCGATCGGCGGCGACCAAGCCGGCTCGATCCGCATTCCGGCGAGCTTCTGCGGCATCGTCGGCATGAAACCGACCTATGGCCTTGTGCCCTACACGGGTATCGCGCCGCTCGAGATCACGCTCGACGTGGTCGGGCCGATGACGGCGACCGTCGCGGACAACGCGCTGCTGCTCGAGGTATTAGCGGGTCCCGACGGCCTCGACTCGCGCCAGCGCGGCGTCAAGGTCACGTCATACACCGATGGACTGAACGGAGGCGTCAAAGGCTTGCGTATCGGGGTGTTGAACGAGGGCTTCGGACACCCAAACTCGGAGCCCGATGTCGATGCGAAGGTGCGTGCGGCGGCGCAGCGATTTTCTCGCCTCGGCGCGGTCGTCAGCGATGTATCGGTGCCGCTGCATGCGCTCGGCTTTCCGATCTGGGCCGGCATCCGCAACGACTCCTGTCCGATCACTTTGCTGGAGACGAACGGCGCCGGTACCGCGCACGAGGGCGTCTATGTGCCGGAACTGGTCGAAGCCGCCGGCCGCTGGCGCGGGCGCGCCGACGAGTTCGCGGACACGGTGAAGATCGCCTGCCTGTTCGGCAAGTACACGCTCGACCGCTACGGCGGCCGCTACTACGCCAAAGCACAGAATCTGCGCCGGCGGCTGCGCGCCGCCTACGATGCGGCACTGCAGGCACATGACCTGCTGCTGTTGCCGACGACGGTGATGAAGGCGCAGCCGATCCCCGGGACTAACGCGACGCCGGAGGAGATCACGCGGCGGAGTTGGGAGCCGGTGCGCAACACCTGCCCGTTCAACGTCACTGGCCATCCGGCAATCAGCATCCCCTGCGGTACGGAGGATGACCTGCCGATCGGGGCCATGCTGGTCGGCCGCCACTGGGACGAGGCGACGATCTACCGCGCCGCCGTCGCGTTCGAGCGTTCAGGGGACTGGAGGACGTTCTGAGACATTAGCCTCGTTCTGCTTTTCCGCCACTCGCAGCATCGAGCTGACGAGGTCGTTGAGAGCGGGGCGACGCAGGGCAGAGAACGGCAAGGGCCGCGTCACCTCAATGGCCGCAAGACCGAGGCGCGCGGTCAACAGGCCGTTGAGCATGCCTTCGCCGAGCCGCGCCGAAAGCTTGGCGGCGAGTCCGTGACCGATCACCTGCTGGATCAGGCTGTCGGTCGCGGCAATGCCGCCGGTCAGGGCGAGGTGCGACACGACATGCCGCACCAAGCGTATCAGGCCGAGGGTCCCTGGCCGTCCGCCGTAAAGCACCGCGAGCCGCCGTACCAGGCCGACGGCATTGATGAAGACGAACAGCATGTCGACAACGGCGCGCGGACTCACCGCGGTTACCACCGATACCCGCCGTGCCGAAGCGGCGACCAGCCGGCGGGCCTCGTCGTCGAGCGGCGCCATCAGTTCGCGTTCGGCCAGACGTACGAGATCGGCGCCGTCGATGATGTCGCCGAGATGGCCTTGCAGGCGGGCGCGGGATCGCGCGAGCTGCGGCGTGCGTTGGGTCAGCGTCATCAGATCGCGAACGAGCGATGCTCCCTCGGCGCGATCGTCGCTCGTCAGCACCGCGTCGGCACGACGCCGCAATGTCTCGACCGTCGCCAGCCGTGCCAGTCCGAGCACCTCGCGGGTGAAGATGGCGAGAAGCGCCAGCACCGCAAGCACCGCCAGCACAAGTGCGAACGAACCAAGCCATGGCACACGCGCGAACAGGCCTTCGACCAGGCTGGTCACGGCGAGCCCGAGCCCGAGCAGCACCAACCCGCCGGCTGCCGACCAGAACACGGCGCCCCAGCGCCATCGGCGCCGGCGCACCGGAATCGGCATCTCCACAGGCACTGGTACGGCTGCGCTGTCCGGCTCCGTGGTCATGACCACATCGGGCTCGTGCAGATCGAAGGCAGCCGGCTTGCGGGACTGGCGTTCGCTCATCGCAGGCGATCCCCCAACAGGAACTGCAGCGCACGGTCGAGGCGAATGTGTGGAAACGCCGGCGTCTCCGCTCCCGCATCCTGCAATGCCGGCGGCCGCACCCGCAGGAAGCGAAGGTCGGTCTCGTCCGGCAGGCCTGCGCCGCTGCTGCCGGCATGGTCGATGGCGCAGCGAAACACCGCATCCGGGTCGGCCGGCAGGTCGCCGGGAAACACCGCGACCTCGGTCGCGCCATCGAACAGGCGTCCGTTGGACAATTCGCCCGCCGCGGGTACGCCGATGATCGACGGAAGCGTCTCGCCGTTCCGCCGCACTTGCGCCTCGCGGGTCGCGCGCACCGCGGCCAGCGCGATGACGTCGATGTCGGCGCCGGCGAAATCGGCGCGCTCGGCGGCACGTTCCGTCATGCGGCGCAGGATCGCTTCCAGCCGGTCGTGGTTCGCATGGTGCAGGTGGTCGGCCTTGGTCGCGGCAAAGAGGATCTTGTCGACGCGCGGGCGCACCAGCGCGCTTAACATCGTCTGTCTGCCGATCTGGAAACAGTCGAGGATCGCGATCAGCGTGCGCTCGAGATCGCACACGGCGGCCGGCCCGGCATTGAGCGCCGCCAGGGCATCGACCAGCACGATCTGGCGGTCGAGACGGGCGAAGTGCTCGCGGAAGAACGGGCGGACCACGATCGTCTTGTAGGCATCGTAACGCCGCCGCATCATCGCCCACAGCGAACGATCGGGCGGAGTGTCGGAGCTAGATCGTTCCAGCGGCGCAAAGGTCAGCGCGGGTGAGCCGGCAAGGTCGCCCGGCATCAGAAAGCGCCCCGGCGGCAGCAGGCTGAGGGCGAAGCGGTCGTCGCGGCAGGCCTTGAGATAAGCGGTGAACAACTGAGCCGCGGTCATGACCGCCTGCTCGTCGGCGGGCGCCGCCGGATCGAGCGTCGCCAAGTGGGCATGCCAGGCGCCTGCGAGCTGAGCGCGCGGCTGTTCACGCGACAGTGCGAGGCTTTCCGCCGACCAATCCTCATAACTTTGGCCGAGCAGCGGCAGGTCGAGCAGCCATTCGCCCGGATAATCGATCAGATCGAGAGTCAGCGTCCGCGCCGTGCCGCTCTGCGATTGGTAGTCGATGACCACGCGCAGTTCGCTGATCTGCCGGGTCGAATCGGGCCAGTGACGTTCCAGCAGGGAGCGGACGTGTGTTTCGTAGTCGAAGCGCGGAACCGCGTCATCGGGCTGCGGCGACAGCCGCGCGCCGGCAATGCGCCCGCTACCCAAAGCTTCGAACACGGGAAAGCGGCCGCCGCGCATCAGTCCATGCACCAGCGCCGTGATGAATACGGTCTTACCGGCGCGGGACAGGCCGGTCACGCCGAGGCGGACGGTGGGCTTGAACAAATGCCCGCCGAATTCGGCCAGCGCCCGCGCCGCCAGCCGGGCCTGCTCGATGGCATGGGCGACCGATTTGATCACGGGCGGGAGAATTTCGGCACGGGCTGGTAAGTGGGGACCATTCCGGCCAGATAGCGATTGTCGAAGCGGATTAAAGGGAGATTCGATCCTGTTCCGGTGCTGTTCGTGGTAAAGGCGAGGGGACGCTCCGCGCCTTGCCTCGACCCCGGTCATCCTTTATCCGGGGCGCTGGCTTGCGCGGCAAACCGCGCTGGCTTTGCACGGCAAAGCAATTCGCACGGCCTCCCAAAGAGTTGCGATCGGTATCGGGGATCGCGTGAGAGGACTTCCTGCATGGCGAACGTCGTCGTGGTCGGCTCCCAGTGGGGGGACGAGGGCAAGGGCAAGATCGTCGACTGGTTGTCCGAGCAGGCCGACATCGTGGTCCGTTTCCAGGGCGGCCATAACGCCGGCCATACGCTTGTCATCAACGGAACCACCTACAAGCTCTCGCTGCTTCCCTCCGGCGTCGTGCGTTCCGGCAAGTTGTCTGTGATCGGCAACGGCGTCGTGCTTGACCCGCACGCGCTGATCGAGGAGATCGAGCGGCTGCAGGGGCAGGGCGTGAACGTCACGCCCGAGAACCTGCGCATCGCCGAGAATGTGGCGCTGATCCTGCCGTTGCACCGCGATCTCGAGGCGGTTCGCGAGGGCAGCAACACGCGCATCGGCACGACCAAGCGCGGCATTGGCCCGGCCTACGAGGACAAGGTTGGGCGCCGCGCGATCCGCCTGATGGATCTTGCCGACCTGCCGGCGCTGTCGGTCAAGATCGAGCGCCTGCTCGCACATCACAATGCGCTGCGCTGCGGTCTCGGGCTTGAACCGATCGATCCGACGGCTTTGCAGGACTATCTCGCCCGCATCGCGCCGCGCGTGCTTCCCTACATGGACTCGGTCTGGGCGCTGCTCGACGAGAAGCGGCGCGAGGGCCGCCGCATCCTGTTCGAAGGAGCACAGGGCGCGCTGCTCGACGTCGACCACGGCACCTATCCTTTCGTCACCTCCTCGAACACCGTGGCGGCGCAGGCGGCGACGGGTTCGGGCTTGGGGCCAAGCGCCATCGGCTATGTCCTCGGCATCTGCAAGGCCTATACGACCCGCGTCGGCGAAGGTCCATTTCCGACCGAGCAGGATAACGAGATCGGCCGGCTGATCGGCGACCGCGGCCATGAATTCGGTACCGTCACCGGCCGGCGACGGCGCTGCGGCTGGTTTGACGCCGTGCTGGTGCGGCAGGCCGTGCGCACCAGCGGCATCCACGGCATTGCGCTGACCAAGCTCGACATTCTCGACGGTTTCGACGAGATCAAGGTGTGCATCGGGTATCGTCTGGATGGCCGGCAGGTCGACTATCTGCCGGCCAGCGAAAGCGCGCAGGCGCGCGTCGAGCCCATCTATGAGGAAATCGAGGGATGGCAGGAGCCTACCGCGCTCGCTCGCTCGTGGGCGGAACTGCCGGCGCAGGCGATCAAATACGTGCGGCGCATCGAAGAATTGATCGGCTGTTCGGTGGCGTTACTATCCACGAGTCCTGAGCGGGAGGACACGATTCTGGTGCACAACCCGTTCGAGGGATAGCCGGCCCTTCGCCGGCGGCAAGAACGAACCGATGGCCGATTACCATCCGCTCATAGCCCGCGCTGTCGCGGGCCTTGAGAACAACAGCGGGAGGGCTCGCCGTTCGCTCTATGAGCGCGCGCGCGAAGCGCTCGTGGCGCAACTCCGTGGCGTCACGCCGGCCCTGAGCGAATCCGATATCACGCGTGAGCGTCTGGCCCTCGAAGAAGCGATACGCAAAGTCGAGGCCGAGCAGGCGCGGCGCGGTCGGCTTGATCGCCCGCCGATGACGAGCAAACCGCCGGTGCGGGCCGAGCCTTCGCCCCCGTCCGCCGGGAAGGGTGCCGAAACGGCTCCCGCGCCGGCGACGTCCGCGGTCCAGCCGCCGATAAATCCATCGGCCCCGGAACCGGCGGCGGCCCCGCCAAGCGAGCCGGCCCGGGCGCGAGCGTCTCTCCCGCGTGACAGTGTACCGCCCGAGCTGAAGCCGGTCGAGGAATCGGAACCCGGTCGCAAACCGCCGCCGGAGGATCGCTTGTCTGATCTGGATCGCCCGCTTGCGCCGCGCCCGGTGCCGCCGGACCTTTCGGTCGAGCCAAAGCGGCGGGCTCCGGTCTTGGACGACCCGGATTCGGTCCAGCTGAATGAGGCGTTGCGAAACCTCCGGAATCGCATGGCGGTAGGCGAGGGTGACCCGGCGTTGCGGCGGTTGCGCGTACCGCCCCGCGAGCCTCAGCGTGATGCACATAAGGCGCGGAACCTCGACCGTGAGGACGCACCAAACGGCCCGCCGGCGCCGCAGCTCGATCCCGCGACCCACGATGTAGGCACATCTGCGGAACCAGACGCGACACGCGCGGACCAGGATTTCGATCTGTACGATGCCGAGCGTCCGCTGCATGAGCAGCCGCGACAGCCATGGTCCGGCGCCGTGGTTAAGCTCGCTATCGGCGTCGTCGTTGTCGCCGTGCTCCTGGCGGTTGGAGCAGTCGGCTACCGGCAGCGCGACAAGCTGGTTGAGCTCTATGGCGCCCTCCGCGGATCGCCGGCTCCGGTGGCGCGCGAGCAGGCGGGCACGCAGCCCAAGATCGAGGATCGCATCGGGCCGAGCCAGCCGGAGCGTAGCGCCGAACAGCGCAGCGCGACCGGTCCCGTGACGCAGCCGCCGCCGGCGGTAGCGCAGCGTGTCGTTCTCTATGAGGAGGATCCGAACGACCCGAGCGGCAAGCGGTACGTCGGGTCGGTGATCTGGCGCACCGAGACGGTTTCGCCCGGTCCCGGTCTTGCGCCTGAACTGGCGGCGAAGGCGAGCATCGAGATCCCGGAGCGGCGGATCACCATGGCGTTTTCGATGGTCCGCAACACCGACGCGGCGCTGCCGGCGAGTCATACGATCGACATCCGCTTCAACCTGCCCCCCGGATTTCCCGGCGGCGGCGTCGCCAATGTGCCCGGCATCCTGATGAAGCAGGCCGAACAGACGCGCGGCGTACCGCTGGCAGGCCTTGCGGTGAAGGTGACGGATAACGTCTTTCTGATCGGCCTGTCGTCGGTGGACGCCGATGTGCAGCGCAACACCCAGCTGCTCAAGGAGCGGTCCTGGTTCGACATCCCGATCGTCTACAGCAACGGTAGCCGCGCCATTCTCGCCATGGAAAAAGGCACGCCCGGCGAGCGTGCCTTCAACGATGCCTTCACGGTCTGGGGACGGGCGGGATCAGCGGCGCGGTGAGTCCACCGGCAAGCCCGGCCATGACGATCAGCGCGGTTCAAAGCCTATGACGGCTGGATGAGTTGAATTGCCCCGGTGTGACGCTCAGTGCGCCGCCATCGCGGCGGCGGGAGGCGACTCCATCGCCGCCACCCGGCTCTTGACCGCCTTTTGCACCTTTTCGAACGCGCGCACCTCGATCTGACGCACCCGCTCACGCGAGACGCCGAACTCGGCGGCGAGCTCTTCTAGCGTAACCGGGTCGTCGGCGAGGCGGCGCGCCTCGAAGATGCGCCGCTCACGGTCGTTGAGTACGCCGAGCGCGTCGGTGAGCGCCGTGCGGCGGTTGTCGAACTCCTCGGTCTCGACCAGGATGCGCTCCTGGCTGGGCGAATCGTCGACCAGCCAATCCTGCCACTCGCCGGCATCGCCCTCTTCGCGGATTGGTGCGTTGAGCGACGCGTCGCCGCCCAACCGCCGGTTCATGTCGATGACGTCCTGTTCGGTGACGCCGAGCCGCTTGGCAATCAGCTTCACCTGATCGGGATGGAGATCGCCCTCGTCCAGTGCATTGATGCGGCTCTTGGCCTTGCGCAGGTTGAAGAACAGCTTCTTCTGGTTCGCCGTGGTGCCCATCTTCACCAGCGACCAGGAGCGCAGGATATATTCCTGGATCGCCGCCTTGATCCACCACATGGCGTACGTGGCCAGCCGGAAGCCTTTCTCCGGCTCGAAGCGCTTGACCGCCTGCATCAGGCCGACGTTGCCTTCGGAGATCACTTCCGAGATCGGCAGGCCATAACCGCGATAGCCCATGGCGATCTTCGCCACGAGGCGCAAATGGCTGGTGACGAGCCTGTGCGCCGCATCGCGGTCGCCGTCCCCGCGCCAGCTCTTAGCCAGCATGTATTCCTCCCGCGGTTCCAGCATCGGAAACCGCCGGATTTCTTCAAGATAGTGAGCAAGGCCGGATTCAGCCGTCAGAACCGGCAACGCTGCGGTACGGGCCATACTGCGCCCTCCTGTTCGTGCCCCCGGAGTCGGCGGGCTACAGCACCGACGCTCCCCGAGCCGTCGGCACGATTTCATGCTGCGACTGCGAAATGCAGACGCAGGTGCAACTTACAAGACAAATTCGGGCGAAAGGAAGATACCGCCAGGTCACAGCCTGGTGACCCATGGTGAGCTACCCCAGACAGCTACCAAGGCTTTGACTTGGCGGTAGGTTTCGTCTCATTCAGCCGAATGCGCCCTGTGCATCGAGCGTGTCGCGTAAACGGCGCAAATCGTCCGGAAGTTCCGAGCGGAACTCCAGGTACTCCCCCTGAGTCGGATGATCAATGCCTAGTAAATAAGCATGAAGAGCCTGTCTTCCAAGAGCCTCCAGGGCCTCCCCGGCCGGTCCCGACAAGAGTGCAGCTTTGGTCTTGAATCCCAGACCATAAACGTCGTCGCCCAGCAACGGGTGCCCGATGTGGGCGAGATGGACCCGGATCTGGTGGGTGCGGCCGGTCTCCAGCCGGCATTCGACCAGGCTCGCCACCGGGCGGCCGTCGATCCCGACATAGCGCTCCAGGACAATCCAATGCGTCACCGCTTCCCGTCCGCCCTGCCGCACGGCCATCTTGTCGCGGGCCCGCGGATGCCGGTCAATCGGCGCATCGATCGTCCCCTTGGGGCGCGGCGGATTGCCCCAGACGAAGGCGAGGTAGCCGCGGGCCAGCGCCCCGGTCCGGCCATGGTCGGCGAATTGCGCCGCCAGCGACTTATGGGCGGCATCGTTCTTCGCCACCACCAATAGTCCGCTGGTGTCCTTGTCGAGCCGATGCACAATGCCGGGGCGCCTCACGCCGCCGATGCCGGACAGGCTGTCGCCGCAATGGGCGATTAGGGCATTGACCAAGGTCCCGGTGCGATGCCCGGCAGCCGGATGCACCACCAGCCCGGCGGGTTTGTCGATGACGACGAGGTCGTCGTCCTCATGGACCACAGCGAGCGGAATTGCCTCGGCTTCCGGCTCGGCCGGCTCCGGCGGCGGCAGCGTCACCACAATCGTGTCGCCGGCGTTGACGCGATGGCCCGGATCGCGGATCGTGCCGCCGCCAACCGCCACCTCGCCGGCGAGAATGAGCGCCTTCAGGCGGGAACGCGATAGGTCTGCGATTCGTGCGGCGAGCAGACGATCGAGCCGCCCGCCCGCCTCCGTGTCGGCGACCACGACAGTTTCGTTGCGCCGGTCCAAGTCCATGAGCAATCCTTTAGCTGACGACGAACCGCTTGATCCCGCCGCTGTACGTATGGTCGCCCGGGTGCGCGCGATGATGCTGATCGCCGGCCTGACCACGATGCTGGCGATTGCGGCGGTCCTCGGTGTGATCGGGTATCGCCTTTTCACCTTGCAGGGAAGCGCGCCGCCGAGCGCAGCAGCGCTGCCGGATGTCACGGCGTTGCTGCCGAAGGGCGCCCGGGTGGTCACGACCGCGGCCGCCAATGACCGAATCGTGGTGACCATCGAAGTCGGCGGGCGCACCGAAATCCGCACGTTCGATTTGCGCAGTCTCGCGCCCGCGGGACGGGTGAAGTTCGCGGTCGAGCCTTGATTCCTCCCGCAGCCCGCGTGCCTCTCCTCGCTGGCGCTTTCCCCACGCGGCGAATGTCGATACCGGAAACCCTGCCAATAAGAAGGAGCTGGTCATGGCCAATGCACCGCGCCCGCCGTTTCGTGCCGACATCGTTGGCAGCTTTCTCCGCCCCGAGGCGTTGAAGCAGGCGCGCGAGAACTATCTCGGCCCGCAGGCGCCGGACACGAATCTCGGTCCGCATGACAATGCCGACCTGCGCGCCGTCGAGGATGCGCCGACGAGCTCAAGCGCCGGATCGACGAGGCAGCACGGGTCGTGCCGCTCGATCAGCTCGCGCTCAGTCCGCAATGCGGCTTCGCCAGTTCGATCAAGGGCAATCCGTTGACCGAGCGGGACCAGACAGTGAAGCTCGCGCGGGTGGTCGAAGTTGCACGCGATGTCTGGGGTACGGGCTGAAGGGCAGGGGACAATGGTCGAACGAACATCCCGGGTGGTGATCGTCGGCGGCGGTCCGGCCGGGCTGGTGCTGGCGATCGAACTCGGCCGCCGCGGCGTTCCCTGTACGGTGTTCGAACAGAACCAGGGCCCGCCGAATTTTCCGAAGGCGAACTCGACCACATCGCGCACGATGGAACATTACCGGCGCCTCGGCATCGCCGAGGACATCCGGTCGCTGGGACTGCCGGACGACTTTGCCCCGGACACGTCCTATCACACCCGCTTTGCCGGCTATGAGCTCGCGCGGTTCCATCTGCCGAGCCGTGCCGAGACGCTGCGGGCGCGCTATCGCGACGACCCGCGGTGGCCGACGCCGGAGCCGGTCCATCGCGCGCAGCAGATGCTGATCGAGCCGGTGCTCAAGCGCCATGCAGCGCGATACGCAAGTGTCGACCTGTGCTTCGGCTGGCGCGTGGAGGCGATCTCGCACGATGCGGCCTCGGTGCGGGTCCAGGCGCGCGATTTGTCATCAAACCAGCTCGCCGAGATCCGGGCCGACTATGCGGTCGGCTGTGACGGCCCGCGCAGCATCGTGCGCGAGACGCTCGGCATTCGCCTCGACGGCATCGGCGCGGAAGACCGCGACTTCATGGGCGGGCGCATGCTGGCGGTGTACCTCGATGCGCCGAGCTTCTACGACAGTGTCTGCGCCAAGCCGTCATGGCAGCACTGGGCGATGAACCCGGAGCGGTTTGGCATCCTGGCGGCGATCGACGGCCGCGGCCGGTTCGTCTTCCACGTACAGCTGCCGCGCGGTCAGCGCGGCTCGATCGACTATGCGCGGGAGTCCATCAGGCTCACCACCGGCCGCGATCTCGCCTGCGAGATTCTCGGGATCGCCGAATGGACCGCCGGTTTCACGCTGGTCGCGGAGCGCTACGGCGCAGGCCGCGTCTTCCTCGCCGGCGATGCCGCGCACCTGTTCACGCCGACCGCCGGTCTCGGCTACAACACCTCCGTCGACGACGTCGCCAATCTCGGCTGGAAGCTCGCGGCCGTGTGCCGGGGCTGGGGCGGCCCGGAATTGCTGTCGACTTACGAGATCGAGCGTCGGCCGATCGCCGAGCGGAACACACGTTTCGCCCGATCGATTGCCGATTTCTACCGCAGCCTCGATGTATCGCCTGCGCTCGAAGAGGACAGTGCCGTGGGAAAGGCCGCGCGGGCGGAATTCGGCAAGCGCTGCTACGAACTGTCCGTGCGGGAATTCGATGCGCCCGGCATTCACCTCGGTATCTTCTACGGCGGCTCGCCGATCGTCGCGGACGAACCCGGCCAGCCGCCGTCCGATGCCTCAAACGCATACCTGCCGCACGCCCGACCGGGTGCGCGTGCGCCGCATGCCTGGCTCGCAGCGGGGGAAGCCCTCTTTGATCGCTTTGGGCGCGAGTTCACGCTCATGAAACTTGCCGCCGGGCACGCGACCGGAGCGCTGGAACAGGCGGCAGAAGAGCGCGGCATGCCGCTGACCGTGCTCGAAATTTTCCGCGAGGACATCCGCAGGCTCTACGACAGCGACCTCGTGCTGGTGCGCCCCGGATCAGCATGTCGCCTGGCGCGGCAACAGCCTGCCGTTGGACGCGGCCGCGCTGATCGCGCAGGTTGTCGGCGCCCCGGTGCCGAGGCTCGCCAGCGCCGCAAAATCACGTTAGCCTGACCGAACAACCGGCGTAGCCATGCCCGACGGCACGGCACGCGCCGATCCACAGGAGGAAGCCATGTCCGACACCATCAGCCTGGAGCGGACCCGCGCTTTGGCGCGGATTTCCAACCTGGATGCGCTCTATGCCGAGGCCGACCGTCTGGCGGTGACGCCGGGCTGGATCAAGCGCGAGAAGCCGGTGCTGTGGCGCGAGCCGAAGTCGGACTTCCTGCCGATGCATTGGCGCTATCAGCCGATCAAGGATGCGCTGGAGGCGGCGGGCGGCCTGATCGACGTGGCGCTCGCCGAGCGTCGCAACCTGATCCTGCGCAATCCGATTCCCGACAACAGCTTCGCAACGACGAGGACGCTGGTCTGCGCCTATCAAATGATCTTGCCGGGCGAGATGGCGCCGTCGCACCGACACTCTTCACATGCGCTGCGCGTCATCCTCGATGCGCGCGGGTCGTTCTCGACCGTCAACGGCGAGAAGACGCCGATGGAAACCGGCGACGTGGTGCTCACGCCCGGCTGGTGCTGGCACGGCCACGGCCACGACGGCGAGGAGCCGGCCTACTGGTTTGACGGGCTCGACGTGCCGCTGACACATCTGTTCGAGACGATGTTCTTCGAGGAGTATCCGGACAAGTACGAACCGGTCGTCAAGGTGGCGCAGACCTCGCCGTATCGCTTCGCCCGCGATGCGATGGCGAGCGCGCTCGACAAGGCCAGGCCCGAGGCCGAGGGGCTGCACGGCCCGCGCATCGATCTCGATGCGCCGGACATGCGGCTGATGGGTCTCTCCATGGAGCGGCTGGAAGCGGGCCGGCGCACGCGCCGGCAGCGGTCCACCGTCAATCGCCTGTTCGTGCCGGTCGAGGGGCGCGGCGAGACCATCGTGGACGGCGAGCGCTTCGCCTGGCAGCGCGGCGACTGCATCGCGGTGCCGTGCTGGCACTGGTTCGAGCACCGCGCCGCCGCGGATTCGGTCGTGTTCGAAATGTCGGACGAGCCGCTGATGCGGTTCGCGCAATACTATCGCTTCGAGGTGGATTGACGTCAGCTTGTGCCGTCCCCGCTTGCGCGCATAGGCGCTGGCTTTAGATGGCGCTACAACCCGAGGCGGTTGTGGTGAGTTGAACGGTACGGCGTATGGGTTCCTGCTTTGCGCGGGACGACCACGACCCGGCGCCGCCGCATGCGCTTGCGATGCCGGCTGAACCGGTCTATCTCAACGACCTTGCCGCATGCTCCCTTCGTCTAGCGGTCCAGGACGTCGCCCTCTCACGGCGAAAACAGGGGTTCGAGTCCCCTAGGGAGCGCCA
>WHTM01000026.1 GCA_009377755.1 Hyphomicrobiales bacterium | reverse complement strand
CGTCAATCAAAACGCTTGCCAAGACGGCGGCCAGCGTCAATCATCACCGCACACGGCTGCCTCGTCTCATCCAGATTGCCGCGCCGTTCTCATCCTGATTGTCGCGCTATATTCGCCTTCGGCTCGCAATGACGGCCGGGGCTCGTCATTGCGAGGCGCGTAGCGCCGAAGCAATCCAGACCTTGTGCGGCGGGATATGATTCGAATTTCGAAAACGCTGAACTAGAGCCACCGCCGCACGCGTTGCTTGTAGTTGAGGTACGCATCGCCGAACCGCCGTTCCAGGTACGCCTCCTCGCGGGCGACGACGCCGTAACGGATCAAGATTGCAAGAGGCAGCGTGAGGACAAGGACCCACGTGCTGTGCGCGGCTACTCCGATGCCGCCATAGACCAGAAACATGCCGAGGTAGATCGGATTGCGCGTCCATCCGTGAACGCCGCTCGTCACGAGCGCGCGGGTTGGCTCATTCGTGGGCACCGGCGTCGCCGCTCGGGAGAAGTTGCGAATGCCCGCGGCCGCGAGCGCGACGCCGATGAGGATCAGGCAGCCGCCGACCGTCCAGAGGATCAGATCACCCCCCGGAACAGCGAACACAAAGGGCAGCAGACGGTCCGCGCCGAGCCCCAGCAGAAGAGCGCCAAGAAAGAGGAGAGGCGGCCGCGCTATGACCCCCGCGGTTCCGCTGTCGTTCACTTGTTGCCCAGCCGGGTCCATTTCCATGTCTCTTCCGCAGATGCTGGAGGCTACGAAGCCCAAAATCGCCCAAGAACGACAACTAAGGTGTCATTCTAAAAGTTGACAACAGAGGTGTCAACCGGAGAAAATTGGCACAGCTAAAGGGAACGGATGCTATGGCGTCGGCACGACACAAGACCGGGGCGGCCCCAAAGACAGGGGCGGGCCCAATCGTTGACAGCAAGGCCGAGGCGATCACCGAGCTGATGCTCGAAGTGGCCCAGTGCTTCTTCAGAATACGGGCTCTCGGCCAGAAGACAGGGCTCATCACCAGTTGGGGCGGCGGTGCGTTCGGCTTCATGCGAAGCCTCGCGCTGCTTGGTCCGCTCACCGTGCCGCAGATCGCCCAGATGCGGCCCACCAGCCGTCAACGGATGCAGCGGCTGGCGGATGAGCTTGCGGCCGAGGGGCTCGTCAAATTCATCGACAATCCGAAGCACCGGCGCTCGAAGCTTGTTCAGCTTACGCGCAAAGGCGACGCGCGCTACCGCGAGCTGAACGCCCGGTTCCTGGTGATCGCCTCGACCACGGGCGTCGCTCTCAGCGAAGCGGATATCGGCAAGACCACCGAGATCGTGCGGCAACTGAGCGATGATGTGAAAGCGCAGTCGGAGCGGCTGTCGTAGCTCGTAGGATGGGTTGAGCCGACGCGAAACCCATCACAGCGTGACCACAGTTTCTCATGCCGGCTGCGATGCCCTTGTCGCCGGCTGCCAAAGACGACGGCCGTCAGCCGCCTGCACGCTTGCGGGTCGCTGCCGCTTTTGGGCCAAGCTTTACAGCACGCCGCAGCGCCGCGTTGGCACGGCTCTGCCAGCCAGGGCCGGACGCGCGCAACCGCTCGACCACATCCGAGTCGAGACGCAATGAGACGAGGCGCTTGGGATCGTCGGCCTTCGGCCTGCCGCCACGCCGGACCAGCGCCAATTCCGCCTCGGTCAGCGGCGGATTGTCGGGGTCCGTCCGTGCCGCTGTGGTGATTTCGTCCTCGGTCATGGCGTCGAGCCGCGCCTTTTGCTTGCCGGTCAAACGCACCGTCCGCGCCTGCTTAGCCGTCATGCGAACCCTGGGCATAGGCCTTGTCCTCGTTGGCATTTGTGCGGCGCGCCGAAATGATCCGACGGTTGTTGCCGCGCTTGTGAAACACGACCACAAAGAGCCTGTCGTCGACACGGCCGACGCATTTGCGGCGCAACTCACTGTCGTGTGGGCGCGAAACGTCGAATTCGACCCGCGCCGGATCGTCAAATACCCGCACCGCGAATTCGAACGGGACACCGTGCTTGCGAAGATTGTTCGCGGCCTTGGCTTCGTCCCATTCGAACATGCCTATTTTTGTAGCTACAAGAACTAACAAGGTCAAGGCCCGGCGAGCGCACCGGTGTTGCCCCGCTCGTCGCCGCGGGCCGCGATCTCGCGGCGGAACCAGCCGCCCATGCAGACGCCGGTGTTGCCGCCCATGAACGGCTTGACGCCGAACGGCGCAGCAACGTAGGGCGGATTAGCGCAAGCGTAATCCGCCATTTTTCAATCGGCGGGTTACGCCCTCGGCTACCCGCCCTACGGACGCGCATGACCCCCACCCGGCGCACTACGCGCGCCGGCCTCCCCCTTTCAGGGGGAGGTAAGAACCCGCGGCGCCCTCACGCCTCTCTCGCCTCCAGCACCCCCTTGATCGATATCCGCGACCACGCCGCCGTGCGGTCGCGGAACGCCACATACGAATCGTGGATCGTCTTCGCCGCCGCGCTGGTCGCGGAAAGGCCGCCGAGCACGTCGGTCGCCTCTTTCCGCGCGGCGCCGACCAGGTCCTTGGGGAACGCGCGCAGCGCCACGCCGTGGCGTCCGGTCAAGGCCACCAGCGCCTCGATGTTGAGCCGCTCCATCTCCGCCAGCGCGAACGAGGCCTCGGCCGCGCAAGCATGCGTCACGATCGCCTTCAGCTCGGCGTCGAGCGCCTCCCACGCCTTGCGCGAGACGATGCATTCGCCGGTGCCGTTCGGCTTGTTGAAGCCGGGGTAGTAGTAGGACTGCGCCACCCGGTAGAGGCCGAGCGCGATGTCGGTGCCGGGGCCGACGAACTCCACCGCATCGAGCAGGCCGGATTGTAGGCTCGACAGGATTTCCGCCGGCGCCGTGGTGAGCGGGGTGGCGCCGAGCCGCCGGTAGACCTCGCCGCCCAGGCCCAGCGAGCGGACCTTGAGCCCGCGCACGTCGGCGAGGCCTCTGATCTCGCGTCTAAACCAGCCGCCCATGCAGACGCCGGTGTTGCCGCCCATGAACGGCTTGACGCCGAACGGCGCGTACAGCTCGTCCCACAGCGCCTGGCCGCCGCCGGCATCGATCCAGGCGACGTGCTCGGCGGGCGTGAGCCCGAACGGCACGGTGGTGAAGAAGGCCGCCGCCGGCATCTTGCCCTGCCAGTAGAACGCCGCGGTGTGGCCGATCTCGGCGACGCCGGAGCCGACCGCGTCGAGCACTTCCAGCGCCGGCACCACTTGGCCGGCGGCATGCACGGCGATGTCGATACGCCCGCCCGACAGTGTGCGCACGCGCTCGGCGATGCGCTCGGCCGACATGCCCGGGCCCGGCAGGCGCTTCGGCCATGAGGTGACCATGCGCCATTTCTGCGTGGCGGCGCGGGCGACGGTCGGTGCCGCAAGTGTGGCGATGGTGCCGGCGGTGCCGGCACCGACGAGGCTTCTGCGCGTGATGTTGCTCATTGCTCCCTCCAAAGGCTGTGAAAATGATGCACCGGACCGTGGCCGTGGCCGATGCTGAGCTTGTCCGCCGCCGCGATCGCGGCGGTGATGTAGGTCTTGGCGCCGCGCACCGCCTCGGCGAGCGGCTGCCCCCTGGCCAGGCCCGCGGCAATCGCGGACGACAGGGTGCAGCCGGTGCCGTGGGTGTTGCTGGTCTCGACGCGCGTGGCCGCAAGCCGCGTCTCGGCGTCGGGCTCGATCAGGAGATCGACGGCCTCCGCACCCTTCGCATGCCCGCCCTTGATCAGGACCGCGCGCGCGCCGAGCGCGAGCAGCTCACGGGCCTGCGCGCGCATCTGCGTCTCGCTCGCGGCGACGGCGGTATCGAGCAGGGCCGCGGCCTCCGGAAGATTGGGCGTGATAACCAGTGCCTTCGGGATCAGCGCGCGGCGCAGCGTCGCGACGGCGTCGTCGGCGATCAGCCGGTCGCCGGAGCCGGCGACCATCACCGGGTCGAGCACAACGTTGGTCATGCGATGGCGCGCGAGTCCCGCCGCCACCGCTTCGATCGCGGCCGGCTGCGACAGCATGCCGATCTTCACCGCGCCGACGGCGAGGTCGGAAAACACCGCATCCATCTGCGCGGTGATGAAATCCGCGGGCACGTCGTGGATCGCGGTGACGCCGCGGGTGTTCTGCGCGGTCAGCGCCGCGATCACCGAGGCGCCGTAGACGCCGAGCGCCGCGAAGGTCTTGAGGTCGGCCTGAATGCCGGCGCCGCCTCCGGAATCCGATCCGGCGATGGTGACGGCGATGGGGGTCGTCATGCGCGCCCTCGTTTCGCCAGTGCCGCATCGACGACATCGCGCAGCTCTCGCGCCGCCGCGACCGAGTCTGCCGGTTTCGACAGTGCCGAGATCACCGAAACGCCGTCGGTGCCGGCGTCGATCACGCCCGCCGCATTGCTTGCGTCGATCCCGGCGATGGCGACAATCGGCATCCCCGGCGCGCGGGCGCGCATCGCCGCGACCCGGGTCTTGAAGCCGTCAAGGCCGACCGGCGGCGTCTTCGTCTCCTTCGACGTGGTTGTATAGGCTCCGCCGATCGCGACGTAATCGAGCAGTTCGATCGGAGCCGCCTCGATATCCGCCATCGATTTCAGGCTCAGGCCGATGATCGCCTTGGGGCCGAGCAGCCGACGCGCATCGGCGGCCTCCATGTCGGTCTGCCCGACATGCACGCCATCGGCGCCGATCGCGAGCGCGACGTCGACGCGATCGTTGATCAAGAGCGGCACGCGATGCGGCGCGAGCGCGGCCTGCACCGCCTTGGCATGCTCGATGAACGGGCGCGTGTCGCTGAGCTTGTCGCGCAACTGCGCCAGCGTCGCGCCCCCCTCCGCCACCTGGCGGGCGAGATCGGCCAGCGTCTTCCCGGCGGTGCGTTCGGGATCGACGATGGCGTAGAGACGGAGGTCGACGAGATTCATGTAACCCTCGCATGGGTGATCAAGGCATCGGCGTCGAGCCGGTGCAGGGCGTCGAGCAGACCGACCGCCAGCGAGCCCGGCCCGTTCGCGGCTTTCGCTGCCATGTCGCCGGCGACGCCGATCCACAGCAACGCCGAGGCCGTTGCCGTCCAGGCATCGGTTTCGACCGCCTGGGCGGCCGCGACCAAGGCGGAAGCGGCGCAGCCCATGGCGGTGATGCACGTCATCAGCAGATCGCCGTTGGCAATCGCCGCGAGGCGCGTGCCGTCCGTGACCAGGTCGACGGCGCCGGTCAACCCGACGACCGCGCCGGAATCGAGTGCAAAGCGGGCGAGCGCGCCGTCTTCCGGCGCGGCGCCTGCAAGCGCCTCGAATTCGGCGCGGTTGCAGCGGATCGCGCGCGGCCTGGCGGCGACGAGGTCGCGCGCAAAGGCGCCGCGGCGCGCCGTGCGGTCGATGAAGACCGGGTCGAGCACCCAGGGCTTGCCGCTACGGTTGGCCGTCTCGATGGCGATCTCGGCGGCCGCACGCCGGGCGGAATCGAACGTGCCGAGATTGACCAGCAGCGCGTCGGCGCCGGCGACGAAGTCCGCCACCTCGTCCGCATCGATGGTCATGGACGGAATGGCGCCGGCGGCAAGCAGCACATTGGCGGTGAAGGTCTGCGCCACCGCGTTGGTGATGCAATGCACCCGCGGCCGCCGCTCGCGCAGGCGCGAGAGCAGGTCGGCGGCGATGGTGGGAACTTCGGTGTGCGGCGCTCTCATCTCCCTCCGCCGGCATGACCCGGATCAGGTTCGATGGGTTGGCCGGAAGCGGCCTCTCAGCCCGGCGATGAGCCGCCGGGCACCCCATGAGATTGCTGCGAAATACCTATTCCGGCCGGGCGAATTTCGCAAGCCACCCGGGGGTCGGCAATTCAGCCTTGCCGTAGCAACGCGATTTTGCTGGATTGCGGCATCGCCGCAGGGCGCGGCTCGGAGGCGGCCATGGTGCCCTTTTTCGTCCAGATCAAATGCCAGCTTGGCAAGTCATACCAGGTGGCCAACAAGCTCGCCGACGCCGAAATCGCCTCCGAGATCTACTCGACCGCCGGCGAATTCGACCTTCTCTGCAAGTTCTACGTCGACGCCGAAACCGACATCGGCCATTTCGTCAACGAGAGGGTGCAGATTATCCCGGGCATCCAGGACACCCGCACCATCATTACCTTCAAGGCGTTCGGCAGTTAGAAGCGGCCGTCGCGAACGGGGCCCAACAGAGTCACCAGTAGTTTGACATGATCTCGCGTGCCCAGTCTGGTTCACGAATCTCTCCGCGCGGCTCGTTGCCTTTCCACACTGGCTTGATGTCCAGTACGAGGGTGCCATCTACGGCATCCAACCCTTCAACTTCAATCACCATGCCCTCAACCTTCACCACGCGGCAAGTTGAAAGGCCAATTCGATTGGGTCTCATGCGTCCGCGCTGCGCAAAAATACCGACCTTAGGCCAATCTTCGCGATCGCGTGGATGGCGCGCTCTGGTCTCGGTAGGCTCATCGGTATGCAAATGAAAATAGAATATCACCTCGATATGCGATAGCGCGTCGATTCCCAACAAAGCGTCAGCTTCAAAACGGTTCGAATCCAGCTCGATGCGGCTCCTGTTATTGCCCCAACCGTCTTTCGTTGCTTCCTTCCGACCGCCACGCACGTGGCCGATGGGCGTGAACGTGATTTGTGGTTCTGCCTGCAAGGAACGCGCTCCATTTGTGCGAGAATGGACATGCTACCAGTCTGATTGCTTTCCGCCAGTTCCGTTCGTTCCCGCGCAAGCGGGAATCCAGAGGCCGCACAACGGGTGTTCATTCTCTGGCTCCTGGTCCCCGCGCTTTCGCGGGGACGAACGGAATAGATCGAAATCAGCTATAATCCGAAACTCGTCTCACGCTACGCAATTCGAACGCGGCGGGCATCGAGACTGAAGGAGCCCGCGCCGAACGCGACGACCTGCAAGAGGCCGCCGGCAAGCGCGACGTTCTTCAGAAAATGGATCATCTCGTTCTGATCGGCGAAATTGCTGTGAAACGCCAGGCCCGCGGCGACTGTGAAGGCGGCCAGGATCGCGGCGGCGATGCGTGCATGGAAACCGGCTAGCAGAAGCAGACTGCCGAGCTCGACGCCGAGCGCGGCGACGTAGCCGAAGACAGGAAAGGGAAGGCCAGCCGAGGCAATGTATCCCATGGTTGCCGCAGGTGCGGCGAGTTTCGAAAGGCCGCTCAACAAGAAGAGGATTGCCATCAACAAACGGCCAGCCGCTGCGATCGTTGCGTCCTGCATTGGTATACGAACTCCTTCCATCTCGAATGACTTGCAAGGCTCGCTTGGAACGGCGACGCGCCAGCCGCGCCGCCATTCCGAGGCAGTGACAGCACCCTAGGCGGCCTTCTGAACCGCAGGCGCCAGCTTCTGAACTTCTGCGAGATACCATTTGAGGATCTCGCGCCCCTTGTCGGCGACCGGCGACTTCCAGTCGCGGAAGAGCTCGGTGACGAGAGCGACCGCGGTGTTCGACACGGCGCCCGCGTGCAAAAGGCGCTCGATAGCCGTGCGGTGGGCCAACTGCGACATCCCGCCAACCGCATCGACGACGAACGTCGCGTCGTAGCCTTCCTTCAAGGCGTCCACGACGGGGAAGGCGAGGCAGATTTCGGTGTAGAGCGCGCCGAAGATCAGCCGCTTGCGGCCGGTCCTCTTCACCGCGGCATGAAAGGCGCGGTCCTCCCAGGCGTTCATGGAGGAACGGTCGATCACCTTTATGCCGGGAAGCTCGGCCACGATGGAGGCCCGGGTCGGGCCTTTGACGCCCATCTCGACGCCGACTGTGGACAATACGATCGGCATGTCGAACGCCTTGGCCGCCTTGATCAGCAACCGGACATTGAGATCAATCAGTTCGGCACCGGTTTCGGACCGGACCTGATCGAACATCTCCTTCTGGTAGTCGATCAGCAGCAACGCCGAGTCCTCGTAGGTCCAGACGCCTTGTCCTTTGCTCATGGCTGTCTCCTCATCTGCGGGCGCGGCAACGAGCGCCGCAGTCCTGGCCGGAGATTGGCGTTCCTTATCCTGCGATGCTAGACTCCTATTCCGGGTATCGGTGTTGCGGAAAGCGGAACGCCAGTGGATCTCGAAGACCTCCGAACCTTCGTGGAAGTGGCGGACGTGGGCGGCGTCTCGCCCGGCGCGCGCCGCCTGGGTCGATCGAAATCGATTGTCAGCCGCCGGCTCACGCGTCTGGAAGAAGCGCTCGGCGTTCAGCTCCTCTCACGGACCACGCGAGGCGCAGTGCTGACGGAGGCTGGCGCCACGTTTCGCGAGCACGCCGTTCGCCTCGCAAGGTGCGGGCGCTCACTGAGATTCTCATCGAGTACTTCGGCTCCGGCAAAACCCCGTCCAATCCGTGAACTCCGTATGCGGCGCAAGCGCCAACGTGTCCGGGGACCAGGTTTTCGCCGGGACATGCGCTATCCCACCGACGGCGTGCCGGCGGCCTTTTCGCGCGCCCGTTCGAGTCCGAGGCCGCGCTCGCGCCAGATCACGAACAGTCCGGCCGCGATCACGACCGCCGCGCCGGCGATGGTGTATTCGTCGGGAAGCTCACCGAACAGAATGTAGCCGAGCACGAAGGCCCACAACATGGAGACATAGTCGAACGGCGCGATCACCGACGCCGGCGCGAAGCGAAAGCTCTCCGTCAGGATCAGGTGAGAGACGCCGCCGATCACCCCGACCATGACCAGGGCGGCGAGCTGCGGCAGGGTCGGCACGATCCAGCCGAACGGCCACGTCAGCAGTCCGGCCAGCGTGCAGAACACGGAAAAATAAAAGACGATGCTCGAGTTCGTTTCGGTATCGGTCAGCCGCCGCGTCTGAATGACTGCGCCGGCATTGGTGAAGGCCGCCGTCGCCGCGCACAGCGCGCCGATCGCGCCGGCCGCGGTGATCGTGGCGGCCGCGCCGACCGACAAATGCGGCATCAGCATCACCACCACCCCAAGCAGCCCGACGGCGACCGCCGACCAGCGATAAACGCGCACCCGTTCCTTCAGGAGCATCGCGGCGAGGGCGACGGTGATCAGCGGCGAGGCGAACAGGATCGCCGTGACATCGGCCAACGGCAGCCGTGCCAGGGCGGCGAAGTTCAGGAACATGCCGGCGGCGCCGATCAGGCCGCGGCCGAAATGCCCGACCGGCCGCCTGGTGCGCATCGCGGCGGAAAGCTCACGTCGCCACGCATAGATCAGCATCACGGGAAGGATGGCGAAGAAGCTGCGGAAGAACACCATCTGCCCCAGTGGAACGAGATCGCCGAGCCAGCGCACCAGCGCACCCATCACTGCGAACAGCAGCGTGGAAACGAGCTTGAGCAGGATGGCCTTGAAGATGCTCATCGCGGCTGTCGTTGCTGTTCGGAATGATGACGGAGGGTGATCGGGCGGTGATTTCCGGTGTCGTTCCCGCGCAAGCGGAACCCATAACCACCGACCTCACGGACACGAAGTATAGGTGCCCGCCTGCGCGGGGACGACGTAAGCGGGTCGCTATTTTTTGCTCGGCGGCAGTGGTCCGTCGACCGGCGGCAGCGACTTGATATAGGTCGCCATTGCCGCGCGATCGGCGGCGGGAAGCTGTGCCGTGCTGCGCACCACCGCAACCATATCACCGCCGACGGAGTCGCCGTCCGGCAGGTCGCCGGTTTCGAGCAAGTATGCGATGTCCTTCTCCGACCACTTGGCCAGCGCCTTCTGGGTGATGTTGGGAACCCAGCCCTGGCCATCCGGCGACGGACCACCGGCAAACCTTTGGCCTTCGATGATGCCGCCAATGAAGTCGCGCGGGCTGTGGCATTCGGCGCAATGCACCAGCGCATTGACCAGATATGCGCCGCGGTTCCAGGCCTCCGGCTTGCTCGGATCCGGTGTGATTGTCTTGCCATCGAGGTAGAGCCATTTCCAGAGCCCGAGCCCGCGGCGGATATTGAACGGAAACGGCAGGTCGTGATCGCGCACCCGGCCCTGCACAGGCGGCAGCGTCTTGAGATGGGCGAACATGTCGCGCACGTCGCCGATCTTGGCGCGCTGATACGAGGTGTAGGGAAATGCCGGATAGTAGTGCTCGCCGAGTTGCGATGTTCCCTTGGTCACGGCGGTGACGAAATCCGCTTCGGTCCATGTGCCGATGCCGTCGGTGGGATGCGGAGAAATGTTCGGCACGTAGAACGTCCCGAATGGGGACTTCAGCGCGAGCCCGCCACCAAGCCTGGTCTTGTCGTCCTGCCGGGGCGTGGCGTGGCAGGAGGCGCAGCCGCCGGCATGGAACACCGTCTTGCCGTTGGCGAGGTCGGGCGTGTGCAAACCGAGTGCGCTCGCCGGCACCATGGCCGGCGTAGTCAGATAGGCAAACGCGGCGAGACCGATCGCCGCCAATACGACAATCAGAACGACGAGCGTCCGCAGCATCAGATCAATCCCCCCGATGTCGCCCCGATCCTACCCGCACCGTGCGCGACCACAAAGCGAAGGGCGGCAGTCTTGCGACCACCGCCCCGCCATTCCTCCGGAAGGCTTATTGTCAGCTACGGCGCACCCGGTAGTCCCGGTGGCAACCACCGCAGTTTTTGGCAACATCGCCGAACTGGGCCTTGAAGCTGTCGAGGTCCTTGACCGCCGCTTCCGCTGCCTTGGCGTCGGCGCCAAACTTGGCCAGTTGCGCCTTAAAACCCGCCATGTCTTCCCAGACCTTCGGCGCCGCCGAGGTCTCGCCGCCGCTCTTGGAATTGGCCGGGAAGAGGTCTCCAAACTTGGCCGCCGTCTCTTGATAGACTTGGAAGACTTGCTTGGCCTTGGCGAGGTCGAATGGCGCTTCGCCCTTGGCCATGGCGGCGCCGATGCGCGCCTGCGCGCTATTGCCCTTCATCAGATTCTTGCGAGCCTCGATCGGATTCTGCTGCGCAATCACGACGGTTGCGCCAACAGCCAAGGCGATAACGGCAACCAGCGGTCGGATCATATGTCTTCTCCCCTCATGATTTGACGATTCGGCCCTATGTGCCGCGGGCGGCCGTGGATCGATTGGCAAACACCGGTCGCCGCTCTCTATTCCTATTCTAAGATTGCCGGGAACATGGCAGCTCACGTAATCGTGAACCGCAGACAGCACGCCGGATTACAGCGTGTGCATGCGCCGGCCTTCGGCGATGGCAACCCAGAGCCGCTCAGGCGTCACCGGCATGTCGATATGCCGCACCTCGTACGCGCGCCACAGTGCGTCGGCGATGGCATTGACCACGGCCGGGCAGGAACCGATCGCACCCGCCTCGCCCGCGCCCTTCACGCCGAGCGGATTGTTACGGCACGGCACATTCCGGGTCTCGAACACGAAGTCCGGCATCTCCTGCGCGTGCGGCAGCGCATAGTCCATCAGGGTCGCGGTGACGAGCTGACCGGATTGCGCGTCATAGACGGTGTTTTCCATTAGCGCCTGACCGATGCCCTGCACGGCGCCGCCATGCACCTGACCGGCAAGCAGCAGGGGATTGAGCGTGGCCCCGAAATCGTCCACCACCACGTAGGCTTCGATTTGGACCTCACCGGTCGCCGGATCGACTTCCACCTCGACCAGGTGCGTCCCGTTCGGATAGGTCGGCTGTTGCGGAACGAAGGCGTCCTGCGCAGTGAGCCGCTCCGGCGTCGGCTCGCCACGCCTGGCGAGTTCGGCAAGGCTGATGGCGCGGTCGGTGCCTGTAACGCGCACTGTTTCATCGGCGATCTCGAGATCGGCAGCACTGGCTTCCAGCACCTCGGACGCGAGCTCCTTGAGCTGATCAGCAAGGCGCTTGGACGCACCCGCCACCGAGGCGCCCCCGGCCGGGATCGAGCTCGACCCGCCGGTGCCTGTGCCGGTGGCAATCAGCGCCGTGTCGCCCTGCATCACGCGCACGCGCTCCGGCGGGAGGCCGAGATGGTCGGCGACAATCTGCGCAAAGGCGGTGTGGTGCCCCTGCCCCGTCGATTGCGTGCCAACCAGCACCGTGACCGTTCCGTCGTTTTCCAGGCGCAGCGTCGCCGTGTCCGGGCCGTTTCCGCCGCACGCTTCGATATAGGTCGCGACCCCGATCCCGCGCAGCTTGCCGGCCTTCTTCGACGCCGCGTGGCGCGTGCGGAATCCGGCCCAGTCGGCGATCTCCTGCGCGCGCCTCATATGTCCGGCGAAGTCGCCCGAATCGTAGACCTTGCCGGTCGCGGTCTTGTACGGCATCGCCGCCGGCTTGATGAAGTTGCGCCGGCGCAACGCGTCGGGCGCCATGCCGATCTCGCGCGCAGCAACGTCGACCAGCCGCTCGATCACGTAGGAGGCTTCCGGCCGCCCGGCACCGCGATAGGCATCCACCGGCACGGTGTTGGTGTAGGCGGCGCGCAGCCGGATATGGCAGGCGGGGATGTCGTAGACCCCCGGCAGCATCGCCGCGCCGACGTAGGGAATGTAGGGCGCGTAGCAGGAGAGATACGCGCCCATGTCGGCGATGGTCTCGACATCGAGCGCCAGGAATCGGTGCTGCGCATCGAGCGCGAGCCTCGCAGTGGTGATGTTGTCGCGGCCCTGGCTGTCCCCGAGGAAGTGCTCGGTGCGGTCCGCAATCCACTGCACGCGGCGCTTGAGCGTCTTGGCGGCAACGGCGGCGAGCGCGTATTCGCGATAGGGAAACAGCTTGGTACCGAAACCGCCACCAACATCCGGCGTCACCACCCGCATGCGCTCCGGTGCAATGCGCAGCACATGCCCGGTAAGAATATCGCGGATCACGTGACTGCCCTGGCTGCCGAGCGTCAGCGTCATCACGTCATTCGCGGCGTCATAGCCGGCAACGACGCCGCGGGTATCGAGATAGTTGGTGACGAGGCGCTGGTTGACGAGCGTGAGCGAGACGACGCGCGCCGCCTCGGCGAAGGCGGCCTGTGTCGGTACCGCTTCGCCGAGTTCCATCGCGAAGGCGTTATTGCCGGGACGGTCCGGCCAGACCAGCGGCGCGCCTGGCTTGAGCGCCGCGACGCCGCCGATCACGGGCAGGAGCGGCTCCCAGTCGACGGCGACCGCTTCGGCGGCATCCTTCGCCTGCTCGATGGTGTCGGCGACGATGAAAGCGACGGCATCGCCCACGTGCCGCACCATTTCGCGCGCAAGAATGTCGTAGGGCGGCACCTCAGGCTTGAGCCCCGGCGGCAGTCCGACGCACGGCAGCGGGCCGAGCTGCGCCGTCTCCGCCGCCGTCAGCACCAGCCGCACACCGGGCATGCCGCGGGCACGTGTCACGTCTGTCATGCGAAAACGCGCGTGCGCGTGCGGCGAGCGCACGACGAGCGACTGCAACGTATCGGGCGGCGCCACATCGGCCACATAACACCCAGCGCCGCGCAGCAGCGCGTCGTCTTCCTTGCGCGTGACCGACTGGCCGAAACCGAATTTGCTGGGCGGCATCATCGTTGTTCTCGCTGGCTCCGGCCGTCTCAAATCCCCGACACGAAGCGCGCCATGATGACGATCATCAGGATCTGCATCGCACCCTGCGACGCCGTCATGACGAAGTAGAAGCGCATCAGCCGGCTGATCCTGGGCATATCGGGTTGCGGCTTCTGCAACTCAAGGCAGACGCGGACATTCGTCGGCAGCAGAATGACGAAGCCCTGGATGGTCATCAGCGTGATCAGCACCAGCGCCGCCGCGATCCAGCCGAACTGCGGCCAGGGCAATGCGAGAAAGCCGAGATGCACGGTGAGGTACCAGCCGGTGGTGCCGGTGATGAAGGCGAGCGTCGGCATCAGGAACAGCGTGCGCGGCGTCAGGCGCAGCGCCACCTCGCGGCGCACCGAGAGGTCCACCTGTTGCAACACGGGCCCGAGGATAAAGCCCATGAAGATATCGATGCCGGTCCACATGAGTCCGGAGAAGACATGGATGAAGTTGAGAAACCAGCGGTCGCCGCTGGCGATCGCGGCAATCATCACCACCGTGGCGGCGGCGACATACCACCAGTAGTGCCAGCGGATCAGGCTGGGCGGTGGGACGATGGCGGTGGTTACGGTCATTGCCGATCACCTCACCAAACGGACAGGCGTCATCGCCAGCGAAGGCGCATAGGCGCCAACCTTAGCTGTCATCCCGGCCGAGCGCCGCGCAGCGGCGCGCGAGCCGGGACCCACGTACCCCAATCTTGCGATTGGCATCAGGCGAGTGCCTCATTCGAATTTCTTTAGCAGTGATACATGGATCCCGGCTCTCGCTTTCGCTCGGCCGGGATGACACTCTGAATTTGTGAATTTAATGTCTCACACAGTTCATAGCCGCCCAAGCTTGACTACTCAGCCGCCTGCTGGGCAGCCCCACGCTGCCCGCGCCGCGCCGATAACCAGCGGCAGACGACGTAGAACACCGGCGTGAAGATCAGGCCGAAGGCCGTCACGCCGATCATGCCGGAGAACACCGCGGTGCCCAACGACTGGCGCATCTCGGCACCGGCGCCGATCGCCCAGACCAGCGGTGTGACCCCGAAGATGAAGGCGAGCGACGTCATCAGGATCGGCCGTAGCCGCAGGCGCGACGCCTCGACCGCGGCGGCGAATCGGTCGCGGCCCCGGTCTTCTAGTTGCTTGGCGAACTCGACAATCAGGATCGCGTTGCGCGCCGCCAGTGCGATCAGCACGATGAAGCCAACCTGCGTGAGAATGTTGTTGTCCTGCATGCGGATCAGCACGCCGGCGATGGCCGCGACCAGGCACATCGGCACGATCAGGATCACGGCGAGCGGCAGCATCAGGCTTTCATACTGCGCCGCCAGCACCAGGAAGACAAATACCACCGCGAGCACGAAGGCGAACGCCGCGGTGTTGCCGGCGCGCAGTTGCTGCAAGGCGAGCGTCGTCCATTCGTAGCCGAAGCCGTCCGGCAGCGTCTGCGCGGCGAGTTGCTCCATGATCTCGATCGCCTGGCCCTGCGAGTAGCCTGGCGCCGCCGCCCCGTCGAGCTCGGCCGCGGGATAGAGGTTGTAGCGCGGGACGCGATACGGACCCGACCGGCCCTGCACCGTCGTGAACGAGCCGAGCGGCACCGTCTCGCCCTGGTTGTTGCGGACGCGGATCTTCAGCACGTCCTTGGGATCGAGCCGGTCCTCGCTCTCGGCCTGCGCGACCACGCGGAACGTGCGGCCGAACAGGTTGAAGTCGTTCACGTAGGCGGAGCCGAGATAGATCTGCAGCGCGCTGAACACGTCGGGAATGTTGACGCCCAGCAACTGCGCCTTGGTGCGGTCGATGTCGAGATAGATTTCCGGTGTGGCCGTCTCGAACAGCGAGAACACTTGGGCGACGCCCGGCGTCTGTGCCGCGCGTCCCATCATGGCATAGACCGCGTTCTGCAACGCCTGCGGGCCGCGGCCGGCGCGATCCTCGACCATCATGCGGAAGCCCGCGGCATTGCCGATGCCGGAGACCGGCGGCGGCTGGATGACGATCATCATGGCTTCCTGGATCACGCCGAGGCTGCGCTGCAGGCGCTGCTGGATGGCGGTCGCCGACTTGGCCGGATCGCGCGCACGCACCTCGAACGGCTCCAGCACCAGGAACAGGGCGCCGGCGTTCGGGGCCTGCGTGAAGGTGGCGCCGGAAAATCCGACGATGTTCACGGCCTCGACCACGCCGGGGGTTTGCCGCGAAATCTCGACCGCACGCCGCATCACCTCGTCGGTCCGATGCAGCGCGGCACCGGCCGGCAACTGCGCCGCGACGATGATGACGCCGCGGTCGAGCTGCGGAATGAAGCCAACCGGCGCCCGTTGGAATGCGCCGTAGCCCAGCACGAGCATACCCGCATAGAGCAGCAGCATGATGGCGGCGAAGCGCACCAACCGCGCCACCAGCCAGCCGTAGCCGCGGGCGAAACGGTCGAAGCCCCAGTTGAACGCCCGGAAGAACGCCTGAACGGGCCACTGCCAGAACGGCACCCGCCCCTCGTGGTGCGGCTTGAGCAGCAGCGCGCACAAGGCCGGCGACAGCGTCAGCGACACGATCAGCGAGATCAGGGTCGCGCCCGCGATGGTCAGCGCGAACTGGCGGTAGAACTGGCCGGAAATACCGGTGATGAAGGCGGACGGAATGAACACCGCGGCCAGCACCAGCGAGATCGCGACCAGCGCGCCACCGACCTCGTCCATGGTACGGCGCGCCGCTTCGCGCGGCGACAGGCCGGCGGCGATGTTGCGCTCGACGTTCTCCACCACGACGATAGCATCGTCGACGACGATGCCGACCGCCAGCACCAGCCCGAATAGCGACAGATTGTTGATGGTGAATCCCACCACCGTCATGATGAAGAAGGTGCCGATTAGCGACACCGGGATAGCGATGATCGGGATGACGGCGGCACGCCAGGTCTGCAGGAACAGGATGACCACCAGGACGACGAGGATGATGGCCTCGCCAATGGTGGTCACCACCGCGTCGACCGATTGCTGGATGAACAGTGTCGGGTCGTAGACGATGTCGTGCTTGACGCCGGCGGGAAAGCCCTGCGCCAGCTGCTGCATCGTCCGGCGGATGGCGGTCGCGGTGTTCAGGGCGTTCGACCCGGGCCGCTGGAAGATGGCGATGGCCACCGCCGGATCGGTGTTGAGGTAGGAATTCGAGCCGTAGTCCTGCGCCGCCAGTTCCACCCGCGCCACATCCCGCAGCTTGACGGTCGCGGTGGGCGTGGTCTTGACGGTGATGTTGCCGAACTCGGCCGGGTCGCTCAGCCGCCCCTGCGTCTGCACCGAAATCTCGAACGCGCGCGGATCGCCGACCGGCGGCTGGTTCAGCACGCCGGAGGCGACCTGCACGTTCTGCCCCTGCAGCGCCACCACCACGTCGTTCGCGGTCATGTTGAGCGACTGCAGCCGGTCCGGGTCGAGCCAGACGCGCATGGCATAGTCGCGGCTGCCGAACACGGTTATCGACCCAACGCCGTCGACGCGCGTGAGCGCATCCTTGATTTCGAGCGACGCATAGTTGGACACGAACAGGTCGTTGCGCGATTTGTCCGGCGAGAACATGTGCACGATCATCATCAGATCGGGCGAGCTCTTGGTGACGGTCACGCCGATATTGCGCACGTCTGCCGGGAGCCGCGGCTGCGCGATGGCGACGCGGTTCTGCACCTGCACCTGTGCGATGTCGAGATTGGTGCCGATATCGAACGTCACCGAAATCGTGAAGCGCCCGTTGGCGGTCGAGTTCGACGAGATGTAGAGCATACCCTCGACACCGTTGATCTGCTCCTCGATCGGAGCGACCACGGTGGTCGCCACCACCTCGGCATTGGCGCCTGGATACTGCCCGCTGACATTGATGATCGGCGGCGCGATCTCCGGATACTGCGCGACCGGTAGCCGGACGAACGAGACGCCGCCGAGAATGACGAAGACGATCGCGACGACGGACGCAAAGATCGGCCGGTCGATGAAGAAATGCGAGATGCGCATGGCGGCCGCGCCTCAGTTTGCTTTTGGCGGCCGCTGGGCGGCCTGGCGCGGCGGCCCGTCGCTGGTCTGGGGATCGACCTTGCCGCCCGGGCGAACGCGCGACATGCCGTTGACGATGATCCGATCGCCGGGCGCCAGGCCTTCCTTGATCACCCGCAAGCCGTCGACCAGCACACCGGGAGTCACATATGTGATCGTCGCGGTGTTCTCGGCGTCGACCACGTAGACGAACTTGCGGACCTGCTCTGAGCCGAGCGCGATGTCGGGCACCAGCAGCGCCTCGTAGGAAGGCGAGGCCGGCACCTGCACGCGTGCGAACATGCCGGGGGTGAACAGCCTATTGGGATTGGCGACCACGGCGCGGCCGCGAATCGTTCCGGTCGCGCGGTCGATCACGTTGTCGACGAAGTCCATTCTGCCCTGGTGCGCGAACTTCTGCTCGTCGATCAGTCTCAGCTTCACGGGTGTGGACCCGCCACGGCCGGTGAGATCGCCGGTGTTCTCCGATCGGGACAGGCGTTCGTAGCGCAGATATGAGGCCTCGTCGAAGGTGAACTCGAAGCGAATCGGATCGATCGTCACGATGGTCGCGAGCAGGGTGGTGTTGCCGCCGGTGCCGCCGGTCACGAGGTTCCCCGGTGCGACGCGCCGGTCGCCGATACGCCCCGTGATCGGGGCGCGCAACTGCGTGAATTCGAGGTCGAGGGTGGCCTGGCGCACGGCGGCTTCCTGCGCGGCCACCTCTGCCTCGGCATTGCGCTTGGCCTGGGAGCGCTGATCGAAGACCTGTCCGGACACTGTCTTTTCGCGGAACAACTGTTGCGCGCGCGCCAGATCGGCTTCGGTGTAGGTGAGATTCGAGCGCGCCAGCGTCAGGTTGGCGCGCGCTTGATCGAGCGTGTTCTGGAACGGCCGGCGGTCGATGGTGAACAGAAGTTCGCCCTCTTTGACGATCTGCCCGTCCTTGAAATGCACCCCATCGAGCGTGCCGGAGACGCGGGCGCGCATTTCCACCATGCTGACCGCGACAAAGCGGCCGACATACTCGTCGTGGTCGACGATGGTCCGCTTCACCGGATTGGCGACGGTGACCGCGGGCGGCGGCGGCGCGCCCCCCTGCTGCTGCTTCGGCTGGTCGCAGCCGGCAAGGCCGACGGCGAGCAAAATAACAGCGGCGGCACAACGCGCCGGAACGAACTCGATCATGGGTTGACCGCTATGATGTGCCTGATTCACGGCAAGCTTGGACCATACCGAGGCGCTGGACGCAACGACCGGCCGCTTCGCAATGCTGTGATCGGTCTTCAGGTCCTCCGCTGGCGCCAGGCACCGAGCCACCGCCGGCCAAATAGGGCGAATACCACGCCACCATAGACCACGCAGCCCAGGACGGCGAGCACCGCCAGGGCCGTTTCGTCGCGCAGCGCCGGCCAGGTGCCCAACGCTTGGGCAACCGGCGCCCGGGCGAGCCAAAGCACCACCGCCAGCGCCAGTCCGGCTCCTGCGAGCTTGCCTAGCGACCGGCCAAGCACCGGATCGAGCGTGAGGAACCCGGCCCGTACCGCGAGCCACAGCACCAAGCCCAGATTGATCCAGGCGCCGATCGAGGTCGCCAGGGCAAGCCCCACCTGGGCCAGCGGCCCCATCAGCAGGACCTTGAACAGGATGTTGACCGCCGCCGCCGCAAGCGCCGCCTTGACGGGGGTTGCGGTATCGCCGCGGGCGAGGAAAGTCGCCGTAGCGCTGCGGATCAGCACAAACGGCACCAGGCCGACGGCATAGGCGGCAAGCGTCTGCCCCGCCGCCGCCGCGTCCGCCGCCGTGAAGGCACCCCGCGCGAACAGCGCCCGCATGATGAGGTCGGGGACCAGCAGGAACGCGACCACGCAAGGTATCGACAGGAGCAGCGTGAACTCGAACGCCTGGTTCTGCGCCCGCGCCGCGCCGGCATCGTCGCCCACGGCGATCCGCCGCGCCATCTCCGGGAGAATGACGGTGCCGGCGGCAATTCCGATGACGCCGATCGGTAGCTGATTGAGCCGATCCGCATAGTAGAGCGCCGACAACGCCCCGGCCGCTAGGAAGCTCGCAATGATCGTGTCGGCGAACAGCGCGAGTTGTACGCCGGCGGAGCCGACCGTCGCCGGCCCCAGCGCCTTGAAAAAGCGCTTGACGTCCACATCGAACCGCGGCGGGCGGAACCGCGGCAAAACCCCGTTGCGCAACGCATCGCCGCCGACCAGCAGCGCCTCCAGCACGCCGGCGATCAGCACGCCCCAGGCGGCGGCATGACCAGCGGTCGGAAAGAACGCGGCTAGCGCCAGCGCCGTGATCAGCGACAGGTTGAGCAGAATCGGCGCCGCCGCCGCCGCCGCAAAGCGCTGCAGGGCATTGAGGATGCCACCGTAGAGCGTCACCAGGGTGATGAGCAGGAGATACGGGAAGGTCATGCGGGTGAGGTCGGTGGCAAGCGTGAAACGCACGGGATCAGCGGAAAATCCCGGCGCCAGTAGTGCGATTACCTCCGGCGTGAAGATCAGCGCCGCGGCGAGCAGCACCACCTGCGTGGCGATCATCAGCGTGAAAATGCGATCGGCAAACAGCCCGGCGGGGTTTGCTCCACCCTGCTCGCGGATCCGCGCATAGGCCGGCACGAAGGCGGCATTGAACGCGCCCTCGGCAAAGATCGCGCGGAAATGGTTCGGCAGCCGCAGCGCGACGAAGAACGCGTCCGCAACCGGGCCGGCACCGAGAATCGCCGCCAGCACCACGTCGCGGACGAAGCCGCTGACGCGCGAGAGCAGCGTGAAGCCGCCGACAGTGAGGATGCGGTGGATCATCTTTTCTCTTCTCCCTCCCCTGAAAGGGGAGGGTCGGATCGCCGAAGGCGAACCGGGGTGGGGTCAATTCGCAGAACCAGACAAGACCCCACCCGACGCGCTACGCGCGTCGACCTCCCCCTTTCAGGGGGAGGTAAAGCCCATACGTCACGCAACGACGGCGCGCGGTCCCTTGCGGCGCACCAGCGTGGTTGTCGATTTGCGGCTTTCCAGGCAGGCGATCGCGATCTCCAGGCTTGCTACACCCTGCTCGCCGGTCACCGGTGGTGCCTTGTGATCGGCGATGCAATGGACGAATGCCAGGAGTTCGGAGCGCAACGGCTCGGCGTGCCCGACCGAGAGATGCCGCATCGAATAGCTGCCGTCCGGCTGAAACCCGAAGCACTCCGTGACCTGCCGCGTGAGCAAATCTCCGCTCACATACTTGCCGCGCGTCGCGACGGTGACGTTGCGCGCCTTGAACGGGGTCAGCCAGTTGGTGTTGATGTGCGCCAGCACGCCGGACGCGGTGCGGAATTGCAGCAAGGCGATGTCTTCACGGTCCGCCACCGCATTGGAGAGCTGCGGCTGCACCTCGGTAATATCGGAATCGGTGAACCAGCGGATCAGATCGATGTCGTGCACCGCCAGATCGATGACCACCCCGACGTTCGACATGCGCGGCGGGAACGGCCCGACCCGGGTGATCGCGATCGACAGAATGTCCTCTCCGCGGATCGCATCCTTGATAGCCTCCACCGCGGGGTTGAAGCGCTCGACGTGGCCTACCATCAGCGTGACGCCGGCCCGCTCGGCCGCCGCGATGATATCGCGGCCCTCCTCCACGGTCGACGCGATCGGCTTCTCGACCAGTACGTGGGTGCCGGCACGGATGCAGGTCAGGGCAATCGGGTGGTGCAGGTGCGTCGGCGCCGCAATCGTTACCGCATCGACGCCGGCTGCCAGCAGTTCGTCGACGTCCTGGTAAGCGCCGCAGCCCAAGGTGCGGGCGACAAACTCGCGGTGCGACGGATCCGGATCGGCGACGCCGACAAGCTCGACACCGGCGATCTCGGCAAAGACACGGGCATGGTTGCTGCCCATCACGCCAACGCCGACCACACCCACGCGCAACACCTTGCCCGCGCCCCGTTTCGCGGTCTCCACCATCGTCCGTTCAATCCTTCAATCGGCCATTTCAGCCGAACCACCCCGGCAGGCTGGACAACTAGCACGCCCGGCGTCCGCTTGCGACCATTTGCCCACTGATTTCAGACACATATTGCTGCGGCGCCTTACATTTTCCGGGCGTACCGCGCTGCCATCTCAGGGCGTTGGCCAGCCAGAACGGGACGCCTTAGCCGAGGTAGCGCTCCCGATACCAGGCCGCAAACCGGGAAATCCCCTGTTCGATCGGAGTCGCCGGGGCGAAGCCGATGGCCTCCTGCAGGTCGTTGATGTCGGCACAGGTCGTCGGCATGTCGCCGGGCTGCATCGGCACCAATTCCTTGACGGAGGAGCGGCCAAACTCCGCCTCGAGCAGCTCGACCACGCGCCCGATTGCGACCGGCTTGTTGTTGCCGATGTTGTACAGCCGGTATGGCGCCGTGCTGGTCGCCGGTTCCGGCTGGTCGCCGGACCAGGCCGGGTCGGGCGCAGGGAGATGCGGAATCAACCGCACCACCATCTCGGCGGCATCGTCGATATAGGTGAAGTCCCTCAGCATGTTGCCGTAGTTGAACAGCCGGATGGTGCCACCCTCGGTGATCGCCTTGGCGAAGATGAACATGGCCATGTCCGGCCGGCCCCAAGGGCCATACACGGTGAAGAAACGCAGGCCGGTCGCCGGCAGCCGGAACAGATGGCTGTAGGAATGCGCCATCAGTTCGTTGGCCTTCTTGGTGGCGGCGTAGAGGCTGATGGGATGATCGACATTGTCGTGCACGGAAAACGGCAGGCGCGTGTTGGCGCCGTAGACCGAAGACGACGACGCATAGAGCAGATGCCGGCAGCCCGTGTGGCGGCAGCCTTCGAGGACGTTGATGAAGCCCTGAAGGTTGGCGTCGACGTAGGCGAACGGATGCTCCAGCGAATAGCGCACGCCGGCCTGCGCCGCGAGATGGACCACAATGGAAAACCGATGCTCGGTGAATAGCGCCGCGACGCGCGCACGGTCGGCAAGATCGAGCTCGGCGAAATGAAATCGCTCGAAGCCGGCAAGCTGTGCCAGCCGCGCACGCTTGAGCGCCGGATCGTAATAGGCGTTGACATTGTCGAGGCCAATGACCGTCTGCCCCGCCTCCAGAAGGCGGTGCGCGACATGGTAGCCGATGAAGCCGGCAGCACCGGTAACGAGCGTGGATTCGCCCAACAACTTGCCGTTCCTTGACGAGCCTTAGCCTAAACAGTCCGCACTACGAGCATCTCGTCGATGATCCGGTTCACGCGAGGCACTCCCGATAGACTGCGATCGTCGCATCGATCATGCGGTCCAAGGTGAAATGCTCGCGCCCCCGAACCCGTCCGTTGCGGCCGAGGCGCGCACGCAAATCCGCGTCCTCCAGGCGCAGGAAGGCCCTTGCCACGGCCTCGCTGTCGCCCGGCGCGCACAGCAGCCCTGTCTCGCCGTCCTGGACGACTTCCGGTATCGCACTCACCGCTGTGGCGACCACGGGCCGGCCCGCGGCCATCGCCTCGAGCAAGACGAGGCCGAATCCTTCATGCGAGGAGGTCAGGGCGAACACGTCGAAGGCGTGCATGAGCGCGGGGACATCCTCGCGATAGCCGGCCCAAACGACCGCCTCGGACACGTCGAGGCGGCACGCCGCCTCCTGGAGTTCCGCCAGCAGCGGGCCACGGCCGACGATGACAAGCTGCGCGCGCTGCTTGCTCATCGACCGATACTGGGCGAAGGCCGCAAGCATCACATGGAGCGCCTTCTGCGGCACCAGGCGGGCGAGCGTGCCGATCACCATGCCTTCGTCGGCGACGCCCCATTCGGCGCGCAATTGTTGCCGCGTGCGATCGTCAACGGTATCGAACGGACGGCAGTCGGTGCCGTAATGGATTATCCGCATCATTCCGTCCGGCAGTTCCATCCTGTCGCGCATATAGATCCGGACCGCGTTCGAGATCGCGATCATGCGCGACGCTCGTCGCGCCACCCAGCGGCAGAAGGTACCGTGGGCGGGGCCACGGTAGAACGGTTCATCGTTGTGCTTGCTGATCACCAGCGGCGGCTTCGGACCGAACCCGAGCAGCGCGAGACGGGTATACAGTTCGGCGGGGGGCAAGTGCGCGTGCACGAGAGCCGGCGCCCAATCACGGATCAGCCGGCGCAACCGGATGACCGGAGCAAGATCACCGTAGCGCGCGAGCCCGAGTGGCTGCACACTGATACCCGCTGCGCCAAGCCGTGTCGTCCAGTATTGATCCCCTTTCAGGAACGCGACGGCCACATCAAGACCGCGGGCCACCTGACCCAGCATCAACTCGGCGAGATGATTCTCAGCGCCGCCGCGGTTGATCGTGGTGATGACGTGCAGGATTCGCATGATGCCGGGGGTACAGCTTACGTGGAAGGGACAGCAGGGATGATCGCCTCAACCCACACGCTCTCTTGAGGAGCTACTTCTCGGCGCGAACAAAATGCATGGTCGTCAGGCCTCCGAGCCTGCACCGGTCGAGCCGCGCCAGCAGCCGTACCATCAATCGGATGCGGCATATGCGATAGTAGAGGCCGGAGAAGCGCAGGAGCGCGAGCAGCGGTCCCTCGGTGGGATAGACGTCGACCCGTGAAAAGCCCGCGCGCGCAAACATGAGGGCGAGACCCTCGTGCGTCATGCGCCAGAAATCGCCGTAACCGGTATGGCTGGAGTCGATCTCCCAATGTGCCCGGCGATCATAGACCGGGTTCGTGACGCGACGGCTCTTGGCGTGATAGCTGAAGAAGAACGGTACCGAGACAATCGCCAGCCCTCCCGGCCGCAGTACGCGCGCGATTTCATTCACGGCGCGCTGCGGATCGGCCACGTGCTCGAGCACCGACAGGCACACCACGCTGCCGGTTTCGCCATCGGCTATGCCGGTGAGTGCTTGCAGGTCGCATTGAAAATCGCAGGCTTCCGCTCCACCATCCGCGTCCGTCTGGAATCCACCGGCCTTGTAGGTCGTCTCGTCGAACAGGTGGCGCACCAGGCCGATTTCCTTGGCGAACCGTCCGCTGGTGCCGAGGTCATAGACCGGCGGGCGCGTCGCCGCCTCCCCCATCAGGCGTTCGAATGTCGGGAAAAACGGGTGGTTGGTATCGAGCATGCCTACCCTTGGGCCCGGTAGCGAGGAACCAGCCGTAGGAACAACGGGCCATGCCGTCCCGCCAACTGCCTGAGGACCTCATGGCTCCGCTTCGGAAGCAGAGGCAGCAGATGCAATGCGGCGGCGATCGTCGCCGCGAAGATGCCGAGCCCCAGCGACAGCCGCAACAGCGGCGGCGCGTCGGCGGCGGCGGATTGCGCCAGCCACGAGAGCGTCAGCGCGACCATCGCGGCGGCCACGACCCGGAGCGGCCGGGATTCGGCGGGCAGCAAGCCAAAGTGGGCCGCGCGCACGAGAATCCCGCCGGCCATGGCAAGCCGGACCGTACCGACGATCGCCACGGCGACCAGCACATCCGCCTTCGCGACCGCCGCGACCACCAGCAACGCCGATATCCCGGCGACGACATTGAAGCCCAGCAACCAGCGGCGATGATCCAGCGCCAGCAGCGCGTGTCCCCAGATCATGCGGATGGAGGCCTCGATGAACAGCGGCGCCAGCCACATCAACGCAATCGGCACCGCCCCCGCATAAGGGGCCCCAAACAGCAGCGGAAAGCCCGCCGGAATCGCCGCTGCGAGCCCGGCGACTGCGAACGCAGCCACCAGCGTGACCAAACCACCGAGGCGTTCGACCTGCCGGACAAAACGTTCCCGGTCACCGCGGCTGTCGTTGAGCATCGGTATCACGAGATTGGAGATCGGGAGGAAGACGACGGCAAGGACTCGCTGCAGCACGTCGGTTGCGACCGCGAACATCGCAAGCTCGGCACGGCCATGAAATGCGGCCAACACCAGAAGGAGGAACGGAGCCGCTGTGAACGCGGTGGTGATCTTGTCGATCAGGCCGACTAGGCCGTGGCGCTGCGCAGCATTCGCCATGCCGGGCGGCAGCGGCGAGCGCTCCGAATGCAACTCCCGCACCGCCCAAACATGAAGCAATGCGGCTTCGATACAGGCGGCGGCAAGCAGAGCCGCGACCAGGGCCACGGGCTCACGGAAATAGACGCAGACCGAGCCCAGCGCAGCAGCACGCAGTATCGTCATCACATTCGCGGTCGTCATGGCGCGGAGGTGATCGAAGCCCGCAAGTAGACAACTCGTCGCAAGCTGGGCGTGGAGCGTGACGCCCGCCAGTACGCCGACCATGCCGAAGGTCAAACGATCCCATCGCTCCGACGGCAGCCCGAGAGACGCCGCCCACACCGGCCCGAGGGCGGATACCGCAACGACCAGCACCAGCACCACGCCCCAGCGGCGCCATTGCAGCACGTCGTACAGACGCCGGCGCGCATGAACCTGTCCCGCATCGGCAAGGTATCGCTGCAATCCGAAATTGCAGCCTGCCTCTCCCAGGAGCAGCAGCCAGGCCAGTACGGCCAGCAGCATCGCATAGTCGGCATAGGTATCGGGCCCGAGCCAGCGGGCCACCAGGACCGAGGTGGTGGCGGCGAGCACCGCGCCGATCGGCCCGAGCACGACGTTTGCCCGCGCAGCATTGAGCATACGGGACATGGCGCTCAGGACTCATTGACACGAGGACATCGACGTCGCCGCTTTCTCGCCCGCGCTGTCATCCATTGCGCCGTCACTTCTGGGCAACGATGAAGTATCCCAGCGGATAACGCTGAGCGGACGTGTTCGGCCTCAGGCGTTCGACAAGCCGTTGCACGCCGATACACAGGGCCTGCGCCAGGAACTGCAGGATTTGGTACCGCAACGCAAAGCCGATGAATTCGCAAATGACGATGAACAAGCCGCCCAATGGTTCGATACTGATCCGGGAAAAGCCGGCGTCGCGGAAAATGCGATCCAGCGAACGAGCCGAGTAGCGGAAGAAATCATCGACGAGAAACGCCTCCGTCTGATGCGTGTGGATCGGAAAGATGAATGGAACGTAGACAAGGGCCTTGCCGTTCGGGCGCAGGACGCGGCACATCTCGTCGACCACGTGCTGATAGCGATAGACGTGCTCCAAGGTATTGAACAGAATGACGTTATCCGCAGCGTTGGACGCAACCGGGTAGTAGGATTCGAGGTCGCCGACGACCGTCGGCCGGGCCTCCTCGATGCGGTCCATGTTCACGAACATGCCGGTCACCTTCAATATCTCGAGATACGAGGGCGTCCCGCCGCCACCGAAATCGATCGTCGTCCCGCTCAGCCAGGGCTCGATCTTCAATCGAGAATTCATTAACGAGCGCGTCATGGACTTTCCGCGCCACACCTCGCCCAACAAATCTCGCCCGGAAATCCCGCTCACGACGTGATTTCGCCCTGATGCTTTTAGGCTGGTGACGGGTGTCATCGTCGGCATTTCGACGCCACTTCGGTGACCACCTCGATTACCCGATCGACCATTCCGTCCGTCATGTCCGGATAGATCGGCAGCGAGACGACCCGTGTGAACTCGCGGCTTGCGACCGGGAACATCTCCTGCGTCAGCCGATAACGGTCACGCCAATAGGGCTGCAGGTGCAGCGGGATGAAATGCACCGAGCAGCCGACGCCGCGCGCGTCGAGCTCGCGCGTGAACTGGTCGCGGTCGATGGTCAGGCGGTCGGGATTGAGCCGCAGGACGTAGAGATGCCAGGCGCAGACATCCTCCGGGCGGCGCAGGACCGGCGGCTCGATCGCCGGATGACCGGAAAATGCCGCGCTATACCGTTTGGCGATCGCCGTCCGCCGGGCCACCAGCGCCGGCTGCCGTTGCAGTTGTACCAAACCGAGCGCGGACGCGATGTCGGTCAGATTGTATTTGAATCCGGGCGCCAGGACCTCGTAATACCACGGCGGTAGCGGCGAGGCTCTGCGGCTCCAGGCATCCTTGCTGACGCCGTGCAGGCGCATGAGCCGAATTCGCTCCGCCATCTTGTCGTCTTCGGTGGTGACCATGCCGCCTTCGCCGGTGGCGATGGTCTTGGTCGCGTAGAAGCTGAACGCGGTCGCGTGACCGACCGAGCCGACCATGCGCGAGCGCGGTGCGCGCTCGGTCACGCTGGCGCTGTTCACCGTCGTCGGGAATGCGTGGGCCGCGTCCTCGACGATCGCTAGGCCGTGCGAGCACGCCAACCGTACGATGTGGTCCATCTCGCACGCCTGACCGCCGACATGGACCGGCATCATCGCCTTGAGCTTGCCGCCACCCTCGCGCTTGAGGGCGATGATTCGCTCCTCCAGCTTCGCGACATCGACGTTGAGCGTCGCCGCATCGACATCGACGAAGACCGGGTGGGCGCCGAGGTAGCGCACGACCTCTGCCGTGGCGGTGAAGGTCCAGGTTGGGACCAGCACCAAGTCGTCCGCCTCGACGCCCAGCGCCTCGAGCGCCAGATGCAGCGCGGCGGTTCCGGAGTTGACCGCGAGCGCGTGGCGCGCGCCGACGGCTTGCGCAAACGCCTCCTCGAACACCTTGGTCTTCGGGCCGGTTGTGAGCCATCCACTGCGCAGCGTCGCCACGACCGACTCGATCTCCTGCTCGCCGATGCACGGCAGGGCGAATGGAATTCGCGGGATCGCGCCGAGCGCCGCAACGTCGGCGGCGCTCCGGGGAGTGACAGACGAGGCGGTCATGCCGGCTTCTCCAGCACATCGATTGCGGCCGAGGCGGCCAGGGCGAAAGGCGAAGGGCTCATGATCGAATCTTCCCGGTGGATCAGACTCATCTCGGCGACTTTCGGGCAAGCAGATAGACTGCGCGGTTGAGGAACCACGCACCGGGCCCCGCGGAGAGCAGCGTGCGGATGAGACCCGCCGACCAGGGCATACGGGCGAGCCGTCCGCCCCGTCCGGCCCAGGGGGCTTGCTCGGCCTTGCCGGCGAGATAGGACGCATACAGGTCGCGCATTTCGACGAAACCGGCGCGATCGAACAGGCGGCGCACGTTCCACGCGTTCGTGTAGTTCAATTCGTCGAGGAAATCCGGATTTCCCCCGCGCGCGCTCGCGTACAGCTTGCCGAGCGGCTTCGGCATCATCGGCAGCCATGCGATCTTGTAGTGCGGCTCGAACGGGAACAGATAGTTGGGCACCTCGAACATGGCATGGCCCCCCGGCCGCAGCACGCGAAACGTCTCGCGCACGACCGCCTGCGGATCCTGCACGTGCTCCAGCACCGCGACGCTGACGACGAGATCAAACCGACCGTCGGGGAACGGCAGCGCCTCACCGATGCCGACCTGGAACGACGCCGCGGCAACACCGCAGCGCTTGGCGCGCAGCTCGGCGGCCGTGACGCCGGCCGCGCTCGGCTCCACGCCGTCCACAGTCAATCCCGCCTGAGCCAGGGCGACGCTCAGGCCGCCCGCGCTGCTGCCGATGTCGAGCGCCGTCTGCGGCCGGGCGCCCCGATCGGACAGCGTGTGCAAGATGAACCGCACCTTCTCGCGATATTGCTCCTCCTGGCGCAGGTACGAATTGATGCGCAGCCGAATATCCTCTTCGGACATGGAACGCACATGCGCGTGGAATCCCTCGAACCACTTGCGCAGAGCGGCGCGAAATTCATCGTCTTCAAGCAACGTCACGGACTTTTCTTCCGCAGCACTATGGTCCATCCGGTCGGATCGTGCGGCTTCAACATGACGTCGAGCGCGCTCAGTAGGAACGACAGGTGCCGGTTCCTGACGTACCAGCGCGTGCCCCACGCGCCTTCGAACGCGAGGTCGATGCGGCCATCGCGGACATAGCCCTCCGTGTCGCTGCTCAGGAGTTTCCGGAAGGCCATCGGCGGATACGGCCGGACGTGGCTGAAGGTTGCCCAGACATTGCGGACCCCGGGCGTGCTCAGCACCATGACGCCGCCCGGCACGAGCACCCTCCCCGCCTCCCGCAGCAGGGTCGCGGCATCGCTCGCGTCAAAATGCTCGATGACCTGAGCCGCGTGCACGGCCTCGAACATATTGTCGGGAAATTCAAGTTGCAGCGCGTTCATCAACCGGACATCGAGCCCACGCTTCCGGCATCGCTCCACCAGCCCGGGATCGACGTCGATGCCGACGAACCGGGCCGGATCGCGCGCGACGAAATCTCCCTTGCCCGCGCCGATGTCGAGGACGCGCCGCCCCGCGAGGTATTTCGAATAGAACGGGTCGACGCGATGCTTGAGACCCAACTGAACATACTCCAGGAGGTTCATCGTTCCGGCATCTCCCGATCCTCCGGGCTCCCACGCGTCCGCAACACGCGTGCAGGATTTCCCGCGATGATCACGCACGGCGGAAAAGGCTTGGTCACGATGCTGCCTGCCCCGATCACCGTGCCGTCGCTCACATCCTCCATCACGACGGCATGGGCGCCGATCCAGACGTCGGAGCCGATCGTCAGTTGCCGCTTTTCTCCACCCTGCAGCCGCATCGGGCGGTCGAGGTCGTCGAAGCCGTGCTGCTCCCGCCCGCTGAGGATGACCACATGACTCCCGGTCATGACGTCGTTGCCGACGGCCGCCGAGCCGATCCAGTTCGCGACCCCGAAGGTGCAGTTGTTTCCGACCGTCGTTATGGGGAGGCGGATGACCGCCAGCCAGTCAACGGTCAGGTTCCGCCCGCAGCTCCGGAGCGTCCTGCGATACCAGACCCTGCGCAGCAAGATTCCGGTGAGGCCCGGGATGAACGAGAGCAACTGGCTCGGCGCGGTGAAGGCGCTGTAGGGCGCCAACGGAAGATGCGACCACAGCAGCAACGGCAGCAGCAGCACGAACGCAACGGCCTCCGCGACCATGATGAGCGTGCGCCGCACCTCCATCACGCGCCCCGCTTCGCCTCGGCGTCGAGTACGCCGCACAGGCGGCCCATCAGGCCGTCGAGGGTGTGCGAGCGATGCGCTATCTCCGACTGGCGGTCGGCCAGCGCCTGGCGCGCGGCGGGCGACATCTCAGCCAACTCCGACAGCGCGGCGCGCACGGCCTCGGGCGTGCGCGCGATCACGTATTGCGCAAAACCGCCCGCGCGCGCGATGCTGCCGAAGGCATCGTTGCTGCTGATCACCGGACAGCCGCTCGCCATCGCCTCGACGATCGCCTTGTCAAGACTGCCGGTTTCGCTAAGATTGACGAAGACATCGGCCCCCGCCAGCACGGCCGCGACCTCCTCACTGCTCTTGCGGCCCGTGAATACGATGCGGTGGGCGACCGGCGTGCCGAGCGCAAGGCGGCGCAGGTCATCGGCATACGCTGCCTCGCTGTCCGACGTGCCGCCGCCGACCACGGTCAGCCGCCACTCGCCGTCGTGCCGCCAGCGCGCAAGCGCCTCGATCAGCACGTCTAGTCCCTTGCTGGGCGCCGTTCGCCCGACCGTGATGATCCGCAGCGCCGGTCCGGGCTGCCGCGCGACCGCACGGAACCGCTCACCTTCGACACCATGCCCGATGAAGGTGACCTTGCTCGAAGGCAGGCGAAAGCTTTCCGGCGTCGGCGAAACGACCCTATCCACCAACCGGTGTGCGATGCGCAGCGTGCGCGGCGTTGCGCCATGCGCGTACCAGAGGACATTACGCAAGCCTGTCAGACGCGCCACCGGCCAGAACAGAACGGCGAAGATCGGAATCATGTGCGTGAACACGACGTCGATCCGCCGTTCGCGCATGATGTGCCAGACGATTCCATAGAAACGCAGCGCGCGCCGCAGTTCCGAATAACCGTGCTCGCGCCCAACCGACCACACGCGCACGTTCGCCGGCAACTGGTATGCGCCGGCCGTCATGGTCACGACGTCGATATGCTCGTAGCGGCGGGACAGCGTCTCGATCCAGCGCAGGCCGAAGGCGAGCGTGACGTGCTCCTGATCCACCGCCAGATTGAACATGAGCAGATTCAGCCGGCTCTCCCAAGCGCTTTCGCGTACAGCCCGCACAACTCGCGCAGCACCGTGTCGGTCGTCACGCTGTCGGTCATGCGCTCGCGGCCTTCCCGGCCCATCCGCGCCAAGCGATTCGGGTCGCGGCAAATGTCGATCAGGGCATCGGCGAAGCCCCGCACATCGCCGATGGGCACGATACGGCCGCTTACGCCGTCCTCGATCACCTCGCGCGCGCCCGCGGTATCGGTGGTCAGCACCGGCGTGCCGGTAAGCAGGCTCTCCGACAGCACGCGCGCGGCGCTTTCGCGATTGGAGCTCAGCATCGTCAGGTCGGCCGCCTGGTAGTGGAGCGGCATATCCGCGTTCTCGATTCTGCCCAGCCAGCGTACCGCGCCGGGGGCAAGCTGCTCGGCCTCGGACGCGAGGCTCGCCGCGAGCCGCCCGTCGCCGGCCACCGCGAGAACCAGACCGGGATGCACCTTCACCGCCTCGCCGACGGCTTGCAGCATCAGCGGGATGTTCTTTTCCGGCTCGAGCCGGCTCACCGCCAGCAGCAGCGGACCGGCGCGCGAGCCGAGAAGTTGTGCGCGAACTGCCGGTGCCTGCTCTGAAGGCGCGAGCAGGCGATCGGCATTGGTGATCAGAAACGGAACATAGGCGAGGTTGCGGTAGCCCTGCCCGGCGAGCCGCTCGAGGACCGCGCGGCTGTCGACGCGGACGGCTGACGCTTGCCGCAGCACCCACTTCGCCAGGCCATTCACCCATCGGTTCAGCCTGCGCTCGGCAAGCCAGACGGGATTGTCGACCTCGTCGCTGTACACGCCGACGACCAGCGGCAAACCGAACCTGCGGGCCAGCATCGCTCCCGCCAGACCGCTGAGGTAGGGCTCCTGCACCTGGAGCAGGTCGAAGCGCCTGCGCCGCAATTCGCGTGCGCCGGCACGCACCGCGGAGATCGGGAACTGCGCCCAATGTGACACCGGACATGGGATCACGTGGACACCCCGGTCAACGCTGATCGGCGCGCACGGTGCATCGGCGGGTGCCTTGACGAGATGCACGAGGTGCGCCGGAAGTCCGTTGGCATAGATCAACTGCCGGTCCTGGGCTTCCGTACGCCGATCGGATGCCAGCAAATCCCGGTCCAGGCCGATATTGAGGATGGAAAGGCCTGCTGCGGTCATCACGCCCTGCCGGCAAGCGCCATCTCCGTCGCGTCCGCGAGCGCGTGGTACGAGTGTTCGGCCTCAACTTGGCGGCGGCCCGTTTCCTGAAGGCGCTGGCGATCGGCCGCGTTCGCCAGAAGATGCCGGATCGCCCCGGCCAGGGCTGCTCGATCGCCGACCGGTACGGTCCAGCCGTCCACATTGTGATTCATCACCTCGAGCGTGCCGGGCGCGGCGGCCGCGACGACAGCAACGCCGGCGGCTTTTGCTTCCAGGATGATGTGCGGCAAGCCCTCATAGCCCGAGTTCAGGACGAACAGCCGCGCGCCGCGAATTTCCGCGCAGACACGTTCCGGCGGAACCTGGCCGGCGAACGAGACGTCTGCGCCCAAGGCCGCGACGGATTGTTTAAGCTCCCGCATAACGGCCCGTCGCCGACGACCCGGAGACTCCAGCCGTTCTCCGCCGCGACGTCGATCAGGTCGGCGACTCCCTTCCAAGGCACCAGGCGGGCGACGGTGACCAGATCGTAGCTTGGCGTGATCGCCGGCGCAGGGGGCGGCAAGGGAACGGCGTTGCGGATGACCCGCACTTTTCCCGGATCGACACCCCACCCGCAGACGACCGTCGCAAGATACTCGCTCGGAACAATGACCAACTCCGCGCGCGCCGTGTACCAGCCTTGAAGCCATCGCAGGATGCGCCAGCGCAACAGCAACGGCGCGACCTGAAACGCATCAAGGTCGAGTTCGGTCGCACCGGAATTTCGCGCGCGTTCCCAGATCAAGTCGCCGACTACCTTGATCACCGCCCGTGTGCGGCCCAAGAGCCGCGTGGCGACGATGCCTTCGAGCACAAGGCCATTGAGATACGCCACGTCGGCACGGCGCGCATGCCGCGTGATGGTCCAGATCGTCTGCAGGACGCGCACGGGCCGCGACAGCGAGCGGCGCAGACGGACGATCGGAAACCCATACGCAGAGTCGTCGCAATCCAGTCGATCGCTCAGCGTGACGATCGTGACAACCTCGTGCCCGCGCCGCTTCAACTCGGCGGCCATGGACGGTACGTAGCGGGCCGGACCGCCGTGATCCGGCGGAAAGATTCCCGTCACGAACAGGATCTTCATCGCGCCGGCGACACGCTGCGGAAGTATGCGACGGTCCGCCTCAACCCCTCTTCCAGCGACGTCTGTGGCGCCCAGTCGATGTGTTCCCGCGCGAGAGTGATGTCCGGTCGACGCTGCCGCGGATCATCATGCGGCAGGGGCTTGTAGACGATCTTCGACGAGCTGCCGGCGAGCTCGATGATCATCCTGGCAAGGTGCAGAATCGTGACCTCGACCGGATTTCCAAGATTCATCGGCCCGGTGAGTTCGTCCGGTGCGGCCATGAAGCGGATTAATCCATCGGCCATCTCGTCGACAAAGCAGAACGAACGCGTCTGACCGCCGTCGCCATAGACCGTGATCGGTTCGCCGCCGAGTGCCTGGATGATGAAGTTCGATACGACCCGCCCGTCGTTCGGATGCATTCGCGGACCGTAGGTATTGAAGATGCGCGCCACCTTGATGCGTAATCCGAATTGCCGATGGTAGTCGAAGAAAAGCGTCTCGGCGCATCGCTTGCCCTCGTCGTAGCAGGCGCGCGGCCCGATCGGATTGACGCGGCCCCAGTAATTCTCCTGCTGAGGATGCACGTCGGGATCGCCATAGACCTCGCTGGTCGACGCCTGAAGAATGCGCACCTTCAGCCGCTTCGCCAAGCCGAGCATATTGATCGCGCCGTGCACGTTGGTCTTCGTCGTCTGCACCGGATCGAACTGGTAGTGAATCGGGGATGCCGGACAGGCGAGATTGTAGATTTCGTCGACTTCGACGAACAAAGGGAACGTGATGTCGTGCCTGAGAAGCTCAAAATGTGGATGCTTCAGAAGATGGAGGATGTTGTCCCGCGACCCCGTGAAAAAATTGTCGACACAGAGAACCTCGCAGCCGGCGTCGAGCAACCTTTCACAAACGTGGGAGCCGAGAAATCCGGCACCTCCCGTCACAAGAACACGTTTTCGGGTAGAGATCATTCGTTCAAATCCCATTCGCTGGGCTGAGGAAAATGCTCAGCGCACAGGTGCCGCAGAGCGGTGCGGGCCACGCATGCTACCGCCGTCCCGGTGACTCGATGGCTCACCCGGTCGAGACCGTTCCTTACAGGCGCATGGTCCGCCTAAGCAGCGGCAACGCTGTCCACGTCAAGGACCAGGCGGACCTTGCGCCCGAGCAGATCCAGCAGCACGGTGACGCGTTCGCCGTCCCTCATGCCGTCGTACAGGCCGAGGCAGGAGGCAAACGCACCATCGAGAATCCGCACGGATTCGCCGGGCCTGAAGGGGGGCCGGGCCGGAAGCCGGACCAGACCGGACTCCTCCCGATCGCGCAGTTGGGCAATCACCGCATCGGGCAAGGCTGCCGGATCGTTGCCGTTGCACACCAGATATGAAACGCCGACGGTGGACCGGATCGAACGCCACCGCTGCGCGGCGAGGTCGATCGCCACGAACAGATAGCGGGGGAACAGCGGCGCCGCAACCGTCTCAACCCGGCGCGCGTGCCGCCGGCGCTTGAGATAGCGCGGCAGATAGGTGACGAAACCCTGGCGCTGCAGGTGCGTTTCCGCGCGTTGCTCAGCGTGCGGATGCGTCTGCACCACGTGCCAGCGCGTCCCGCCCGCGCTCATGATGCCGGCTCCGCACTCTTGGCCTCGTCAGCCGCGCGGCGCATTCGCCCGGTGAGCACTGCAGGTACGAACACACGGTCACGACCGAACCGGTCCGTGGCGCGGGCCAATGTCTCCGTCGGATTTTTCAGATCGGTGAGCAGGACGCCGTCACAACGTTCGGCTGCTACCTCGAAGGATCGGATCACGGGCAGGCTGAGGAAGCGCTCGCCTGCGGCATCGGCGTCGACCACGCCGACGATCGCAATGCCGGTATCGAGCGCGCAGATGGTCGCAATCTCGGCAAGGTCGGAGGCGCCTGCCAGCACGATGCGGTTGCAGCCGGCGGCGCGGGCGGCCGCCAGAGCCTCGGCGCAATCGGCCCGGGCGGCACGAAAGAACGAGAACGAATAGGACAGGAATTCGACGGTCAGCCGCGATTTCTCGGCGAAGCCGTGCGGCGTGAGATAGTAGGCATAGCGGCGGGCGGGGGCCTCGGTGACCTTCACCCAGCCCTTCTTCATGCAGCGCTTGAGGTAGGCGTTGACGAGGCCCAGCGCGATGCCGAGCTCGGCGGCAAGCCGCCGCTGCGAGGCGCCACCGTCCCGCTCCACGGACTCGAGCAGGCCGAGGACGATCCTCGACTTCTCGATATCCGAACTTTCGGCATTGCCCATGCTGACTCCCAGCTTTGGGCGCAGTGATAGTGCGTTCATGGCATGAACGTCAAGCCTGGCGTTCATGCCATGAACGCCGCTATCCCTCTGAAACAATTCGTGATACCGTAACGGACGTGTTAATCAACTCGGCGTTTGACCGCTGGAGGCGCGCGCATCTGATGTCTTCTGCCCGCCTCCTCTACCTCGTAACCGAGGACTGGTATTTCGTCCTGCACCGGCTTCCGATGGCCCGGGCTGCACGGGACGCTGGTTTCGAGGTGCATGTCGCGGCCCGGGTCGCCAAGCATGGAGAGGCCATTGCGGCCGAGGGCTTCCAGCTTCACCCCCTCGACTGGAGGCGAGCGAGCATGAACCCGGTCGAATTCCTGCGGTCGATCCAGGCCGTGCGGTCGCTGTATCGGGCAGTTAGGCCAGACCTCGTCCACCACGTGGCACTGCAGCCGGGCATCGTCGGCTCGATTGCGGCGCTCGGTCTGCCGATCGCCGTGCTCAATGCGACCGCCGGGGTTGGCTTCGCGTTCACCTCCAATACCTTGAAGGCGCGCATTGCCCGGCCGTTGCTGGCCTTCATGATGCGTGCCCTGTTCAACCGCCGGCGGTCAATGGTGGTGGTGGAGAATCCGGACGATGGAGCGGCTCTCGCGGCTCTCGGCGTCGCGGCGGAACGGATTGTCCGCATTCCCGGGTCCGGGGTGGATGTCGAACGCTTCATGCCGCTCCCAGAGCCGGACGGGCCGATCACGGTTGCCTACGCCGGCCGGCTCCTGGAGGACAAGGGATTGCGCGCATTAATCGACGCGCAGGCACGCCTGGCCGAGACCGCTCATCCGATCCGGCTGCTACTCGCCGGCGAGCCGGATCCCGCCAATCCGACATCGATCTCGGCGAGCACGCTCGATGAATGGCGGCGGCGCCCCGGCGTCGAACTCCTCGGTCACGTCGCCGACGTCAGGACTGTGTGGGCGGCGGCGCACATCGCGGTGCTGCCGTCACGGCGCGAGGGACTGCCGCTTAGCCTCGTCGAGGCCGCGGCCTGCGGGAGGCCCCTGGTCGCGACCGATGTCCCCGGCTGCCGCGAGATTGCCCGCGCGGACGTCGATGCCATGCTGGTTCCGGTCGACGACCCCCCCGCCCTCGCCGACGCGATCCGGCAACTCGCCGACGATCCGCAGCGCCGCGCCCGATACGGCGCGGCAGGCCGCCGCCTCGCCGAAACGGAATTCTCCAGCGCGCGCGTCGGGCACGAGATTGTTGCCCTGTATCACCGGCTGCTCGGGCAGCCGAATCCGGCAACGCCGAGCGATCGCAACACCGGACCAAGCGAGGCGCCAACGGCATGAATGGCATTGCGACCACCACCCCCGGGGTCTGGCTTGGATTTGCGGCCTTCGCAGTCGCGGCCGCGGTAAGCTACGGTCTGCTCTTCTGGCTGCGGCCGGTTCTGCAGCGCTACGCATTGGCGCGCCCGAATGCGCGCTCCTCGCATATCGTGCCGACGCCGCAAGGCGGCGGCATCGCCGTGATTGGCGTGACCCTGACGCTGCCGGTGATCGTGGTTTCGGCGATGCCGGCCTGGGCCGGGGCAGCCGCGCCGCAATTCGCGGTGGTCGCCGCAGCGACGCTGCTGCTGGCAGCGGCCGGGATGGCCGACGATATTCGCGGGTTCGCGCAATTGCCCCGCCTCGCGCTCCATATCGTCGCGGTCGCGATTATGGTCGCGGCGCTGCCGTCCGAGCTGCGCGTGGTTCCGGCGGTGCCGTGGTGGATCGAACGGACACTGCTGCTGCTTGCCGGCGTCTGGTTCATCAACCTGGTCAACTTCATGGACGGCGTCGACTGGATGACCGTCGCCGAGGTGGTGCCGGTCGCCGCGGGCTTCGTGATGGCCGGCGCCTTGGGCGCAATGCCGCCGCTCGGAACGCTGACCGCGATCGTGCTGGCGGGAGCGATGATCGGCTTCGCGCCGTTCAACCGGCCGGTCGCCAGCGTGTTCCTCGGCGATGTCGGCAGCGTGCCGATTGGGCTAATCCTCGCCTGGCTGCTGCTGCTGCTGGCGGCCGGCGGCCATCTCGCCGCCGCACTCCTTCTGCCGCTCTACTACCTCGCCGATGCGACCATCACACTCGGACGTCGCCTAGTCCGCGGCGAGAAAATCTGGCAAGCGCACCGGACGCACTTCTATCAGCGCGCCACCGACAACGGCTATACGGTGCGCGCGATCGTCGGCCGGGTCTTCGCGGTGAATCTCGGCCTCGTCGCGCTGGCGGCTGCGACGATCGCCTATCCATCGGCGGCCTTGGACACCGTGGCGCTGGCGCTCGGCGCCGTGCTGGTCGGCGCGCTGCTCTGCCAATTCTCGGGCCGGTGGAAGCGGGCCTAGCTCAATTCCGCCCTGACGATATTGGCGATGAAATCCTGCTCATCCGGCTCGAGGTACGGATGCATCGGCAGGCTGATCACTTCCTCAGCGACGCGGTCGCTCACGGGCAGCCCGTTGCCGGCCGTGGGAAAGGCGCGATAGGCAATCTGCCGGTGCAGCGGCTTCGGATAGTAGATGGCGGTCGGAACACCTTCTTGCTTGAGCGCGGCGGCGAGCGGCGCGCGGCGGCCGGGCGGAATGCGGATCGTGTACTGTGCCCACACGGACATCAGATCACGCGGCACCCTCGGTACGATCGCGACGTCGGCGAGTGCCGCGTTGTAGCGCTCCGCGACCTGGTTGCGCTTCTCGATCTCGTCGGGAAAGATCCGCAGCTTTTGCAGCAGCACCGCCGCCTGCAGCGTGTCGAGCCGGCCGTTGATGCCGATGTTGACGTTGTCGTACTTGTCGCTCCCCTGCCCGTGCACCCGCAGGCTGACCAGCAAATCCGCCAGGGCGTCGTCATCGGTGAAGATCGCGCCGCCGTCGCCATAACAGCCGAGCGGCTTGGCGGGAAAGAAACTAGTCCCGGTGGCGATCCCGATGGTCCCGAGCTTGCGGCCCTTGTAGGTCGCGCCAAAACTCTGTGCGGCATCGCTGAGCAACCATAGGCCGTGCGCCGCGCAGACCGGCTCGATATTGTCGTAGTCCGCCGGCAAGCCGAACAGATCGACGCTGATGACGCCGGCGGGCCGCAGATTCAGCGCCTTTGCGGTCTGCACGGCGACATCGAGACTGCATGCATCCATGTTGAACGTATCGTCGTGGATGTCGACGAAGACCGGCGTCGCGCCGAACCACACCACCACTTCGGCGGTGGCGGCGAAGGTGAAGCTCGGACAAAACACGGCATCGCCCGGCTTGACCTGCAACGCCCGCAGAATGAGTCCGAGCGCGTCGGTCCCGTTGGAGCAAGACAGCGCATGCTTGGCACCGCAGAACTTCGCCAATTCGCTTTCGAGTTGGCGAACCTCAGGGCCCATGACATAGCTGCCGTGCGCCAATACGGAAGCGATGGCTTTGTCGAGGTCGTCGCGGATCCGCGCCTGCTGCCGATTCAGGTCGATGAACGCCAACGGTTGCCGCGTCATTCGGTGATCTCTGCGAATCTGTCGGGACCGGCCAACCGATCGTACGCCGCTGCCGCAGACCCTGTTAGAGAGTCCATCGCGCCAGCGTCAAGTCCTGCGGGACGCAGGAGATCGTTGCTACCCGTCCGAAACACTTCGTGATACGGCCAGCAGGCACAATCCCTTCCCGGCAAGCGTGGGCTAGGGCCTGTTTACAGTCGGGATTCCCAAATCGGTAGAAAATTGATTGAAGGCTGAAAAATGGAGGTCAGCCTTGATTCGATTGATGCTGAGCGACACCCAATGGGAACGGATTGCGCCGGAGCTTGCGGGCAAAGCCGGAGATCCCGGTAGCAGCGGGCGCGACAACCGGCTCTTTATCGAAGCCGTTCTTTGGATTGCTCGCACGGGCTCGCCGTGGCGCGACCTGCCGGAAGCGTTCGGCAACTGGTTCACCGTGTATACGCGCTTCTGGCGCTGGGCGCAGAAGGGAGTGTGGGAGCGTGTTTTCAAGGCGCTCTGCGAGGATCCCGATTTCGAATATGTCCTCATCGACGGCACACTCGTTCGGGTCCACCAGCATGGCACCGGCGCAAAAGGGGGACTCAAAATCAGGCAATAGGCCGCTCGCGTGGCGGTCTGACCACCAAAATCATGGCCTTGGTCGACGCTCTCGGCAATCTCGTTCGCTTCGTCCTTTTGCCCGGCCAGCGTCACGACAGCATCGGTGTCGAGCCTTTGATCACCGGCCTCGATTTTGAGGCGCTCATCGGCGACAAGGCCTTCGACAACAACTGGCTGCGCGCCAACCTGAATGACCGCGGAGCCGCAGCGGTCATCCCCTCCAAGGCCGACCGGGCCGGGCGTATCCCTCATGATGCCGAAATGTACAAATGGCGCCATCTGGTCGAGAACTTCTTCTGCCACCTCAAGGCATTCCGACGCATCGCAACCCGCTACGAAAAGACCGATACTTGTTTTGCCGGGCTCATCAATCTCATCGCCACTTTCCTCGCAATCCGGTGACTGTAAACAGGCCTTAGTGCGCTGCGGAGTCGGCGGAAACTCGAACGCCGAATCATTTAGCCGCAGCGTACCCGCTCGGACCATCTGGCCCCTCCGCCTGATCGAACGCAGGAAAGATGGCCAATGGCCCCGGGCACCGATGGGTGCAAGGGTCCCTGAATCGCCACGATCATTGAGCCCACAACGTGGTTCACCACCCGTTGATACTCGGGTATGGTGCCTAAGAGCCCTTATCGAGCCGAGAAAGCTCCTGATCCGGCGACGGTTGTGGCGCCAGCGGGTCGATCATTGTCTGACTTCATTCCTCCCCATCCGCCCCGGTTTGCGAACCCGCCTGCGACCTGGCGGCGCATCTTGCTCGGGCGCCGGAACTTCCTGGAAATGTGGGAGGACGAAGCTTTCGACTACGAGTTCTCCGCCGGCCGCCTGTTCATGCGCAAGGTGTTCGTCTGCAACAGTCCGGACGCCGTGCAATTCGCCTTCAGCCTCAAGAATGCGAGCTTCGAGCGAAAGAGCGCGCAGATGCGATACGCCTTGCAGCCGCTGATCGGAGATGGACTGTTCATCAGCGACGGCGACACCTGGCGCAAGCGCCGCCGCATTGTGGCGCCCATCGTTCACGTGTCACGGCTGTCGGAATTTGCCCCGGTCATGGTCGAGACCGCGGTCGAGGCACGCGACCGCTGGGCCCGCCTGCAACCGCCGTCCGTCGATGTGCTGGCGGAAATGGCGCATCTCACCGCGGAGATCATCTGCCGCACGATCTTCGGGCGCCAGCTCGGCCGCGAGCACGCCCACGAGATCGTGGACGGGTTCAGCGACTACCAGCGGGTGATCAACCAGTTCGACCTGGTGTCGCTGCTGGGGCTGCCGGACTGGCTTCCGCGATGGTACGGCCCTGCGGTCCGGCGCTCGGTCACGCGCATCCATGCCGTTCTAGACGGCATTATCGAGAGCTATCGCTCGCGCGAGCGCGCCGACGAGGTCTCCGTCATCGGCCGCCTTCTCGATGCCCGTGACGTGGATACCGGCGAGCCCCTCAACCCCGAGGCGGTCCGCAATGAGGCGGCGGTGCTGTTCATGGCCGGGCATGAAACCACGGCGAATACGCTCGCGTGGACATGGTACCTGGTCTCACAAGCTCCGGAAGTCGAAGCCCGACTGCATGCCGAACTTGACTCTGTGCTGGGCGGGAGACTGCCGACCGTCACCGACCTGCCGCACCTGAGCTACACCCGCGCCGTCCTTGAGGAGACGTTGCGCCTCTATCCGCCGGTTCCGATCCTGCCGCGCGAGGCCCTGCAGGACGAAACCTATCAGGGGACGCGGATCCCGAAGGGGTCGCTGGTGCTGGTGGTTCCGTGGCTGCTGCACCGGCACCGTAAACTGTGGGACAAGCCTGACCACTTCATTCCCGACCGCTTCATGCCCGGCAATCCCGGTGCGCCATCCAAGTTCGCCTATGTTCCGTTCAGCATCGGGCCACGGATTTGCGCCGGCATGTCCTTCGGCCAGCAGGAAGCGATTTTGTGCCTGGCAACGCTGGCGCAATCCTTCCGATTGCGGCTCGAAGCCGGACGTGAGATCAAGCCGGTCTGCCGCTTGACCCTGCGGCCTGAGGGGGGCCTGCAGATGCGCATCGAACCACGCGAAGCGCGAGAACTGCACGAACCGAGGGCTGCGGCCGCCCAAGACGGCCTGCGTACGGGTTGTCCGCTCGGCCATGGATGACACGAACACGGCGCCGCCGCTGCGCTGGCTTGTCGGCGCGACCGGGCGAACAACGGCGAACGGCACGCCGATATTCAGTTTCCGCAAGCGCGCGAGGCGTTGCGGACGCTCTTGGATGGAAGCCATGCTGATCTTCATCGACGAAATACTATGCCAACTCCCTCTGACCCGATGCCTCCGGCATCACGACGGATTCGGCGCCGCGCCGGCCTTCGGCGTCCGTACAAACACCCGCTGACGGCCCAGCAGGGTTGCCGGCAGCGAACGCAAATTCGCCCAGCTGATGTAGAGCGTGAGAAACGGAACCGGGATGAAGCCGATCGCGAATGTCCAGAACGGCGTTTTGGGACGGACGAAGCGGTTGGCTGCAAACATCACCGCGAACAGCGCGACCGTCGCAGCGATGAGCACGGCGTAAACCGTCCCCCCCAGAGACAATGCGATCGACGGCCGCAACCCGATCGCCATCAGGGCCAGAATGATCGTGACGCTGAACATGACGTGGGCGAACCAGGCCACCAGCGGAAACGTGGCGCCCCAGCGTTCGCCGCCCGACAGGCTTCGGTTGCCAAAGAGCGGCGGCAGCATCTTGAAGGCAACCTCTCCAATTCCGGCCGCCCACCGATTTTGCTGTGCAAGCCACACGCGCAGGCTCGTCGGCAACTCGCCGGACACCGTCACGGACGTCACATACACGCCGCGCCACCCTTTCAGCCAGGCGCGGTAGCTGAGATCCCAATCCTCCGTCACGGTATCGCCGCGCCAGCCGCCGCCGGCCTCGATCGCCGCGCGGCGCCAAATTCCGCAGGTACCGTTGAATGGCAAGACTTGGCTTCCCCAGCTCCGGACCGCCTGTTCGAGCCCATAATGAAAATCAAGCATGATCGACTGCGCCCGCGTCAGCAGGCTCTCGTCGGTATTGAGGAAGTCGGGACGCGCCTGAATGAAGGCGACCTTCGGGTCGCCGATCAACACGGCCATGCAGCGCCGCAGGAAATCTGGCGACGACACATAGTCGACATCGAGAATCGCGAAATACTCATGACCGGTTTTCGACATGGCGTTGCGCAGGGCGCCGGCCTTGAAATCGCTGCGGTCGCTGCGATGGAGTACGACCACGTCAAAGCCATTCGCGCGTGCGCGTTCCGTGGCGGCGCGCGCGACCTCGGTCGTCGCATCCGTGCTGTCGTCGCAGACCTGGATGTGCAGCTTGTCCTTCGGCCAATCGAGCCTAGTCGCATTCGCGATGCTGCGCTCGACGATCGCACCTTCGTTGAAGGACGGAAGCTGCACGACGACATGCGGCAGCGCATCGCCCGGCGGCAACGGATGCGCCAATCTTCGACGCTCCAGCGCGATGCCATCCGACCGCAGCGCCAGATAGGCGCGCAGCTGATAGAAAAAGGCGAGAACGGCCGCAAGCATGATGGCACAACCGACCAGGGTCAGCACCACCAGGGTATCCGCCAGCCATTCAAGCATCATCGTCGATCATACCTCGTTCGCGCCACCGCCGTTTGCCAGGCATTAGGCCGGGCCGTGCAGCCGAGTCTCCGGACTGCGGGTTGTATTGTCGCTCCGAATGGCCGGTCAAGTTATCGGAGTCGGCAACCGGCGGCATGTGGCTGGGAGTCATTGCAACGCCGGACCGTTGTCATGTCGTGGCCGGAATGCGCCGGCCGGGCCATCACAGGATCATCCGCCGCATGATCGGCCCCAACGGCACGCCGCCGAATCCGTCCATCAGGAGGCCTTTCCAGCCGAACCGCGCCGCGCCGCGAGCGCGGCTGTAGGCGCGCTGCCGGAGCAGCGCACGAAATGCCATGGTACGCGCCTTCAGCGCGGCGGATGAATAGATCGATATTCGGTCCCCCAGCCGCCGGTGCAGCTCATCGTAGAAGGAGATCGCATCACGCGCCCGCTCCTGCTCGTCCGCCGTCACGTTGTCCGGAAGCCGGCGCAGCAGGTCGGAGCGGTTCCGCGCGGCAATGAGGAAGCTCTCGGGCCGCAGGAAATGGCTCGGGGTGGTCTCGATCCAGTGCTTGTCGCTCCAACCGAACGCGTTGTCACCGTGCTGCCGATACTGTGCGAGCGGTTGCGCGACGCGGACCACCGATCCAAAAACGGAGGCGAGGAAGAGCTGCCACTGATCATGCGCGAGGCGTTCGGCGGGCCAATAGGGATCCACCGATGCCGCATGCATGGCGGAAAACCGGACCAGGCTCCGCCTAAATACCTGGGTGAACCCGGCCACGAGGCTCCACGGGTCCGGAGCAAGCGGCGCAAGCCGCCGGATCCCGGGACCACCCTTGTAGAGTCGGCCAATCGGTGCTTCGTTTTCGTCGATGACGGTGGCGTTGTGATAGGCCAGCAGCACGTCCGGACCGTCGAACAATCGCGCCATGATGGCGATTTTTCCCGGCTCCCAGATATCGTCCTGGTCGCAGTATGCGATCAGATCCGATCCGCAGAGATCGACCGCCCGCATGAAGTTGGCCCGATAGCCGCGACGCGACTCGTTCTCGTGGAAGCGAACAGGGAACGGCGCGCCTTTTGCGAATCCGCGAATGATGTCACCGGTGGGATCGGTCGATCGGTCATCGGTAATGACCAGCTCGGACGGCAACGTAGTTTGGCGGGCAAGGCTCTCCAGTTGCGGCCCCAGGTACTTCGCGCCGTTGAACGTCGCAAGGGCGATGGAAACGCTTCGCATCAAGACAAAGATCCAGGACGTTGATCGGCGCGCCGCGATCATATAGGCCGTCGGGGTCGCTGCGATCAACAAGCAGACACCGGCCGCCGGCGGAGTTACGTAACCGGTGGCGTCGGTGATTCCGCGGCCCGACCCGTTGGGGCTTCAGAAGACGGCGCGACGTGGAATTTGAACGGCTTCATGGCGACGCGGCGCAGGCCGTCCGGCAGCAGCATGGCAAAGCGTGAGATGAAGACCAGGGCCCAAGGAAAAGCGATCAGCTCGCGGTCCCGGTCCAGTGCCTTGACGATGCGATCGACAGCCGCCTCCACCGACATTTCCAGCGGCCTCCACCCCTTGATCCGCGCCGCCATGGGCGTGGTGATGTATCCCGGGCAGAGGACGTTGACGCGGACACCTGCCGCGCGGACGCGGCCGCGCAGCGCCAATCCGTAGCGCAGGATGGCGGACTTGCTGGCGCTGTAAGCGGGAGAATCGGGGAGCGCGACCAGGCCGGCGACGGAGCTCATGATCGCGATCTGCCCACGGCCGCGCGCCAGCATCCGAGGCAGCAACGGTTGCACCGTGTTCATGACGCCAAGGACGTTTATCTCCATCAGCTTGAAGGCGGCGTCGGGGTCCTCGACGAGCTGGCCGTCCGACGTTCCAGTAAGCACGCCGGCATTGGCGATCACCAGGTCAACCGGCGAAGCTCGATCCAACTCGTTGAGCCAGGCCGCCAGTGACGGTCGGTCACGAACATCGATGAACGCCAGGCGCACCTCGCAGCCGCTCGCGCGGCATCGTTCGGCGACGCGCTCTAGCCGTTGCCGGTCGCGTCCGACCATCCCGAGCACCGTACCGGCACGCGCATAGCGCACGGCAAGGGCTTCGCCGAGGCCGCTCGATGCGCCGGTGATCACGACCGTCTTGGGCATGCTGGCCACCGAATTCAGCTTTCGATCATCGTTGACGGCGCCGTGCGGACGCAACAGAAGCCGATTTGCATGCGCATGACCAGGGGGTATATTTCGGCCGTGCTGCGGCGGACCTCTGCATGGCCGCGCCTGAGCGGCGCCCTGACTGGTGTCTTCGGATTCTAAGAAGCACTGGAAAACTGTGATTCTCGTGTGGTTCTGGCTTAGAAGTTCTCTTGACGGACTAGCGGCATAAGACAAAGAGAACTTCTGAATCACCAACCAGCATGACTGGGACGGCGGCCGCCGACGAATGCGCGTCATCATCATCGGTGGTGGTATCGCCGGCCTGGGAGCCGCAACCTATTTTGCCGAGAAAGGCCACGACGTTGAGGTGTTGGAGGCCGGCAGCCGCGTCGGCGGCCGCTCCGTTACCCTGACCTCGCGCCGCGGCGATCGCGCCGACGCGGGCACCCAGTATTTTCATTCCAACTATGTCCGCGCGCACGCACTGATGCGGGCACTGGGGTTGGACAAGGAGCTGGCGCATGTTGCCGGAAGTACCCGATTTTTCGATCAGCGCACGGCCAGGGGACATTTCGATGTCTCGCATCGATTGCCCTGGTTTCCGCCGGCCGGGCTAAGCAATCTCAAGGCGCTTGGACTGATCGCGAAGGTGCTGGCCAACCGGCGCGATGTGTTCAGCCTTGACCACGATCCCCGCCTCGACGACGCGAACGCGTGGACGCAAATCCCCGACCCGTTCATGCGTGAATTCGCCTTGCGCCCGCTGCTGCTTGCCGGAGCGCTTGCCGAACCCGCCGTGTCGGAACCGAGCCTCCTGCACGTCTTTCGCCTGTTTCGCATCGTGGTCCTGACCAATTACTTGGTCCTTCCCAATGGCATTGCATCTTTCGCCGCCGCCCTCGCCGCACGCCTGCGCGTAACATTCGACAGCCCGGTGCGGCGCGTTGCCGTCAAGCACGACGCCGTGGTGGGCGCGGAACTAGAGGGAAGCGGACACATTGTCCGCGCGGATCACGTGGTCGTCGCGCTGCCCCCGCCGAGAGCAGCCGCCCTTCTGCCGGAACACTGGATCGCCGAACGGCGATACCTGTCGGGCATCACGATTCCCGCGTTTTCGCTCGTGTCGTTCTTCCTGGATCGGCCGCTTGGGCGCGGTATCTGGTCGTATGTGCTTCCAGAAAATGCGGCACGCCACGTAAGCTTCATCACGGATGCGTCCAGGAAATCCCCGGCGATGGTACCGTCCGGCAAGAGCGTGCTGCAGGCCTGGACCTGCTATCCCGCGTCGCAAGGATTCACGGGATTGCATGACGGGGAGATCGTCGAATTGTGCCGTCGGGAACTCGAGGCGTTTTTTCCTGGAATATCCGACTGGATTGACGAAGCGCACGTGACGCGCCACCCCTATGCCGTGCCCTTGCATCAGGTCGGCCATCAGCGGCGGACGATCGACTTCCTGCGGCTTGCCGATTCCCGCAAAGGCATTTCCTTTTGCGGGGACTACCTCACCGGCGGATTCATGGAGGCCGCGCTCTGGAGCGCGGAGCGGGCGGCGCTACGGCACGCCTGATCGCAGCGTCACGCCGGATCGCGCGCGACATTGTGCCTCCGCGCATGCGCTGGCAGGTTCAGCTTTGCAGAATCGGAAGCCGAAGCAACGACGGGTTGGACGAAATCTCGCGCAGTTCGTCGACAGTCGCCTCGACCGCGATCTTGATCTGCGCATCCGTATGCGCAGCCGTGATGAAGAAGCGCAGCCGGGAGGCCTTGGCCGGGACGGCGGGATAGATGATCGGCAGCACGTTGATGCCGCGCTCCAACAGACGTTGCGACAGGACCACGGCCGGCAGCGAATCCGTAACCAAGATCGGACAGACGGCGGTGCTCATCCCGGCGCCGGTGTCGAGCCCGTTCTCCGTCGCAAGCTCATGGAAATAAACGCAATTCTGTCGCAACCGGCGAACCCGTTCCGGCTCCCGGTGCATCAATTCCAGCGCCTTTGACGCACCCGCGGCCAGCGCCGGCGGCAAGCCCACGCTGTAGACGAATACGCCGGCCATGCACTTGAGGTACTCGACCAGTTCCGTCGAGCCGGCGATATATCCGCCGCAACTGGACAAGGTCTTCGACAGCGTTCCCATCCAGATGTCGACGGCGTTGCCGTCGATGCCGAAATGCTCGGCGAGCCCGTAACCCCGTTGACCGAGGACGCCGAGGGCATGCGCCTCGTCGATCATCAGCCAGGCTTCATGCCGTTTCTTGATCTCGATCAGCGTCGGCAGATGGGGATAGTCCCCGTCCATGCTGTAGAGTCCTTCGACGACGATCAGCACGCGCTCGAAATCGGCGCGGATCGAGCTCAGCAGGCGGTCGAGACCGGCGAGATCGTTGTGCGCGAAGCTGCGCCGGTTGGCGCCCGACAATAGACCGCCGACCACGGCACTGTTGTGAATCGCCGCATCGAAGACCAGCAGATCCTTCGGTCCGACCAGCTGACCGATGACGCCGACGTTGGTCGCGTAGCCACTGACGAAGACTGCGCAATCCTCCACGCCGTAGTGATCCGCCAGCGCCCGCTCCAGGGAACGGTGGATCGGACGCTCGCCAGCCACCAGCCGGCTCGCTGAGCATGACAGTCCGTACTGCTCGATAGCCGACTTGGCCGCGACCGCTACCTCGGGGTGCCCGTTCAATCCCAGATAGTCGTATGACGAGAAATTGAGGCAGGTCTGCCCCGCGATCTGCGTGCTCGCGCTGGCGCGACCCTCGTGCATCCGGAAAAACGGACTGTCGATCCCCACCATGTCCGCGACCGCCCGCTGCATGCGCAATTCGGCATAGCCGGGAAGCGTGGAGAAGTCGGTGGCGTTGGAAGACGGCGAGGCCGCTCCGGCATTCGGCAGGATGCGCGGCTTGTCGGCATGCCGCAACGCTTCAACCCGCGAGAGCAGCCGCTCCCGCTCGCTTCCAGCCAAGTATCCGCTCTTGCGGGTCACGACAGAAGCCTTTTCGTCTTTTGGCTCTCGGATTGCTGCGCGTATTTCAGCGCTTCCAGATGCTCGGTTTCGATCTTGCCGGCGATATGCTGCTCGGCGACGGTGTGGGCTACGGAATCCTCATCGCGCGAAGCATCGAGGTTGACCTGTGCAATCATCTCCTCCGCGAGCCCAGCCACGGTCATGCTGCCTGCTGAATTGCTCAGCGGAATCTCAACTCCGAACGCATCCTTCAGGTTCATGTTGAGCTCGAGCGCCATCAGCGAGTCGACCCCGATCTCCGACATCGGACGCACTCTGCTGATGTCTTCCTCGCGGGAGTGAAGCACGCGGGCGAGCTCGCTGACGATGCGATCCGCGACCCTGCGGCGCACGATTTCCAGATCCTCGGTGGCCAGCAGCGACCGGAGGTCCAGCGTCGTAACCGCGCTGTCGCCGTGCGCCCCGTCGTCCCTGACCACGGCGGTATAGGTCGGCGACCGTAGGACGCGCAACCGATCGCCGGCCAGCGTCCATTCGTTCGATGCAATCGTCACCACCGCCAGATTGGGGGCGCTGCCGGTCTGCTCGAGCGCTTCCGCCATCAGATCGAGCGCCTCGCGCGCCACCAAACCCCTGACGCCGCTGCGCACCTGCAGGCTCTTCTGCAGTTTCTTGTTCAGCGCCACCACACCGACGTTTGAAATCGGACCCCATCCGATCGCAAGCGCGGGCAAGCCTTCCTGGCGGCGGCGGCGGGCAAGCCCCTCCATGAACCCGTTCGCCGCGACGTAGCTGCCCTGTCCCGGATTGCCGATCAGCGTCGTCACCGAGGAGAACAGGACAAAATAGTCGAGCGATAATCCGCGGGTGGCGATGTCGAGATTCTCCGCCCCCTTCACCTTCGGACGCAGAACGCGGTTGAGCTGATCGGCGTCGAGGTTGGCGATCAGCGCATCCTCGAGCACCATCGCGGCGTGGATCACGCCGGCGACCGGCGGCATGCGGGTATGCATCTTCTCGAACAGCTTTTCCACCGCACGCCTGTCGCCGACGTCGCAGGTCTCGACCAGCACCTTGACGCCGCGCTTGGCGAAATCCGACAGCACCGTCTTGGCCTCGTCCGTGACCGGACCGCGGCGGCCGAGCAGCACGAGATGGCGGGCGCCGTGGTCGACCAGCCATTTCGCGGTTTCGAGACCAAAACCGCCGAACGCGCCGGTGATTAGATGCGTGCCGTGCCCATCGACCGAGAACGGCGCATTCGGCTTGCGAATCGTGCCCGGCCGCGGGGGCTGGACCACGATCTTGCCGATGTGTCCGGACTGCTGCATCAGGTGGAAGGCATCCAGCACTTCCGTTGCCGGAAATACGCTATGCGGCAGTGGCGTCAGTACCCCGTCGCGGAACAGCCGCATCACATCCCTGTAGATGCGATGCCCTAGCCCCTTCTTGGCTTCGATCAGATTGTCGAGATCGACGCCGAAATAGGTCAGGTTGCGGCGGAACGGCCGCAAGCCGATGTGCGTGTTTGAGACATAGTCCCGCTTGCCGAGCTCCACGAAGCGGCCGAACGGACGCAGCGTCGACATTCCGCGCTCCATCGCCTCGCCGGCCAGGCTGTTGAGGACCACGTCCACACCCGCCTTGGTGATCCTTTTCACTTCGTCGACGAAATCCGTGGAGCGGGAATCGAGAACGTGCGCGACACCCAGCGCCTTGAGCAGATCGCGCTTCGCCTTCGAACCAGCGGTTGCGATCACCTGAGCGCCGCGCCAGTGAGCGATCTGGATTGCCGCCATTCCGACGGCGCCGGCACCGCCATGAATCAGCACCCACTCGCCGCGGCGCACCTTGGCGAGCCGCAGCAGGGAGTAGAACGCGGTGAGAAAAGCCACGGGAATGGTCGCGGCATCTTCGCTTGACAGCCCTTCCGGCACTTTGGCCGCCATCACCGCCGGAATCACAACATGCGTCGAGAACGCGGACGGCGCCAGCGCGACGACGTGGTCGCCGACCTTGAAATGGCGGACGTTGGCGCCGATCTGGATGATCCGTCCGGCGCATTCAAGCCCCAGCGTCGGACCGGTGAATCCATGCTCCAGCATATCCTCCGGCAACAGCGACAGCATCCACATCAGATCGCGGAAATTCAGTCCCGTTGCCTCGACCGCGATCTCGATCTCGTCCGCCAGCGGAAGGCTCCGATCGATCGCGCGCCAGTGCAGGCGCTGGTTCGACATCATCCGCCGCTGCAGTTGGGCGGCAGGGGCGAAGTCCTCGGGCGCCCCTTCCATGTTCTGCTTGATGCTTTCGACGCGAGCAGCCTGGATGCCGGTGGTGTCGATCAGAATCTCGGTCTCATCGGTATCCGACAGAACGAGATCGCGGATTCGCTCAGCCGCCACCTGCTTCGAAACCTGCGGCGCGACATCGACGCGGCGGATATCAAGATTGGGGAACTCATTCGCCAGCGTTCGCGAAAAAGCCCAGGCTCCGGTCTCGACCGGATGCACCTTGGCCGAACCCGAGGAAAGCGCGCCGGAAAAGACGATCCAGAGCGTCGCCCGCGCCGATCCGATACGTTCGGCGCACCCCTTGATCTCCATGCAGCGGCTGCTCAGGCGCTCGTTGGGCTCGGCCTCAACGTCATCGGCCATCGGAAGGAACTGAACGACCACGTCGGACGCCAAGTCCGGGAACTTCGCCTTCCCGGTTTCGTCCATGACCATGGCGACATGCGCACCACCCCGCGGCAACAGCGCCGCGAGCGTCGTGGCGATTTCCCGTTGCGGCAAGGACGTCCCAGCGACGATCAACGTCGTTACGCCATCGGCCTCTACCCGTCCGGATCGATCGGGGTGCTTGGCCGCCTGCGCCGGCGACTCCGAAACGATCAACAACGCCGATTCCGACCCGAGGCTTACCGACGCGGCGTGGGCATTGGCGAACCCGGCGCTCTCCAAGGCCTGCTTCCACTCACCGGCGGTCAGCAGCGAGCCGATCGGGAAGCCACCGACGCTGCGATCAAACCAGCCGCGCAGCAGGCCGAAAACCAGGTCGCGGAACAGCGACGGCTGCGGTTCGATGCAGATCAGCATGCCGCGCGGGGCCAGTGCCTGCTGGAGCTTCGCCAGCCGCAGCGAGGTGGGAAGCCGGTGAAGGCTTTCCGCTCCGATGATCAGATCGAACTGGCCGAGCTGCGAATTATTCTGCAAATCGAGCAGCTTGACCCTGCTGCTGTTGGGCAATGCGAGCTTGGCGCGCTCGAAGCGGCGACGATCTGGCTCCAAGACGGTCAAGTGGATGTTCCTGGATTGGATCATCGACAGCAGCGACTGGCTCAGAGGCCCGAAGCCGATCTGTAGCAGCCGAAGCGATCGATCCGCCGGCCACATCGCCTCGGTCTTTTGCAATAGCTGCGTCAGCCATTCGCTGGCCTTTGCCGCCCAAGTCCCGGCGATGGCGTAGTAGTCGAGCGCCTCGTTGGACAGCACGACGGGAGCCGACATTTGCAGTTCTGCCGCCAACGTGGCGGCGAGGCCCGAAAGTTCCCCTGCCAGCAAAAGCTCCGCTGCGCGCGACGGGTGCTCGGTTGCCAGCGCCCGCAGGACCGAGGTCGACGACGGAAGCAGTGGGTCATTCAGCAGCGTCCACCGGCCGTGCCCTTCCTTGGCCAGCCCGGCACCCTCGAGGCTGAACAGGATGTTGCGGAACCAGGGCAGCATCTCGGGCGGCAGATTGCCGCTGTTGACCAGCATGTCCGGGCTGAACTCTTCGCCGCCGGACAGTCCCGCGGCAATCTCGTAGGCCATGGCCATCGCCCAGCCTTCGAGAATGAAGCTCTCGTCGGCCTGCGCCAGCGATGCAGTGTGGTCAACCTTGACGGTTTGCGCCCGTGCGATGACCTTTTCGGCTGACACGCCGATGCCCGATCGCCGCAACGCGTGGCCGTCCAGCATCTGCAACTGCTCGACCAGCGCGATCGATTCCAGCCCCGGGGTGCGCCGCGTGAGGACGGCCTGGAAGTGCGCCCCGCGCAAGATCGCGATGACCTCGCCGTCGGCGCCATAAATGTAGAAATCAGCTACGACGGAGCGCTCGTTGCAATTCCGCAAGCTGATGATGGCGCGCTGCGCCAAGCCGCCGGTCGCGTAGTAGACCATTTCATCGAAGCGGACCGGGATATAGGCAACACCACGGCTCTCGGCTTGCAGATCCGGAAACAGAACGAATAGCCCGTGGAAGCAGGCATCGAGCCGCATCGGATCAAGATGGAACACCGACTCCGATTCGGAGGGCACAACAGGTGTGAGCGTGACCTCGATGGTCGTCGGACCAGGGCGGGTGGCGCCGTCGACCAGCCGAAACGCCGGACCGTAGTTTAGCCCGCTCATCCGTGCCAACCGGTAGATGCCTTCCCCATGGACGGTCGCCTGCGCACCCGAAGGCACCGGCATCAGGACGGCGTTCTGGTGATTGGCGTGAAACATCTTGCCGCGGGCATGAAGCAGCCACGCGGCGCCAGTGAGCCGCGGCCGGCTGAGAATTTCCAGCGTGTTGGAGCCAGGCGACACACGACATAGAATTTCGCGCGTCTCTCCTCCCGTCAGATCAAGGGGCTTGAGGATTTCGAAGTCGGTGATCGACACATTCGGCGTATGCAGCCAGTGCCGCGTCACCGCCAATGCCATTTCCAGAAATGCTGCTCCCGGAAGAATCACCTGCTCTCCGATCTTGTGATCGGCGAGCGCCGGCATCGTTGTCGTATCAAGATGCCCACGCCATTCCAGGGCATCGCTGCTGATGCGCGCTCCGCAGAGCGGATGACGCTCTCTGTCGAACAGGTGGCCGGTCGCTTCCGGCGTCAGCGTGTTGCGGAACTCGCGGTGCTGCCAGGGATAGGTCGGCAGCGGAACGGCTCCCGGATCGGGTCCGAACACTACCGCATCGTCGACGCGGGCACCCCGCACGATGCAGGTTGCCACCGCTTTGCTGAACGGATCTTCGTTCTTGTCGCTGCGGTCCAGCACCGACAGGACCGCAAAGTTGTCTCCTTCGCTGTCGACGCTGTCTGAAATATGCGTCAGCAAGGTGCTGCGCGGCCCGATCTCGACAAACAGGCGCGCGCCGAGTTTCACCGCCTGCTTGAGGGCGGCCTCGAACAGAACCGGTTCACGCACGTTCTGCCACCAGTAGGCCGCATTCAGGCGCAGGCCCGGCAGCTCGGTTCCAGTCACCGTGGACACGAACGGCACCGAGCCCACAAGCGGCACCAGGTCCTTCAGATCGGACAGCAGCGGCGCCTCGACCGGAGCCATGGCCGGTGTGTGGAACGGATAGTCCAAGTCGAGATCGCGGAACACCAGGCGCTGGCGCTTGGTGGCCTCTCGCAGCGCGCCGATGGCTTCGGTCGGGCCCGCCAGCGTCACCGCGCGCGGGCTGTTGATCGCCGCGATGCTCAGGTTCCTTACGGACTTCAGAATTTGATCGACCGCCTCGCGGGTGCTCAGCACCGCGGCCATGCGTCCGGCGCCGCGCACCAGTTCCTGATGCGTGCTGCGCGAATGAATGACCTTCACTGCAGATTGCCGATCGAGGATGCCTGCGGCCTCGGCGGCGGCAACCTCGCCCACGCTATGACCCAGCACGACCGCCGGCTGTAAGCCGCGGCGCCGCAGCGCCGCAGCCGCGGCACTCTGGATCGCGAAGATCAGCGGTTGCGCGACACATGTCAGTTTGAGATTTTCGGAAAGAGTCTCGCTGTACAGCGCCTCACGCAGCGACCAGCCGGCCAAGCTCCTTAAGATTTCATCTGTCTGGTCGAAATGGGCGCGGAATTCCTCGTTGTCGCGATAGGCCGCGATCCCCATCCCGACCCATTGGCTGCCGTTACCCGAAAAGACAAAGGCGACCGGAAGCTCGTTGCCCAACGCCGTGCCGGCGATCAGACGCGGATCATCCTCGCCGATGATGAAGGCATCGAGCGCGTCGACCACCTCGCTGCGCTTCGACGCCGACACCACGAGCCGCATCGACAGCCGATCGCGGCGGTGCGCGGCAGCCCGCGCCACGATCGATGCTTCCTTGTCGGATGCAGTCGACAGCCGTTCCGCATACTTCTGCGCAAGCCCGACAAGGGCCGGGTGGGTTTCAGCGGACACCGAGAAGAAGCCGGCGCCGTTGACCTGCCCCTCCTCCGATATTGCCGGCGACGGTCGGCCCGGCGCGACCACGACGTGCGCGTTGGTGCCGCCGAATCCGAAGGAGTTGACGCCCGCGCACTGCTGGGCGGCGTTCGGCAACGGCAACGGCTGGGCACAGACCGACAGGTTAAGGCGATCGAAATCGATCGACGGGTTGGGATCGTCGAAATGCAGCGAGCGCGGCAGCATGCCGTGATTGAGGGCGAGCAACGCCTTCATCATGCCGGCAAGGCCGGAGGCGGGCTCAAGATGACCAATATTGGTCTTGATCGAACCGATGGGCAGAGGTTCCGCCCGGGCTCGTCCGAGAACCCGGCCAACCGCATTTGCCTCGGTCGGATCGCCGACCGCGGTACCGGTTCCGTGCGCCTCGATAAAGGCCAACCGTTTCGGATCGATCTCCGCTCGGGGATAGATCCGCTCAAGCAGGTGTTCCTGCGCGTCGCCTGACGGCAGCGAGATGCCGTTGGTGCGGCCGTCGGAGTTGACGTCGGACGCGAGAATCACGCCGTGGATCGGATTGCGGTCGACCCGCGCCTGGGTCGCCTTCCGCAGCACCAGGACGCCTCCACCCTCGGCGCGCACGTAGCCGTCCGCCTTCGCGGAGAATGCGCGGCACAGGCCGGTCGGCGAGAGCATCGAGGCCTGCGAGAAGCTGATGAACGAGAACGGGCTCGCCAGCACGTTGATGCCGCCGACGATGGCGGTATCGATACGCCCGGCGCGAAGTGCCTCGGCCGCTTGGTGCAGCGCGACCAGCGAGGATGAGCACGCGGTATCGACCGTGAGGCTCGGCCCGTGCAAGTCGAAGACGTAGGAGATGCGATTGGCCAGGATCGAGAGGGCATTGCCTGTGGCAAAATGCGAATCGAGACCGGCCGGATCGCCCCAGCGCGCATTCGCGTAGTCGGTCGAAGACCCCCCGACGAACACGCCGACCTCACTCCCGGAGATCGACGTGGGGCGGATGCCCGCGTCCTCCAGCGCCTCCCAGGTCAGCTCCAGCAGGATCCGTTGCTGCGGGTCCATCTGCTCCGCCTCGCGCGGCGAAATGCCGAACAGAGAGGGATCGAAGCCCCAAACATCGTCGATGATGCCGGCCGCCCAGGTGTAGCTCTTGCCCCGCTCCTTGCGGCGCGGGTGTCCATATTGCGCCAGGGACCAGCGATCTGGGGGTACGGCAGAGATTGAGCAGCGGCCCTCAAGGAGAAGCGACCACAGCTCTTCGACAGAATTGGCGCCCGGAACCCTGCACGACCAGCCGATGACGGCAATTTCGTCGCGGAGGAAATGTAGACTGCTCACGCCCCCTCCTTGAACCCGCTCGCGACGCTTAGGAATACCCCAGCTACGTCCCATCATCAACTTCAAGATTTGTGAAAAAGACGCACGGATATTGACGGGATTTCACGGATATTGACGGGATTTCACGGGATATTCTCAGTTCCGACAGCATACTCGTGAATCATGACGAAAAACTTGTGCAGAACTCGATTGTCTTCCCGGCAGACCAACCGAAAGTCTCCATGCACGTCGCATGCCACATCGCTGCCCAGCCGATCAGGGTGGCCAGCGGGCACCAAGCAGATGCGCGGGGCCCCCGTTACAGCAGCAGTCTGACGGCGACCACCGTGAGCGTCACGGCAAGAATCATGCGCAACGCCCCGTCCGTCACCCGGGAACAGAAGTAGCTGCCGAGGAAGATGCCGGGCAACGAGCCAACCAACAACGACGCGAGAAGGTGCCAATCGGTCGAGCCCAGCCACCAGTGGCCGATGCCAGCCACCAAGGTCAACGGTACGGCATGGGCGATGTCGGAGCCGACAATCCGCGCCATGGGCATCCGCGGATAGAGCAGCACCAGGCCCATCGCGCCGATAGCGCCGGCACCGACCGACGAGATCGAGACCAGGATCCCGATCACCGCGCCCATGACGATCGTGCAAACGGCCGTTCTGCGGTCGTTCAACACTGCCACCCGCGCCGCGTAGTACTCCAGGATGTACTTGCGGAAGATCAGCACGGCGACCGTGAGGAACAACGCAATGCTGAGCATGATTCGGATCAATTCGCCGGCGGCGGTGCCGTGGCGGTCGACCTTGGACAGGAGCAACAGCGTCAGCGTCGTCATCGGGAGGCTCCCGGCCGCAAGCCGGCCTACAACGCGCCAGTCGACCGATCGCGCCACGCCGTGAAAGAGCGCCCCGCCGCTCTTGGTGATTGCCGCGTAGAGTAGATCCGTTCCGACCGCCGTTGCCGGAGGAACGCCGAAGACAAGGATCAGCAGAGGGGTCATCAGCGATCCGCCGCCGATCCCCGTCAATCCAACGAGAACACCGACGACGAATCCCGACAGCACGTAGGCCACATTGAGCGTGTGAATGAACTCTATCATTGCACACGACAACCGCGGACGCCGCCCAGTAACACCGGGCCATCAGCCGGGGCCCCTGCACCGCCGATGCCACCCCACCGCTCGGGCGGGCAAGACACGGGCAAGCTGGCGGGACGGGCCGCGATGGCGGAAACGCGATCGTCGGACAGATTCCGCATCGTCAATCGCCATGCGCCGCTGTTGCCGACATGTTCCGCCCCGAGAATGATGGCATACGCTGTGGCCCGAAGACGTTGCTTCAGTCTTCGGCGCCGGCCGGCGGCATGGTGATCCCACGTTCGTGCAGATGCGCGAGCAGCACGTCCACCGCCTGTTCCGGTGACAATTTGGCGCTGTCCAACCAGATTTCCGGATGCTCCGGGGGCTCGTAGGGCGACCCGATTCCCGTGAAATTCTTGATTTCCTGTCGGCGAGCCTTTCGGTAAAGGCCTTTCGGGTCGCGGGTCTCGCAGACGTCCAGCGGCGCATCGACGAACACCTCGATGAACTCGCCATCATTCATGAGACTGCGTGCCAGGCGGCGCTCGCTGCGGAAGGGCGAAATGAACGACACAAGCACGATCAGCCCGGCATCAGCCATCAGCCGCGCCACTTCCGACACGCGCCGGATGTTCTCGACCCGGTCCGCATCGGTGAAGCCCAGGTCTCGATTGAGACCGTGGCGAACGTTGTCGCCGTCGAGAACGTACGTGTGACGCCCGAGACTGTAAAGCCGCTTCTCCAACGACGTCGCAATGGTCGACTTGCCTGAACCGGAGAGTCCGGTGAACCAGATCACGCTTGGTTTCTGCCCCTTCTGGGCGGAACGTGCGCGGCCGCTGACGTCCAGGCTCTGCCAATGGATGTTCGTCGCCCGCCGCAGCGCGAAATCGATCAGCCCCATCCCCACCGTACTGTTGGTGATGCGATCGATCAGGATGAACGCGCCGAGGTCGCGGCTCTCCGCATACGCCTCGAACGGGATCGCCTTGTCGAGCGAGACGTTGCAGACGCCGATCTCGTTGAGGGTCAGCGTCTTCGATGCGGTGTGCTCCAGCGTATTAATGTTGACCTTGTGCTTCAGGGACGTCACCGACGCCTGCGCCGTATTGGTCCCGATCTTCATCAGGTAGTTCCGGCCGGGCAGCAGTTCCGCCGCTGCCATCCAAAGCAGGTGGACCTGGAACTGATCCGCGATAACGACAGGCTCGTCGGCATCGCAGAGCACGTTGCCACGGCTAATGTCGATTTCCCGGTCGAGCACGGCGGTGATCGCCTGACCGCTGGTCGCCTGGGAAAGGTCGCCGTCACGGGTGACGATGCGGATCACCTGCGCCTCATGCGCCGAAGGCAGCGCCTTGATGCGATCACCCTGTTTCAGCACCCCGCTGGTGACCGTGCCGGCAAACCCGCGGAATTCCGAACTTGGCCGGCTCACCCACTGAACCGGCATCCGGAACGGCCGCCGCGCGGGCCCGGCCTCGAACTCCAGCGTTTCGAGAAATGGAAGCAGCGCCGGGCCGTGGTACCACGGCATATGTTTGCTGGGTGTTACGACGTTGTCGCCGCGGAGCGCGGAGAGCGGAATGCATTCGACCTGCTCGACGCCAAGCTGCTTCGCAAAGGCGCGGTACTTTTCCGCGAGGGCCTCGAACACCGCCTGATCATAGTTGACCAGGTCCATCTTGTTGACGGCGAGGACCAAATGCCGAATGCCGAGCATCGAGACGATGTAGGTGTGCCGCCGCGTCTGCGTCAGCAGTTCCTTGCTCTTGGCCGCATCCGCCAGGATCACCGCCAGATCAGCCGTCGAGGCGCCGGTCGCCATGTTGCGCGTGTATTGCTCGTGGCCAGGCGTGTCGGCGACGATGAACTTGCGCTTATCGGTCGCGAAAAAGCGGTAGGCGACGTCGATGGTGATGCCCTGCTCGCGCTCGGCGGCCAAGCCGTCAACCAGCAGCGCGAAATCGAGGTCGCCGCCTTGCGTTCCGATCCGCGCGCTCTCGGCCTTGAGGCTGTCGAGCTGATCGTCGAGCAGCAGCTTGCCTTCGTAAAGCAGCCGTCCGATCAACGTCGACTTGCCGTCATCGACGCTGCCGCAGGTGATGAAGCGCAGCAGCCCTTTGTGCTCCTGCGTGCGCAGATAGGTATCGAGACTGGCAGCGTAGCCGTGCATCAGAAATAACCTTCTTGCTTCTTCTTCTCCATCGAGCCGACGCTGTCGCGATCGATCACGCGGCCCTGGCGTTCCGAGGTGCGCGACCGCAGCATCTCCTCCAGAATGTCTGGCAACGTCGCCGCCGTGCTCTCGATCGCGCCGGTCAGCGGATAACAGCCGAGCGTACGGAACCGGACCATCCTCATTCGCGGCTGTTCACCTGGCGCCAGCGGCAAACGGTCATCGTCGACCAGGATCAGCGCGCCGTCGCGCTCGACCACCGGACGTTCCTTGGCGAAGTACAGGGGCACGACCGGTATCTTCTCAAGATAGACGTATTGCCAGACATCCAGCTCGGTCCAGTTCGACAGCGGGAACACCCGTACGCTCTCGCCCTTGTTCTTGCGGGTATTGTAGAGGGTCCATGGCTCCGGCCGCTGGTTCTTTGGATCCCAGCGGTGGCGTTCGTTGCGGAACGAGAACACGCGCTCCTTGGCACGGGACTTCTCTTCGTCGCGCCGGGCGCCGCCGAACGCCGCATCGAAACCGTAGTAATCGAGCGCCTGGATCAGCCCCTGCGTCTTCATCACATCGGTATGAATCGCGGAGCCATGGGTGATGGGACCAATGCCCTTCTCGATCCCGTCTCGATTGATGTGAACGATGAGCTTGAGACCGAGTTCCGCGGCCATCCTATCGCGAAACGCGATCATCTCCCGGAATTTCCAGGTCGTGTCCACGTGCATGATGGGAAAGGGCGGTAGCGCCGGGTAGAAGGCCTTCATCGCCAGGTGCAGCATGACCGACGAATCTTTGCCGATCGAATAAAGCATGACCGGCCGCTCGCACTCGGCGACGACCTCTCGCATGATGAAGATGCTTTCGGCCTCGAGCCGCTGAAGATGACTCAACCGATCCATGGACATTCGCCGCTTGCCTATCCGTTACGAAGCTACCCGAGTGTGTCGGCCGAATTGCAATGCGTGCAATATTGATGCCAGCCGTGAGTTCATGCGCCCCTTGGCGTGGTGCGGAACCTGCATGTATCCGCGGACTGCCGAGTCCGCCAAATAGCTTCCTTTCGGGCCGGCATTATGTCGGACGGCTCGACAAAATCGCAATCAGTTGCTTGTCGATCTTGCGCTCGGTCATCTGCTCGTGCCTGGCGTTGGTATCGAATTCGGAGGGGCGAGCTTGGGCGGACTCCCATGGCTCGTGCAGGGTTTCAGTGTGCGGCGAGCGCACATCCGAGCGAAGAACGCCACCGCCGCCCCGCGCGGGCGCTTCAACCGACCACGACGACATGTCCTACTGCGTCAATCCTCGTCAAGATCTGACGCTGCGTCGGCTTTCTTTTTGCGTCCGGGCCTCCCCGCCGCCAAACTGCGCCGCACATGCTTCGCCAAACGGTTCAGAGAGCGAGCAGCACCCGCAAGCCTGCGGCTCTGCTGGCCTTGTCCAGTTTGGGACAACAAGCCGTGCATCTGCTGCGAGACAGAGGCGAGCACGCGCGCGGTCGCGGGCGTCGCAGAGATCGTTCGCATGCGCTTGTCCGTCCCCTCCGACTTACCCATGGTCACGAGGTCTTTCGCCTGCAAATCGGACAGGACCTTGCGGACCCGCTGCCGCGAAACGCCGGCCGCGACGCTGACTTCCTTCAACGAAACGTCCTTCCGGGCCCCGATCGTGCGCAGGATTCCCCACTCGGCAAGGCTGACATTGGCGTCCCGAAATGCGTTGATCTCGCCGATAGCGACCGCAATCCGATGTGCGCTCAGCAAGGCGTCTTCCAAGGCATTCTTGGGGTCGACCGGCGCGGTTCTGTCCCGCCGCCTCGGCTTTGCTGCGCCTTCCGACGGCGCGACCGGTTCCTGGGATGACATAGGCTTTCTCCTCGCTGGCTACTCTGCTGAAGTCCACCTTCCCACAAGGCATAGCATCAGCCCCCCAAATAGCGCAACAATGTTTACAGAAATATGGAAATTCCATTTACGTAAAATTCGCTTAATTGTCTGTAATATTCTGTTTGGCGCCGATCCGGCTGCGCGCATTTCTGGCCGGGCCAAGGTCCGCGATCCCCCTCGCCTGGTGCCGTCGCGCCCAGGACTGCCGAATCCAGCGTCGGGGCAGGAACGCCCACTTGAATCCGGCCTTGGCCGCATACATGAGAACGCAACGCTCGACGCCGTGCGCGATGGTGGCGTCCAGGTCGCGGGGCCTGCATCTGTTGAAGTCGGACCACGTCAGTCCGAGGTCGAACAGAGGCGCGAGCGCCGACCGCCGAAACCAGAACATCGAGCCGCTCGGAAATTCGATCTGCTGGTCCGGCGAGATCGAGAGCCCGATCTGCCGCATCAGCCCTTGCATATGCAGAAAGTTCGCCCCGACAACGTTGACGTTGCGACCGACGCCGCGCCAGTGCGGCATCATCGCGATGCCAAGATCCGGATAGGCGGAAAAGCTGTCGACAACATAGGCCACATTGCCCGGATGGCCGAGCAACCCCGACAAGAGATGCTTTCGCCACGCGTTCCCTCTCTCGCCGCGGTATCCATGTCTCGATCGCTTGCCGTGCAGCTTGAGGCAGATATCGTGCTCGCGCATCTCTTCGGCGAAGCCGAGCAGAAACGGAGCAATGTCCCAGCCGCGATTGGGCAGGACCTTGACCGCCGCGGCAAGACCAAATTCTCGGAATGCAGCTTTGATGATCGCCTTCTTCTCCTCGGTGTTGGTCGATACATAGACTTTGAAGTCGAAGGGGATGTTGAGCAGGCTGGCGGCAATCTCCTGGGCCAGATCGTCGTAGAAGAGATGCACGAACACACCGATCTGTCCGGTGAACGGCGGCGCTGCCGGCGGCTTGCGCCGCAGCGGCATCCGCCAGCTGTTGACGTCGACCGCATCGAACGACGGGTGCGATACGGCTTCGCCTAGGCCGGCGGAATCGAATCTGCGACCCGATCGATTGTCCGCCTGTTCCGCGGGCATATCCTGCCGCAAGCGGCGCCTCGCGCGCCGGCGTGCGCCGGCTTCGCGCATTGCCGGCCCGGGCCGACATCCCTTGAACGCCCCGATGGTAAGGTAATGTTCGAGCGGGTCCATCCCGCTGGCGGCGACATGCTGATACTGCTCCAAGTACCATTCGACATCGAACAACGGATGAGGGTCGCGCAACTCGCCGATGCCGTGATGGATGTAGTGTGCGAGCGGATTGATGCCGGCCTCGGCAACGTCGGGATTTTCGTTCAGATACCATGCCGAATCGAACAGCGGATTGGGATTACGCCCCTCCTCCGCCGCACGCTCGACGTAGTGGCGGAGCGGATTGACCTGCGGGGCGATTGCGTCGGCATTGTGCGCGACATACCAGGCCGTGTGGAACAGAGGATTTGGATGGTACCCGATCGCCGCTCCGACGCTGACGAAATGGCCGAGCGGCGTGCGTTCTTGCTTCACGACGTCCGGATAGGTCGATTGATACCAGTTTTGATCGAACAACGGATGCGGATCGCGCCCCTCCCACGCTCCGAACCTTATATAATGGAACAAGGGATCGTAGCCGGCCGCAGCGACGTCAGGGTAGCGCTTGAGATACCATTCGCCGTCGAAAAGGCCCGAATTGAGGAGGGCCTTGGCGTGGGTATCCCGCTGCTTGAAACACAAGGACCGCCAAACCCACGACAGGGTTCCCTGAAGGACATCGATCGCCCCCGTCAAACGGGTTGCGCGCCGGTCACCGGCCAGCACCGATCGATCCGTCGAATCTCGCCTGTTGTCGGAGAGGGCCCGCAGGACATTCAGCTCCGTCGACAACACCTCGAGCTCGGCATTCCGGCGGTCGAGATCCTCACGCAGCTTGGCAACGTCCTCACTGAGCCGATCCATATCGCCATTATGCTTGGTCCGCTCCGCGTGCAACGTCGCGAGTTCGGATAGAACGCGGTCGTACTCCACCTGCATGCGATGCATATCTGTGCGGGCGTCCGTCAGTACCTCGTGCGTGGCTGAAAGTTCGCCGTACAGTTGGTCGGCTTGGCGCGCCTGCTGCTGTCTCGTTGCCGTCTCGTCGGCAACATCAAGCACGGCGCCGAACGTCAAACAGGCCGTCTCGAAAGACTCCCCAATGCGATCGAGCCGGGCAAGAAATGTCTCGTCATCTCCCGCCTGCACCATACGGCTCATGATCGCGTAGGTACTCTTGACCCAGTCAACGAGATCGGTTTGCGTGACCAGCTGTTGACGCGTCGCGGCGTGATGGCGCAATCGCGTGGCCAGAAACTCATTGATCTCATCGCGCACCGCATCCGCCGATGTCGACCATGACAGTTCCGATCTCATGGCGACGGTTCCCGCCAGGGAATACCAGTCCCTCAGCAGTCCGTCATAAGTCGTGATGGTTCGCGGCAGGTCTCTAGTCCCGCGTTCTGCGTCAAGCACATGCCGCAACCAGAGGAGATAGGACGTCGTCGGCGCAATGCCGTCACGCTGTTCCAGCGACTCCGCGACTTCGATGGGGTTGCGGATGGGGATGACGACTGCCGGCCGTGCGCCGAATTCGGCAAGCGCGTCGAGCCAGATCGGCAGGATACGACAAATCCGTGGGTCCTTGAGGACGAACAGCGATGATGTTCTGAAATCCCTGTGCAGCAGCTCGATGAGTCGCCGCTTGAAGGTGTCGGCTTGGGCGGTCTCGTACCATGACCGGTCAAAGGGCCTCCAGTCCTGCCAGGACGAACCGCCGGACGCCAGAATCTCATCGTTGATGATTCGCAGGTCGTCCGACTCCCAGAACCCGGCCTCATTGTCCGGTCCCGGACGCATCAGGCCCTTCGGCAGGTCCGCGCCCAACAGATTGAACACCCGGGTCACGGCGGAGGTCCCGCTGCGATGCATTCCGAGTACCAGGACGGCGCGGCGGGCAGACGCACGACGGGCCCGCGCACCCGCGGCCATCGTGCTCACGGAGCCGGCAGTGTGACGAGGTGGGCCTTGTTCCCGGTCGGTCATCTCTGATTGATCAGCCATTGCCGATTGAATTTATCAGCAAACATGCCCGGCCACAGCCGGAGCCGCAGCGGGCAAGGCAACCTGCACGCCGATTTATCCCTATCTTCCATCCGCCGCGGCTTGCGCCACTTGCAGCAGGTACTGACCATACGTGGTCGTTCGCATCGACTGCCCGATGGCTTCGACCTGGTCGCTCGATATCCAGCCGTTCGACAGGGCTATCTCCTCGAGGCAGGCGACCTTCAGTCCCTGGCGGTGCTCGATGGCTCGGACGAATTCGCTCGCCTCGAGCAGGGAGTCGTAGGTGCCGGTATCGAGCCAGGCAAAGCCACGGCCCATTTTCTCGACGCTCAGGCTCCCGCGCTCAAGATACATCCGGTTGACGTCGGTGATTTCCAATTCGCCGCGCGCCGACGGTTTGATCGATTTGGCAACGTCGACGACGTCCTGATCGTAAAAATACAGGCCCGTGACAGCCCAATCGGACTTGGGCGCCGACGGCTTCTCTTCGAGCGACATGGCCTTTCCGTCGCGGTCGAACTCGACGACTCCGTACCGCTGCGGGTCGCTCACCCGATAGGCAAAGATCACGGCGCCGTCTTCGGACCGGTGGGCGCTGCTCAACAGATCGATCAACGCGTGGCCATAGAAGATGTTGTCGCCAAGGACAAGCGCGACGGGATCGCCGCCGAGGAATCGCTCGCCCACCAGAAACGCATCGGCAAGTCCGCGCGGCTGGTCCTGCACGGCATAGGAGATCGACAGTCCCCAGCTTGAACCATCGCCAAGCAGTTCGTTGAACAGGGGCGTGTCGCGCGGGGTAGAAATAATAAGGATGTCCCGTATGTCCGCTAGCATGAGAACCGACAGCGGATAATAGATCATCGGCTTGTCGTAGACTGGGAGGAGCTGCTTGGAGGCAACGAGCGTGACTGGGCGCAGCCTCGTCCCGGACCCGCCAGCTAGAATGATTCCCTTACGCGCCATGGTGCAATCGGGTCCGTTGTTGTGCATTGACCACCGCCGTGGCGATCTCGTCCGTTTGTTCGCTCCATGGGCGCCCGCGAAAGCCGAAGACGCAGGCAAACCGGTCGCAGGCGAAGGTGGAATTTGCCGGACGGCGTGCCGGAGTCGGATAGTCGGCGGTCATGATGGGGATGACCCGTGGCCGGCGGCCGGTGAGCGGCGCCTGCGCCGCGACGATGCGCTCGGCAAATCCATGCCAAGTGGTCACGCCGCTTCCGGCAAAATGATAAGTTCCCCACACGGCATCGCCCGCCGCCAAGCGCGGGGCGATGCGCAGAATGGCCGACGCTAAGTCCCGGGTCGACGTCGGGCTACCACGCTGATCGGCGACCACGCGAAGCTCGTCGCGCTCCTGCGCCAGGCGCACCATGGTCTTCAGGAAATTGTGACCGAATTCGCCGTAGACCCAGGCGGTCCGCAGAATGACGTGGTGAGGCAACGCGCCCCGAACCCGCTCCTCCCCCTCGGCCTTGGTACGGCCGTAGACGCCGAGCGGCGCAATCGGATCGTCCTCGACATAAGGTTCGGCCTTCTGCCCGTCAAAAACATAGTCGGTCGACATGTGAACGAGGGGAATACCGGAAGCGGCACAGGCCTCGGCGACGATTCCCGGACCCAGGATGTTGCCCCGCTCCGCCTCCATCACTTCCTTTTCCGATAAATCCACCTTGGTGTAGGCGGCCGCATTGACGACGACGGATGGCCTCACATCGTCGAACGCGCGCTCGATGGCGCCGGGATCCGTGATATCGGCGGCGGACCGTGCCAGCGCCTTGAGCGGTATGTCACGCGTCGCGGCGGCGCCGGCGAGCTCCTGCCCGAGCTGGCCGTTCCCGCCGAACACCAGGATCATGCGACCACCCCAAGTCGCTCACCTTGATAGACGTTCGAGCGGATTCGCTCCCACCACATGCGATTGTCGAGATACCATGCCACGGTCTTGCGCAGTCCGCGCTCGAAGGTTTCCTGCGGCTGCCATCCAAGCTCGGACCTGATCTTGTCCGGCTTGATCGCATAGCGCAAATCGTGTCCGGGCCTGTCGGAGACAAACTTGATCAGGCTTGCATGAGCTCCGGACGGCCTTCGCAGAATTTCGTCCATCAGCTCGCAGATCATGGTCGAAACGTCCAGATTGGACATTTCGTTGCAGCCGCCGATGCAATACGTATGGCCGATCTGTCCAGCGGTCGCGACCAGCAGCAATGCCCGCGCATGATCGTCCACGTAGAGCCAGTCGCGCACGTTGGCACCGGTTCCGTAGATCGGCAGCGGCTTGCCTTCGAGCGCGTTGATGATCATCAGCGGGATGAGCTTTTCGGGAAACTGACACGGTCCATAGTTGTTGGAGCAATTGCTGACGACCGTCGGTAGCCCGTAGGTGTGATGCCAGGCGTTCACCAGGTGATCTGACGCCGCCTTCGACGCCGAATACGGAGAGTTCGGACGATAGGGAGTCGTCTCGACGAAATGTCCGTCCGGACCGAGCGACCCGAAGACCTCATCTGTCGACACATGGTGGAACCGGAAACCGTCTCGCTGCTTGGCGGGCAAGCCGCGCCAATAGCCGACTGCGGCCTGCAACAGCGTAAACGTTCCGACCACATTGGTCTGGATGAACTCGCCGGGGCCGTCAATCGAACGATCGACGTGGCTTTCGGCCGCAAGATGTATGACAGTGTCTGGCTGATAGCTTGCCAAGACGCTTCGCATCTTGGCCGCGTCGGCAATGTCGGCCTTGACGAAGGCAAAGCGCGGATCGCTCGCGACGCTCGCCAGCGAGTCCATATTTCCGGCATAGGTCAGCTTGTCGATCACGAGGACGAAATCGTTCGTGTCGTCTACAATATGGCGGACCAGCGCGGAGCCGATGAATCCCGCCCCGCCGGTGATGATGAATCGTCTAGACATGCTTGCGCTCACGACAGGCAGAGGTTGGGATCGTCATGCCCTATAACCAGTTGACGACGTCTGTGAAAAACAGCTGCGCCCGGTCCTTGCCCGACAGTTGTGCTTGATCCTCCGAAATCGGCCAAGAGATTCGCAAGTCTGGATCATTCCAACGAATGCCGAAATCGTGGTCTACCGAGTAGTAGTTGGTGACCTTGTAGATCACTTCAGTATCGGGTTCCAGGGTGCAAAGCCCATGGGCGAAGCCTATCGGCACGAGAATCTGGTTCCACGCATCGGCCGAAAGCTCGACGGCGACCCATTGGCCGAGTGTCGGTGACGCGCGTCGGATGTCGACGGCGACATCGTAGATGCGGCCCCTCACGACCCGGACCAGCTTGTCTTGTGCAAAGGGATGACCCTGGTAGTGCAGGCCACGGACCGTGCCGGCCGTTTGCGACAACGCATGATTGTCCTGGACGAAATCGAGGCTGATCCCGGCCTCCTCGAACTGCTTCTTGTTGTAAGTTTCGGAGAAGAAACCACGAGAATCTCCGAACTTGCGCGGCCGGATAATTTTGACGTCCGGAATTGCCAGTGCTTCGACATCCAAGCTCATTCGCAACACTCAACCCTTGACTGTCGGCACCAAGTCCGCGGCCCTGCGGGCCAGTCGACGCGCCGCGGCTTGATGGCGGGCATGGCCCCGATGCTGGAAAACCCTGCCATCCGTTACTCCAGCAGCCAGCCCCGCGTCGAGCGGACCCGTCGGGCCGACGCCCGCCGCGGCATCCCCGCTTTCGCAAATCCTAGGCCAGATGTTCCCGGATGGATCGTACGACCAAAAGGCCAATTGTCCAGATGAAGAAGCATCCCAACCCTATCGTCAGAATCGATACGATCCGGTTCGGATAAGTCGAGCTTTCCGGCCGCGCCGGGCGGACAAAAGGCGTGACATAGAGGTGTTGGGAAATGGCACTCGCGCGAGCTTGTTCCAACGTTTGGACGGCGCTGGTCAGAATTGTCTGTGCGAACTGTCGATCGAGATCGAGTTGCTCGTACTGCCCAACGACGCTCGAGAGCGACCGGTTGCCTTCCTTGGAATTGGCAATCTGCGCCTCCACGGCCGCAAGCTGCTCACGGGCCGCAGCGATGCGCGATCGCAAGTTCACGATGTAAGGCGCGTCCGGTCTCAGTTTCTGGTTCGTCAGCGCGGCAAGCTCGGTCTGATATTGCACCAGCGTCGCGCGCAAGCTCTGCGCCAGCGTGTTGTTGCTCGTCACGACGCTCGAATTCGGCTCGATCAACGATTCCTTATCACGATAGTCGCCGATCTGAGTGCGAATCTGCCGGAGCCGATCTTCGGCCCGTTTCACCTCCCGCTCCGCGAACTTGACCGCGTCCATTCTCGGCCGCGTCGAAATCTCGTTCACCAGCTTCTCCGCCAAGGACACCATTGTCGTGGCGATCAGGTAAGCGTCATCCGGCGTGAAGGCCCGCACCTGCGCAACAGCGACCCCGGTAATTTGGTCATAATTTGCCGTCACCATGTTTTGCCAGTAGGAAACAAACTTCTCCATCGGCTGTAACCGATCGAACCGTGCCCACCAGTCGACATTAGGCCGGCTGTAGAGGTCGCGCACCTTGATGTTGGCCTGGAGTTCATCGGCCACCTGGCGGCTGGTCAGGTACTCCGTGACCATGAAATTGTCGGCCGAATTCGAGGTCGCTGATGTCGCGCCCAGCAGCGACGCCAGTCCGGACAGGCTCGAGCTGCTGGCCGAGGTCTGAGATAGCTCACGTACCGCAAACCGAAACTCGGACACGTATTGGTTGGACGCAACAAAGATGTAGTAGACCGATGCGACCATCGTCGGAAGAATGACGCACAGCAGGAAGGACAGGAACGTAACGACCGATCGCTTGCCGCCTCGCTGCGGCAGCGGCGGCAGGTCCTCCACCTTATTGCCGTCGAACACCTGCGGGATCGGCGTGACCCGCGCAACCTCATCCAGCCGGCGAGGCGCCACCGGTTCCTGCTTGGCAGCGGCCTCCGCGCGACGCGCAAGCGCCGCCGCGCGTCTCTGATTCCGCTCCGAACGATCACGATGAGACCGCAGCAGCTGGTCTTGCCCACCGCCCGACTGCCTATTTTCCGGCTGCTGCTCACCTGGCTGCCTCTCCGCTCCGCCGCCTGCGGCCGACTGAGCGGGCTGCCCGGCGCGCCCTCTCCGCTCGCCGGCGGAACCATCAAGCTGCGCCTCCAAAGACGACAGAATGGCCAGGCGTCTTTGTTCAGCGTCCGACATCGAATTCCGCTTTCGTTCCCGCTCCGGCCAATTGATTCGCTACCCACCAATTTCGACAGTTCGGCGGCATTGCGGCGTCCGGCGAGAAGATAATATTGCTATTTATAGCATATTCGCTTGCATTTTGCCAGCGCAGCAGAGTGAATGAAGAAAACAATATACTGCCTCGCTTTACTTGCGTTGACTTCTCCGAATCAGATTCTGGAGGAGGAGAGGTATCGGCATCGTCTCCCAGACGATTGCCATGACCTGACGCAAAGGACGCATGCGGAAGCTTCGATTATAGGTTACCGGGCGCCTAACCACACGGCCCCCCGGAACTCCAATTCATTTCCGCCCGGTTTTCGCATGCTTTCCTGTTTGTCCGGCTAAGGAATCCGTCTGCGTCAGCCGTGCGATCTCCCCCTGGCACTGCGCCAGCTCCTGTTCCTTGTTGTGGAGACGCTGCCACAGGGCTCGCTCGTGGGCCTGTTGTGTGGACTTCCTCATCTCCTGGAAAACTCGTTGGGCCGTACTCGATATGCCCATCGCCTCGGCATAGAGACGTTCGAGATAAGGCCCCAGCGGCATGTCGCGGGCGGCCCGAATGATCTCCGCCGCCCCGGCCGGCGCGGTTTCATGGCTGAACAGTGGAACAGACACGGCGGTCTGGTACAGCCGTTCGCACGCCTCGGTGAGCGCGTCGCCGTCCAGTTCGGCCGTCTGCGCGTGATGACGCAGCGTCTCATCGACGAATACAGCGTCCTGCTGCTCAACATGATATCCGACCGAACGAAGCCGATGCGACAGACGCTGCGGTGCCTCAAGCAGTTCATGGTACGGCATGATGGCAATTTGAAGTTTGTGCTCAAGGGCGTAGGCGAGAGGCTCGGCGACATGACGAAGCCA
>WHTM01000025.1 GCA_009377755.1 Hyphomicrobiales bacterium | reverse complement strand
CAACAACGCCACGGTCAGGAAATCGCTGACGATCTCCGGCAACGGCAACACCGTCTACCTCGGCAGCCCAATCACCGTAGACAAGGCCGGCGCGGTGGTGGCGCTGCGCGGCCTGGTGCTCGACGGCCAAGGCACGATCGATGATGGCATCAGCATCGTTGCCGCCGCCGCGGTGCACATCGAACGCTGCGTGGTCCACGGCTTCACCCAGTACGGTATCAACGCCACCGCCAACGGAGTCGAGGTGTTCGTCATCGACAGCGTCTCGCGGGACAACGGTTCGTTCGGTCTGCGTACTCTCGGCGCGGGGGCATCGCGGCTGACGGTCGACAATTCCCGCTTCGACAGCAACGACGCCACTGGTGTCGTAGTCTTGGGCGGCCGTGCCACGATCAGTCGCTCGACAGCGTCAGGCAATAACTACGGCATCGCACTTTCGAACGCCTCTGTCGCTGTCATGTCGACGATGGTGGTACAGAACAGCAATACCGGCTTTACCGCAGGGAGCGGCAGCACAATGACGGTGGAATCCTCGGTTGCCCACGGCAATGGCGTCAGCGGTCTGACCGTCGGCGGCGGAGGCGTCGCACGGATTTCGAACTCCACCTTCACCAGCAACGCAACCGGCATATTCAACAGCGGCGGCACCATCGAGACGCGCCAGAACAACACCGTCAGAGGCAACGCGACCAACGTCAGCGGCGCGCTGACGGCGATCGGCGGCGTATAGCCCCCGGCGCGATCGTGACTGACGTGTGTCCCGGACGCGACGCAGCATGCAATGCTGCGGCGCTGATCCGGGACCGCTCCAGACTCAGCGTTCGCGACGGTCCCGGTTCTGCAGCGCCCCTCCCTCCCCTCCCCCGCAAGCGGGGGAGGGATATAGGGAGGGGGCGCCGCGCCGGGACACACATTGTCACGGCGCCCTCGGCCCTGCTTCCAGATACCAGTCGAGAATCTGCTCGCCGGTCCAGAACAGCACGTCGTGGCGCTGGCGGATGCGCTCGAACACGCGGCGGAAATATTTCGCCCGGTGCGGCGCGCCCATGATGTAGGGATGGATCACCAGCGCCATGACGCGTGCCGACTCCGCTGCGTCGGCGTAAATCTGGTCGAACTGATCGAGCGCGCGGCTCGCGTATTCCGACGCCGGATGATGCTGGATCAGCATCATGGCGACGTCGTTGCATTCCTGCGTGTAGGGCACGTTGACGATCGGATAGGTGCGCGTCTTCAGCCACACCGGCTGATCGTCGAGCACCCAGTCGGCGACGTAACGGTAGCCTTCTTCGACCAAGAGGTCGGGCGTCTCCCAGGTCTCCGTGAGGCCGGGACCGAGCCAGCCGGCGGGCGGCTTGCCGCTCGCCTTGGCGATGACCTCGCGGGTCCTGGCGATGTCGGCGCGCTCGTCCGGCACCTTCTGCATGTTGCGCTGGGTGAAGCCGTGACCCATGAACTCCCACTTGCGCGCGATCGCCGCCTCGACGATCGGCGCATAGGCGGCAAGCGCCGAGCCGTTGATGGCGATGACGCCTGGGATGGCAAACTCGTCGAACACCTTCAAGAGGCGCCAGAAGCCGACGCGGTTGCCGTATTCATGCCAGGCCCAGTTCGGAATGTCGGGGCTCGGCGATCCGCCTGCCGGCGGCGTGAGCACGGTGCGCGGCATCGGCTGCGTCGCATCCCATTCTTCGACGTTGATGATCACCCACACCACCATGCGGGCGTTGTTGGGGAGCTTGAGCGGCGTGCGCGTGCTGATCGGCGAATAGCTGATGCGGTCGGTCGGCAGCATGCGCTGTGCGGCTGGCTTTCCTGAGGCTGGGTCGTTCATTGCGAATGTGGTCCGGTTTGTGTGCGATATGGAGAGGAATTTCGCATGCCGTTCGTCCCCGCGAAAGCGGGGACCCAGGGGCGGCAGAATGGAAGAGCCGATTTATGCGGTTCCTGGATTCCCGCTTGCGCGGGAATGAACGAAGTGTGTTGCTCTCTCCGTTCGTCCCCGCGAAAGCGGGGACCCAGTCTGCTTACTGCGTAATGTCTTCCCAAAGATCGCGCCAACTCGGATTCATTTGCTCAATGATGCGGAGCTTCCACGCCCGATTCCATTTCTTGATTTGACGCTCGCGTGTGAACGCGGATTCGCGGGTCTCGTGCAGCTCATACCAAACAAGCATCTTCACCTCGTACCTTTTCGTGAAACCTGGGACGACGCCATTTCGGTGCTGCCAAATTCGCTTCACCAGGTCGTCCGTCATCCCGGTATAGAGCGTGCCGTTGCGGCGGCTCGCAAGGATGTAAACGAAAAAACTCATACCATGTGGCTCCTGGATTCCCGCTTGCGCGGGAATGAACGGAGTGTGGATCTATCGCTGCGCCTCCTCCGGCACCGGGAACCGCACCAGGATCGGCCCGAGCAACATCAAGGCGAGCACTTCGACCGGCTGCTACATCATTCCGCGCGGGCGGCGACGAGTGTGCGGCTTGGTTGCAGCAGCACGCTGGCCGCCGCCGCGAAGACCAGCGCGAAGCCGATGGTATCGTTGAGCGTCGGCGCTTCGCCGAGCAGCAGCGCCGAACTGCTCACGCCGACGACCGGGATGAGCAATGCCGCCAGCGCGGCGTTGGACGCCGGCAGCCGCTCGACGACGATGAACCACATGAAATATGCAAATCCGACGCCGACTGCCGCCGACCAGGCCCAGGCCACCAGCGTCACCGGTTGCACCGGCCATACGTACCAGGGTTCGCCCAGGATGACGGTGCCGATCGCGACACCGATCCATCCGACCAAGATCTGCCAGGCCGCGGTGGTCATCGGATCCAGGTCGACCTTGGCCCATTTCATGTAGACCGTACCGCCGGCCCAGCACCAAGCCGTGGCAAGCGCCCACCAGAGGCCCGCGGGCAGCGGCAGATGCGGCGCCAGCAGCACCGTGAGGCCGGCGACGCAAAGCAATAGCGCCGTCAGGCGCCGCACGGTCAGCCGCTCGCCGAGCAGCAGGCGCGCCATCACGACGGCCCAGATCGGCATCGTGTAGACCAGGATCACGACCCGGGACGTATTGGTGCCTTCCAGCGCAAGCACGCTGAGGATCGCAAACGCGCCGATATTGAGCGTCCCGGCGACGGCGAGATGCAGCCACGCCCACCCCGACGGAAAGACCAGCCGGCCGCTGCGCCAGGTCGCCAGCGCCAGCATCAGCACCGCCCCGACCGCCAGCCCGACCACCCGGAACGTCCACGGTCCGACCTCGGCCAGCGCCACCTTGTTGGCCGGCCAGTTCACGCCCCAGGCGAGCGCCAGCGCCACCAGCAAGAGCTTCGCCCTAAACCCTTCAGCCCGGCTGCGGTCCGATGTCTCAGGCAAGTGTCGTGTCCCGGCTGGAGGCTGCTCATGACGCGCCGGCATGCCCGGTTTCACGGGGATATCCGCATGAATCGCATCCATGACCGGGATATCGCTGAACAAGCTGGCAAGCGGTCCGGCAGGCCGCTGCACGACCGTAACCAAAGACGGGTCACGGCAGAAGATCATCGGGCGAATGGGAGGTCAGCATTCGTGCACACGCGCCGGTTTTCGACTATGGTTCGCCCAACGCGCATGAAGCGGAGGACTTGGAATGAAATTCGGCCTGTTCGGCGGCGCGAAGACGACTCCCGGCAGCGGGGTCGGCGACAGCCAGAGCTACCACAAGTTCCTCGACTATGTGCAGGCCGCGGACGATCTCGACTACGCAGGCATCTTCCTGGTGGAGCACCATTTCACCGGACAGAGCCAGGTTTCCGCCTCGCTCAACTTGTTGAGTTACCTCGCCGCGCGCACGCGCCGCATGCGGCTCGGTACCGCCGTGGTGGTGCTGCCGTGGCACAATCCGGTGCTGCTCGCCGAACAGGTGGCGACCTTGGACCTGCTGTCCAACGGGCGGGTCGATTTTGGCGTCGGCAAGGGTTACCGCGACAACGAATTCGAGAGCTTCTGCATTCCCAAGGAAGAGGCGACCGAACGCTTCGACGAGTGCATGGAGATCCTGCGCAAGTCGTGGACCAGTTCGAACCGCTTTTCGCACCACGGCAAGCGCTGGCACTTCGAGAACATCGTGGTCGAGCCGCGCCCGGTGCAGACCCCGCATCCGCCGTTCTGGATGGGTGCCGGCAGCCGGGAAGGCATCGCCCGCGCCGGCCGGGAGGGTTTCAACCTGCTGCTCGACCAGCTGGCGCCGATCGAACTGTGCGTCGATCGCGTCGCCATCTACCGCAAAGCGCTGGAAGAGGCCGGCGGGACCTACCATGGCGCACGGGTCGGCTGCACCCGCGCGCTCATGATCGTGCGCAGCGAGGAGGAGCGGCAGAAGGCCTTCGCGATGCGTCGGCGGACGCTCGAGGCGATCGGTGCATTGGCGCGCGGTCCGGGCGCCGAGCGCTATCTTCAGCCGTCGAGCTTCGCCGATGCCGACCTCGCCAAGGAGAATGCCGCGCTGATCGGCACGCCGGACGAGATTATCCGGCAGCTCAAGCAGTTGCAGTCAGGCGGGGTCGAATACGTGCTGCTGATCGACGCCAGCGGCAACGTCGAGACGCTGCGCCGGTTCGCCGAGGAGATCATGCCGTCGTTCGCCGAGACGACGCGGACGTTGAGCGCGGTGCGGGGGTAGACCACGCCCGTTTTGGAGGGACAATTCGGTCGTCCTGGCGTGGCGTCGACCCATGTTGCACCGCGTTTACGGCTATGTTAGCAACCTCGCGCATTGCGCGGGGTTCTTGCGCCCCGTGCGCCCCCCGAAATCGAAATTCATTGATTTCCAAGGGCTTGCGCCGGTCGGACCGCGACAGGCACAGGCGTTGTGGATTGAGAGTTGAAGAGCGGCTGACGTGGCAGGCGAAGCACCGATCGTTTCCGGCATGGCGGGGCGCTATGCCGTCGCGCTGTTCGAGCTGGCGCGGGACGAAAAGGTACTCGATTCCGTCAAGGCCGATCTCGACAGCTTCGACGCACTGATTGCCGACCACCCCGATCTCGCCCGTTTGGTGCGTAGCCCCGTATTCACCGCCAAGGAGCAGAGCCGCGCGCTCGCCTCCGTGCTCGACAAAGCCGGCATCGGCGGACTTGCCGGCAATTTCCTCAAGGTCGTCGCCGCAAACCGGCGGCTGTTCGCCGTGCACGAGATCATCAAGGCGTTCCGCACGCTGGTTGCCCGCCACAAGGGCGAGGTGACCGCTGAGGTGACGGTCGCCGAGGCGCTCGACGGCAAGCATCGCGACACCATTGCGGCGGCTCTCAAATCGGTAACCGGCGGAAAGGACGTCGATCTCAACGTCAAGGTCGATCCGGCGATCATCGGCGGCCTCATCGTCAAGCTGGGCAGCCGCATGGTCGACACATCACTGCGCACCAAGTTGAACGCGATCAAGCACGCCATGAAAGAGGTTGGCTGATGGACATCCGCGCTGCCGAAATTTCGGCGATCCTCAAGCAGCAGATCCAGAACTTCGGCCAGGAGGCCGAGGTGTCCGAGGTGGGCCAGGTGCTGTCGGTCGGCGACGGCATCGCCCGCGCCTACGGTCTCGACAACGTCCAGGCCGGCGAGATGGTCGAGTTCGAGAACGGCACCCGCGGGATGGCGCTCAATCTCGAGAGCGACAACGTCGGCATCGTGATCTTCGGCTCGGACCGCGAAATCAAGGAAGGCCAGACCGTCAAGCGCACCCGCGCGATCGTCGACGTGCCGGTTGGCAAGGGCCTGCTCGGCCGCGTGGTCGATGCGCTCGGCAATCCGATCGACGGCAAGGGGCCGATCCATGCGGACGAGCGCAAGCGCGTTGACGTCAAGGCGCCCGGCATCATTCCGCGCAAGTCGGTGCACGAGCCGATGGCGACCGGCCTGAAGGCGATCGACTCGCTGATTCCGATCGGCCGCGGCCAGCGCGAACTGGTGATCGGCGACCGCCAGACCGGCAAGACCGCGATCATCCTCGACACCATCCTCAACCAGAAGCCGCTCAATGCGCAGCCGGACGAGAAGATCAAGCTCTACTGCGTCTACGTCGCGGTCGGACAGAAGCGCTCGAGCGTCGCGCAATTTGTGAAGGTGCTCGAGGAGAATGGCGCGCTCGACTATTCGATCGTGGTCGCCGCCACCGCCTCGGACCCGGCGCCGATGCAGTTCCTGGCACCGTTCGCCGGATGCACCATGGGCGAATACTTCCGCGACAATGGCATGCATGCAGTCATCATGTATGACGACCTGTCGAAGCAGGCGGTTGCCTACCGGCAGATGTCGCTCCTGCTGCGCCGTCCGCCCGGCCGCGAAGCCTATCCGGGCGACGTGTTCTACCTGCATTCGCGGCTGCTCGAACGCGCCGCGAAGATGAACGACGAAAACGGCGCCGGCTCGCTCACGGCGCTGCCGGTGATCGAGACCCAGGCCAACGACGTGTCGGCCTACATCCCGACCAACGTGATTTCGATCACCGACGGCCAGATCTTCCTCGAAACCGATCTGTTCTACCAGGGCATCCGCCCGGCGGTGAACGTCGGCCTCTCGGTGTCGCGCGTCGGCTCCGCGGCGCAGACCAAGGCGATGAAGAAGGTCGCCGGCCGCATCAAGGGCGAGCTTGCGCAGTACCGCGAGATGGCGGCCTTCGCGCAGTTCGGCTCCGACCTCGACGCCACCACCCAGCGCCTGCTCAACCGCGGTGCGCGGCTGACCGAGCTCTTGAAGCAGCCGCAGTTCTCGCCGCTGAAGATGGAGGAGCAGGTCGTCGTCATCTATGCCGGCGTCAACGGCTACCTCGATCCGCTGCCGGTCGCACGGGTGGCGGCGTTCGAGCATGGCCTGCTGACGCTGGTGCGGAGCGACCACGCCGACATCCTCGACGACGTCCGCAAGACCGGCGACCTCACCGACGCAACGGCCGCGAAGCTGAAGGCGGCGGTGGATGGATATGCGAGGGGCTTTGCGGCGTAGCGCCGTCATGGCCGGGCTTGTCCCGGCCATCCACGTCTTGAGCGTGGACACGAAGTAAGACGTGGATGCCTGGCACAGGGCCGGGCATGACGACGGAGAGGTAGCGGCGCAGCCGCGATGGACTAGAAGACGAGATGGCCAGCCTCAAGGACATGCGCAACCGCATCGCCTCCACCAAGGCGACGCAGAAGATCACCAAGGCCATGCAGATGGTCGCGGCCTCGAAGCTGCGCCGCGCGCAGGCGGCCGCAGAGGTGGCGCGTCCCTACGCCGAGCGCATGGAGACGGTGCTGGGCAACATCGCCGCCGGCATCATGGGACTTGACTCGGCGCCGAAGCTGCTCGCCGGCACCGGCAGCGACAAGGTGCATCTGCTGGTGGTCTGCACCGCCGAGCGCGGGCTGTGCGGCGCGTTCAATTCCTCGATCGTGCGGCTGGCGCGCGAAAGGGCGAATGCGCTGGCCACGGAGGGCAAGGAGGTCAAGTTCCTGTGCGTCGGCCGCAAGGGCTTCGATCAGCTCCGCCGGCTGCACGGTCAGCAGATCATCGAGACAATCGAGCTGCGCGGCGTGCGCAATATCGGTTTCGAGAACGCCCAGAAGATCGCCGAAAAGATCATTGAATTGTTCGATACCGGCGCGTTCGACGTCTGCACGCTGTTCTTCTCGCGCTTCAAGTCGGTGATTTCGCAGATTCCGACGGCGCAGCAGATCATCCCGGCGGTGGTGACTCCCCAGAGCGCGGATGGCCCGCGCGCGTCCTACGAATACGAGCCCGACGAGGAAGACATCCTCGCCGAGCTGTTGCCGCGCTATGTGGCGACGCAGGTGTTCCGAGCGCTCCTGGAAAACGCCGCCTCCGAGCAGGGCGCGCGCATGAGCGCGATGGACAATGCCACCCGCAATGCCGGCGAAATGATCCGCAAGCAGACGCTGACCTACAACCGCACCCGCCAAGCGATGATCACCAAGGAACTGATCGAGATCATCTCCGGCGCCGAGGCGTTGTAATGCATAGTTTCTTACCCTCCCCTAAAAGGGGAGGGTCGGACCGCGAAGCGGTCCGGGGAGGAGTCATTCTTCGACGCCTCCATGACCCCCACCCGACGCGCTCCGCGCGTCGACCTCCCCCTTGCAGGGGGAGGTAGGAAGTCGAGGTAAGAGGACCGCCATGGCGACACAGCCCAATCAAATCGGACGCATCACGCAGGTCATCGGCGCCGTCGTCGACGTGCAGTTCGAAGGCCCCCTGCCGGCGATATTGAACGCGCTCGAGACCAAGAACCAGGGCAACCGCCTGGTACTGGAAGTGGCGCAGCATCTCGGCGAGTCGACGGTGCGCACCGTCGCGATGGACACATCCGAAGGCCTGGTGCGCGGCCAGGAGGTGAGCGACACCGGCCAGCCGATCGCGGTGCCGGTCGGCCCGGGCACGCTCGGGCGCATCATCAACGTCGTCGGCGATCCGGTCGACGAGGCCGGTCCGGTCAAGTTCGAAGACAGGCGCCCGATTCACCAGGAGGCTCCGCTCTATACCGATCAGTCGACCGAGGCGGAAATCCTCGTCACCGGCATCAAGGTCGTCGACCTGCTCGCGCCCTATGCCAAGGGCGGCAAGATCGGCCTGTTCGGCGGCGCCGGCGTCGGCAAGACCGTGCTGATCATGGAGCTGATCAACAACGTCGCCAAGGCGCACGGCGGCTATTCGGTGTTCGCCGGCGTCGGCGAGCGGACGCGTGAGGGCAACGACCTCTACCACGAGATGATCGAGTCCGGCGTCAACAAGGATCCGAGGAAAGGCTCGGTCGAAGGCTCCAAGTGCGCGCTGGTCTACGGGCAGATGAACGAGCCGCCCGGCGCCCGCGCTCGCGTCGGCCTCTCCGGCCTCACGGTCGCCGAATATTTCCGCGACCAGGGCCAGGACGTGCTGTTCTTCGTCGACAACATCTTCCGCTTTACGCAAGCGGGCTCGGAAGTGTCGGCGCTGCTCGGCCGCATTCCTTCGGCGGTGGGCTATCAGCCGACGCTCGCCACCGACATGGGCGCGTTGCAGGAGCGAATTACCACGACCACCAAGGGCTCGGTCACCTCGGTGCAGGCGATCTACGTGCCGGCCGACGACCTCACCGACCCGGCGCCTGCAACCTCGTTCGCGCACTTGGATGCAACCACCGTGCTGTCGCGCGACATCGCCGCCAAGGGCATCTACCCCGCGGTGGACCCGCTCGATTCCACCTCGCGCATGCTGACGCCCATTATCGTCGGCGAGGAGCACTATGGTGTAGCGCGGCAAGTGCAGCAGGTCCTGCAGCGCTACAAGGCGCTGCAGGACATCATCGCCATTCTCGGCATGGACGAACTGTCGGAAGAGGACAAGCTGGCGGTCGCGCGCGCGCGCAAGATCGAGCGCTTCCTGTCGCAGCCGTTCTTTGTCGCCGAGGTGTTCACCGGCTCACCGGGCAAGCTGGTCGATCTCGCCGACACGATCCGCGGCTTCAAGGGGCTGGTGGAAGGCAAGTACGACCACCTGCCGGAGGCCGCCTTCTACATGGTGGGCACCATCGAGGAGGCGGTCGAGAAGGGTAAGCGGCTGGCGGCGGAAGCGGCTTAATCTTCACCCTCCCCTGGAGGGGGAGGGTCGGCGAGCGTAGCTCGCCGGGGTGGGGTAAAAAATCATCTCGCCTGTCACCCCCACCCGACGCCTTCGGCGTCGACCTCCCCCCTCCAGGGGGAGGTGAAGGAAAGAAAGATGGCCACCTTCAACTTCGACCTTGTCTCGCCGGACCGGCTCGTTTTCTCCGACGCCGTGGATCAGGTGGACGTTCCCGGCACCGAGGGGGACTTCGGCGTACTGGCCGGCCACGCGCCTTATGTGGCGACGCTGAAGCCAGGCATCGTGGTGGTGCATCTCGGCGGGGAGCAGCGGCGCATGGTGGTGATCGGCGGCTTCGCCGAGGTCAGCGCCAAGGGCCTGACGATCCTGGCCGACATGGCGACGCCGATCGAGGATTTCGATGGGGCCCATCTCGCCACCGAAATCAAGAACACCGAGGAAGACGCCGCCGACGCACAGGACGGCCGCACCAAGGACAAGCTGGAGCATCGCCTGTCACAACTGCGGGCCTTACAGGCCGCGGTCGTCGCTTAGCCGCTAATCGTCGCGCTTTGGCGTACTACCAGCGCTATTTCAGCCCTACCGTCGCCGTTGGCTCCCCGTTCGTCGTGTTTTGAAACACGACGTTGTTGCCGAACGAGATAATTTTTCCACTGTTCAGCACGCGCAGACCGGTGCCGTTGTCGATGATCGTGGAACCGCTGATGCGGACGTGGGCCCTGTTGCCGTCCGCCCGGATGCCGTCGTCCACGTTCGATGACACGGTCACGCGATCGAGAAAGATGACGACGTTCTTGCTGCCCGTCGGCTCGACGATGACGCCGTTCTGGTTGTTCGATATCTTGCTATCCGAGATTTCGACGCGGCTCGGCCCCGGCGGCGCGATCGTGATGCCGGCCCGCGAGAACCTCCGGATAACGCAGTTGCGCACATGCAGCTGGCCGCCGCTGTTGAAGCGGATTCCGCTGTTGTCCGCGGAGATCTGGTCTCGGCCGATGTTCAGTCCGTCGAGATAGACCACGTCGTCAGGCCCGGCATTGATGACGATCTTGTCCGTGCTGCCCCCGAAGGGGACGGCGTCGACCCCCACCGCGATGATGCTGATCGACTTGGTGATGACGACGGAAGAGTAGTCGCCCGTATTGAGCGCGATGATCTTGCCCCCGGCGCCGGCGGCGTCGTGCGCCCGCTGGAAGGTCCGGCAGGCGCCCGCCGGCGTGGTGCAGGCGTTGGCGTCGCTGCCGGTGGCGGAGACGAACCTCGGCGTCTGCGCCTTTGCCGGCGCGAGCGCAAAGAATACGACGAAGGCCGCGCTGAGCGCGGCTGAGACGGCTTTCAGCTTCGGCATGACCCTTCTCCCCTGGCCCCGGCGTGGATACGAACATGGTGCGGGAAGGAAAGACCGGGCTGCGATCGGGCGGCGCCGGCTACCTTCCTTACCTTTCGAGGGCAAGCAGAATGAACACGCCTAACGGCCCCCCATTGCGGGCGGCAGAGCCCAGCGCCCTCCCGTACTTTATTTCGTACTCAATTTAAACTCAACGCCGTCGTGCATTGAGCTGTCCGTGTCCCGCATCAGCATTGCAGCACCATCAGCGCGTTTACGCGCGTCTTCGACGCGCTGCTGCTTCGCAGATGCAGGACCCCCGTTCCTTTCAATTTGCTGCAAAGGCACCGGGGTCCCGGGTCTGCACAGCGGCACTTCGTGCCGCGGTGCGCCCGGGACACGTCAGGTCAACCGCGCAAACTCCCGCACCACCCGCTCATAGACCGGCCGCTTGAACGGCACCACGAGTGCGGGGAGATTCTGCATCGGCTCCCAGCGCCATGCCGCGAACTCCGGCTCGTGCCCGCCGGCGGGACGCGCGATGTCGATCTCACGCTCATCTCCGGTGAACCGCAGCGCGTACCACTTCTGCTTCTGGCCACGATATTTGCCCGACCACGCCTCGCCGACGAGTTCACGCGGGATGTCGTAGCTGAGCCACTCAGGAAGCTCCGCGAGCTTCTCCACGGAACGAATGTTGGTTTCTTCGCAAAGCTCGCGCAGCGCCGCGGCCCAGGTATCCTCGCCGGGATCGACGCCGCCCTGCGGCATCTGCCAGGCGTGCGTCAGGTCGGCGTGCTCCGGGCCGCCGATCCGCTGGCCGATGAACACGAGGCCATCCCGGTTCAGCACCATCGTGGCGACGCAGGGGCGGTAGGGCAGATCTTCGATGCGAGGCATCCGCACTCCTGTCGTCCCCGCCAAGCGAGCATTCTTCCTCCGCGCGGTCCGCCGGCTGTGCCGCTTGTTTGGCGGTCTTGCCAGGACCTCTCCGCTCGTTGTGTCGGTAGTGGACCGCGCGGAGGCAAAGAGCGAGCGCGAGCCGGGACCCACTAGTGTCCCGAATCCGAAGTTCGCCATAGCTCGCAGCGCCTTCTTAGCGAACTTCGGATTCGAAAGGACACTAGCAAGTTATTGAGTCTAGCGTGGTTTGGTTCAGAAGTTCTCATGACGAACTCGCGGCAAGAATGATGAGAACTTCTGAACCACCACGCTAGTGTGGCGGATTTGACGTTCCTACCAGCATTGCGGCGAGCCTTTCGTAGGAACGTCAAATCCAAAGCCACACTAGAATCATATAGTTGCTAGTGTCCCTTTGGTTCCGACGTTCGTACGAGCGCGTGCTGCAATGGGATACGAACGTCGGAACCGGGACACTAGCGTTTTGATCCAATGAAGGACAGAGGCTATGGTCCCCGCTTTCGCGGGGACGACAGCTCGGTCATCAACTTGATCGCGACTTCAGCGCCGCCGCCGTCACCGGCACCAGCGTGACGCCTCGCGCTGCGGCGTCCTTGGCCCAGCGCACAATCCGGTCGATCGAGACCGGCAGCGCGCTCGCCACGCCGACGGCGAAACCTTGTTTGCGCGCCGCTGTCTCGAGCCGCGCCAGAGCGCGGTCGATCGAGGCCGGCGTCGGTACGGCGTCCAACACCTCTTCGGCCTTGACGAAAGGCGTGCTGCTGGCGCCCGCGATATGACTCGCGAGGCTGCGCGACGAAGAGCCGTCGTCGACGAACAGCAGGCCGCGCTTGGCGACATCGGCCAGCACCGGCGCCAGTGCCTTTTCCGAGGTCGTGAACCGTGCGCCCATGTAATTCATGACGCCGACATAGCCCTGGAACCGCGCCATCTGCCAATGTAGCCGGTCGAGATTCTGCTCGCTCGGCAACGTGGTCAGCAGAGTCCGCGGACCGGGATCGTTGTCCGGATAGTCGAACGGCTCCATCGGCACCTGCAGCAGCACCTCGTGACCGCGCTTGCGGGCGCGCGCGGCAAGCTCGCCGAGGTTGGCGCCGTAGGGTGCGAACGCGAGCGTCACGGCAGCCGGCAGGTGCGACAAGGCATCGGCCGTGGTGCTCGCGCTGATGCCGAGGCCGCCGACGACGACCGCGATTCGCGGGCCGTCTGGCGCAGCCTGGGCTGGGCCGGCCGATCGCGCATAGGCATCGACCGGACGAACTCCGGTGGTGACGACTTTCGGGATGCGGCCATGGTGCGTGTCCTCCAGGAGCCGCTCGTCGACTCCACCCCCGATCGTCCTCTCAGCCGATCCGGGAATGACGACTTCCTGGCGCTTGCCGCTCGACCCATCGATGATGGTGACGGTTCTGCCGCCTGCCGCGGGTGCCGCGGAGTCGTTGGCGGCCTGACCCGGCCCGTCATTGCCCGAGAGGACCTCCTTGGCCGACGCGTCCTCCGACTTGGCGGCGCTGCGGGCGGGGATCGATGCGGTCGCCACCGGCTCTCCGCCGAGCGGATCCTCGACCGTCACCGCCCGGACTGCGAACACGATGAGAAACAGTCCGAGCACTCCGGCCAGTACATGCGACGCCGAGAACGGCAACGTCAGGCGCCCTTTCGCCTTTGGACCGGCGAGTGGAGTGTTCAGGTCATCCAAGCTCAGGAACCCCGCGAATCAGTGGCGGAGTTTAGAGCCATATCGGTTCTGATTGAATCGGAACGGCGCGCGCATCACGGATTTTGGGAACGGGCTGGTCCAAGCGGGGCCCGCTTCCGGGCATCATCAGCCGGCCGCCGCCATCATTCTGAATCACCCAAGCAACGGGGCGGCTAGGCGCCGCGCCGTGTCCACAAGTCCGCACGCCGCGTTGGATCCCAGAAAGCCTATTGCTTCAGGGCAGCGGCCTTCGGGTTCGGCGGGAATGCCGAGTTCACCTTGATGCCACGCAGCAGATCGAGCGCCATGTGCAGCGCCTTGTCGTCCTTCGCTTCCGGGGGGATGTAGGACTGCGAGCCGGTCTTCTCGTCTCCGTCCGCCTTCAGGTGCCCACGCAGCGAGGCCTCGCCCTTGCTGTCGCCCCGTGCCTTCATCTCATCCGGCACGTCCTGCAATACTTCGATATCCGGATTGATACCCGTGGCCTGGATCGAAGTTCCGGACGGCGTGTAGTAGCGCGCCGTCGTTAGCCGCAAGGCGCCGTTGCTGGGACCGAGCGGAATGATCGTCTGCACCGATGCCTTGCCGAACGAACGGCTGCCGATCACCGTCGCCCGCTTATGGTCCTGCAACGCGCCGGCCACGATCTCCGAGGCCGAGGCGGAGCCGCCGTTGATCATGACGATCACCGGCTTGCCCTTGGTCAGATCGCCGGCGCGGGCGTTGAACCGCTGCGTCTCCTCGGCATTGCGGCCGCGGGTGGAGACGATCTCACCCTTTTCCAGGAACGCGTCCGACACCGAGATCGCCTGATCGAGCAGACCGCCGGGATTGTTGCGCAGATCGATCACGTATCCTTTGAGCTTGTCGCCGAGCTTGGCCGACAGATCATTGATCGCCTTCTTCAGGCCTTCGGTGGTCTGTTCGTTGAACTGCGTCAGCCGGATATAGGCGACATCCTCACCTTCGTCCCGCGAGCGTACGGTCCGCACGCGGATGACTTCGCGCGTGAGCGTCACCTCGATCGGCTGGGTCTGCGGCTTGCGAATGATCCTGAGCTTGAGCTTGGTGTTCGGCGCGCCACGCATCTTCTCCACGGCCTGAGTGAGGGTCAGGCCCTGCACCGGCTCGTCGTTGAGGTGCGTGATCAGATCGTTGGCCAGAATTCCGGCGCGCGCCGCCGGCGTTTCGTCGATCGGCGCCACGACCTTGACCAGGCCATCCTCCATGGTGACCTCAATGCCGAGGCCGCCGAACTCGCCACGCGTCTGCACCTGCATGTCACGGAAGGACTTTGCGTCCATGTAGCTCGAGTGCGGATCGAGTCCGGTCAACATGCCGTTGATCGCCGACTCGATCAGCTTGCTGTCCACCGGCTTCTCGACGTAGTCCGAGCGGACACGCTCGAACACGTCGCCGAACAGGTTGAGCTGCCGGTAGGTGTCGGCAGCAGCCGCGACAGCACTGCCACCGAGCGCCAGAACGCGCGGCTGGACGGCCAACAGCGTCAAGGCTGCGCCCGCCGCTGCACCGAGGAGAACGAGAGAAGTTTTGCGCATCATCCGCGAGCCTTTTCGCCTTCGCTAGCTGCCCACCAAGGGCTGGGGTCGATCGGTGTTCCGTTCTTGCGGAACTCCACATAAAGAACTGGTTGACTGGAGCCTGCCGCGAGTATTGCGGCGACCTGCGAGCCGCTACCCATTACCGCCACCGGTTCGCCAGTCAGCACGAACTGACCGATGTCAACGGATGTCCGATCCATCCCGGCAAGTAACACATGATATCCGCCGCCGGCATCCAGGATCAAGAGTTGACCGTAGCTCCGGAAGGTTCCGGCATAGATTACCCACCCATCACACGGCGCCGTGACCTGGGCGCGGCTCCGTGTTGCCAACAGCAGGCCCTTTTCGACGCCGCCGTATCCATCCGAGGCGCCGTACTCCCGCACCGTCACCCCGTTGACCGGCATTGGCAGCATGCCTTTCGCCGACCCGAAGGCGACGGCGGGAGCAAGGCGCCCCGCATCGTCGGCGCCGCCCGAGCCCGGCTCCGCGCCATCCTGCTTCGCCCGCTCCGTGGCCCGCGCCGCGCGCGTGGCGCTGTCGAGGCCGCGTTCCAGCTTGGCGATCAAATCCTTCAAATTGTCGGCATCGCGCGCCAGCGCGATGGCCTTCTTGCGCGCCGCCGAGAGGGCACTCTCCGTTTCCACCTGCTGCTTCTGCCGCTCCGCGGTCAACAGCGAGAGGCGCTGCTGCTCCTCGGCCATCGCCTTGAGGTCGCGTTGCAGCCGTTCATGCTCCGCGGCGATCTCCTTGCGGACGCGAATCAGGTCGGCGAGGTCGTCGGCCAGCGCCACTGCCTCCTGCCGCATTTCCGGCAGAATGGCGCCAAGCATCATCGCACTGCGGACCGACTGGAGCGCATCGTCGGGCCGCACGAGCAGCGCCGGCGGCGGGCGCCGCCCCATACGCTGGAGCGCTGCCAGCACCTCGGCGATAACGGCGCGCCGTCCTTGCAGCGCCGCGCGGATCGACCGTTCATTGTCTTCGAGCGGTTTCAACCGGCTCTCGGTGGCGGCAATGCTGACTTCGGCAGCGCGCACGCGCGAAGCCGTCGCTATCAGCTGGGCGTTAAGTTTACGCCGGTCGGCGCTGATGGATTCGATCTCACGGCGCAGCTTGGCCTCGACCTCACCGGCCTGCTGCTGGCTGCTGCGGACGGCCTCCAGTTCCAGGTCGCGTTGCTTCAGCGCTTCAAGCGCCTCGGAGGTTCTTGCCGCCTGGGAAAGTGTGAACGCCGGCTCCGCCGGTACGGTAATACCCGAGCCCAGCATCAAGGCTGAACCCAGCAGCGCGGCAAACGTACGGTGTGGAAGGAATCTCTGATTCGGTCCGGGGAGGATCATTGATCGATGCTATGCGCCACGTCCGGCATGACAAGACCAAGCGTGCAAATTGCTGCGGGATCAAGACGTGGGGATTGGCCCTTTGCCTCACAAGTGGGTGATGCGACGCGGTCGCAGCATCATGCGCGATGGTATGGATGACCCGCGAGGATGGTCATCGTCCGGTAAAGCTGCTCCAGGAGCATGATCCGCACCAGCTGGTGCGGCCAAGTGGCGATGCCGAACGCAAGACGAAGCTCAGCCCGCTCAAATAGGCTGGCGGCCAGGCCGTCCGGGCCCCCGATCAGGAACGTAACGGCGGGCCGACCGCCGTCCTGCCAACGCCGCAGCCGCGCCGCCAGCGCGTCGCTGCCAAGGCTTTCGCCGCGCGGATCCAGCACAATGATCGATGCACCATCGGGAACCGTGTTGGCGAGCGCGATCGATTCCTCGATCATCCGTTTGCCGACGTCGCGGCTGCGGCTTTCACGGACTTCTATGACGTCGATCGGCGCAAAGCGGAGTTGGCGCCCCGCGTCGGCCGCGCGCTTGGCGTAGCGCTCGGCGAGGTCGCGCTCAGGTCCCTGCTTCAGCCGGCCGACGGCGGCGATCGAAAGGCGCATCGGCTAGTGTCCCGAATTCGAAGTTCGCCGCATCTTGCGGCACTCTCCGAGCGAACTTCGAATTCGAAGGACACTAGCAAGGCCTATTGATTCTAGTGTCGCTTTGATTCGGAAGTTCGCTCCGGAGCAAGCCGAGCATTCAAGCGAACTTCCGAATCGCGACACTAGCCAACAGCGCGAGCGTCAGCTCGCCTGCAGACTGCTCGGTCGCGCGGCCGCCCACATCTTTTCAAGATTGTAGAAGGCGCGCACTTCCGGGCGAAAGACGTGGACGATCACGTCGCCCGCGTCGATCAGCACCCAGTCGCAATGCGGCAAGCCTTCGACCCGCACATCCTTGGCACCGTGCCCGGCCAGGTCCTTGAGGACGCGATCGGCCACAGCTCCAACATGGCGGTTCGATCTGCCACAGGTCACGACCATGTAGTCGCCGATCGATGTCTTGCCGTGCAGGTCGATGGTGACGGTGTCCTCGGCCTTGAGGTCGTCGAGGCTGGCGAGGATGAGGCGAAGCGTCTCCTCGGCGTCAGGGCGCACCTTGGAGACAAGTTCGGGCGCGGAACGCGTTGCAGCCCGAGAGAGTGCAGGTGTGGACAGGGGTCCTTTTCCTTCTGCAAAGACCCCGATTCGCTGCGGGGTCCATCACAAAGATAGGCACGGCCGGGCCGGGCTTTCAACCGGCCGGCTGCTTAATCTTTTGCCGCAGCCGGGTCGACGAGATCGGCGACTTCAAGCCGTGCAGAGAGACCCAGGCGGGCGGGCGCCGCATCGGCAAAGCGGCCGCCGCGAATTCCGGAATGCGTGCTGCCGCAAGGGCTTGCGGCGCAATTCCGGCGATGGCATTGAGGCCGGCAGCGGCCCGGTCGACGACTGCGATCGGTACCAGCCCGGCAATCGCGCGCCAGTTCCGCCAGCGGTGGAATTCGGGCAGATTGTCGGCCCCCATGATCCAGACGAAGCGGACGCCGGGGCAGCGGCGCACCAGCGCCGCCAGAGTATCGCAGGTGAACCGCGTGCCGAGGGCTGCTTCGACGCCGGTGACGTGGATGCGCGGATGCCGTGCGAGACGACGGGCCGCATCGATGCGCGCATCGAGCGGCGGCAGGTCGTGCACGTCCTTGAGCGGATTGCCCGGCGTCACCAGCCACCAGACATGGTCGAGCTGGAGCCGCTTCATCGCCAGCAGGGTTGCCGCCCGGTGCGCTGGGTGCGGTGGGTTGAACGAGCCGCCGAACAACCCGATGCGAAGGCCGGGGGAATGGGGCGGAAGGCCGGCGCGGCTTGGGCAGCGTGCTCCCTCCCCCCTTGCGGGGGAGGGTTGGGGAGGGGGGTAGCGGCTTGGCATTGCCTAAGACAACACCCTCCTCCCGGCTCGCTTCGCGCGCCGACCTCCCCCGCAAGGGGGGACGTGAAGAAAACCGAGCCGCGGGGTTGTGTTGCTCACGGCCTGATCTGCCCCGTGCCGCGAATACGGTACTTGAAGGTGCAGAGCTGCTCGACGCCAACCGGCCCGCGCGCATGCAGCTTGCCGGTGGCGATGCCGATCTCGGCGCCGAAGCCAAACTCAGCGCCATCGGCGAATTGCGTCGAGGCGTTATGCAGCACGATCGCGGAGTCCACCTCGCGCAGGAATTTCTCCGCCGTTACCTGATTGTCGGTAACAATCGCGTCGGTGTGCTGCGAACCGTAGCGCGCGATGTGATCGATCGCGACATCGACGCCGTCGACGACCTTCGCGGCGATAACCGCGTCGAGGTATTCGGTGCCCCAGTCCTGCTCGCTGGCCGGCTTGACCCGGGCGTCGGCGGCCTGCATGGCGGCGTCGCCGCGCACTTCGCAGCCGGCCTCGATCAGCATGGTCACCAGCGGCTGAAGATGCGTAGCGGCAACGGCGCGGTCGACAAGCAGGGTCTCGGCGGCACCGCAGACCCCCGTCCTACGCATCTTGGCATTGCAAACGATAGATTTCGCCATTTCAAGCTGCGCATCTCGATCGATATAAACGTGGCAAATACCTTCAAGATGCGCGAATACGGGAACGCGCGCCTCGGCCTGGACGCGGGCGATCAGGCCCTTGCCGCCGCGCGGTACGATCACGTCGATTGCCCCGCCAAGTCCCTGAAGCATCAGCCCGACCGCCGCCCGGTCGCGGGTTGGGACGAGCTGGATGGCCTCTTCCGGCAGCCCGGCAGCTCGCAGCCCCCGCGCCAAAGCCGTGTGAATGGCCCGTGCCGAACGCAGGCTGTCGGACCCACCGCGCAAAATCACGGCATTTCCGGCCTTCAGGCACAGGGCACCGGCGTCCGCGGTCACGTTGGGGCGGCTTTCGTAGATGACGCCAACGACGCCGAGCGGCACCTGCACCCGTTCGATCCGCATGCCGTTCGGCCGGGTCCAGGCTTCGGTGACGATTCCGACCGGATCGGCCAGGCCGCGCACCACGTCGAGGCCGTCCGCCATGGCCGAAACGCCCTGATTGTCCAGCTTGAGCCGGTCGAGAAACGCCGTTGTCGCGCCGGACGACCGGGCCTCGGCCAGATCGTCCGCATTCGTCGCCAGTATTTCGGCGCTGTGCTCGCGCAGGGCCGCGGCCATGGCCGTCAGCGCGGCATCCTTGCGGTCCGCATCGGCGAGCGCCAGCACCCGGGCGGCCATCCTTGCCCGGCGCCCGATCGCGCCCATCGCGGTCGCGATATCCACAGGCTTATCAACAGCTTTCAAGGGCGCAGTCATGATAGGGTCACAAGCTGGCTGGACACTTTTGTTCCATATCATGTCTCGGTCCGCGCCGCGAGGATTGGAAGGACAGGGACGTTTGGTGTTGTTCAGTGGTTGAGTAACGGGGTCTTGGTATGCATGCCCCCGGAGCGTGTAATGGCGGCTGAGAGTAAGCGTCTTCCGAGCCGATTTCCTGTCGGTACCAAGTTTGTCCTTGAGGACAGGGTGGTCGGCGGGGTGCGTGTGTATGTGCGTTACCTCGTGTTCCCAGATGGCCGGTGCGTCGATTTGCCGGCCGCGGGGACACCGGTAACGGCCAAGCCGTCACGGCGCCGTGCTTCCCGCCGGCGCTGAGCATTCGCGCACAGCACCGGCTGACCCCTCTCCACCGACATCACCACCGCCTCGAACGCGCCGATCAGATCGAGCATTTGCGCGGGCGTGACCGGGAACGGCGCCTTGCCCTCGATCGCATCGGCGAAAGCTTCAACCAGGACCAAGAGCGAGTCGACGTGCGGGAACGTCTGCGTCACCGGCGACTCGCCCATGCGGGCGACGGTGAGCGTGTCTTCGCCGCGCGCCTCGACCCAGCCGCCGGTGCAGAACACCTGGACGCGCCAGACCACCGGCGCCGCTCGCACCGTCGCCAGCAAGCCGGTTGCGCCGCTCGCGAATTCCACCAGCACGGCGAGTACGTCGCGCGGATCGGGCGGCGGCTTCGGCGCGAACACCTTGGCGTCGATCCGGCGGATCGGCCCGCCGAGATTGACGAAAGCGTCGAGCACATGCAGCCCGGCACCGGTGAGGCCGGCCGCCGGCGATTCCTCCGGATCGTCACGCCAGCCGCCTCCGATCACGCGGGTCGAGTGCTCGTTGGAGAAATGTCCCTCGATGTGCAGGATTTCTCCCAGCACGCCGCTGTCGAGCACACGCTTAAGCTCGCGCATCGACGCAAAGCAGCGCTTGTTGTTGCCGCTGCCGAGCGGCACGCCGGCCGCACGGACGGCACCCACGGCACTCTCGGCACCAGCGCGGGTGAGCGCCAGCGGCTTCTCGCACCACACCGGGCGGCCGGTGGCCGTCACCGCCTGCACCTGCTGCACATGCAGCAAATGCGGGGTTGCGAGAAACACGGCCTGCACCTCGGGATCGGCCAGCGCATCGGCAAGATCGGTCGACAAGCGGAGGCCGTGGCGGGCGGCGAAATCGCGGGCCAGCTCCGGCTCCTTGCTGACGCCGTGGACGAAGCGCACCCGTGCGCTCTTGCCCTGCACGGCGCCAATGATGGACTGCCCCCAGCGCCCGAGACCGATCATGGCCGCTTGGATCATGTGCGCCTCCCCGCGTGTCATTCCGGGGCGCCCGCCGTAGCCCGAAGGGCGAAAGGCATGGCGAGCCCGGAATCCATAACCCGTACACTATCGGGTAAGCTGGGACTTCGCGTACGGCAAGGACTGTGGTTATGGATTCCGGGCACCGCGCTACGCGCGGCCCCGGAATGACACGCGGAGAGACATGGTGGCAAAAACACCCGCCGGAGTGATCGGCCTCGGCCTGATGGGCGAGGTGTTCGCCCACCGGCTGATCGACGGCGGTCACGCGGTGATCGGCTACGACATCGATGCGGCCAAGCGTGTGCGGCTCGCCGCCATGGGCGGACAGGAGGCGCCCTCGATCGCCGACATGGCGACGGCCTGCGATGTGCTTGTGCTTGCGGTGTTCGATACCAGCCAGGTCGAGGACGTCGTCGAGAATCACATCCTGCCGGCGGTCGGCGACGGCAGCAGCGTCATCGTGCTGTGCACCAGCACCTGCGACCCCGACCGGATCGCCGCGCTCGGCACACGCGTCATCGCGCGCGGGCTGCGCTTCCTGGAGACGCCGGTCTCCGGCACCAGCGAGCAGGTGCGCCGCGGCGAGGGCGTCGGCCTGATCGGCGGCGATCGCGACGTCGCGGCTGCCGCCGATCAGATTCTGGGAATTCTGTTCCCGCGCCGGTTTCACGTGGGCGGCGTCGGCGATGGCGGACGCACCAAGCTCGCCGTCAATCTCATCCTCGGGCTCAACCGGCTGGCGCTCGCCGAGGGCCTGGTGTTCGCCAGGCGGCTCGGGCTCGATCCCGCGGCGTTCCTGCCGGTCGCGCGCGAGTCCGCCGCCTATTCGCAGATCATGGACGTGAAGGGCGCGAAGATGCTGAACGGCGATTTCTCCCCGGAGGGCCGCGTGCGCCAGACGCTCAAGGACGTGCACCTGATGCTGGAGCAGGCAGAGCGCCGCGGACAGGCCTTGCCGATGCTCAACGTGCATTGCGACATGCTCGAAGCCTGTGTGCGTGCCGGCGAGGCGGATTTCGACAACAGCGCCGTCATCAACGAGATCGCACGACGGCATCGCAGCGGTGGGGACCACGGATGAGCGACGGAGAAGTTCACTTCGAACGCGACGGCGCCGTCGCGCACATTACCTTCGACCGGCCGGCCGCGCGCAACGCCATGACTTGGCACATGTACCAGCGGCTCACCAAAATCTGCGAGCAGCTTACGACCGACAACGATGTGCGCGTCGCGGTATTCCGCGGCGCCGGCGGCCAGGCGTTCATCGCCGGCACCGACATCGCGCAGTTCCTGGCGTTCAAGTCGGGTGAAGATGGCATCGCCTACGAGGAGAAGATGGAGCACACGCTCGGCCTGCTGGAAGCGCTGCCGATGCCGACGCTGGCGGTGATCGAGGGCTGGGCGATCGGCGGTGGACTTGCGATCGCGGCCGCCTGTGACCTGCGCATCGCGACGCCCGACGCACGGTTCGGCGTACCGATCGCGCGCACGCTCGGCAACTGCCTGTCGGTCGCCAACTACGCGCGTCTGGTCGCCGCGCTCGGCGCCTCGCGTGCCAAGCGGATGTTGCTGCTCGCCGAGAATCTGACGGCGGACGAGGCGCTCGCGGGCGGATTCCTCTCGGCTATCGTCACGCCTACCGAGCTCGACCAACGCATCGCCGAATTGTGTGATCGCCTGCAACACCATGCGCCGATCACCATGCGGGTGAGCAAGGAGGCGATCCACCGTCTGCTGCACGCCGGCCTACCGGACGGTGACGATCTCGTGCGCGCCTGCTATGGCAGCGATGACTTTCGCATCGGCGTGCGCGCTTTCGTGGAGAAGAAGACGCCGGCGTGGACGGGGAGATAGTGTGGCAATGACCCGCTGCCGTCATTCCGGCGCTGCAAGCAATCGCTGAAACAGGGGCATCTGTCCCGGATCGCTGCTACCGCAGCCCGGCCTGCACCACCAGCGGATACGTAACCTCCTGGAACTCGCGCATCTGATCGACGAACTTCGCCCATGACAGGATGACGCCGTCGAAGCCCGCGCGCGATAGCGTCGCCAGCTCGTCGACCACCTTCTCCTTGGTGCCGATGATCGGATAGCCGGCCCATCCGGCGATGAAGTGCGCCTTCAGCGCGAGCGCGACCTCGGGCGGCATGGTCTGCGCGTTGATCCCCAGCGTTCTGGTGAGGTTATCGACCGCCACCCAGTCACCCTTCTCGTGCACGTAGTAGTCGAAGAACTTCTTCGCGTCCGCATCGGTATCGCCCTGCACCACATAGGCGTTGGTCCAGACCTGGATTTCGCGGCCGTATTCCTCGCGTGCGAACTTGCGATAGCGGTCGACGTGGGCCCGGACGTCGTCGAAATTGTGCGACTGGAGGACGATGAAGGCGACATCGCAATACTTGGCGGCGTAATGGCGCCCCTTCTCCGAGCCGCCGGCGTTCATCACCACCGGATACGGCTTCTGCAGCGGCTTCGGCTGCAGCCACCCCTTCTTGATCTTGTAGAACTTTCCCTCGTAGTCGAACTCTTCCTCCCGGGTCCACAGCAGCTTGATGACTTCGAGCCATTCGATCGCTCGGTCGTAGCGCGTGTCATGCTCGAGTTGCTCTTCGCCGAACATCTCGATCTCCGGCTTGAACCAGCCGGTGACGACGTTGAGGTTGAAGCGGCCGCCGGTTACATGGTCGATTGTGGTGCCTTGCTTGGCGGCCATGACCGGATGGATCGTCGGAACGTGCGAGGTGGCGAAGATCCCCGAATAGCGGGTCGAAGCGCCGATCGCCGACGCCCATGAGAACGACTCGAACCCCGCCCCGTTGAAGTTGGTGACGCCGCCGAATCCCTTCCAGCGCCCGACCGGCACCAGCGCCTCGAATTCCATCTCGTCGCCCATGCGGGCCAGGGCCAGCGTGCTCGGCCAGTTCGCCTCCAGCGTGCCCTCGACGCTGGAAATGGCGCAGCCCCCGCTCAGATTGGAGCAGAAGGTGCCGAGCTTGAGCTTGCGGTTGTTGAACAGCGGATTGCTGGCTTCGCGCAGCTTGTCGGGTCGGGTCTTGGCGTCCATCGCTCCCTCGAAATCTTCCTCGGCGTCGAGCCCTGGCCCGGCCTGCTCGCGGGAACATCATCAGGGGACATTCGGATCGTCAAGCCAAGCGCGGCCGCAACCTATCCGCGTCAGCCGCCGATGACGCGCACGAGATATGCGTGCTAGACAGACGCAGCGCATCCGAGTTTTGCATGTCCGCCACTGCTCCCAAACTAGCTTCCTTCCGCCGAATCGTCGTCAAGATCGGCTCCTCGCTGCTCGTCGATGCCGAGGCGGGCCGGCTGCGCGAAGGCTGGCTCGGCGCCCTGGCGGAGGACCTGGCCGACCTGCATCGCGACAGTCGCGACGTTCTCGTCGTCTCATCCGGCGCGATCGCGCTCGGCCGCAGCCTGCTGAAACTGCCGAGGGGCGTGCTGAAGCTCGAAGATAGCCAGGCGGCCGCCGCGGTCGGCCAGATCGGCCTGGCGCGTACCTGGGCCGAGGCGCTGTCGCGCCACGGTATCACCACGGGGCAGGTGCTGGTGACGCTCGGCGACACCGAAGAGCGCCGGCGCTACCTCAACGCCCGCTCCACCATCGCCAAGCTCCTGGAATGGCGGGCCATCCCGGTGATCAACGAAAACGACACCGTGGCGACCAACGAAATCCGCTACGGCGACAACGACCGCCTCGCTGCCCGCGTCGCCACCATGACGAGCGCCGACCTGCTGGTGCTGCTGTCCGACGTCGACGGACTCTACGATGCGCCGCCCGGCAGCGGCACCAGTGCCAGGCAAGTGCCGGTGGTGCCGCGCATCACGCCGGAGATCGAGGCGATGGCCGGCAGCTCAGGCTCGGAACTGTCGCGCGGCGGCATGCGCACCAAGATCGAAGCGGGCAAGATCGCGACCCATTCCGGCGTCCACATGGTGATCACATCCGGCCGCATCGAGCATCCACTCAGCCGTATCGCCGAGGGCGCGCGTTGCACATGGTTCCTCACCCAGGCCAATCCGGTGACGGCGCGCAAGGCATGGATCGCCGGATCGCTCGAGCCGAAGGGCACGCTGACCATCGACGCCGGGGCGGTGTCGGCGCTGCGGCGCGGCACGAGCCTGCTGCCCGCCGGCGTGATTCGCGTCGACGGCAGCTTTGCGCGCGGCGACGCGGTGATCATCCGCGGGCCGGATGCCGTCGAGATCGGCCGGGGGCTCGTCGCCTACGACGCCGAGGACGCCGAGAAAATCCGCGGCAAGCCGTCGGGCGAAATCCTGCCGATCCTCGGCATCGCCGGCCGCGCCGAGATGGTGCACCGGGACGATCTGGTGATCCGGCGGGCGTAGCCGCAACCACATGTGCCCCGGACGCGATGCAGCATGAAATGCTGCATCGCTGAGCCGGGGCCATTCCAAATGCCGAGCATGGAATGGTCCCGGGTCTCCAGCGCACCGTTGCACGCTGCGCTGCGCCCGGGATACGCTCACAGCATAAAGCGGCCGCCATCCACATTGAGCGTCTGGCCGGTCATGAAATCGCTGTCGGGCGTCATCAAAAACACGATCGCACCCACCAGATCGTCCGGCACCATGTCGCGCTTGATAACGCGGCCCGCGATGGTCGGCGCGCGGGCTACATGCAGCGACGGATTTTCTCTGACCCCGTCGCTTTCCGTGAAGCCCGGTGTCACGCAGTTGGCGGTGATGTTGGTGCCGCTGAGCTCGCGGGCCATGGAACGCGTCATGGCGATCACGCCGCCCTTGGAGGCGACGTAATGCATGTGCCCATTGCCACCGTGGAAGAACGTCCCTGAGCTGATGTTGACGATCTTGCCCCGGCTGGCGCGGCGCATGCTCGGCAACACGCCCTTGACCATCTGGAAGCCGCCGCGGACGTTGACCCGCATGACCTGATCCCACTCATCCTGGCCGATCTCCCAGAACGGCTTCAGCGTGATGTTGGCGAACAGGCCGGCATTGTTGAGCAGCAGCTCGATCGGCCCGAATGCAGCCTCCGCCGCCTTCACCGTGGCGGCGATGTCATCGTTGTTCGTGACGTCGAGCTTGCAGCCGATGGCCTGACCGCCCGCGGCCTTGATGGCATTCACGCAAGCGTCCGTGTGGGTGATATCGCTCACCACGACCTTGGCGCCCTCCGCGGAAAACGCCTTGGCGAGCGTTGCGCCGATGCCGCGCGCCGCACCCGTCACGACCGCGACCTTGCCGTCCAACCGTCCCATCGCCCTCTCCTAATTTCGGTGTCGCGCAATCTAGCTTACCGCCGCGAGGACAGCACGGTGGCCATGATGTTGCTGGCGAGATCGGCGGCCGCCTGCGGCTCAAGCTCTGGCGCTGAGCGCATGTATTCCTTCACGGTGCGCACACTCATGTCCGAATAGCCGGTGAGCTTGTCGATGAACGCCTTCGCCTCGGCTTCCAGCTTCGCCCGCGGCACCACACGGCTAATGATGCCCATGGCCAAGGCCGTCTGCGCATCGATCGGATCGCAGGAATAAACGAGATGGGTGAGCGCCTTGCGCGGCATGCGGCGGGCCAGCGCCGACATCGCCAGGCACGGTGGGATGCCGCGCTGCATCTCCGGCAGCACGAAGGTGGCGTCGTCGCTCGCGATCACCACGTCGCACAGGCCGACGATCGCGCAGGCGCCGCCCTGCACCTTGCCTTGCACGATGGCGACAATCGGCACCGAGGTGCGGTGGAACATGGCGAACAGGCTCAGCATCGGCTCGGTGTCGTTGTTGCGCACGTCGATCGCGCTCGGCGGCTTCGCCGGGTCGGGATGCGGCAGATCGCGGCCAAGGCAGAAGTCGTTGCCGGCGCTCTTGAGGACGATCACGCGGGCGTCGCGTGCGGAATCGATCATCATCGCCAGCGTCGCCGCCATGTCGTTGGTCAGACGGTTGCCGATCTCAGGCCGGTTCAGCGTGACGGTGGCGACGTTTCCGTCGCTTTCGCTCAGGATGGGCGTCGGCATGGTAACTCCTTACTTGTTGCGCTCCGCGCGGACGCGCTCCAGCGTTTCGTCGAAGAACGTGATCGGCGGATAGGCTTGCGGATCAGTGATCACGTCGATCACCGTGGTCTCGTTCGCCGCCAACGCCTCGCGCAGCGCCGGCAGATATTCCGACGGGCGCTCGACCCGCACGCCGCGGCAGCCGCAGACACGCGCGATCTGCGCGTGATCGACCGGGGTGAAGTAGCAGGCGCTGGTGTGGCGGTTGAACTTCACGTCCTCGGCGTCCTTCTGATAGGCAAGCACGCCGTTGTTGAGCACGGTGAGCACGATCTTCGCCTGCATGCGGTGCGCGGTCTCCAGCTCCGACCAGACGTGTGCGAAGCCGCCGTCGCCGACGAGGCAGATCACCGGGCTTTGCGGCTGCGCCATCTTGGCGCCGATCGCGAGCGGCAATCCCCAGCCAAGCCCGGCCAGCCCGCGCGGCGTGATGAAGCGCATGCCGGAACGCAGCGCCTTGAGGTAGCAGGCGACCCACAGGGTCGAGTAGCTCGCGTCTGCAACCACGATGGCGTCGGGCGTCAACACCTGCTGCAGGTCCGCCATCATCCGCACCGGATGCACAGGGCTCGCGTTCGATTGCATCAGCGGTGCGATCTCTTCGGCGTGCTTCGCGCGCGCATCGGCGATCGCCCGCGCAACACCGGCATCCGGCGAGCGGCGACCGCGGAGTTGCTCCAGCAGCGCTGCGAGCGTCAACTTGGCATCGCCGACCAGGCGCAGCGCCTCGTAGTTGCGGCCGACCTCGGCGGGGTCGACGTCGATGTGGATGTACTTGGCGCCGTCCGGATAGAGCGCCCAGGAGTCGGTGCCATTCTGGTTGGTGCGGGTGCCGATCAGCAGCACCACGTCGGCCTGTTCGATCAGCGGCCGGAGATCGCGCGCCGGCGCCATGTGTCCGAGATTGTAACCGGCGACCCCGAGCGACAGCGGATGCGTCTCGTCGACCGCGCCCTTGCCCATCACCGTCGTCATCACCGGCAGGTGCGCGTTCGCTTGCAGCGCGGCGACTTCCGCGGCGGCACCGGAGAGATGTACGCCGCCGCCGGCGACCACCAGGGGATGCCTGGCCTTGGCGAGCAGGTCCGCGGCCTCGGCGATGCGTTGCGGATCGGCGATGCTGCGGTCGAGTGGATAGGTTCCGAGCGCCGCATGGCGCGCGGACGGCGGCTTCACGCGTTCCAGCAGCACATCGGCGGGCAGCAGCAGCACCGCGGGTCCGGGCCGACCACTCGCCGCCACAGCGAACGCCATGTCGAGATAGTCGATGGCACGATCCGGTTCCGTGACGCGCCGCACCCATTTGGAAACAGGCTGAAACAATCCGATGTGGTCAAGTTCCTGGAAGGCGTTACGGTCGGCCTGCGGACGGTTGACGTCCTGCACCAGCGCCACAATGGGGATCGAGGACTTCAGCGCTTCCGCCAGCCCCGGCACCAGCAGCGTCGCGGCCGGGCCGTTCTGCGCCATCACCACGCCGACTCGTCCGGACAGCCGCGCGAAGCCGTCCGCCATGGCGGCGCCGGCGGTCTCGGTGCGATAGGCGAACTGGCGGATATTCAGGTCTTCCGCCGACAACGCCACCATCGAGGGCAGGCTCTGCGCAAACAGGATCTCGACGCCGTGGCGCGCGAGCGAACCCGCGATCATCTCGGCGACGGTCGGCTCGTTACTCATGAGGTTACCGGGTGCGATGGGACATGGATGGTGCTTGAGCCGCACCAGTGTCGCAATTCGGAAGTTCGCCTGAATATTCAGCGCACTCCGGAGCGAACTTCCGAATTAAAGCGACACTGGAATCAAGAGTTCCTAGTGTCCTTCGAATTCGAAGTTCGTTCGGAGGGCGCTGCAAGGTTATGGCGAACTTCGAATTCGGGACACTAGGGCGGCCGATGCTTGTTGGCAGGAAGGGCGCATGATACGCACGCCCGACCCTTTGACAAGGACATGATCCCGACATGGCGAAGATCGCATTCCTCGGCGCCGGAGCGATGGGGCAAGCGATGATCCCCAACCTGCTGCGCGGTGGGCATTCCGTGTGCGTGTACAACCGCAGCATCGACAAGGCACGGCTGCTGGAAGCCAATGGAGCGACGGTGGCGGCGACGATCGCCGAGGCCGTGCAGGGCGTCGACGCGTTATTCTCGATGGTGATCGACGACAACGCCTCGCGCGCGGTGTGGACCGGACCGGACGGCGTGCTCGACTCTGCCGCGTCGGGAACGTTGGCAGTGGAAAGCTCCACCGTGTCGAGCAACTGGTTGCGCGAGTTGGGCGGCCTTGCAGCCGCCAAGGGATTGCGCTTCCTCGATTGCCCGGTGGCGGGACGGCCCGATGCCGCAGCGGCGGCGATGCTCGTCGTGTTCGCCGGCGGCAAGGCGGAAGACCTGGCGGCAGTGCGGCCGATGTTGGAGCCGATGTCGCGGCGCATCGTGCATTTCGGCCCGGTCGGCACCGGCATCGCCTTCAAGCTGATCTACAACGTCCTCGGCGCGGTCCAGGTCGCGGCCTTGGCGGAGAGCATGAATGCCTGCGAGGCCGCCGGCATCGACCTGCATACGGCGGCGGACGCCTTGTCCGACGGCAACACCGGCAGCCCGCACGTGAAGCGCCACTCGCGCGCCATGGCGGAAGGCAAGCACGACAACCCGATCGGCTTCACGCCGCACGGGCGGCTCAAAGATACCCTCTACGGCTGCCAGTATCAGGAGCAGATCGGCGGACAGGCACTGCTTGGCTACGCCGCGGCGGCGCTGTTTCAGCAGATGATCGACATCGGCTGGGGCGAGCGCAACGACAGCGAGGCGATCGACGGCTTGCGCGAGGAATCGAAGAGGCGGAAGGCGAAGAGCAATACGTGAGCCCGCCCCGCCCCTCATCCTGAGGAGGCGCGAAGCGCCGTCTCGAAGGATGGGGCGGCCGTTGCGTGGCCCATGGTTCGAGACGCGATGCTGCGCATCGCTCCTCACCATGAGGTCGGGAGAGGGAGGCGCGAGATTCGAAGGAAGGCATCATGGCGTTCGACGTTTCCCATCTTAGGACCAAGCTCGACGACTACGCCAACAAGTACAAGACTATCCGGATGCGGCGCGAGGACGGCATCCTGGAAATGACGCTGCACACCGACGGCGGCTCGCTGCGCTGGGGACGGTTGCCGCATGCCGAGCTGGAGGAGGCCTTCCTCAACGTCGGGCGCGACCGCGACAACAAGGTCATTATCCTCACCGGCACCGGCGAGGAGTTCTCCGGACCGGCGCCCGACTCGGAGACCAACCGGAAACTGCACAAGATGACGCCCGACGAGTGGGGCGAGCTCGGCTGGGAGGCGAAAGGATTCCACGCCAACCTTCTTGCGATCGAGGTGCCGATGATCAGCGCCGTCAACGGCCCGGCGCTGCGCCACGCCGAACTGCCGGTGATGTGCGACATCGTGCTGGCGTCGGAGAATGCCGCGTTCCAGGACTCGGCGCATTTCGTCGGCGGGCTGGTGCCGGGCGATGGCGTGCACATCGTGTTTCCGCTCACCATGGGGCTCAACCGCGGGCGCTACTTCCTGCTCACCGGACAGGTCATCAAGGCGCACGAGGCCAAGGAGGTCGGCCTGGTGAGCGAAGTTCTGCCGCGCGACAAGCTGCTGCCGCGCGCCTGGGAGCTGGCGCGGCTCGTGCTGCAGCAGCCGGAGTTGAACCGCCGCTATGCCCGCATCTGCATCACCGAGCAGCTGCGGCGGCAATTCAACGATCTCCTGCCCTACGGGCTCGCGCTCGAGGGATTGGCGATCACGCAATAAATACGTGTCCCGGACGCGCTGCAGCATGCAATGCTGCTGCGCTGATCCGGGACCGTCCCAGGCGTCGATGCGTAACGGTCGCGGGTCTGCACAGCGGCACCATAGCGCGCGAAGACGCGCGTGAACGCGCTTATGGTGCCGCAGTGCGCCCGGGACACGAGCGCCTCAATACTGGACCGTGCTGCGCACGCCGACCACGACGGCGTTCTTGACTGGACGCGTCATGGTTGGATCGTTCGGATGCGGAACGTTGCCACCGGGATGAAACACGTATTGGAAGTCCGGTTGCACCGTCCAGCCCGGCACGATTTCGGCCTTGTAGGATATTTCCAGCACCGCTTCGTAGTCGCGGATCGGATACCCAGGGGCACCGAAGAACACCGTGTCGCGGTCGAGCGCCCGCGCACGGTTGGAGATCTTGGCGTATCCGAACGCAACGCCGAACTGGTCGTCGGGCCGTGTGGCGAACAGTCCTTTCACAGTGACGCCGGCATCGGCATAGAAGTCGATCAGGCTGCGGTCGTCGGGACTGACGGACACGCGCGCGAAGCCACCGATGCTGCGCTCGCCCGGCCCCGGCAGCCGCATCAGTATCTGATCGACCACCGCATAGGGGCCCCAGTTCGCGCGCAGATTGGCGGGAATTCCGGTGCTGACCGGGTTTGCCAGCGACCGCCCATCATTGCCGAAGCGCTGATCGGCGAAGGTGCCGGTGTGATACCACGCACCGACCTTGACCGTACCCGGTAACGCCGATGCGCCGAGCTTGTACGAATGCTGCAGCTCGGCGATCAGGAATGCGCCGTCGCCGGTGCGGAATTTGAGTCCGTCGGGATTGAGCCGCTGCGGATCACCGGGGCCGGGGCCGGCCGGATCGCCGTTGAATACGCCGAACCGGAATTTGGTCTCGACGCCGAGATTGACCTCGATGCGCGCGCCCGGCGTCGCTAGCGGATGCGCGGGTCCGCCGCTCGGAAGATTGGCGCCGGTGATGCCGGGCCAACCGAAGGTGCCGTTGATGAACAGGCCGGCGTACTCGCTGGTGATGAATTCGGAGTCTGCGGCAAGCTGGCCGATGCGCAGCGATCCGATCGGTCCGAGTTTCTGCTCCAGCCACAACTCGAACAGGCGCGCCGATGGCAGCGCCTCGATGTTGCTGACGGTCAGGAGATTGCCGAGATGGTCGCGCGACAGCCCGCGCCCATGGATCAGGAGGGAGCTGGCTTTGAACAGCGCGCCCTGCCAGCCGATGAGTTTCTCCAGATCGGCCTGCAGGCCGAGTTCGAGCCGGCCGCCGAAGGTGGTGCCGCGGCTGATCCCGCCGGAGACATTGCCGAGGAGGTCGCCGGTATAGATGGCGCGCCAGCGGATGCCGGCCTCCGCAAAATCTGCCCGCGCCGCAGCCATCCCGCCGGAGAAATGTTGCGCCAGCGAAGGCTTATCGAATTCCTCTTCGTCCGCCGCAGCAGCGCCCGACGCCGCGTCCTGCGCACAAGCACCCCCACCGAGACACAAAAAGCCGGCCCAAGCCGCCGCCAATCTCACTCGCACCCCGCGAACCGTGTGCTTCCGGGCGCCACACCTACCCTCACGACCCAATTCAACCCCCAGTCTGAAACCTCTCTGAGGAAGTTACGCAACGGGGAGACATTATGCAAGCTAGACGCATTCTAAGATACTTGGGGGCGCGAACGCTTCAAAAGTCGCGGAAAATGGTTACGTGCGCAACAATGCCATGGCGCTGCGGGCGTCGGCGCGATACGCTAAGCAATCGCTGACTGAACATGCGACGGAGACCGACGATGCTGGAACGCATCAAGGATAAGTCCAAGCCGGCTCGCCAGGACCTTGCTCCCGAGTACCAGAGTGGGTTCGGCAACGAGTTTCACACCGAAGCGGTCCCCGGCGCGCTGCCGATCGGCCGCAACAGCCCACAGCGGGCGCCGCTCGGCCTCTACGCCGAGCAGATTTCCGGCACGGCGTTCACCGCGCCGCGTCATACCAACCGGCGCACCTGGACCTACCGCATCCAGCCCTCGGTGGTGCACAAGCCCTACAAGCGGATCAAGAACGGACAGATTCGCTCAGCCCCGTTCAACGAAGTCGAGGCGACGCCGTCGCAATTGCGCTGGAGCCCGATCCCGATACCGAAGAAGCCCACCGACTTCATCGACGGCATTATCACCATCGGCGGTAACGGCGACGCCGCAGCGCAGACCGGCATGGCGGCGCATCTCTACGTCGCCAACAAGTCGATGACCGACCGCACTTTCTACAACGCCGACGCCGAGATGCTGATCCTGCCGCAACAGGGCCGCGCGCGGTTCTTCACCGAGCTCGGCATTCTCGACTGCACACCCGGCGAGATCGTTGTTGTTCCGCGCGGCATTCGTTTCAAGGTTGAGCTGCCGGACGGGCCGTCGCGCGGCTACATCTGCGAGAATTACGGCCAGCATTTCCGTCTGCCTGACCTCGGCCCGCTCGGCGCCAACGGGCTCGCCAATGCGCGCGACTTCCAGGCGCCGGTCGCCGCCTACGAGGACGCCAAGGGGGCCTGCCAGATGATCGCCAAGTTCCAGGGCAATCTCTGGTCGGCGGACATGAGCCATTCGCCGCTCAACGTCGTTGCCTGGCACGGCAATTTCGCGCCCTACAAATACGATACCGCGCGCTTCATGTGCATCGGCTCGGTGAGCTACGACCATCCCGATCCGTCGATCTACACGGTGCTGACCGCGCCGTCGGATGTGGCCGGCGTTGCCAATGTCGATTTCGTCATTTTCCCGCCGCGCTGGCTGGTCAATGAGGACACGTTCCGGCCGCCGTGGTTCCACCGCAACGTGATGATGGAGTTCATGGGCTTGCTGTACGGCGCCTACGACGCCAAGGCCGAAGGCTTCTTGCCGGGCGGCGCCAGCCTGCACAACTGCATGACCGCGCATGGCCCCGACTCCGAGACGTTCGAGCGCGCGTCGTCCGCCGCGCTCAAGCCGCACAAGATCGACAACACCATGGCGTTCATGTTCGAGAGCCGCTACGCGATGCGCCTCACGCGCTATGCCATGGAATCCTCCCAGCTCCAGGATGACTACTTCGAAGGCTGGCAGGGATTGAAGAAGCTGTTTGGCAAGCGCTGAGCCTTGCACCACCCTCTCCGCCGTCGTCATCCTCTTGACTGTCATCCCGGCCGAGTGCCGAAGGCATGAGAGCCGGGATGACAGGTGATCGTTTGTGAGCACACACCCATGCCCCTCCCCTCCGAAATCTCCCTCGACAACAAGGTCGCCGTGGTCACCGGCGGCTCCAGCGGCATCGGCGCCGCGACCGTGCGCGCGCTGGCGCAAGCCGGCGCCCGTGTCGCGGTCGGCTACAACAAGGGGCGCGAGCGCGCCGAAGCGCTGATCGGCGAACTGCCCGGCTCGGGCCATCGCGCCATCCAACTGCGCCTGGAGGACTCGGCGACCCTGCGCGCCGCGGAGGTGCAGGTGCGCAAGGCCTATGGCCGCGCCGACATCCTGGTCAATTCCGCCGGATTCACCAAGCCGATCCCGCATGGCGATCTCGACGCGCTTGACGATGCGACGTTCGATGCCGTGATGACCGCCAACGTGCGCGGCGTCTTCGCCATGATCCGCGCGATGACACCGCTGATGCGCGAGACCGGCGACGCGGTGATCGTCAACATCTCGTCGATCTCCGGTTTCACCGGCGGCGGCAGCAGCATCGTCTACTGCGCCTCTAAGGGCGCGCTCGACACGATGACGCTGTCGTTAGCGCGGGCGCTCGCCCCGCAAATCCGGGTGGTGTGCGTCTCGCCCGCCGCAGTCGCGACCGACTTCGTCGCCGGCCGCGGACGTCCGCAGCTCGAAAAGATCGCGCAGACCACCCCGCTCAACCGCGTCATGGAAGCGGAAGAGGTGGCGCTGGCGGTGCTTGCCTGCGTCACGCATCTGCGCGGCGCCACCGGCACCCGCATCGTGGTGGATAACGGAAGGCATTTGTGACGCGCGTGTCCCGGGCGCACAGCAGCACCATAAGCGCGTTCACGCGCATCTTCGCGCGCTATGGTGCTGCTGTGCAGACCCGGGACCCCGGTTTCTTCGAGACGTGCAAACAACCGGGACCCCGCATCTGCGGAGCAGCGTTTTCACGCTGCACCGCGTGCGGGGAACGCCGCCAAGTTCGCGTAGCTAGCCCCTACGCCGCCGCCGCGCGCGTCGGCGACGATGCCGCCGATATCAGGTAATCCAACGCCGCCTGCGCGCCGCCCTTCTTGGAGGGGATGCCGGCGAGCGCCAGCGCCATCTCGGTTGCCGCCAACCCGCCGAGCAGCATCGCCTCGTTGATATCGCCGAGATGGCCGATGCGGAAATACTTGCCCGCGTAACGGCCGAAGCTCGCACCGTAGGAAATGTTGAAGTTGTCGAGCGCCATGTTGCGGAACGCATCCGCATCGTTGCCGTCCGGCAGCAGCACGGCGGTGACCGTCGGCGAGTAGTACTTCGGATCGCGGCACATGATCTCGAGCCCCCACGCGCGCACCGCCCGCCGCGTCGCTTCGGCGAGCCGGTCGTGGCGCGCGAACACGTTGTCGAGACCCTCTTCGTGCAGCATGTCGATCGCGACGGCGAGGCCTTGCAGCATCTGCGTCGCCGGCGTGTAGGGAAAGAAGCCGATCTTGTTCATGTTGAGCATGTCGTCCCACGCCCAGAACGACTTGGTCAGCTTCGCGGTCTTGGATGCCGCCAGCGCCTTGTCGCTGAGCGCGTTGAACGACATGCCGGGCGGCAACATCAGCCCCTTCTGCGCGCCGCCGACGGTGACGTCGACGCCCCACTCGTCGTGGCGGTAGTCGGTGGAGGCGAGCGAGGAAATGGTGTCGACGAAGAACAGCGCCGGATGGCCGGCGGCATCGATCGCCTTGCGGATCTCGGCGATCGGCGAGAGGCAGCCGGTGGCGGTCTCGTTGTGCAGCACGCACACCGCCTTGATCTCGTGCGTCTTGTCCTTGCGTAGCGCGTCCTCGATCAGCGACGGCTCTGCGCCGACGCGCCAATCGGTCGGGATGAACTCAGGTCTGAGGCCGATGCTTTCCGCCATCCGCTTCCACAGGGTGGCGAACTGGCCGGTCTCGACCATCAGCACGCGGTCGCCGGGCGACAGCGTGTTCACCAGTGCGGCCTCCCAGGCGCCGGTGCCGGTGGCGGTGTAGACGATGACCGGGTTCGAGGTCTTGAAGATCGTCTTGACGCCCTCGAATACGCGCTTGGCAAGCTTCTGGAACTCCGGACCGCGGTGGTCGATGATCGGCGTGTCCATGGCCCGCAGGATGCGGTCGGGCAGCGGGGTCGGCCCCGGGATATGCAGGAAATGGCGCCCGACTGCGCGCGAGGAATTCTGGGACATCTGCGGTGGCTCCTGAGACAGCGGCGCGACGGCGGCAGCGCCACCGCGCGATCCGGGCCGGCACAGCCCGGTGCTTGCCGGGTTGAACACCGGATGCAACAGTCCGGTCAAGTCCTACTCGTGTCCCGGACGCGGTGCAGCGTGAAACGGTGCACCGCTGATCCGGGACCGTTCCAGGCGCTGACTTTGCGATGATCCCGGGTCTGCAGCGCATCATTGCATGCTGCGCTGCGCCCGGGACACCGTCGGGAGTTCAAATGAAGGAACAATACCGGTGGCCGAGCGGCTGATGCCCGGGCTGGAGCGCCGGCTGAAGGCCGAACAGGCCGGCGAGGTGCTGTTCGACCGCGCCAGCCGCGGATGCTACGCCACCGACGCCTCGCACTACCAGATCATGCCGGTGGGCGTCGTGGTCCCGCGCAGCGTGGCACAGGCGGAGCGGGCGCTTGCCGTCGCCCGTGCCGAGGGCGTGGCGGTGACGCCGCGCGGCGGCGGCACGTCGCAGTCCGGGCAGACGATCAATGAAACACTGATCGTCGACTGCTCGAAATACCTGACCAACATTATCGAGCTCGATGTCGCCGGCCGGCGCGCTGTGGTCGAGCCCGGCATCGTGCTCGACGAGCTCAACCGCCGGCTCAAGCCGCATGGCTTGTGGTTTCCGGTCGATATCTCGACCGCCTCGCGCGCGACCATCGGCGGCATGACCGGTAACAATTCCTGCGGCGGGCGCTCGCTGCGCTACGGCAACACACGCGAGAATGTGCTGTCGATCGACGCGCTGCTGCCGGACGGGAGCGCGGCGCATTTCGGGCCGTGCAACGCCGACCTATCCGACATTCCGGAAGGCTCGTCTTTGCGTCCAATCGCGCGGGACCTTTTGTCGCTGGCCGCGCGCGAGGCGGAAGAAATCGAGGCGCGGTTCCCGAAGGTGCAGCGGCGCGTCGGTGGCTACAATCTCGATTCCCTCGTGCCCGGCCGCAACGACCTCAACCTGGCGCATATCCTGGTCGGCTCGGAAGGCACTCTCGCGTTCTCGACCCGCATCGAACTCAAGCTCTCGCCGCTGCTCGGGCGGCGCGCGGTCGGCGCTTGCCATTTCGGCGGCTTCCATCAGGCCATGGATGCCGCCCAGCACATCGTCCGCCTCGGGCCGATCGCGGTCGAGCTGGTCGACCGCACCATGCTGGGCCTCGCCGCCGACATCGCCATGTTCCGCCCCACTCTCGGTGAGTTCGTGCGCGGCGACCCGGAGGCGGTGCTGCTGGTCGAGTTCGGCGAGGACGACCAGGCCGAGAACCTGCGCCGGCTGAAGCGACTGCACGACCTGATGGGCGATCTCGGATTCGGCTGGGACAAGAGCGGCGCCAAGTGGGGCGGCGTGGCCGAGATGCTCGACCCGGCATTGCAAGGCGCGATCGCCGAGCTGCGTACCGCCGGGCTGAACATCATGATGTCGATGAAGGAGGCGGGAAAGCCGGTCTCCTTCGTCGAGGACTGCGCGGTGCCGCTGGAGCACCTTGCCGAATATACCGAGCGGCTGACCCAGGTGTTCGCGAAGCATGGCACGCGCGGCACCTGGTACGCGCATGCTTCGGTGGGCTGCCTGCATGTGCGCCCGGTGCTCAATCTGCGCCTGGAGAAGGACGTGCACGCGATGCGCGCCATCGCCGAGGAAGCCTTCGCCATGGTGCGCGCCTACAAGGGCTCGCACTCTGGCGAGCACGGCGACGGCATCGTGCGCTCGGAGTTCAACGAGCCGATGTTCGGCTCGCAACTCGCGCGCGCGTTCGAGCAGGTGAAGGACCGGTTCGATCCCGACGGCCTGTTCAACCCGGGCAAGATCGTGCGCGCGCCGAAGTTCGACGACCGGACCCTGCTGCGCTACCCGCCCGGCTATCGCGCCGAAGACGTCGCCACGCGCCTCGACTGGTCGGCCTATTCCGGCGCCGGCGACGGGTTCCAGGGCGCGGTCGAGATGTGCAACAACAACGGCGCCTGCCGCAATCTCGCCGGCGGCGTCATGTGCCCGAGCTATCGCGCGACGCTGGACGAGCGCGACGTGACGCGCGGGCGCGCCAATACGCTGCGGCTGGCGATCACCGGGCAGCTCGGGCCCGGCGCGTTGACCTCCGACGAGGTCGCCGAAACGCTGAAGCTCTGCGTCTCCTGCAAGGGCTGCCGCCGCGAATGCCCGACCGGCGTCGACATGGCGCGGATGAAGATCGAGGTGCTCGCCGCGCGCGCGCTGAAGCACGGGCTGTCGCTGCACGACCGGCTGGTCGGCTACCTGCCGCGCTATGCGCCATATGCGGCGAAGGTGCCGTGGGTGTTGAATGCGCGGGATTTCATTCCCGGCGCGGCGAAACTGTCGGAGGTAATGGCGGGATTCAGTGCAAGACGCAGCTTGCCGAAATGGCGCCGTGATGTTTTCTCCAACATCGTCCCAGCGTCATGGCCGGGCTTGTCCCGGCCATCCACGCCTTCTCTTCCTGAGGTACCGCAAGACGTGGATGCCCGGCACAGGGCCGGGCATGACGGCGGAGAGAACCAGGAGGTCGTCCTGTTCGCCGATACCTTCAATCGCTATTTCGAGCGAGAGAACCTCGACGCAGCAGTGACGGTGCTCGCCGCGGCCGGCTACCGCGTTCATTTGGCGACGCCGATCGATGGATCAAAGCGCCCGCTCTGCTGCGGTCGCACCTTTCTCTCCGTCGGCAAGGTGGATGAAGCGAGGAAGGAAGCCGAGCGGACACTTGCCGCCCTTGCCCCATTCGTCGATCGCGGCGTAACTGTGATCGGGCTCGAGCCGAGCTGCCTGCTCGGTTTCCGCGACGAGGTGCCGTCGATGATCAAGACCGAGCAAGCTAACTGCCTCGCCGAGCATGCGCTGCTGTTCGAGGAATTTCTGGCGCGCGAGCATGAGTCCGGCCGGTTGCACCTGTTGCTGAAGCCGGTCGCGGCGCATGCGCTGGTGCACGGCCATTGTCATCAGAAGGCGTTCGATGCCTTCGGCGCCGTCGAGACGGTGCTGAAGCTCATCCCCGATCTCGCGGTCGCGCCGATCGAGTCGGGCTGCTGCGGCATGGCGGGGTCGTTCGGCTATGCCGCCGATACCATCGACGTGTCGCTGGCGATAGGCGAACTGACGCTACTGCCCGCGGTGTGCAAGGCGCCGGCCGATGCCATCATCGTCGCCGACGGCACGTCGTGCCGGCATCAGATTCACCACGGCACCGGCCGCAATGCGCTGCATGTGGCGCGGGTGCTGGCGATGAGCATCGCCGCCCAGCAGTAGTCGTCATGGCCGGGCAGGTTTTGACCGGGACCGACACTTGCTGACCGTGGAGATTTGAGACCTGCTATCTAGCAGGCATATTCTGGAATCGGAGCTTGCGACGCAACCAAGTTCACACCGGACAGCGGGTCGAGAACAATAAACCCGTTCATTGGCTCCGCTTCATTGGCGTATAATATTGAGGTGCTTCCCTTCGGTCGTACATGCCGTAATCGCGAGATACAAGGTACAGCCGGACCGAAGTCATGGCGCCTGTCAACGAAAAGTGTTCGACCGCCTTGAGTCCGTCTGGAAGCGACCGGATCGGGGCCAAGGCGATGTATTCATGCTCACGAGAGACACTTACCATAACTTCACTTTCAGCTCCTGCCTCGACCGAGGTGTTGGCTGTGGAGACGACTATGAATCGCTCTCGTTGCAACGTCGGGTCGTTGTAGCTGTTAGTCGTCTCTATCCGACGCAGATCGCCAGCGTTAGGAAGCCACTCACAAACAAGTTGGCCAATGCGTAGGCGATAGTCCTCAAAATGCTGCTGCCGTCCTGCGACCTGCGCGGCATGATGCTTTACGTGGGTGCGCCATGCAGCAAGGCTTGCCTCATCGCGCCAATGAGAGTGCGAAAGCACAATGCCTGACCGACTGAGGCTCTTAAACCGATCAATGAATAAGAGGCCGGGGTTTTTATCCAACTCGGGTTGCAGGCCGGCGGCAATATCGAAGTAGGCTTGCTCATGGCCTGGGCGCGGCATTACCTCGAAGAATAGTCCAATCATGAACGTGCTCTATGGGGCATGTGAGCCAGCCGTTACTTGTCAACGCGTTGCAATGTCAGGGTGCTGACTTGCTCGATGTTGTCGGTGCCGTATTTGGTCGGCGCTGTCGTAATAGTGAGCCTATTACCTTCGCATTTGAAGAACCGAACGAGATCGGTTCCCATCCATGCTGGGTTCCAGGAAACATCAACGTGGTGGATCACTTGCCCACCGTTGACCGTGTAACGCCCAGAATAGGCGACCATATGTTTGTGAAGCGCAATCCGATCTTCGTCAGCTTTGGGTGCCTCGCGATTGTCAGCGACGACAATCACCATCATTCGTCCTTCGCGAGTATAGATAAGATAGCCCTTGGGACTCTCGCCCATGATATTGGTGTTTTTCCCGGTTTCGGGATCGGTCCTCAAATATGAGATGAATTTCCACGTACCGACGAGGTCGGACTGATTTGTCTGACTTACGTTCGAAGAGGCATTCGTCATGGAGGCACTCGCTGTCACACTCAACACGAGAAGGTACAATTGGGAGAGCCGCTATTGCGATGATTGCGACCCGTGGCCGCGTAGAGAGCTGAAGCCGACGATCGGTTCAAAACTTCCAATCGCTTCCGACAGAGAAGGTTTAGCAGGTCAGCCTAGGCAGGTCTGGAACAAAAGTGACTATGCGCAATGGGTATCAGCGCATCGCGTGGTAGACGGTTGAACCGGTCCCCGATGGCGTCGGTATCTTCCCAAGGGACGGCAATGATGTCATCATTCAGCGTAGCAGGGTGGACTGCCTGCGCTGAGTAAAGAAAAGGTTGGGTCAACGCCGAATGACCGAAAAGCTCCGATATGACTACACTGGAGATCAAAGGCTCCTAGAAGGAGCCGACTGGTTTGGTGCATTTCACGGCCTTCGACCCCATTTTCATGACGAGATCCAAGTCTCTTTCTTGGAGCACGGACAGCGTGACTATCTGATTGATGTACATCGAGCGATGCCATCCTCGGATATCATGGTTCGCTCGACAGAATTCTATCTCGCTCCGTCGGAGCTGCCGGAGACTGCGGTCGCTTGGATCGAGCGCCAAGCCTATGTGATCGCTGACGCGCCTTGGTTGGTAGACACGCCAGCCGACGATGTCCCACCCGCCGTCCTCGATACGGCTGCTACGCTGAACCCACAATGCGTGGTGACAAAAGAAAGCTCACGTGCGCCGACCCCTGACAGGCAATTCCTTGACTTGCCCTTAGGCGTCCAAATTGCCGAGATCGCCTCTGCCCGGAATTTAACGCGCGAGGCCTACATTCGCGCATTCACAAGGCGCTTCGGCATGACGCCCCATGCTTACAGGGTAAACCTACGACTAAACGAAGGACGCGCCCTGCTACGCCAAGGATACGCCATCGCGGATGTCGCGGCGGCGGCCGGGTTTAGCGACCAAAGCCACTTCGGGCGGTCCTTTCTAGCCTGCTTCGGCGCAACGCCCGGGCAATTCCGCGCCGCACACAGCCAGCGTTAGACCGTCACTTTTATTCTAGACGGATTCGCGGCCTCCCGTATGGTTGGGCAAATGTTTGGCGAGGCGGTCACCGCACTTTGCTTCACTTTAGTTTCCGGTAAAGCCCCAACAGTTTGGATCGTGCTTGGCGCGTCCACCGCATGGGGGCCTCTATGGTCGCGCTCATTGGCTGCGCCGCCGCAGGCCGATGAGGTGGTAGGTGTCATTCACGATGAGACAGCGGAGTCATGGACCGACCCCTCTTATAGCTAGCGCATGCTGTGGCGCCGATCCCAAGACGTGGATACCCGGCACAAGGCTTGTGCCCGGGCCAGCCGAAGGCCGGACCCGGGTGCCGGGCATGACAGCGCTGTGATCGAGGAAACGACGATGCCCCTTCCACTCCTCCCCACCTCGCTCGTCGGCTCCTATGCCCAGCCGGAATGGCTGATCGACCGCAAGAAGCTTGCCGGCCGCTTCCCGCCGCGGGTGCGGGCAAGGGAGCTGTGGCGGGTCGCCCCCGAGCATCTCGACCAGGCGCAGGACGACGCGACGCTGCTTGCGATCCGCGCCCAGGAGCGCGCCGGGCTCGACATCATCACCGACGGCGAGATGCGGCGCGAGAGCTACTCCAACCGCTTCGCCACCGCGCTCGACGGCGTCGACATCGACAATCCCGGCACCGCGCTCGACCGCTCCGGCCATCCCAATCCGGTGCCGCGAGTGGCCGGCCCGGTGCGGCGCAAGCATGCCGTCGAGGTGCGCGACGTGAAATTCCTGCGCGCCAACACCGATCGCGTCATCAAGATCACGGTTCCCGGCCCCTTCACCATGTCGCAGCAGGCGCAGAATGATTTCTACAAAGACGAGGAGGAGATGGCGCTCGACTATGCGGCCGCGGTCAATGCCGAGATCAAGGACCTGTTCGCCGCCGGCGCCGACATCGTGCAGATCGACGAGCCATACATGCAGGCGCGGCCGGAGAATGCGCGCCAGTTCGGCCTCAAGGCGTTCAACCGCGCGATCGAGGGCGTAACCGGCACCATCGCCGTACACATCTGCTTCGGCTACGCGGCGATCATCCACGTGCGGCCGGAGGGCTATTCGTTCCTGCCCGAGTTCGCCAACTCGACCGTGCAGCAGGTGTCGATCGAGACGGCACAGTCCAAGCTCGATTGTGCGGTGCTGGAGAAGCTGCCGGGGAAGACCATCATCCTCGGCGTGCTCGATCTTTCCGACATGGCGATCGAGACGTCCGAAATTGTCGCCGCACGCATCCGCCGCGCGCTGCAGCACGTGCCGGCGGAGCGTATCGTTGTCGCGCCCGACTGCGGCCTGAAGTACCTGCCGCGCGAGGTGGCCTACGCGAAGATGTGCGCGATGGTCGAAGGCACGAACATCGTGCGGAACGAACTCAAATAGCGGCACTCAATGCTGGAGCTCTATTACTACGAAAATTCCATCTGCTCGGAGCGCGCCGTCATGGCGCTGGCCGAGAAGCGGATCGACGACTGGCTGCCGCGCCACATCGACCTGTTCAAGCGCGAGCAGTTCAACCCCGCGTATCTCAAGCTGAACCCCAAGGCGCAGGTGCCGACGCTGGTGCACGACGGCGAAATCATCCGCGAATCGGCGATCATCTGCGATTACCTGGACGACCTCCGCCTCGAGCATCCGCTGAAGCCGAAGGACCGCATCAAGGCGGCGCAGATGCAGGAGTGGATTAGCGAGGCCGACGCTGCCAGCTTCCAGGGCGTCGCGTCGCTGAGCTTCGTGGCGGTGTTCCGCGCCAAGCTGATGGCGATGAGCGAGGCCGACCGCAACGCCTATTGGGCCGGGCAGACCGATATCGAGCGCACGCAGCGGCAGCAGTCGTGCGTGTTCGAGGGACTGGATTCGCCCTATGCGATCCGCGCCGTCGCCGCCTGGGAGCGCATGTTCGGCAATATCGAGCGTGCTCTGGCCGACGGCCGCCCCTGGCTGATGGGCGATGCCTTCACCCTGGCCGAGGTCAATCTGGCGCCATTCATCGCCCGCCTGGATGGGTTGCGCATGCTGCCGGTCTGGCTCGACGAGCGTCCGCGCACCCGCGCGTGGTGGGCGCGCGTGCAAGCCCGGCCGAGCTATGCGCAGGCGCGGGTCGGGCCGTCCGCCGACGAAGCCGCGTCGTATGCGCGCGAAGGCGCCAAGGTGGTGGACGATCTGCGCCGGCGGCGTGCAGACTATCTGGTGCAGTACGACCGGGTGTCGGCCTAGTGCCGCCGATTTGAAGTTCCTGCACCACTTGCGGCAATCTCATTCAGGAACTTCAAATCGAAAGCGGCACTGGAATCGCTAGTGCCCCTTTGCTTCCGAAGTTCGTGTCGGAGTGTGTTGCGATGTATCACGAACTTCGGAAGCGGGGCACTAGAGGACGCCGGACAGGAGTCCGAGCCCGGCGGCCGCCACCACGCAGCCGGCAATGCGGTAGGCCGTCGTGCCGTGGCGTTCGCCGATCCGGCCGGCCGCGAGACCGAGGCCGATGCCAGCCGCATGCAGCAGCGCCGTCGCCGCCATAAAGCCGAGCCCGTAGACGGCGCCGGCTGCCGCATGCGGCATCTCGGCCCCATGGGCGTAGCCGTGGAAGATGGCGAAGAAGCCGACAAGACCCATCGCTGCGGCCAGCGGCGCGCGCACTTTGAGGGCGACCATGGCGCCCAGCACAATCACCGACGCGGCAATGCCGATCTCGATGAACGGAGTCGCGAGACCGGCCATCGCGGCGGCTCCGCCCGCGGCCATGACCAGCACGAACGTTGCCGGCACCAGCCAAAGCGCGCGCCCGCCAAGCTGCGATGCGAAGACACCGACCGTCACCATCGCCAGGATGTGATCGAGGCCGCCGATCGGATGCATGAAGCCGTGCGCCAATCCGTGGGTAGCGCCGGCGCCGGTATGGGCCAGCGCGGCGGTCGGAGCGAGCAGCAAGGCCGCGACCGTCAACGGCGACAGCGGGGACGGGATGGTTGGTCTTGGCATCGTGTGAGCATCCATGTAAGACGATTTATCGAAAACTGCATACCAGGATCGGCCGGGTCTACACAACTCGGATATCACCCGGCCCCGCGGTGGTAAAGGCGGCGATCATGAAGGCCACCGGCATCCTCCTCGCCCTTATCCTGGCGCTTGCGGCGCCAGCCTCTGCTCAAGAGGCCAAGGCTGCACGTGACGCCAAGAAGGCCTCGTTGTTCATCAACATGACCACCGGGGATTCGTGGCGCGGCTGGATGGGCCTGCACTTTGCCGACTCCACCATGCGGATGGGCCATCCGGTCACCGTCTTCCTCAATCTCGATGCGGTGAAGCTCGCGGCCAAATCGAGCGAGCAGCAGCGGCGGCCGACCATGCGGCGGCTGCCACGCGATATCATCGTCGACTTCATCAAGAACGGTGGCGTCGTGCTGATGTGCGGGCCCTGCATGCAGGAATACGGATTGAAGGCAGACGATCTCGTTGCCGGCGTGCAGATGGGCCGGCCCGGCCTCACCCAGAGCTACATCTTCGCCCCCGGCGCTCAGACCCTGACCTGGTAACCAGCCGCGCCGCCCTAGTGCCCCGCTTCCGAAGTTCGTGATACATTGCAGCACGTCCTGGCACAAACTTCGGAAGCAAAGGGGCACTAGCAAGTCTATGATTCTAGTGCCGCTTTGGATTTGAAGTTCCTGAATGAGATTGCAGCAGTGGTGCAGGACCTTCAGATCGGCGGCACTAGCACCCGCTTCGCGGCTTTGCCCCATGCGTATGCCGCGGCGATTTTCGCAGCCCCTTTGATCCGGCCCTCACCCTGGTCGGGAGCCGCACGATCTGGCCGTGGCGTACGCCGCGCTCAGCAATAATATGCTCCGCGAAATGCTGAATTTCGCCGCCTTTGCCCTTGAGGATGCTCACCTCCATGCAATTGTCGTGGTCCAGATGGACGTGCATTGAGGCAAGCGAGAGCTCGTTGTGATCATGGAATGTCTTGACCAGGCGCCGGGACAGGTCGCGGGCGGCGTGATCGTAGACGTAGACCAGCGCCGCCACGCAAGGCCGCTGGTCGTCGCCGGGATCGGCCGCCCGCTGCAGCCCGGCGCGCGCCAGGTCGCGGATCGCCTCCGAACGGTTCTGATAGCCGCGCGCTTCGGCGATCCGGTCAATTGCTGTCAGGAGTTCATCGTCAAACGTAATCGTCACGCGCTGCATGGCGGCGTCCCCGGCTGCAGGGTCGAACGGCAACCCGATCCTGCCTACCATATCCGTCGGTCTGACAATGCCGAAGCCCGGGGGCCGGTCCCGAGCGCGTGGTTTGCCGTCGCTTGGCGTTGACAACCTTGTCCCCGATGCGCGCCTCTCCTCACTCCAACCAGAACCCGATCCGGCTCCGCCCGGCGGCGCCGGACGATCTCGACGCCGTCGTCGATATCGAGAACCGGGCGTTCGACGGCGACATCATCAGCCGGCGGAGCCTGCGACGCTTCCTCACCGCACCGAGCGCGGTCTCGATCGTCGCCGAACTCAAGCGCGTGGTCGCCGGTTATACGCTCGTGCTGTTTCGCCCGCATAGCGCTACGGCTCGCCTCTACTCGATTGCCGTCGATCCGGACTTCCGCGGACACGGCATCGGACCGGCGCTGATCGCCGCCGCCGAGGAAGCCGCTTTGGAGCACGACTGCATCTGGATGCGGCTCGAAGTGCACGAGAACAACAGCCCCGCCATCGCGCGTTACCGCAAGGCTGACTTCCGCCAATTCGGCCGGCGCCCCGGCTACTACGAGGACCATGGCGCCGCCCTGTTGATGGAGAAGCGGCTGCAGCGGGAAATCCATGGGCTGAAGACCGCGCCGCCCTACCGGCACCAGACGACGGATTTCACCTGCGGGCCCGCCTGCCTGATGATGGCGCTGGCCTGGGCGGAGCCCGGGCGCCGGCTCGAGCCGGGGCTGGAGTTTCGCCTGTGGCGCGAGGCGACGACCATTTTCATGACCGCCGGCCACGGCGGCTGCGGTCCCTACGGGCTCGCGGTCGCCGCCAAACGGCGCGGCCTGCACCCCGAGGTCTACATCAACCGGCCAGGACCCTACTTCCTCGATACCGTGCAGTCGGAAAGCAAGCGGCGGGTGATGCGGCTGACGCAAGCCGACATGCGCCACGAGGCCGAGGCGCTCGGAATCCCGACCCATGCAACGGCGCTGGGCAAAGCAGAATTGTTGCGGATATTCGACACGGGAGCCGTGGCGATCGTCCTTGTTTCGGGCTATCAGCTCCTGCGCAGGAGAATTCCGCACTGGGTCTTCGCGTTCGGGCATGAGGGGCGTTACGTCCTCGTTCACGACCCAGCCGCCAAGAGAAATGATCGAGACATCGCCATCGCCGCCGAGACCTACGCGGTGCCTTGGGCCGAGTTTGAGCGCATGACCCGCTTCGGCCCTGACCATCTACGCGCAGCGCTCGTCATCCGCAAAGGACCGCGCCCATGAGCGGCTGGGTCATTCTAGTCGACCAGCCCAAAGATCTGCCCAACGCCGAGACCCCGCACAAGGTGATCACGACGAGCGAGTATCTCGCCCGTCCGCGCCTGTTCGATATGGGCCGACCGAAGCTCGTCAACCTATCGCGCTCCTACGCCTACCAGTCGAAGGGCTACTACGCCTCGCTGCTGGCGGAAGCGCGCGGGCACCGGGTGGTGCCGACGGTCGAAACGATGCTGGAGCTGCGCGAGGCGAAGCTCTACGAACACGCGTTGCCCGAGCTCGAGGACGAGCTCAACCGCTGCGCCCGCAAGGCCGACTTCCAGCCCGAGGTCGAGTTCAAGTTCCTGGTGTGTTTCGGCATCGCCCGCGACGAGCGGTTCGAGTCGTTCGGCCGGCTCTTGTTCGACTGGTTCCGCTGCCCGGCGCTGGAAGTCACCGTGGAGCCCGGGCGCTGGCTGTCGATCGACCGCATCCGGCCGCGCAACGTCACCCGGCTGGCCAATGGCGAAGGCGCCTTCCTGCGCGAATCGCTGCACCGGCACACCAAGCGCGAATGGCGCGATCCCAAGGCGCGCAGTATCGCCAAGTACGACCTGGCGGTGCTGTACGATCCGAACGAGAAAATGCCGCCCTCGTCGGTCGCCTCGATCAAGCACTTTGCGCGCATCGCCGAGAAGCTTTCGGTCGACGTCGAGCCGATCACCAAGCGCCAGCTCGCCGAGCTCGCCGAGTACGACGGGCTGTTCATTCGCGAGACCACCTCGATCGACAACCACACATATCGATTTGCGAGACGCGCGTGGCAGGAAGGCATGCCGGTGATCGACGATCCGGTGTCGATGATCCGGTGCACCAACAAGGTGTTCCTGATGGAGCTGCTTGGCTCCAACCAGGTGCAGACGCCGCCCACCGTGATGCTGGCAGAGACCATCGACCTGACCAAGGCCGCCGACGAACTCGGCTTCCCGCTGGTGGTGAAAATCCCGGACGGCTCGTTCTCACGCGGCGTGCACAAGGTCTCGACCATCGAGGAGCTGTGCCGCATCAGCGACGAGCTGTTCGAAGAAACCGACCTGCTGCTGGCGCAGAAGTTCATGCCGACCGAGTTCGACTGGCGCGTCGGCGTGCTCGCCGGTGAACCATTGTTCGTATGCCAGTACCGCATGGCGCGCGGCCACTGGCAGATCGTCAAGCACGGCAGCAACGGCGCCGCGCGCGAAGGCAGTCATCGCACCTTCGACCTTGCCCAGGCGCCGCCCGAGGTGATCAGCCTCGCGGTGCGCGCCGCCAGGCCGATCGGACAAGGCTTCTACGGCGTCGACCTCAAGCAGACCGACAGCGGCATCGTGGTGATGGAAGTCAACGACAACCCCAACCTCGACCACGGAGTCGAGGACGCGGTGGGCAAGGACGAGATTTGGGTGAAGCTGCTGAAGTGGTTCATCGAAAGATTCGAGCAGTGACCTGTAGCCCGGGTTGAGCTCAGCGAAACCCGGGGACAGACTATCCATGGAACCGCGATTCCCGGCTTTCGCTTCGCGGCCACTTTCAGGATGGCGGGGATAGGTCACCGGTGCATCTTCATTCCGGAATCCTTGACGACCGTTGCCCAATAGCCAAGCTGCGAGCGGTAGAAATCGCCGAACTCCGCCGGCGTGCCGCCGGCTGGCTCCGCGGTCAGCTTGGCCATTGCGGCGCGGACGTGCGGCCTAGCGAGCGCCCTGTTGACGGCGCCGTTGAGGGCAACGACGGCCTCGTCCGGTGTTCCCTTCTTCACCAGATAGCCGAACCAATCCTGCACGGCGAGATCGGGGAATCCTGCTTCCACGACCGTCGGCACGTCCTTCAGCGCCGGTATCCTCGTTGACGCAGTCACCGCCAGCGCGCGCAGTTTGCCCGCGGGGGAGCTGCTGGTATGGCACGTGCGTCGTGCGGATGCCGGTCTTCACCTTGAACAGCTCGCCGATGAGATGCGCCGGAGTCCCGAAGCCGCCGGAAGAGAACGTGAGCGTATCCGGCTCCTTCTTGGCGAGAGCGACGAGCTCCGCTACCGAATGGACGGGAACGGACGGGTGTACGACCAAGACGTTGTACGAGGTCGATAGCTTGATGACCGGCGCAAAATCCTCAGCCAGGCTGAACTTCACGTTGGGCAGCAGGGCTGGCGCCGACATTCCCGGCAGGCTCGTCGACATCACCGTGTGGCCGTCCGCCGGCAATCTCAAGACCTCGCCGGCCGCGAGCGTCTGCATGGCGCCGGGCTTGTTCTCGACCACCACCCGCCACCCTTCGCTCTGGCTGATCTCGGTCGCCACGATATGGCTGATGACCCCCGGCGGCGAGCCTGCGGCTGCGGGAACGACGATCCGTATGGTTCCCGAGGGGTAGGACTGGGCGCCCGCCGACGATGTTCCGACCGCAAGCGCCGCCATCAGCGGAAGTCCTGCCAGAGACCGGCGCGTGAACAACGAGTCTGCCATGGCGATCCTCCATCGATCGGCTGCGCAACAGCGCTCGGCGCGGTTGCTGCTGTTGCGGAAGATGGCCTTCATCCCCGCGATAAGCCAGGAAAAAAACACCGCGTTTCGTCTAGTGAAACTTTTATCGCCGCTACTTCGCCTTGAGGCCGGTGCTGGTAATCACGTTCCGCCAGCGCGCGGATTCGTGGCTGATGAGTTCGGCGGTTGCCTCGGGCGAATTGCCGACCGGCTCGATCGTGAAGCCGCGCAGGCGCTTCTCGACATCGGGCAGCCGCAGCGCTTCGGCGATATCCGCCGAGATCTTGCGTGTGATCTGTGACGGCGTCCGCGGCGGCGCTACCACGGCAAACCAGCTCGTTGCGACGAAGCCAAGATAGGATTCCGATACAGCCGGAACGTCCGGGAGTTGCGGAATGCGCTTGTCGCTCGCGACGCCGAGCGCGCGAAGCTTGCCGGAGCGGATGTGCTGAAGCGAATTGCCCAGATTGTCGAACATTAGATCGACGTGGCCGGCGAGAAGATCGTTCACCGCTGGCGCGAGACCCTTGTAGGGCACGTGGATCATGCGGATGCCCGCAGCCGCGCTGAGCATTTCGCCGGTCAGATGAGGCGAGCTTCCCGTTCCGGGCGATGCGTAGCGAAGCTTGCCCGGATTGGCTTTCGCGTAGGCGACCAGTTCTCGAAGATTGGATGCCGGCACGTTCGCGTTGACAATCAGCACGATATTTCCCGTCGTCAGCGTGCTGATCGGGACGAACGCGTCCGGATCGAACGGCAATTTCGACGACAGGTGCTGACTAACGACGAGCGGCGCCTGCGGTGTCGCCAACAGCGTATATCCGTCGGGAGGCGCCTTGGCCACGGCTTCGGCGCCGATATTGTGCCCGGCGCCGGGACGGTTCTCGATCACGACCGGCTGACGCCACTTGAGCGCAAGCTTGTCGGCCACAATGCGCGGTACGATATCCGCGATGCCGCCGGCCGCGAGCGGCACCACGATCCTGACTGGACGAGTGGGGTAATCGTCCTGCGCCACCGCCGAGCCTGGCGCGAACGCGAGAAACGCCGCCGTTGCGAGCTTGACTGGAAAGCCCCTGATCATCGCTGTCTCCCTTCGCGCAAACCGCCGAAATCATGCGGACTTTGCGCCAGCGAAGCGCGGGCGTCATGATGCGCGTGTCCCGTTCCAAGGTGAAAATTTCGCAGATTGGGCGGGACCGGCGTCCCGGTTTCGGGACAGAATGTCCGCCGAGGCGCCGTTACCGGCGCAGCATCTGACTGACCACCCTGGCGGTGTAGTCGACCATCGAGATGACGCGTGCATAATTGAGCCGGGTGGGCCCGATCACCCCGATCACCGGCCGGACCCGTCGCGATACGGCGCGATGATGGTGGACGAGCCGGACAGCGAGAACAGCTTGTTCTCCGAGCCGATGAAGATGCGCACACCCTCGGCAATCATTCTCTCATATGTGAGCCTTGCGGCCGAAGCCGGCGTCGCGAGCGCGCACGATCGCCTGGGCGCGGCTGTTTACCTCGAGCTTGGAGAAGATAATCGAGACCTGGTTGCGGACCGTCTTCGCGCTGATGCCGAGCCGGCCGGCGATCGTGTCGTTGTCATGGCCCTGGGCGACCAGCTCCAACACTTCGTTCTCGCGCGGGGTGAGGGCGTCGAGCGTCTGCGCGGGCGCGTGGACCGCGCGGCCCGGCCCCGGGACGAATGCATCTATGGCCTCGACCAGCCGCTGCCATGCGGTCTCATCAGGCAGCAGCACGTGGTTGCGGCTTTCGAGCGGCACAAATTGCGCGCCTGGAATGAGTGCGGCAACGGCTCGACCCTCGTCGAAGGGAATCACGGAATCGCCGCGCGCGTGTAGTACGAGCGTCGGGCAGCGCACTTTCGGCACAAGCTCGCGCGCATCGGTGAGATACATCGCCTTTAGAAGACCGATGGCATTGGTCGGTTTGGTCGCGCGCCGCAACAACTCGTTGTATGAGCGAAACTGCTCTTCGCTCGCGTCGGGCATGTGCAACGAGGTAAAGAACTGGCCATAGGCCGGATTATCGTTCGGCCAGCCAAGCTCTATCACTTTCAGCCTTGTATTCGCCTCCTCGACCTGCGCCGCACTGGCTTCGCCTGCCAGACGATTCCGCATATAGGGCGCGTACAAAATCAGCCGGCTCACGCGACCCGTATGGCGGATGGCATAGGACATGGCCACGGCGCATGCGGCGCCTCCCATCGCGAACACAACCGACGGCTCCGCGTCGACGGCCGTCATGACGGCCTCGAAGTCCTCATGCAGCTTCTCGAACGAGAACGTGATGCCATCCCGGTCCGAGAGACCACAGCCCCGGTGATCGTAACGGACAAGCATGTTTCGCCGCGCGAGAAACGTGAGCCAGTCCCGCCAGACCGGGCTATCCCAGTCGAGATTGAGGTGATGCACCCAGTGCTGCATCCAGACCAGCGGCGGACCGGACCCACAGGTCGCATACGCGATGCGCGTGCCGTCGCGGCTCGTGCAGAAGCGGATTTGCTGTGCCGGCTGGGGCATGGATATCCATCGACGCGCTCTCCACAACTCTAGCGCGCGATGGAATGGCTGGCGAGTCGGCGATCAGCAAGGCACGCTTTCCAGGATGCTGCATTCGAGCCGTGTCGGAGATGACACGAAATAGCCTGAAGCGGGCCGTCATCTTGCGTTTCGCTGTGCGAAACGGGAAGATGACCTCGTCTGCATGCGGAGGCTTGCGATGTCCGAAGTGACGATCAGGGCGCTGGAGCGAGGCCTGCAGGTGTTGCGCACCTTGCACGCCAATCGCATTTCGTCCCTCCAGGACATTCATGCGCTGACCGGAATCCCCAAGCCGACCTTATTGCGCATCCTGAGAACATTGAACCGCGAAGGGCTGGTGTCGCGACGGCTCGCCGATGGCCATTACCGCATCAGCGCATTGACGACCGCAGCCCGCAAACATGATCGCCACGACCGCGTCGCCGAAGCAGCAGCGCCGGTCCTGGATCGCCTGTGCCGGCATGTGTTGTGGCCCTCCGACCTGATGGTGCCCGCCGGCACGCATATGGAGGTGCGGGAGACGACGCGGATGCACAGCCCGCTCGTTCTTCCGCTCAAGCACATCGGCCGTTCCATTGGATGGCTGCTGACCGGCGTCGGGCGTGCCTATCTGGCCTTTTGTCCCGCTAGCGAACGGCAGCGGATCATCCAGAAGCTACAAAAGTCCGACAGCTTGGACGATCGCCTCGCGCGCAATCCCGGTCGCCTCGACAGAATTCTCGCCGAGACACGCGATAGAGGATATGGAATCCGCGATGCACGTTTCTTTGGCGGCGGGCATAAAATCCCTCCGTTCGACGACGGACTGGCGGCGATTGCCGTGCCGTTGCTCGGACGCACGCGCGTCTATGGCTCGATCAATCTTCTCTGGATCAGAACCGCCTTCACGGTCGAGCAGTTCGCCGCACGCCACCTGGCCGATCTGCAAGGCGCAGCGCAGGAGATCGTCGGCTCGATTCAGGCCGCGAAAAGAAGTTGACTGGAATTGCCTTTCACTGCGCTTTCAGGTCCAGCTCCTTTACCAAGCCGGCCCACATCTCCTGCTCGCGCTTGATGAACTCGGCCGCCGATTGCGGCGTGCCGGCGCCGCTGGTGCCGAGCCCGAAGCGCAGCATGCGCTGGACCATCTCGGGCTGCCTGACGATCGCGTCGATCTCCCGGTTCATGCGCGCGACGATCGGCTCCGGCGTGCCGGCCGGCGCCAGGATCGCGAACCAGCCATCGACCTTGTAGCCGGGCAAGACGTCGGCCACCGGCGCGATGTCCTCGAGTCCGGGAAAGGGCTTGTCGGTCGTGATCGCGATGCGCCGCAGCTTGCCTTCGGCCGCGAGCCCGGTCACGACCGGCACCGAGCTGATCATGAACTGCGTCACGCCGGAGACCGTGTCCTGGCTCGCCTGCGGCGTCGACTTGTAGGGGACCTGCACGACATCGATGCCGGCGCGCTTGACCATCAGTTGCGCGGCGACCAGCCCGAAGCCCGAGGAGGCGTCCACCGCGTAGGAGAGCTTGCCCGGGTTCGCCTTTGCGTGCGCGATCAGCTCCGGCAGCGTATTCACCGGCAGCGACGGATTGACCGAGAACAGGAACGGCCCACGGTCGGAGATCATCGCGACGGGCGTGAAATCACGATCCGGATTGTAGGGTATCGACTTGAACAGAAACAGGTTCGAGGTCAGCGCCGAAGCCGGTGCAAAAAGGAAGGTGTGGCCGTCGGGCGCTGCGCGCGCTACCGCCTGGGCACCGATGAAGCCCGATGCGCCCGGCATGTTCTCCACATAGACGGTCTGGCCGAGTGCCGGCGACAGCCGTTCGGCCAGCAGCCGGCCCATGATGTCCATGGCGAGGCCGGGTCCCGACGGCACGATCAGCTTGATGGTGCGTGAGGGCCAGGTCTGGCCGTGTGCCGAAGTGGCCACGATCAGCAGAACCGCGGAGATCAGTGCGCGAAGGAACGTCGGCATGGCTCGTCCCCATGAATGGCTTTACCGCCAAGCATAATCCGTAGCCCGCATTGAGCGAAGCGAAATGCGGGAGCGGCAATCCTGGATTTCGCTCCGCTCAATCCGGGCTACAGCGGCTATTTGCCCGACTGCCACTTCGAGATCGCCTCGCTCGGATAGAGGAGCTGGATGATGTTGAGGGTGAGGTTGTCGCGGATCATGAAGCCGACGAACAGTTCCATCGCCGCCGCCAGCGTCACCGTGACCCACACCGGCAGCACGCGCGCAAGGACAAAGCCAAGCACCATGGCCAGCGTATCGCTCACCGAGTTGATGACGCTGTCGCCGGTATAGCCCTGCGCCAGCGCCTGCTGGCGATAGCGGTCGATGATGATCGGCGAATTTTCCAGGAGCTCCCAGCCGACCTCCAGGCAAAGCGCGAGCACCAGCCGTAATCCAATCGATGTGCGCGGAAAGACCAGCCACAGCAATAGATAGAATCCGAAGCCATGGATGATGTGCGAAAAGGTGTACCAGTCCGTGAGCTGCTGCGAGTTCTCGTTGCTCAGCACGACGCCGTGCCAAAGCTTGACGGTACCGCACGCGCAGATCAATGGCTGGCCCATCGCCAGCAAGACGGCGGCCTGCAACGCAACGATGCCGCCGCCGATCGCAAGCCAGACGCCAAGCGGCCCCTGCACGTCCGGGGATGGCGCCAAAGTGCTTGAAGAACTCACGGCTGCCTCGTTGGTCGTAGGGCGGATGAGCGAAGCGCGATCCGCCATGCTGCAATAGCCGTGGCGCAATACGCTTCGCTGTTGCGCCCTACGTCTTGAACTTCTTCGCCAGCGTGTCCGCCCCACGCGCCAATAGTCCGACGTCGGCGCCGACGGCAACGAAGGTATAGCCCCAGTCGATGTAGCGGCGCGCTTCCTCCTCGTTGCCGGTGAGGATGCCGGCCGGCTTGCCGACCGCCTTGAGCCGCGTGACCGCGTCCTCCAGCGCCTTCTGCATCTCGGGGTGCTGCGGATTGCCGACGTGGCCGAACGAAGCGGAGAGGTCGGACGGGCCGATGAACACGCCGTCGACGCCATCGACCGTGGCGATCGATTCGAGCTGGTCGAGTGCCGTGCGCGTCTCCACCTGCACCAATGTGCAGATTTCGGCGTCAGCGCTTTTCAGATATCCCGCGACGCGGCCGTAGCGGCTGGCGCGGCTCGCCGCCGCAACGCCGCGGATACCGGCCGGCGGGTAGCGCACCGACGCCACGGCGCGCTTCGCCTCCTCCGGGTTCTGCACATAGGGCAGGAGCACCGACTGCGCGCCGATGTCGAGCACGCGCTTGATCAGCACCGGGTCGTTCCAGGCCGGCCGCACGATCGGTGTCGCGGTGCCGCCCCGCACCGCCTGCAATTGCGACAGGAGGTCGGGGATTTCGTTCGGCGAATGCTCGGTGTCGAGCAGCAGCCAGTCGAAGCCTGAGTCGGAGACGATGTCGGCCGCGATATTGCTGCACAGGCTGCACCACAGGCCGATCTGCAATTTTCCGGCGGCGATCGCGTGCTTGAAGGCGTTGCGGATGTTGTCCATAGCGCGTCACACGAACTGCACGGCGATGCCGCCAAGCGGCCCGAAGTCGGCGTGCAGCGTGTCGCCCTTCTGCGCGAACACCACGCGGGTGAACGAGCCGGCCAGCACCAGATGCCCCGGTTCGAGCGGCACGCCGTGCTGGCCGATCTTGTTGGCGAGCCACGCAACGCCGAGTGCCGGATGCCCGAGCACGCCGGCGGCGACGCCGGTCTCCTCGATCTCGGAATTCTTGTACATGATGCCTCCGACCCAGCGCAGGTCGACATCCATCGGCCCGATCGGCCGGCCGCCGACGGCGATGCCGGCGGCGGCGCCGTTATCGGCCACCGTGTCGAAGATCTTGCGCTGATCCTGCAGGCGCGCGTCGACGATCTCGATCGCCGGCACGACGTATTCGGTGGCGCGCAGCACGTCGGTCAGCCCGACACCCGGCCCCATCAGCCGCTTGCCGAGCACGAAGGCAAGCTCGATCTCGACCCGCGGCTTGCAGAAGTTCGCGTGCGCCACCTTGGCGCCGTCGGCAATCATCATGTCGTCGAGCAGATGCCCGTAGTCCGGCTCGTCGATCATCGACGAGCGCTGCATCGCCTTCGAGGTTAAGCCCACCTTGTGGCCGATCAGCCTGGCACCATTGGCGATCTTTTGCTGCGCCACCATGGTCGAGATCGCATAGGAATCCTCGATCTCGATGTTCGGCCACGTCGTCGACAACTGCACCGCCTGTCTGCGTTCCTTCTCGGCTTTGAGCAGAATCTCGGCGGCCTTTTTGCGATCAGCGTCGGACAGCATGGCGTTTCCTTTATCGAACGGCGAGCGGATGATGGATTGCGGACACGGTGCCGCAGCAGCGGACCTATTGCTACTCCGCCGGACGCACCTTCTGCAATCGCACGGGTACCGTTTCCGGCACGGCGCGGAAGCGTCATATCATTGGCTGTCGAAAGGGTGGGGGCGGACCGGACTATCCGACGCGATCGCGCTTTCTGCCGAGCTCAGGCTGGCGGCGCCGGACCGCGCATCACGGCCCGGCACGCATCCTAGGTCCGTTCAAGAATGCGTCAGATTTCGACGCCTGTGACCGGGAAGGCGGCGTACTGCTTGAGCGGCGACACGAAATGCCATTGGTCGCCGACAGGCACGGCGAGAATCGTGATCTCGACGACCTTCATCGGCTGCTGGGCCGCGCGGACTTCCGTGACATCGTTGCCGCGAACGAACGCTGCCAAGACCACCCCGCACGCAAGCGGATTGTTGACTTCCGTGTTGACGGTCTTGACCGCGACCTCGACGTCGCTCGAGTTGCCGACAAGCGCGGTGAAGCGCGCGACCTGCTGGACCGTGTCGCAGACGACGCCTTGCCCGACGAGAATGCCGTCTCCCAGCTCCTTCTGACTTTGGTCTTCTTCGCCGATCGCATTCGATGAGATCAGAGAGCCGGCGAGCACCAATAGAGCCGCATGCTTTGCAACCTGGATCATGTGTGCCTCCTACGCGGAGGAGAACGACGTATCGGCGCCATGGTTGCGTTTGCGAACCAATCGCCCACCGACATCACGACATTCTGATCAATCGTTATCGCCGGCGCACAACGTTCCAGAGCCGGACGTTGAAACCGTGGGGAGGGGGGTTCTGCTATGCAAGAGCCTTGATTACTTATCCAATTCCGGATACCGCCGAAAGATACCGGACTCGTTGAACGGGATGCGGCGCTCCGATGTGAGATAGGCCGCAATCCTGGGGCGGGCGCCAACGCGGTCATGCAGCTCCGCCAGGCGCGGCGTCTTCCTTTCCCACCGGCGCATCGCTTTCGGGAACGCGTAACGCAGTCCGGCGACGACCTGAAACATCGACAGATCGGCGTAAGTCAACGACCGCCCAACCAGGTACCTCTCGCCTGCCGGGTTCCGTTCCAGCACCCGCTCAAAGTAGCCGAGAAATTTTGGCGCGCGCAGCTCGTGGAACTTTTCCGTGTAGCGTAGCGCCGCCTGCTTCTGCTCGTCGTAGTAGAGGCTGGAACCGATCGGGTGGTGTGTGTTGTGAATCTCCTTGATGAAATCGACGACGGTGAGTTGAAGCTGATGCGTCCACAGCCGGCCGGCCTCGCTTGCCGGCGCAAGCTTGTGCCGGCCTCCGAGATAGAAAAGGATATTGGCGCTCTGCCCGATCAGCAGCTTGCCGGCGCGCAGGAACGGGGGCGCGAACGGCGGCGTCGTGATGGTCTCGCCGTTAAGCAGCTTGAGCAGCGCGGGCACGCCCTCGCCGTTCTTTTCCGAGCCGCGGGCGACATCGACATAGTCGGCGCCCGCCTCTGCCAGCGCGAGGCGCACGAACTCGCCGCGCCCCTGGATTTCCGGCCAGTAGTAGAGTTCGTAACGCATCGCCATCGTCTCCCGCAGTGTTCCGCAGTCGGACCTTGGCGATGATAGCATGCTCAAGGCCGGTGACAGCCATTGCATCGGAAACGGTGCGTTGCAGAACCGGGACCGTTCCGGATTCAGCATTCGAAACGGCCGCGGATCAGCGGTGCAACACTTCGTGCTGCTCGGCGTGCGGGACACGCGCAGCCGGCATCACCGCGCCGAGGCGCTGCGGCGCGGCAGCGCGATGCGGGTCGCCAGCACTTTGTCGATGCGCCGGCCGTCGAGATCGACCACCTCGAACCGCCACCCATAGACATCGAAGTATTCGCCGACTTCCGGCAAATGACCGAGCTGATCGAGCACGAAGCCGCCGACGGTGTGATACCCGTCCGCATGCGGCATCGGGACCGCCAGGCGCTCCGCGAGCTCGTCCGCCGGCATCAGCCCGGAGACCAGCCACGAGCCGTCCTCGCGCTGCACGGCGTCCGGCTCCTCGATGCCATCGTCAGTGCGGAACGCGCCGACGATCGCTTCGAGGATATCCGCGTTGGTGACGACACCTTCGAAATGGCCGTACTCGTCGTGCACCAACCCCAGGTGGATTGGCGATTGCTTGATGATGTCGACCACGTCGAGCGCGTCCGCCGTGTCTGGAACGATCGGCGCATCCCGCACATGCGCGCGGATATCGGGCTGCTTCCCGCGCAGATAGATTTCGAGCAAGTCCTTGGCTTGGATGATGCCGAGCATCTCGTCAGGCGACCCGTCGTGCACCGGCAGCCGGGAGTGGATGCTCTCGGCGATGGTGCGGCGGATCGTTTCGTCGTCGTCGGTCAGATCGATCATGTCGACCTCGGGACGCGGCGTCATCACTGCCCGCGCCGGCCGATCGCCGAGCCGCATCACCGCCGAGATCATCGCGCGCTCGCCGGGCTCGATCAGGCCGGCGCTCTCGGCTTCGGCGATCACGGTGCGAATCTCCTCCTCGGTGACCCGCTCCGGCGACCCGGGCTTGTGGCCGAGCAGGCGCAACAGCACCCGGCCTGAGGCATCGAGCAGCCAGACCAGCGGGGACCCGATCCGCGCCAGCAGCGCCATCGCCGGTGCGACCCGCACGGCGACCCGTTCCGGGTTGCGCAATGCGATCTGCTTCGGCACCAGCTCGCCGACGATCAGCGACGCATAGGTGATCGCCGCGACAACGACCCCGACGCCGACCGGATCGGCCGCCCGAAGCGGGACGCCAAGTCCGACAAGCCAGTCCGAGAGCCGGAGTCCGAGCGTCGCCCCGGAAAACGCACCCGACAAGACGCCGACCAGCGTGATGCCGATCTGCACGGTCGACAGGAAGCGGCCCGGGTCGGAGGCGAGCGCCAGGGCGCGGCGGGAGCCGATGACTCCGCGATCGACCAGCGCCTGCAGACGCGCCTTGCGGGAGGAGACGACGGCCAGCTCGGACATTGCCAGCAGACCGTTGAGCAAGATGAGAACGGCGACGATCGCCAACTCGAGGTAGAGCATACGGTGTTATAGCACAGGATGCGCCGGCTATGCCTGCTGCGCAGGCCAGGCCGGCCCGCTCATGGTTGCGATGCGATGAAGGGGCCGGCCTGATTTTGGGCCCGTTGGAACGGAAATCAGGGCTGCCAGGCCGGCGCGGCTGCCTCTGTCGAGCGGAATTCAGGCGTCGCGGCCTCGTCAATCACTGCCAGCAGCGCCCGCAACGCTTCGCGTACGCCCTCGCCGGACGCGGACGACAGCACCTGCGGCGACTTCCCGGCTGCGCGCTTGAGGCGCGCCACCTGCTGCTTTCGTACATCGGGCGTCAGTGCGTCAGCCTTCGACAGGGCGACGATTTCGGGTTTGTCGCTCAGCCCGTGCCCATAGGCGTCGAGCTCGGCGCGGATCGTCTTGTAAGCCTCGCCGGCATGCGGGCCGCTGCCGTCCACAAGGTGCAGCAGCACACGGCACCGTTCGACGTGCCCGAGGAACCGGTCGCCGAGCCCGGCGCCCTCGTGCGCGCCTTCGATCAGACCCGGCAGGTCGGCGAGCACGAATTCGCGTTCGTCGACGCCGACGACGCCGAGCTGCGGATGCAGCGTGGTGAACGGATAGCCGGCGATCTTCGGCTTCGCCGCGCTCACCACCGCAAGGAAGGTGGACTTGCCGGCATTCGGCAGCCCGACCAGACCCGCATCGGCGATCAGCTTGAGCCGCAACCGGATGGTCCGCTCCTCCGCCGGCTGGCCCGGATTGGCGTGGCGCGGCGCGCGGTTGGTCGATGTCTTGAAGTGCGCATTGCCGAAGCCGCCGTTTCCGCCGCGCGCCAGCATCGCGCGTTGGCCGACCTCGGTGAGATCGGCGAGCAGCGTCTCGCCGTCCTCGTCGAAGATCTGGGTGCCGACCGGCACCTTGAGGATCTTGTCGGCGCCACTGGCTCCGTGGCGGTCCTTGCCCATGCCGTGCCGGCCGGCCTTCGCCTTGAAGTGCTGCTGGTAGCGGTAGTCGATCAGGGTGTTAAGGCCGGTCACGGCTTCGGCGATCACATCGCCGCCCTTGCCGCCGTCGCCGCCGTTGGGACCGCCGAACTCGATGAACTTCTCGCGCCGGAACGAGACGCAGCCGTTCCCGCCCGCGCCGGACTGGATATAGACCTTGGCCTCATCGAGGAATTTCATCGCACGAATGTCGTCGTCCCGGGGCCCGAGCGCAAGCGCGTGTCCCGGGCGCAGCGTGGCGTGCAACACCGGAAGTCGGGTGTACCCGACTTCCGGCACGATTTGAGTAGCCGCAAGTCGGAAACATCCGACTTGCGGTGCGCTGCAGAACCGGGACCGTTCCAAACTCCGCCTCTTGAACGGTCCCGGATCAGCGGCGCATCACTCCGCTGCGCTTCGTGCTGCACCGCGTCCGGACACGAAAGTGGATTCTTGGCTCGGCCTCACCGCCCCCAAAGCTGCTTGCTGGCGATGCGTGCGCCGTCGCTCAGCGCCTGGAACTTGGCCCAGACGATGCTAGGGTGAATCTCCTTCGAGGCCGCGAACGTGGCGAAGCCGCAGTCGGAGCCGGCGATCACGTTCTCCCGTCCGCAAACGCCGGCAAAGCGCGTCAGGCGCTGCGCCACCAGTTCGGGATGCTCGACCACCACGGTCGAATGCGAAATCACGCCGGGAATCACGATCTTGCCGTCCGGCAGCTTCACCGTCTCCCACACCTGCCACTCGTGCTCGTGACGCGGATTGGAGGCTTCGAACGAATAGGCCTGGGCATTGATCGTCAGGATGATGTCGACGAGATGCTTCAGCTCCAGATCGTGGATGCGCGGGCCGATGTTGATGCCGTAGCAGGTGTGATGCCGGACCTTCTCCGGCGCAATGCCGCGCAGTGCATGATTGAGCGCGTCGACCTGCATCTGTGCCGCCTTGCGGCATTCATCGATGCTCTCGTACGGCTCGGTGATCCATTGGGTCACCAGATGCGGATCGTCGATCTGCACCAGGAAGCCGGCGTCGGTGATCGTCTTGTATTCCTGGTGCATCGCGTCGGCGACCGCGAACAGATAGTCCTCGTAGGATTTGTAGTGGGCGTTGCGGTGCCAGTCAGCGACGCTGGTCGGCGACACCGATGGCATGAAAGCCTCTTCAACCTTAGCGGCCTTAAGGGCGGCCTTGAGATTGTCGATATCGCGCTGGAGCGGCTTCTGGCCCTTGTATGAAATCGGCCCGGTGCAGACCATGCGGTTCGGCGCGGCCGCCGCATGGGTGGGCGCGTAGAATTCCGGGAACGACCTCGCCTCGCGCGAATGCGCCCACGGGCTGACCGCAAGCCGCGTGGTGTCGAGCTCGAACCCGGCCAGCCGCTCGTTGATGTAGGGGATGAAGCCGACCTTGCCCTGCTCGCCGTCGTCGACGATGTCGACACCAAGATCGACCTGCTTGCGCACGATCTCGACAACCGCCTTGCGCAGACGCTCCGCGGTCCCAGGCTCGTCGAACGCCGCCTGCGCTTTCGCGGCGAGCTTTTCGAGGATGTCGGCGGGGCGCGGCAGGCTCCCGGCATGCGTGGTGAGGATGCGGTCACTGCTGCGCTTCATGGTGGTTCCGCCCGTCGTCGTGCTTGATGTTGCCGGCGAGCTTAGCGGCTCGCGACGGACAGCGCCAGCGCGCGGGAGGCAGCGCTACCGCGCGTTCACGCGCGGCAACGCGGCGGATGGCCACCTCACGCGACGCGACGCGCGCCCCAGCTTTTCAATGACGCCCACAGCCCACGATCGAGGCGGAAGCGATCGATGGGCGCGGAGCTTGCGATGGCGCGGATGCGATAGAGGCCGATGCCGGTCCACTGGAACCCACACTTCTCCAGCACGCGGCGCGAGGCCGGATTGCTGACGCGCGCACCGGCGGCCAGTTGGTCATGTCCGAGCGTGACGAAGGAATAGTCGATGACGGCGCGCACCGCCTCGGTGGCATAGCCGCAGCCCCAGAAGGGTACGCCTAACCAGTAGCCGATCTCGGGCGTCGCTCCGTTGAGCAAGCCAACGCCGCACGCGCCGAGAACGGCGCCGTCGCGCAGCGTCACCAGAAACACGGTCTCGTGCTCGCCCGCATTGGCGGTGCCGATGAAAGCCTCGGCATCGGCAATGTGGTAGGGATGCGGGATCCGCAACGTATTTTCGGCGATGCGGCGATCGTTGGCGAGCGCCGCTACCGCTTTTACGTCCGCGAGACCCGGCGTACGCAACACCAGCCGTTCGGTCTCGAGGACGGGAATACTTCTCTCCCGGAAGGTTTCCTCGGATATCCTTTCCCTGAGCGTCATGATGCAGGCTCCCTTTGTGTCGGCGCGTCGACCGCGCCGTTGAAAAGCGAGGGGGGAAGCCGGCATCCCGTCTCCCCCTCTTGAGCCCGCTGGGCCCCGCCGGTTCGACTGAATGCCGGCGGACCTCTTATGGTTCCACCGTGTTACTCGGCCGCAGCCTCCGTCATCGGTACGACCGATACGAAGACGCGGCCCTTGGCTTTGGTACGAAACTGCACATGGCCGTCGATCAGTGCGAACAGCGTGTGGTCCTTGCCAAGGCCGACGTTCTGGCCCGGATGCCATTTGGTGCCACGTTGGCGCGCAATGATGTTGCCAGCGAGGCATTGCTGCCCGCCGAACAACTTCACGCCGAGTCGCTGGCTTGCGGAATCGCGGCCGTTGCGCGACGAACCGCCTGCTTTCTTGTGGGCCATGGCTGATTCCCTAACTCCGCATCCTTGTAACCTGATTCCGTGACAGAATCATCTCAGCTCTAGGCCGCCGGTGCTGCGCTATCGCCGGCGGCCTTGGCTTGCGCCTTCGGCCGCGGCGTCATGTCGGGCTTCCGACCATCGGTCAGGATCTCGGTGATGCGTACCACCGTGAAGTCCTGCCGGTGCCCGCGCTTGCGCCGGGAATTCTTGCGCCGGCGCTTCTTGAAGGCGATCACCTTCGGTCCACGCGACTGGCGGACGACTTCGCCGGCCACCAGCGCACCCGCGACCGACGGGGCACCGACGACGACGGTCTCGCCGCCCAGCATCAGCACCTCGCCAAGCTCGATGATGTCGCCGGGCTCGCCGGCGAGCCTGCCCACAGTGATGACGTCGTTCGCGGCGACCCGGTATTGCAGGCCGCCGGTCTTGATGACTGCGAACATCGTTCTCGTCCTCGTGTTCGATCCCGGTGCTCGGCGCGCAGCCGGACCAGCTTTTTGTCAGTCGCGATATGAGTTGTTTCGTCGCCCGCGCGCTTGACCAGCACGCATGCAAAACGAACGGCGCGGAAACCTACCACGCCGGCTGAGCGGAGTTATAGGCGGCAGCCTTCCATGTCAAGGTGCGAGCGGCCACCTGACGCCTGCCAGACGCCGGTCAGGGACCAGGAGGCCGAAGATCCGATCGGAAGTCGGCTGTGTAAATTCCGCCTTAAGTTTCAGTGATCTGCCGCGCCCCAATCGCCGGCGCGGGCGGCGATGCCGCCAGCCTGTAGCCGATCCCCAGCTCGGTCAGCAGGATTTGCGGCTTGGTGGCGTCCACCTCGATCTTCTGCCGCAGCTTGCGGACGAAAATGCGCAGGTAGTGAATATCGTGGACGTGCGGCGAGCCCCAAACTTCCTTCAGCAGGTGCTGATGCGTCACCACGTTGCCGGCATGCTGCGCCAGCACCTGCAAGAGCCGGTATTCCTTCGGCGTGAGCGGCACTCGTTCGCTGTCGATAGTGACCAGACGGGCGCCGAAATCGATGGTCAAACGGCCGGACTTGACGATCGGCTCGCCGGTCGAGGTGGTGACCCGCCGCCGCAAAGCGGCATGCGCTCGGGCCAGGAGTTCGGCCATGCCGAACGGCTTTACGACATAGTCGTCGGCGCCAAGTTCCAGCAAGCGCACCTTCTCGGCTTCGTTCGACCGCACCGACAAGACGATCAACGGCACGCTCGACCAGGCGCGCAGGCGCTGGACGATTTCCGAACCGTCCATGTCGGGGAGCCCGAGATCGACGATCAGCAGATCGGGCGGGGACAGCGTGGCCTTGCGGATGGCGTTGCTGCCATTGTCGGCTTCTTCCACGGTGAAGCCGTCGAGCTCGAACCCGGCACGCAGGAAACGGCGGATCTGGGCCTCGTCGTCGACCACGAGAACGACGGGAGAGTCGCTATTCATCGCCGGCCCTCTCTAACTGCAGAATTGCTTCTCTTACAACCGGCAGGCGAACCGAAACTATCGAACCTTGGTTGGTCCCGCTGCTCGTCACCTCAAGCTCCCCATTACTGGCGGTGACGAACGCGTTCGCGATCCAGAGCCCTAGACCCGAGCCCGGGATCGTCGTGAGATGCCGTTGTCCGCGGAAGAACCGTTCACCGAGGTGATCATGTTCCTCCCTCGTGAATCCGGTCCCCCGGTCCGCCACCGAGAGCACGATCTCGTCGCCCTCGCGGCGTGCGGTGACGCTGATGGTGCTCCCGGGCGTCGAGTATTTTGCGGCATTGTCCAGGATCTGCACCAGGGCCTGCTCCATCAGCACAGGATCGACATAGATCAAGGGCAGGTCGCTCGCCACATCGGTCGTCACGACATGGCCCGCGAGCCGCCGGTCCCGCCGCTCCAGTGCAGAGTTTATCAGGTCTGCGCACTCGACCCATTGCTGCAGCGGCTTGAGCGACTGGCTGGTGATCCGGGTCGCGTCGAGCAGGTTCTGGATGTCACTGTTGAGCCGCTCCGCTTCGTCGCGGATGACGTTAGCGAGCGCGCCGAGCCGCTCGTCTTCGGCAACCGTCGGCGTATTGCATAGCACCGTAGCCGATCCCAGGATCGACGCCAGCGGCGTTCTCAGCTCGTGCGAGACCGATCCGATCAGTGCTTCGCGAAGAACCTCCGTTTCCGAGCGCATCCGCGCATCGTCGATGACACGGGCGATGTCCAGCCGATCCAGCGTCGCGGCCGCATCCGCAAGCACCTCGTCGATGCGCCCGCGGACGTCGTCGATGCCACTATCCGCGGCGCCGCCGAGGTCGATGGCGATCGCGCCGAAAGCCGGCGTCTTTGGCGCTACATGACGGACCAGCCAGAGGTGTCCGCCGCCGCCGTCGATGACGGAACCGGATTCCGACGTGCCGTCGCCGCCTGCATATCGGCTGATCTCCGCGTGGATCTGCTCGGGGACCCACTGATCATTGCGCCCTCCGGTATCTACCGGCTTCGCGGAATCCGCCTCGAACAGCACCGCCTTGCGCTGGATCAGGTTGGAAAGGTGTTCTTGGATCGCCGCGTAGATGTCCGACGCGGCCCGCGCTGTGCCCAGCCGGCGCGAAAATGCATACAGCTCGCGAACCTCTTTCTCGCGCTTGCGCGCAACTTCGGCCTGCGCCCTGACCGCCGTCGCTAACCGCCCGGTGACCAGCGCGACAACCAGGAACAGCGCTAGATTGACGAGTTGGGGGCTCTGCGGAACCTTGAAGCTGTAGACCGGCGGATAAAAGAAGAAGACGGCGGCAACGATTCCGGCCAGCGCCGCCATCACGGCCGGGAGTACGCCCCACCACACCGCCGCGGCGATCACAGGGATCAGGTAGACAACCGAACGGTTGGTCGGCCGCACGTACTGATTGACTAGGATCATCGTGACCGTCATGGCGGCGACCAGCACAAGCGCCATGCCGATGCGGTGCAATTCGCTGCGATCTCTCATCTGGTCAAGCATCGATCCTCTCCCCGGGGGCACTCGGAGCGAAGGCGTCACCCCCAGACCCGGCGCGCCACTTCGGCGACGCGGCGCAGCTTCGCCACGGCCTGATCATAGGTCATGATTGTGTTGGCTTTCTCGGAGCTTGAAAAGCCGCATTGCGGACTGATCGCAAGCCGCTCCAGGCCGACATAGCGGGCGCAATCCCGCACCCGGGCCATCAACGCGTCCGCGCCCTCCAAATCCGCCGCTTTGGTCGAGACCAGCCCCAGCACGATCGATTTGTGTTCGGGGACCAGACGCAAAGGCTCGAAGCTGCCCGCCCGCTCGGAGTCGTACTCCAGGAAGAAGAAATCGATGGAGAGGCCACGAAACACCTTGTCGGCGACGGTATCGTAGCCGCCGGCCGCCTGCCAGTGTCCCATCCGGTTGCCTCGGCACAGGTGCATGCCGATACGCATCCCGGCCGGCGCCCGCGCCACGATGGCGTTGATCACCGCGAGATACTGATCGAGCAGCGCCTCCCACGGGTCGCCGCGAGCCGCCAGCGCATCACGAATCTTTGCGTCGCCGAGCTTGGCGATCGAGGTCTCGTCGAGCTGGACATAGCGGCAGCCGGCAGCCGCCAAGGCGTTCAGCTCGGCCGCATAGGCGGCAATCAGGTCGGTCCAGAAATCGTCAAGACGCGGATAGACGTCGCGGCTGATGCGCTCCCGCCCGGCGCGAAAGTGGATGTAGCAAGGCCCGGGCAGCGTCATTTTCGCAGTGTTGCCGGTCACCCCTGCGAGGAAGGCGAAATCCGCGGCATTCGCCGGGCGGTTCCAGCCGATGCGGCAGTTGACGGTCAGCACCCGCGCGCGCTCGCGATGGCCGGATGCGTCGGTATAGGCCCAGGCGCCGTCGCCGGTCTGATCGGCGGAAACGCCGGACAGCCCCGACGTCGTGAAGTTCTCCGTATAGGTGCTGCGCCGGAACTCGCCGTCCGTCACCGCCTGGAAGCCGAGGCTTTCCTGAAGGGCGACAAAGTCGCGGATCGACGCATCCTCGATCGCCCGCAGGTCATCGGCCGACATCCGACGGGCGGCATGTTCGTCGCGCGCCCGCAGCAGCGCCGCCGGCCGCAGGAAGCTGCCGATATGTTCGGCATGAAACGGCGGACTCGAGGTCGTGCTCGGCATGAAATGCACCTTGTTCGAGGATGTTGGTCTCTTTTCAATGATGCTCGCCTCCATGATGCGAGCATCGTCAGGGTTCCGCAACGTTGCTCTCGGCGAGCCGCCGGTGCGGGCGGACCGGCCATGCCGCCGGGCATGTTGCGGTCGTTTCTGGTTTTGCCTTAGCTAGCGGGCGCAACGATACTGACACCGCCGGCGGCGCCTGCATGCCGGCCGGAGCCAACATGGGGAGCGGGCCGGCCGTGGCATCCGACGACGCGACAACATCGCTGCATGGCGGCCGCATCATCGCGGCGATCAAGGAAGCCGGTATCGACTACGTGCTGTCGGTGCCCGACATCACCACGGCGGGCGGGTTGCTGAAGCCGATCTCGGAAGACAATTCGCTGCGCCTGATCCGCGTATGCAAAGAGGACGAATGCCTCGGCATCGCCATGGGGCTCGCCATGAGCGACAAGCGCGCGCTGATCCTGATCCAGCACACGGGGCTGCTCGACTCGCTCAATGCGCTGGGCGGCGTCGCGGTGGAGTTCAGGCAGCCGATCTGCTTCATGGTCGGCCTGTTGGAGCGCGAGGTCGACCGGCCGCCGCGCCAGTCGGGCCGCTTCCGCATCCGCATCGTCGAGCCGATCCTGGACGTGATGGGAATTCCGCATCACTTGGTCGAGAACGACAAGGACATCGACGTCATCCGCCCCGGAATAGAGGCGGCGTATCGCGACAACTGGCCGGTGGCGTTCCTGATCGGCCGGCCTCCGGTGGCATCATGATGAAGCGCGACGACTGCTTCCATGCGCTCAAGCGGCGCCTCACCGATGAGATCGTGGTCGCGACCTATACGTCGGCGCACGACTGGATCGCGATTGCGCCGCGCGATCTCAACTACTTCTCGACCGGCGCGATGGGGCTCGCCTCCTCGCATGCGCTCGGCCTGGCGCTCGGCAATCCGGACCGGCGCGTGGTCGTGCTCGACGGCGACGGCAGCCTTTGCATGAATCTCGGCACGCTGGTCACCATCGCCGCCGCTGGCCCGCGCAACTTCCTCCATATCGTGACCAACAACGGAACCTACGAAGCGAACGGAGCCCACCCGCTGCCGAGCCGCAACGTCGATTTTGCGGGGCTCGCGCGCGCGGCCGGCTATCGGCACGCCTGCACGATCTCCGAACTCGCCGACTTCGAGGCGCAGATCGGCACCCTGCTCACCACGGAGGGGCCGGTCTTCGTCGATCTGCACGTGGTGCCTGGCGCGGCTTATCCGATCGACTATCCGAACCTGTACCGCGCCGACCGGCGTGAGGCGCTCAAGACGGCGCTGCGGGCGGGCCGGTAGCGCGAGCACCGTGCCGGTGCGGCCGCCCGCCGCCTCGGCGCAGGCCCAGGAGCCTGACAGGAGCCTGCCGCGCCCTTGTGCGACTCCGGCCGCTTCGCTACATAGCCGGCAACCGCTCGGAGGCCTGTTCGCCTCGTCGAAAGCCTCGCGGAGAGGTGGCTGAGTGGTTGAAAGCACCGCACTCGAAATGCGGCATACGGGCAACCGTATCGGGGGTTCGAATCCCTCCCTCTCCGCCAAATGCCGCCGAGCGCCGCCACTTCCAGCTCAAGAGCCGCGACCGCTACGCCGGCCGAGTGCGCAGCCGGCCTTCATAGTCGCGCTTGCCTAGCGGCACGCCCCGCGAGCGCAGGATGTCGTAGGCGGTGACGGCGTGGAAATGGAAGTTGGGCAGCGAAAACGAGAGGATGAGGGTCTCCGACGTGAAGGCGAGCTTCCGCGGGCCGATCTGAAGGTCCAGTGCCTTGCCCGCCCAGCCGTTGACCTCGTCGGGGGTGAACGCTTCGAGCGCCGTTTCCGCCTTGCCGATCATGGCCTGCAGGTCGGCGAAGGGGACCGGACCGACCAAGGCGGGCGGGGCGAATACGCCGCTCTTCGCGGCCTCCAGTCCCCACACCGCATGGTGCCACGCCGCTTCGATCTGGAAATGGAAGGGCGCCATGTCATCGAAGAGCCGCGCGTCCACGAAGTCGTCGGGGTCAGTGCCAGTCTCCCCACAATGAATGACTGCACGGTCGAGGAAGCCTCCGACGGCCCTAACGCTCTGCAAGAAGGTCGGCACGCTGAGGTCATAAAATGATGTCGCCATCGAATTTCCTTGCTTGAGCCGCCTTCCGTTAGTGCCCGCGCTGTCGCGGAGGACAAAGCACCAATACCCATACCGTCGTCGACCAGCAACAGAGTGCTCCCGGCGACTCTCCTCCATCCACGATGCATTCGCCTATCGTAGCGCTACAGCGTAGGTATAGTGCTCATCATCATCGGGCGTGGCCCGCCACTACGCCATAGCGCGACAGCATTTCTCTTCGCTCTCCCCTGCCGCACATCCCACGATCACGCGCCTGCTGTCGCGATGTCCGCTATGCGGACACGGACTAAACCGCTCGCGCGGTAGGGCGCTGTGGCAGCGGCACGGATTCCACGATAGCGCGCCGGGGCGTCCTGTCCTGAAGATGAAGGGCTAGCAACCTTTCACTCAAGACAGGAGCATCCCCATGACCGAGCAGGCCATCAGCCCGCTGCATCGGCGCATGATCGAAGACATGGCGATCCGTAAGTTATCGCCGAAGACCCAACATGACTACGTGCAAAGGGTCAAGGACTTCGCCGCGTTCCTCGGCCGCTCTCCCGCCACGGCTAAATCGGAGGACGTGCGCGGCTTTCGGCTGCATCTGGCGTCGAACGGCGCAGGCACGCCAAAGATCAACGCCACCGTCTCGGCGCTACGATTCTTTTTTAATGTGACGCTCGATCGGTCCGACCTCGCCAAGCACCTGTCGTTCATGCACGAGCCGCGCAAGGTGCCAGTTGTCTTAAGCCCGGAGGAGGTTGCGCGCTTTCTGGAGGCGGCGCCGGGCACCAAGTACAAGGCGGCGCTGAGTGTCGCCTACGGTGCAGGGCTGCGCGTCTCCGAGGTTGTCTCGCTGAAGGTATCCGATGTCGATTCCAAACGCATGATGCTGCGCATCGAGCAGGGCAAAGGCCGCAAGGATCGCCACGCGATGCTTTCCCCCGTGCTGCTCAGCCTTCTGCGCGACTGGTATCGCATTGCACGGCCACAGGGCTGGCTGTTCCCGGGCCAGAACCCATCCAACCCGATGACGACGCGTCAGCTTACGCGCGCCTGCCACGCCGCAGCCCACATGGCCGAGATTACCAAGCGT
>WHTM01000069.1 GCA_009377755.1 Hyphomicrobiales bacterium | reverse complement strand
CCAGCACCATGAACTGCGAGCAGTACCAGACCAGGTGTGCCACGCCGAACACCATGGTCTTGGTGTTGCCCTTCTGCCGCGTCTCGCCGTTGACGGTGAGCCACATGTCAAGGTTCTGCGGATTCTTGATCTCGTCCTTGGTGACGAGCCACGGCCCGAGCGGACCGAAAGTCTCGCTGCCCTTGCCCTTGGTCCATTGCCCGAAGCGTTCGATCTGGAACTCGCGCTCGGAGACGTCGTTGGAAATGCAGTAGCCGGCGACCGCGTCCATGGCGCTGCTCTTCGACAAATAACGCGCGCGCGTGCCGATGACGACGCCGAGCTCGACTTCATAGTCGAGCTTCTGGGCACCCTTCGGATACATGGTGTCGTCGTTGGGGCCGCAGATGCAGGACGGCGCCTTGTTGAAGATGATCGGCTCCTTCGGCACCGCCATACCGGCTTCCGCCGCGTGGTCGGAGTAGTTGAGGCCGATTGCGATGAAATTGCCGACCCCGCCGACGCACGCCCCGAGGCGGACGCCGCTGCGCACCTTCGGGAGCTTGTCGATCTTGGCCCTGGCGATCTTCGCCAGACCCTTGGATGACAGGGCCTCGCCTGCGAGATCAGGCACGACGCCCGACAGGTCGCGGATCTGGCCCTCGGCATCGACGATGCCCGGTTTTTCACGGCCCGGCTGGCCGAAGCGGACGAGCTTCATCGGCGTTCCCCTTTGAAATTGATGGTGCGATGGTGAGATTGGGCTCTGATGAGCCGGGATCATGCGTCGGACACCGGCCGCAGGCAAGCCGGGTCGCGTGGCTTGCCTGCGGCCAAGCCGCCAACAGTCCTCCGCGAGGCGCTGTTAGCGGCCGCTTTGTCCGAGTGTGGCGGGGGGGCCACAGACCGTGAATTTCTGACGCGAAAGCCTGACCGAGGTGGGGATTTAGCCCGCGTCCAATTGCCATCCCCGGCGCCAAACGTCACCATAGTGTCAACAAAGCGGCATGAGAGCGGGGCCACGTCATGCGCACAAAGAATTCTGTTCTATTGGCGGGTGTCGCGTTCGGTGTTCTGACAAGTGGCATGGGTGACGCTCTCGCCGGCGGCTTCGCTATCCGTGAGCAGAGCGTCTACGGACAGGGGGCATCCTTCGCGGGCATTGCGGCCGGCGGCGCGCTGTCCGGGATGTTTTGGAATCCTGCCGTGATGACGCAGTTCTCCGGCATCAACTTCGAAGCCGGCTTGGCGGGAATCCTCCCCAGCGCCGAGCATTCGTTCTCCGCCAGCACGCTCGCCACGGCGATCCCGCCGTTGTACGGCTTCGGCGTTAGCGACAGTGGCCGCGATGCGCTGGTTCCATCGCTTTATGTCTCGTACCAGCTCAGCGAACGATTCTGGCTCGGCATCTCGGTCAACGCGCCGTTCGGACTGAGCGTGGCCTTCCCGACGAACTGGGCCGGGGCAGGCTATGGGCAGAACTCATCTCTCAAGTCCTACAATGCCAGCCCCAGCATCGCATTCAAGGTCAATGAGTGGCTGAGCCTCGCCGCCGGCGTCCAGATCCAATACATGGACGTCTCATACGATGGACTGCTCGCGCCGCTTCCACCGTCGAAGTTCAATATCGGCGGCACCGGCTGGGGCTGGGGCTGGACCGTCGGCGCCACCCTGACGCCGACGCCGACCACCACCATCGGCATTGGTTATCGCTCGGCCATCGACCAAGAGATCGACGGCACGCTTGACGTGCCGCCGCTACCGCTGACCACGCCTGGCTCGGTGAGCCTGACGCTGAAGCTTCCTGCCACGTTGACGGTCGGACTACGCCAGCGCATCGGCGAGCGGTTTACGTTGCTGGCCGGTTTCGAGTGGGCGGAGTGGAGCCGGATCGGCACGCCTGCGGTGCTATCCGCTGGCGGCACAGCGATGGTGCTGGGAACGCCGCTCAACCTGCCGTTCCAGTATTCGGACGGCTTCTTCTATTCCATCGGCGGCGAGTATGCGATCGACCCCAGCCTGACGGTCCGGGCCGGCTTTGCCTACGAGCAGAGCCCGATCACCGATCGGGTGCGCACGCCGCGCCTGCCGGACAACGATCGCTTCTGGTATTCGGTCGGCGCCAGCTACAAGCCGGCGGTGTTCCCGGGCCTCTCGTTCGACCTGGCCTATAGCTTCATCGACGTCGACAGCACGCCGATCAACATCTCGGCGACATCGGGCAATCCTTGGTTCAATGCGAGCGGGACCTACATCGGTACCGTAAACTCCAACGTGCATATCCTTTCGCTGGGCGCGCGCTTCCAACTCAACCCGCCGCCGCCGGTGCTGGTGACCAAGGGATAGTGGAGGGGCAGGGTGGGGGATGCGAAGGCCGGCGTCACGCCGACCTTCGCGCTTTGTAGATGTGAATGCGACGGCTACTAAAACGTCCCCGGATAGGCGCCGCCGTCGATCAGGATGTTCTGCCCGGTGATGAAGCCCGCATGCGCCGAGCACAGGAATGCGCAGGCGGCGCCGAATTCCGCCGTCTCGCCGAAGCGCTTGGCCGGAATCGAATTGATGCGCAGGGTCGCGGCGGCGTCGTAGCTGACCCCCTGCTTCTTTGCATTCGCCTCGATGTTGGAGCGCAGCCGGTCGGTGTCGAAGGCGCCGGGCAGCATGAAGTTGATTGTCACATTCGATGCGGCGACCGAGCGGGCGACGCCGGCGAGAAACGCGGTCAGGCCCGCGCGCGCGCCCGAGGACAGGTCGAGACCGACCAGCGGCATCTTCACGGTGCCGGAGGTGATGTTGACGATGCGGCCGAACTTAGCGCGGATCATCGGATCGATGACCTTCTGCGTCAGCTCGATCGCCGCCACCATGTTCGCCACCACGCCGTCGAGCATCTGCTCGCGCGAGAGTTCGCGGAAGTCGCGGAACGGCGGGCCGCTGTTGTTGTTGATCAGGATGTCGGGCTCGGGGCAGGCGGCGAGCAGCGCCTTCTGGCCGTCCGGGTTGCCGACGTCGGCGGCGACGCCCGTAACCTTGGCGCCGGTCGACTGACGCAGCTTCGCAACGGCCGCCTCCACGGCCTCCCGGCTGCGGCCGTTGATCACGACCTCGCATCCGGCCGCCGCCAGAGCCTCGGCGCAGGCGCGGCCAAGCCCGCGGCTCGACGCGCAGACGATGGCCTTGCGGCCGGCAATCCCCAGATCCATGCGTTCTCCCGTTTACCATGCTTGATGCGCGGGCGCCCACGGTCCGCGCCGTCATCGAATTGACATGCGAGTCAGGCACAAACCATCGCCAATGATCATCGTCAAGCGATCCGCTTGCCCGTGGCGACAGCGCGCAATCAGGCTGAATCGGAACCGGTCGGCCGCCCGGATTGCGCGCCAAGTGACAAAGTGACCGCGCGGTCAGACACAAAGCCGGAATCCATTCTTGCTGACCGCGCGTCTGCGCATCAGCCTCGGCGATTTCGGACACTCTTCATCTCCGACGTGCATCTCGGCGCCAGAGGAAGCCAGGCCGAGCGGCTGCTCGACTTCCTCCGCTGGCACGAGGCCGAGACCATCTATCTGGTCGGCGACATCGTCGACGGCTGGGCGCTGCGGTCGAACTGGTACTGGCCGCAGCCGCACAACGACGTGGTGCAGAAGCTGCTGCGCCAGGCGCGCAAGGGCGCCCGGATCGTCTACGTGCCGGGTAATCACGACGAATTTCTGCGCGGCTACTACGGAACGCATTTCGGCGGCATCGAGGTCATCGAGCACACGATCCATGAAGGAGCCGACGGCCGCCGCTATCTCGTCATTCACGGAGACATCTTCGACCTCGTGGTGACACAGGCGCGCTGGCTGGCACTGCTCGGCGACCGGGCCTACGAATTCGCCATCTCCGTCAACCGCGTCTTTAACGCGGTGCGGCGCCGGCTCGGCTTCCCCTATTGGTCGCTTTCGCAGTGGGCGAAGCTCAAGGTCAAGAACGCCGTCAACTATATCGGCGCCTTCGAAAAGACCCTGACCGCCGAGGCCGCGCGCCATCGCGTCGATGGCGTCATCTGCGGCCATATCCACCACGCCGTGATGCACGACGCGTTCGGTCTGCGCTACGTCAACTGCGGCGACTGGGTGGAGAGCTGCACCGCCGTGGCGGAGCACGCCGACGGGCGGTTCGAGATCATCACGTGGACCGAAACCGACAGCCGGCAACGGATGCCGGAACCGGTCGAGCAGGTGCGCGCCGCATGATACGCATCCTCATCGCCACCGATGCCTGGCATCCGCAGGTCAATGGTGTGGTGCAGACGCTCAACGCCCTGGCCGGGGCGGCACTGCCGCTCGGCGCGGCGATCACCTTCCTGACACCGGACCAGTTCGCCACCGTTGCGCTCCCGGCCTACCGGGAGATCCGTCTCGCCATTCCTGATCCCCGAGCGGTGACCGCTCGAATGCGGGAGGCAAGCATCGATGCCGTTCACATTGCGACTGAAGGCCCGATCGGACTCATGGCGCGCGCGATTTGCCGCCGCAACGCCATCCCGTTCACGACCAGCTTTCATACGCGATTTCCCGACTACATTGCGGCGCGCCTGCCAATTCCGCAGCGCTGGGCAAAGATCTGGACCTGGGCCTGGTTGCGCCGGTTTCACGCGCCCGCGTCCACGGTCATGGCGGCGACGCCGAGCCTCGCCCGAGAGCTTGCCGGCCGAGGATTCCGAAACGTCGGGCTGTGGCCGCGCGGGGTCGACACCGCGCGGTTCCGTCCGCATCACGGTATCGACCTCGGGCTGCCGCGTCCAATCTTCCTGACCGTCGGGCGGCTTGCGGTCGAGAAGAATCTCGCCGCGTTTCTCGGCCTCGATCTGCCCGGCAGCAAGGTCGTGGTCGGCGACGGTCCGGCGCATGCGGAGCTGAAGCAGCGCCACCCCGATGTCACTTTCCTCGGTGCCCGCCGCGGCGAGGCGCTGGCAGCCGTCTATGCGGCAGCGGACGTATTCGTCTTTCCGAGCCGCACCGACACGTTCGGCCTGGTGATGCTCGAAGCACTCGCGAGCGGCGTGCCAGTCGCCGCTTTTCCGGTGCCGGGTCCGCAGGACGTAATTGGCGATGCGCCGATCGGCGCGCTCGACGAGGATTTGCGGGTGGCCTGCCTGCGCGCGCTGACCATCCCGCGCGCCGCGTGCCGGGCGCACGCCTGCCGCATGACCTGGACCGAGAGCGCACGTTGCTTCCTGCAGCACATCCACATCGCAGGGCGTCCGGCGCGCAACGCATCCGCGCAGGATCGCGGCCTCCGTGCCGAAGGGCTTTCAAAGACGCATGCCTGAACAGACAGGGACGAGATGACGATGCAAGCGAGCGCCGATCTCGACAAAGCTGTGATCGAAAGGGCCTATGCGCGGTGGGCACCGGTCTATGACGTGGTCTGCGGTCCGATCTTCGAGCAGGGCCGGCGTGCGGCCGCGCAGGCCGCGCGGGCGGTCGGCGGGCGCATCCTCGAGGTTGGTGTCGGCACAGGGCTTTCCTTCGGTGACTATGATGTGAACACGCATGTCATCGGCATCGATCTCAGCGCGCCGATGGTCGCGAAGGCACGCGGGCGCATGATGAGCGGAGCGTATCCGCATGTCCGTGACGTCACGGTGATGGACGCGCACGACATGCGGTTCCCGGATGCGTCCTTCGACTGCGTCGTCGCCCAGTTCGTCATCACGCTGGTGGCTCGGCCGGAGCGCGTGCTCGACGAGTGCGCGCGGGTGGTGACGCCGGGCGGCGAGATCATCCTCGTCAATCACCTCTATTCCGAGCGGGGCGTCGCCGCAGCGTTCGAGCGCTGGTTCGCGCGCCCCGCCGGAGCACTGGGGCTGCGGCCGGAATTTCCGTTCGCGCGACTTGCCGCCTGGGCGCGCCGCCATGGCGGGATCGATATCGTCGAGCGGCGGCCGATCCAGCCGTTCGGCGTCTATACCCTGGTGCGGTTCCGGCGGCGGCAGACGGCGGCTCTGGCCCAGCGTAGCGGACTACCTTGAGCATCCCGCGCGACGTGGCAGCGGTGGCCTGCCGGTCCGTAAGCCATCTGGCTTATGCCGTCCCGCTGAACTAGATTTCCTCTAAAGCACGTCACCGGGCGGACCGTTTCCCCCCGTGCGATCGCGAGGACGCCATGACGACGGCTGCGGAAGGCGAACTGCTGACGCGGGTCGGCCCGGGAACGCCCATGGGCCGGCTGATGCGCGAGTACTGGGTTCCCGCGGCGTTGTCCTCCGAGCTCGTCGCCGATGGGCCGCCGACGCGCCTGATGCTGCTCGGCGAGAAGCTGATCGCGTTCCGCGACAGCCATGGGCGGGTCGGCATCCTCGACCATCGCTGTCCGCACCGCTGCGCCTCGCTGTTCCTCGGCCGCAACGAGGGCACAGGCATCCGCTGCGCCTATCACGGCTGGAAGTTCGACGTCGACGGCAATTGCCTGGAAATGCCGAACGTGCCGCCGGCCAAGGCGTTTCCCGACAAGGTGAAGGCGAAGGCCTATCCGGCGGTGGAGCGCAACGGTCTGGTGTGGACCTACATGGGCACGCGCGAGCAGGCGCCGCCGCTGCCGTGCTTCGAGGCGGTGATGCTGCCGCCGGAGGAGTGCAACCTGTTCATGGTGCAGCGCGAGTGCAACTGGCTCCAGGCGCTGGAAGGCGACATCGACACCTCGCACTTCTCGTTCCTGCACATGGGCGGCATCGATCCCGCGGCGGCCGATGCCACCAATCTCGGCCGCTACGCGCTGCTGCACCGCGCGCCCGACTACCACGTCGCCGACACCGACTGGGGCACCATGTACGCCGCATACCGTCCAGCCGAGCCGGGCACGACCTACTGGCGTTTCGCCCACTTCATGTTTCCGTTCTGGACGATCCCGCCGGACGGCGAGTTCACGGACCATGTCATTGCCCGCGCGTGGGTGCCGATCGACGACACCCACACGATGTTCGTGCACGTGTCTTGGAAGAAGAACACGCCTGGGCTGCGCAAGCTCAAGGACGGCACCCCGATTCCCGGCGCCTCGATCGGCCAGAAGTTCCTGCCCAACGGCACCGGCTGGTTCGACCGCTGGCGGCTCGCCGCCAACGCCGAGAACGACTACCTCATCGACCGCGACCTACAACGCACCGCGAGCTATTCCGGCATCGACGGCATCCATCTCCAGGATCAGGCGGTGACCGAGAGCATGGGCGGCATCATCGACCACACCTGGGAGAACCTGGCGGTCAGCGATCTCATGATCACGCGCACGCGCCGGCGCATCATCATGGCCGCGCGCGCCTTCGCCGAGGGCGAGACGCCGCCCGGCGTCGACTATCCGGAAACCTACCAGGGCGCGCGCGGCGGCGACTTCGTCGGCCCGGCCACGATCGGCTGGCTGCAGGCCTATGCCGACGAGCTGCGCGCCTCGACGAATCCGACCGGCGTGCTGAAGATCGCGGCCGAATAAGCAGAAGAGCCGAAGTCCGGCGAGGGAGGGGTTATGCGTAAGCTCAAGTCATTGCTGCTCGTATTGATGGTGGTCTCGGCCGCCGGCGCCGCGCAGGCTGCGTGGAAGGACGAGCCCGCCGTCAAGGCGCTCTACGAGAAGGCCAAGCAGGAGGGCGAGGTCGTGATCTGGGGCCCCGCGCGCTCCGAGATCGAGTGGGTCGAGGCGGCGTTCAGCAAGGTGTTCCCCGGCATCAAGGTGCCATTCGTCGGCGACAACGACGTCTTCACCCGCGCCATCACCGAAGCGCGCGGCGGCCGCCATCAGTTCGACGTGATGTGGACGTCGATCAACGGCGGGATCCTTTTGTCCACCCGCAACCTCGCGGCCAAGGCCGACTGGCAGGCGCTCGGGGTCAAGAACGCCGAGACCGCCTTCGACGGGCAGATGCTGTTTGCCAACCGCGCGCTGTGGATCGTCACTTTCAATCCCGACAAGGCGAAGGCCGCCGATCTGCCGGACACGTGGGAGGGGTATCTCGATCCGAAGTTCAAGGACAAGATGATCGCGAACCCGTTCCTCTTGCCGCGGCTCGCCGGCTCGCTGTCGCTGAGCTGGGGCGAGGACAAGGCAATCGACTTCGTGCGCAAGCTCGTCAACAGGCAGGACATCATGCTCACGCGCGCGCCGCGCGAGACCTTCCTGAAATCCGGCGAGCGCACGATCGCGCTCGGCGAGATCGACGGCACCTACCGCCGGCAAGCGAAGCTCGGCAACCCGTACGGCGTGAAGGTGCCGCAGCCGGTGGTGTTCACGCAGTTCGGCTCCATGGTGATGGCGAACGCGCCGCATCCCAACGCAGCGCGCCTGCTCGCGGCCTGGCTCGCCACCGACGAAGGCAAGGCGGCGCGCCTGGAGGCCACGGGCCGCCTGGAATACGACAAGCCGGACAGCGAGTTCGCGCGCAGGCTCGCCGCGGGCCAGATCCCGGTGATCATCGAGAAGCCCGAAGACGCCAAGCGGCGCGACGACGCCATCAACAAGGCGATGCCGATCGTGGCGAGGCGGGAGCGGTAGCCACACCGGCGGTGCGCTCCCTCTCCCGAAGGGGAGAGGGCGGGGGGTGAGGGGGTTACGATCCGACCGAAGATGGTAACCCCCTCACCCGGCTCGCTTCGCTCGCCGACCTCTCCCCAAGGGGGAGAGGTGGCTCCGGCTATGCCGCTGCCGCAGTGCGCAACACCGACAACAACCGACTGGTCCTCCCGCATCATCCCCACGCTCGGCGCCATTGCCGCCGTCTATCTGATCGCCGTGCCGCTGGCGATGCTGATCTATGCGGCGTTCCGCGGGCCGGCGGATTTCCTTCCGTTCGAAGCCGGAGCGCAATGGACGGTCGACAACGTCCGCGCCGTCTTCACCGACCCGATCATGTACGGGGAGATCATCCCCGATACGCTGACCTTCGTTGCCGGCACGGTCTGTCTCACCACCGTCATGGCGCTGGCCATGGCGTGGCTGATCGAGCGCACCGACCTGCCGTACCGCGGCGTGTGGTTCGCGCTCATCATCTTTCCGACGCTGGTGCCGATCGTGGTGCAGGCGATCGCGTGGATCCTGCTGCTCAGCCCGAATGCCGGCTGGATCAACCGCCTCATCAGGGTCGCGACCGGCTGGAGCGGGAAGGGGCCGGTCGACGTCTTCAGCATGGCGGGCCTGATCTTCTGCCAGTCGCTGTCGGTCGCGCCCTTCGTCTTCCTTCAGTTCAGCGCGACGCTGCGTGCGATGAATCCGGCGTTCGAGGATGCTTCGCGCGGCTCCGGCGCGTCGACCTGGACCACACTGCGCAGGATCACCTTGCCGGTTCTGCTGCCGGGGCTCTTGGCACCGATCATCCTCATCACGCTGATCACATTCGAGCAGTTCGAGCTGCCGCTGATCATCGGGCTGCCGGGCGGCATCAACGTGTTCGCCTACCGCATCTACAACGAGCTCAACCCGGCGAGCGGCCTGCCCAACTACGGCCGCGCCGCAGCGATCTCGCTGCCGTTCCTCGCGATGGGACTCCTGGCGCTGCTCGCTTACAACCATGCGATCCGCAATGCCGAAAAATTCGTGACGGTCACCGGCAAGGCCTATGCGCAGCGGCGCATTCCGCTCGGGGCTTGGCGCTGGCCCGCATATGGGTTCCTCGGATTCTACGTCGGCTTTGCCGCGATCCTTCCGGCCCTCATCCTCTTGTGGACCAGCCTGTTCGGCTTCTCGGTGCCGGGCAGCGTTCCGCTCGACCAGGCATCGCTCGCGAGCTACCGGCAGCTCTTTGCCGATCCGCTGCTGTGGCGGGCGGTGCGCAACTCGTTCACCGTCGCCATCCTCTCGGCGCTGATCGTGACGCTGCTCGGCGCGCTCATCGCCTGGATCGTGACGCGCTCGACGTTTTCCGGCCGCTGGCTGCTCGACGCGCTGTCGTTCATGTCGCTCGGTATCCCGGCGGTGATTACCGGGCTCGCCGTGATGGTGCTCTATCTCTCGGTCCCGATCGGCATCTACGGAACGGTGTGGATCCTGGTGATCGCCTATTCGTATCGCCTCGCCGTGTCGACGCGCCTGTCGCGCGCGACCATCATGCAGGTGCACAAGGAACTCGAGGAAGCCTCGGAGGCCGCCGGCGCGCGCTGGCTCACGACGCAAGTACGCATCCTCTTGCCGCTCATCATGCCGGGTCTAGTCTCGGCCTTCCTCCTGCTGTTCATCATCGGCATGCGCGAGTTCACGCTTCCGTTCGTGCTCTACAGCCAGGAAAACGTCGTGATGTCGGTGCTGATCTGGCAATTCTTCCAGGGAGGCGAGCCGGCGCGCTCGGCGGCGCTCGCCACCTTGATGATTGCGATAGTGCTGCCGCTGGTGGTGTTCGCGCGCCGCTACCTCGTATCGCGTGGGGCAGGGGAGTAGCAGTGTGCTGACGGTGACGCGCCTGGAAAAATCCTTTGCGACCGAGGACGGCCCGCTGCGCGTCATCGACGGCGTCAGCTTCACGGTGCCCGACGGTCAGTGCTACGCGCTGCTCGGGCCGTCCGGCTGCGGCAAGACGACGACGCTGCGCTGCGTCGCGGGCCTGGAGGAGCCCGATGCCGGCCGCATCGAGATCGCCGGCACGGTGGTCTATGATTCCGCCGCCCGGATCGCGGTGCCGACCAACCAGCGACCGATCGGCATCGTGTTCCAGTCCTATGCCATCTGGCCGCACTTCGACGTGTTCGAGAACGTGGCCTATCCGCTGCGCGTCGCACGCCCGCGCATTGCGCGCGGCGAGATCGAGGACCGCGTCATGGCCGTGCTCGATCTCGTCGGCATGCGCGATCTCGCCAAGCGGCCCGCGCCGCGTCTCTCCGGCGGCCAGCAGCAGCGCGTGGCGCTCGCGCGCGCTATCGTGCGGCGACCGAAGCTCTTGCTGCTCGACGAGCCGCTGTCGAATCTCGATGCGCGGCTGCGCGACTACATGCGCAAGGAGCTTGCCGATCTGATCGAGCGCATCGGCATCACCGCGCTGTTCGTGACCCACGACCAGGCCGAGGCGCTGTCGCTTGCCCAGCGTGTGGCGGTTATGAATGAGGGGCATCTGATCCAGGAAGGTGCGCCGCGCGAGGTCTATTCCGCGCCGGCCACCGCGTTTGTGGCCGAGTTCATCGGCGGCTCCAATATCGTGGAAGGGCGGGTCGCGAGCCGCAACGACGCGAGGGCGCAAGTTGCGCTGCAAGGCGGCGGGCCGGTGTTCGAGATCGACATGGAGGCCACGCCGGGCGAGACGGTGAACGTGCTGTTCCGTCCCGAAGGCATCCGGCTCTCCACGACGCCGGTCGAGGGCGGCAACGTCCTTTCGGGCACGATTTCCGCATCGATCTTCACCGGCTCAGTCATCGACTACACCGTCGCACTTGCCGGTGGATTGCGTCTGCGCGTGATCGCCCCATCGGATCAGCAATTCGAGCGGGGCACGGCGGTGTGGCTGACGGTGCGCGATGTGCGCGGCCTCAAGCGCGAGCATCCGCCCTCGGGAACGTGAGGGTAGAACACGCCCAATTCGCTTGCCTACGTCGGCCGTGCGGCAGTACCTTTGCGAATGCCGTCCATTGACGAAACCACGCTCCCCACCGCCGCGGACGTGGACGCCGCCGCCGGGCGGCTCGCCGGCATCGCCCACCGCACGCCCCTGATCCGTTCGGCCGTGCTTGATGCGCGCACCAGCGGTCGCGTGTTTCTCAAGGCGGAGACGCTGCAACGCACCGGCTCGTTCAAGTTCCGCGGCGCCTACAACAAGCTCTGCACCGTCGCGAGGCAAGGCAGCGCCGGCGGCGTGGTTGCCTATTCGTCCGGCAATCATGCGCAAGGCGTCGCCGCAGCGGCAAGGTTGCTCGGCTTGCCGGCCGTGATCGTGATGCCGCATGATGCGCCGCGCCCGAAGCGTGAGCGCACCGCCGCACTCGGCGCCGAGGTCGTGCTGTACGACCGCGAGCGGGACGACCGCGAAGCGATCGCGCAGGAGATCGCCGAGCAGCGCGGCGCCGTCCTGGTGCCGCCCTATGATGATCCGTTGATCATCGCCGGGCAGGGCACCACAGGGCGCGAGATCGTCGAGGACCTCGCGCAAGCCGGGCTTGCGCCCGACGTCGTGCTGGTGAACGCCTCCGGTGGTGGGCTGACCGCGGGGATCGCGCTTGCCGTGAAGGCGCGGGTGCCGGACGCGCGGCTGCTGACCGCCGAGCCGGAAGGCTTCGACGACCACGTCCGCTCGTTTCGCAGCGGCCAGCGCGAGCAGAACGCGGCGGTGAGCGGAACCATCTGCGATGCGCTGATGGCGCGCAGCCCGGGTCGGATCACGTTCGTCATCAATCAGGCGCTGGTGGGCGAGGGCGTGAGCGCGTCGGACGCGGAGGTCGCGGCGGCGGTGGCGTTCGCCTTCCATGAGCTCAAGCTCGTGGTCGAGCCCGGCGGCGCGGTGGGGCTCGCTGCACTGCTCGCCGGCAAGGTCGATGTGGCCGGCAAGGTCGTCGTCGCAGTCCTCTCCGGCGGCAACGTCGATCCGGACCTGTTCCACCGGCTGGTGGCCTGATCCGCGCCTTGGCGCATTCGCTACGGCGGCAGTTCGCTGCGGCGGCCAGCCTTCTTCTCGCTCACTTCCTCCGTCAGCGCCGCGATCGCGGCGCGCATGCTTTCCAGGCGCTGGATGACCGAGGGCACGTCGTCGCTCTCGGCTGCGGGCTGCGGCGCGTCGGGAAACGCGGGCACGGCCGGCAGCGGCGCGTTGAGTTCCGAAAGCTCGTCCGGCGCAGGCTCGGAGATCATCCCGCGCATGAAGGCCGAAGGCTCGGCGCACTCGGGACCGGCACTCCCACGGGCCGGGTCCGGGACATCGTCCGACGCAAGCGCGGCGCCGGTCTTGAGCGCGCGCGCTGGCGCATCGGTTGCGGGTGGCGCAGTATCGATGTCAAACAAATTGGCGTCGAGCATCGGGCCGGTTGCGGGCGGCGCTGCGGCGGCCGGCTCGGCGATCCAATCAGCCATCATCGGCTCGTGCACCGGGCTGGGCACGTCCGGCGCAGAGGGCGGGGCGGGATCACGCGCAACGTGCGGCGGTTCCGCGACCGCGTCGGCGACGCACCGCCGCCGGTATTCGCGCGCTTCGAGACGCTCCAGCGCCGACATCGGCGGCTGGGCGGCCGGCGAAGCCGGCGGAAGCTGCCGAGCCTGCGGGAGCTCAAGTCTTCGCAGCGGGATGTCGGGCGGAGACTCTCGCTCAACCGATGGTGCCATCCGCGGGGGAGCAAAGCCGAACGCCGGCAGCCGGTCAACGCGGTCGGCGGTGGAAGGTAGCGGCTCCGTCTTGGCCTCGGTCGGGTCGAAGGCCCAATCGGTCAGGCTGGCATCGGACGCTACGTCCGGCGTGTCCGGGGATGCGCCGGCGGACGGCTCCGCCGGTGTTACGGTCAGCCCCCAGAGGGCTTCGACCGGCGCCCGGTCCGGCTGGGATGCGGACGTGCCTGGAACCGGACTGACCACCCATGAAGCGAGGTCTGGCTCCGGCGGAGCCGGCTCCGCCGATGGCGCTGCGCCGACGTTGCTGGATGGCTGCGGTGGTGCGGCCGCTGCGTCGGCGACCGGCACGGACCACGTTGCCGCCGCCGTCATGGCCGGTGCGGCCGTGGGGACCGGTGCAGCCGTGGACGGAGACTTGGGATGGTCCGCGGTATCGCCGGCCGGCTTCTGCAAGTCGGCAAGTCGGAGCAGGCGCCGGTCAAGGTCGTCGAGAATCCCGAGCAGGATCCGCAGCCCGCCGACGCTGCGCTCGAGCCGATCGCCGGCGGCGGCGAGACGGTTCATCTGGAATGTGAACTGGCCCCCCAAATCCGACCCGTCTTGCTGAAAGACCGTCCGAACCAGATCCCGAATTTGATCGGCTGCGTTGCGCAAGTCGGCGACGGCTGCCTCGCCGCTGGCCGCCGGATCGCCGTGCCGGCCAATGATCTCGCTGCGCGCCTGCCGGATCACCTCCAAAATCGCCGCGGGGGCGCGCTGATCGGACTCTCCTGGCACTGTGGCGCTGCCGCCCCGAATGGCCTGCTCGATTCGCTCGACCGCCGCGAGCACACGCTCGGTATCGGCACCACGGTGGCGCTTGGCGTATTCGTCCAGGAACCAGCGGCCCCGCCCAGTGGCGCCGACGGTCGCGCAAATGGCATCATAGTCCGCATCCACGCCCGGGGGAGCGGCGGAACGATTGTGGGCGAGCGAATCGTCAGACATGGCCACGACAATATGTGAAGCCTAGGATTGGTCTGCGGCAAGCAGAAATCCAACCAAGTGTTGCGGATTTGAAATTCCTGCCGTTGCCGCGGCAACCTCATCGCGGGAACTTCAAATCCAAACCCACACTCGTAAGGTTGCTCGTGTCGCCTCGATTCGGAAGTTCGCTCCGGAAGGGGCGGCGAACTTAAGCGAATTTCCGAATCGCGACGCCATGTCCTCCCCCTCGTGGATAGCTCGAACCGGCGGCTTCGCCCCGCGGCTGGCGCAGTATTACGCAGCCTATTTCGTCGGGCTCGGCGTGCAACTGCCGTTCTTTCCGGTCTGGCTCGCCGCCAAGGGCCTCGAACCGGAAATGATCGGGCTGGTGCTGGCCGCGCCGATGCTGATCCGCGTCATCGCCGTCCCGGTGATGACGCGCGAGGCGGACCGCCACGACGCCCTGCGCGCGGCAATCATCATCGGCTCGGCGGCGACCTGTCTGGGGTACGGGCTGGTCGGCCTGGTGGACAGCGCGATTGCGATTCTCGCGATCTTTTCGCTGTTCGCGCTTGTGTTCACGCCGACCATGCCGCTCGTCGACGCCTATGCGCTGCGCGGCCTTGCCCGCTACGGCGGGGCCTATGGCTCGATTCGGCTCTGGGGCTCGGCTAGTTTCATCGTCGGCAGTTTCGGCGCCGGTCTCCTGCTGCATGCGATGACGCCGCAGAATCTGATCTGGCTGATCGCCGGCGGCTACGGCCTGACCGCGGTCATTGCCCTTGGCCTGGCGCCGATCTCATCCGGCGAGCCGCGCTCAGCAGGTTCGTTGCGTAGCGGAACCTTGCTGCGAAGTCCGGTGTTCCTTGCGGTCATCGGCTCCGCCAGCCTCATTCAAGCGAGCCACGCGCTGCTGTACGGCTTCGCGACCATCGCCTGGGAGGCGGCCGGGCTCAGCACCATCACCATCGGCGCGCTCTCGGCACTCGCCGTGGCCGCCGAGATCGTCCTGTTCGCGGTCGCGCGGCGCCTCCCGGCATCGTTCGGTCCGACCATGCTACTGATCCTCGGCGCCGCTGGCGCCGTGCTGCGATGGATCGTCATGGCGTTCGATCCCCCGGCCCTGCTGCTGCCGGCACTGCAATGCCTGCACGCGCTGAGCTTCGCCGCCACCCATCTCGGCGCCATGGGGTTCCTCAACCGCGCCGCGCCGCCGGGCCTCGCCGCCACGGCGCAGGGCTATTATGCGATCGTCACCGGCGTTTCCATGTCGATCGCGACAGCATCGTCCGGTCTGCTCTACGCCACTTATGGAAATGCCGGCTATGCCGTGATGGCGCTGATTGCAGCAGCCGGCGGCGCGCTTGCGGTTTATGCGCATCGGCGCTGGAACGATCCGGATCGGACGATGTGATCAGCGCGACGCGCGGCAGCGCGGAAAAAAGGCAGCGAGCTCTCGCCCGCGCAAGTAGATCATACGCGACGACAGCCCGCCCTTGCGGCGAATCCAGTTCCGGACTTTTGGTGGGTAGGCGTCCATGAGTACCTGCGTGCCCATGAAGCTGCGAATCGGTCGCCCGGAGCGGTCCGGTCGCCATGCGGCGTGAAAGCCGAGGCGGGCGCGGCCTGTCACGCAAACCTGTCCGCTGGGAAGCATGCCGAGGATTAGCGTACAGGCCGATAGGCAGGTTCCGTCGATGACGACGGTCTCGCCAGTGTTGCGGAGCATGGCGAAGGCTTCGAGGTAGGTTCCTATGCGCCCCCCGCGATCACCGGCAATGCGAACTGTTGCCGAACTTTCGGACACTCCGAAGCAGAGCAGCATGGCGCTCAAGGCGACGGCGCGAACCCCCATCTCATCCCCCCGTTATCGTGCCAACCCGTAGGTACTTTTTTAGCCGAACTCAATCGCACGTGCGAGGCGGAAAATGTCGCATCTCCCCAGACGAGCTGCCGGCAGGTAACCAGCAACATACTACCGGCAAAGGGCTTTTTGCGCCCTCCGTGATCAGCCCCACAGCGCCGGTTCGCCCGGGTGCACGCGGCTGCGCGCGTAGCGCAGACCATGCGGCCGGTCGCGCGCGAGCAGCAACGCGCCGTCGAGATCGACCACCTCGGCGCGCTGCGCGACAAGCAGCGCCGGTGCGATCGCGAGCGAGGTCGAGACCATGCAGCCGACCATCAGCTTGAAGCCCAACGCCTCCGCCTCGGCGGCCACGGCGAGCGCCTCGGTGAGGCCGCCGCTCTTGTCGAGCTTGATGTTGATCGCGTCATACTTGCCGCGGAGTTGCGCCAGCGAGGTGCGGTCGTGCACGCTCTCGTCGGCGCAGATCGGGATCGGATGCGGGATGGCCGCAAGCACCGCATCATCGCCCGCCGGCAGCGGCTGTTCGACGAGCATGACACCGGCGTCGGCGCAGGCGGCCAGATTTTCATACAGGTTTTCCGCGTTCCAGCCTTCGTTGGCATCGACGATCAGCGTTGCACCGGGGACAGCGCGGCGCACGGCGCCAATCCGCGCCGGATCGCCGGCGCCGCCGAGCTTGACCTTGAGCAGTTCGTGGTCAGCGGCCTGCTCCGCCGCCTGCGCCATGTGGTCCGGCGTGCCGAGCGAGATCGTGTAGGCGGTGACGAGGGGCCGCAGCGGCGGTAACCCGGCCAGGACGTGCACCGGCCGCCCCGCACGTTTTGCCTCGATGTCCCAGAAAGCGCAGTCGAGCGCGTTGCGGGCGGCGCCGGCGGGCAGGGCGTGCTGCAGGGAGGCGCGGTCGAGCCCTTCGGCCAGCGCCGCGCGCAATCGTTCCATCGTGGCCGCGACCTGTCTGACGGTTTCCCCATACCGCGCATAGGGCACGCATTCGCCGCGTCCGGTATGCGAGCCATCCGACAGTTCGGCGACGAGCACGGCGGCCTCCGTCTTGGCGCCGCGGCTGATCGTGAAGCTCCCGGCAATCGGCCAGCGCTCGATTTGCACCCGAAGCACGTGAGATAGCGGGGATTGCATGATGGGCTTTCGGCTCGAACCCTCGACAGGCTCGCGGGCCGTCAAATATGAGGGGCGGCGTCGGCTGCGTTGGTGCCGTCCGGAATGTGGTTGGGATTGGGCGTGGCGCGATCTCCGGTAACATGAAGGTATCGGGTCAAGCGGCGAGGTCAATCGGCTGATCGATGGGCT
>WHTM01000024.1 GCA_009377755.1 Hyphomicrobiales bacterium | reverse complement strand
TTCGCGGTCCGACCCTCCCCTTTCAAGGGAGGGTAAGAAAACCAATTAAACCCTCTTCGTGTCGAACACCGGCTTCTGGCCGGTGCCGTAGCGGCGCAGCGCCCCGTCCGCGCCGACGGCGTTGGGGCGCTGAAAGATCCAGTTCTGCCACGCCGAGAGCCGCGCGAAGATCTTCGACTCCATCGTTTCCGGCCCGCCGAAGCGCAAGTTCGCCTCCATGCCGGTGAGCGCGTCGGGCGAGAAGCTCGCGCGCTCTTCGAGGAACACCCTGATCTCGTCCCAGTCGATGTCGTCGAGCGCGAAGGTGACGAGGCCCGCCGCCTCGGCGTCTTCCGCGCCGAACATTTCGCCGATCCGCTCGCGGGCGGCGATGAGCGCCTCCGGATCGCCGAGAAACCGGCTCTGCAATCGCGTGATCCCATTCACCATCGGATAGCGGCCGAAGTTCGCCGCGCCGAGCGCAAGCGCGGCCGCCGGCCGGTTGTCACGGTCGTCGCCCTCGCCGATCAGCATATAGGCACGGTCGGCGGCGAACACGAGCTCGGCCAAGGTGCCCGCGAAACAGGAGCCCGGCTCGACCAATGTGACCAGCGTGCGCGACGTGAGGTCGATGCGCTTGAGTACCCTCTTCCACAACAGCCGGATCTCGCGCGCCAGCCAGTGATCGGCGTGCGCGTCGAGAAAGGCGTCATAAGCGAGCGCCGCCTCGGCATCGCCGATCGATTTGAACACGATCACTGCCGTGTCGAGCGCATTGAACCGCAGGTCCAGGATGGCGTCGTCCAGCTCGCGCGCTAGCCGCAGCGGCCAGAAGTCCGATCCTTCCTCGATCATGGTCTCGATCGATGCCGGTGGCGGCGCCTCCGGACCGCGCAGCATGATGGTCGCAAGCCGCTGCGCCTCGGCAAGCTCGACTGAGACCAGCCAGTAGTCGATGCCGGTCGGCGCCACCTGCCGGTCGAGCGGCTTGAGCGCGATGCCTTTCACGTCGCGCGGACGATCTGACCGCTCCGCCAACTCGCGCAATCGCTCGCCGACCACTGCGTCGAGCTTGGAGTTCGGCACCGCGTCGTCGACCAGCCGCCAATCGACAGCGCGCTTGCCCTTGATGCCTTCCTCGGTGGTGCAGAACGCGTCGGCATGGTCGCGACGCACCTTGCGCTTGTCAGTAACGCGGGTGAGCCCGCCGGTCCCCGGCAGCACCGCCAGCAACGGCAATTCCGGCAGCGAAACGGTCGACGAGCCGTCGTCGGCGAGGATAATGCGGTCTGCGGCGAGCGCCAATTCATAACCACCCCCCGCCGCCGTGCCGTTGATCACGCACAGCGTCCGCAAACCGGAGAATTCGCTGGCATCCTCGATGGCGTTGCGCGTCTCGTTGGTGAACTTGCAGAAATTGACCTTGTGCGCATGGCTTGCGCCCGCCAGCATGCGGATATTGGCGCCGGCGCAGAACACCCGCGGCTTGCCCGAGCGCAGCACAATGACGCGTACCGCCGGGTGCTCGAAGCGCAGCCGTTGCAACGCGTCGGCGAGCTCGATGTCGACACCCAGGTCATAGGAATTGAGCTTGAGCTCGTAGCCCTCGAACAGTCCGCCCTTCTCGTCGACGTCAAGCGTCAGCGTCGCCACGTCGCCGTCGACGGCGAGCTTCCAATGCCGGTAGCGCGCGGGATCGGTCTGGAACACGATCCGCCCGGCCCCGTTGGCGAGTTTCGGTTCGGCGTCGGCCATCGCACAAACTATCCACGTCATGCCCGGCCTTGTGCCGGGCATCCACGACTTACTTAACCCATAGCACAAGAGAAGAAAGACGTGGATGGCCGGGACAAGCCCGGCCATGACGGCTGGTGTGCCGGTTCATGACCGCATCACCCGACTAATGAAATCCGTCACAACCCGCATCGTCGCCTCCGGCGCTTCCCGCTGCGGCACATGGCGCGCGCCGTGAAGCAGCGCCACGTCCACCGGGCAGTAGCATTCCTCCTGCGCGATCTCGATCTGCCGCAGCGTGCCATATTGATCGTCGGCGCCCTGTACGATCAGGATCGGCACGCGGACATAGGCAAGGTGCTCGCTGATGTCCCACGCGCGGAAATCCGGGCCCAGCCAGACGTCGCTCCAGCCGCACACGGTGGCATCGACGTCGGCATGCCAGCGCGCCAGGCGCGGGCGCAATTCGCCGGTCTCGAACTCCTTGCGCATTTCCGTGATCGACGCGTTCGTGACATCCTCGCAGATGAAATGCGGTGCGATCAGCACCAGCCCGCGGACGCGGTGATCCTGGTGGCTGCCGGCATAGATCGCAGCGATCGAAGCGCCATCGCTGTGTCCGACGAGAAGCCCGTGGCGAAAGCCGATCGCCTCAAGCACCAACGGCAGCGCGTCCCGCGCCTCCTCGGTCATGTAGTTGAGCCGCCGCGGCAGCGCGACAGGACTCGATTGGCCGTAGCCGGCACGCGAATAGACGAACACGCCGCAACCTGTCGCGACCGCCAGCTGATCTGGAAACGGTCCCCACATACCGACGCAGCCGAGCCCCTCGTGCAGCAGCACCAGCGTCGGCGCGGCCTCCGGACGCGGGCCGATCCAGCGGTATTCCAGCCGCTGCGCGCCGATGTCGAGGAAGCCGGAGGAGGGGGGAGAAGACATTGCCACACACTCAGCGCTGTCGTCCCCGCGAAGGCGGGGACCCATAACCACAGGATTGTCGGATTTGCGGTGTCAGTGCCACATCGAAAGCACAGTGGTTGTGGATTCCGGGCTCGCGAGCTTCGCTCGCGCCCCGGAATGACAGGCTCAGTGTGCCTCACCCTCCGCCCGCAGCTTGAATCTTTGAATCTTTCCCGTCGCGGTCTTCGGGAGGTCGGCACGGAATTCGATCCAGCGCGGATACTTGTAGGGCGCGAGCTGTTGCTTGACGTGCTCCTGCAACACACGAACGAGATCGTCGCAGGCCTTGTCGGCGGCCTTGAGCACCACGAAGGCTTTGGGCTTCACCAGTCCGTCGCCATCGAGCCATGCCACCACGGCGCATTCGAGCACTTCAGCATGCGATTGCAGCGCGCCCTCGACCTCGAATGGCGAGACGTAGAGACCGGAGACCTTGAGCATGTCGTCGCGGCGGCCGCAGTAGACGTAATAGCCGTCCTCGTCGACCTGATATTTGTCGCCCGAGCGGGTCCACTCGCCGAGGAACGTCGAACGCGACTGCGCCCGGTTGTTCCAGTACATGATGGCGCTGGTCGGACCGCGCACCAGGAGTTCGCCCATTTCGCCGGGCTCCACCTCCGCCCCGTCGTCGTCGACGATCTTGAGATCGTAGCCGGCGAGTGGCTTGCCGCTGGTGCCGTACTTCACGTCGCCCGGCCGGTTGGTGAGGAAGATGTGCAGCATCTCGGTCGAGCCGATGCCGTCGAGAATGTCGACACCGTAGCGCTCGCTCCAGCGCCGGCCGACGTCGATCGGCAGCGCCTCGCCGGCCGACACGCAGCAGCGCAGCTTGACCTCGGATCGCTGCGGCGCCGCGGGGCTGACGAGGAATGCGGCATAGAAGGTGGGCACGGCATAGAACACCGTCACCGGATGCGCCTTCAGGAGTGCCGCCACTGCGTCCGGCGTCGGCCGGCCGGGGAGCAGGATGGTGGTGGCGCCGACCGACATCGGGAACGTCATGGCGTTGCCGAGGCCGTAGGCGAAGAACAGCTTGGCCACCGAATAGACCACGTCGTTATCGGTCAATCCCAACGTCGGAGCCGCATAGAGGTTGTAGGTCAGGGCCAGGTCGGCATGCACGTGCACCGCCCCCTTCGGCTTGCCGGTCGAGCCGGAAGTGTAGAGCCAGAAGGCGATGTCGTCGCGCGTCGTCAGAGCAGTCACGTCGTCCGCTTTGGCCGCGGCGATCAGGTCCTCGAAGCGCGCATGACCGTGCACATTCTCGCCCGACACGATCACGTGCGCGAGATCGGGACATTCGCCGATCAGGTTGGCGAAGCGCGGATACAGCATGTCGGAGACGACCAGCAGCCGCGCCCGGCTGTCGGTGAGCATGAAGCGGTAGTCGTCCTCGGTCATCAGGGTATTGACCGGGACGGCCACAACGCCGGCCTTGAGCGCGCCGAGGAAGGCAGTCGGCCAGTCGATGGTGTCGAGCATGCAGAGCAGGATTCGCTCCTCGCGGCGCAGGCCGAGCGAGCGCAGCACTGCGCCGAACTGGTCTACCCGCTCCGCAAGCTGGCCGTAGCTCCAGGTGCCGCGCGGGTCGATGAAGGCCGGCTTGCCGGCGCGCCCGGCGGCGAGATTGCGCCGCAGCACGTCGGCGGCGAAGTTGTAGTCGCGTGGAATCGTGGCGATTGCCGCCCGCGCGCCGCCGCTTGGCGGTACCGATGCCGTGGCTTCGGCAACGTGAGCCATGCGCCCTCCCCATTCGTATTGGGACGATTATGCCCGTGCCTTCCGGTGGTCGCAACGCGTTTGCCCCTCTATAATGCCGGCCACGAGAGGCAATCATAAATACAAGGAGAGGTCCCATGGACGAGACGGTCCGCAGGATCAACGCAGAAGACATCAACCCGCGCTACAACTGGGGCCGGGCGCTGCCCGCGCTCGGCATCACAGGCGTCGACTTCGAGGAGCGCGTCGACTACCGGCGCCTGCACCGCTACCGCCTGTCCCGCGCCAAGCAGGCGTTGGAGGCGTCCGACCTCGGCGCGCTACTGGTGATGGACGTCAACAACATCCGCTACCTCACCTCGACCAAGATCGGCGAGTGGGAGCGCGACAAGATCTGCCGCTGGGCGCTGCTCACGCGCGACAACGAACCGATCCTGTGGGACTTCGGCTCGGCCGCGGTGCATCATCGGCTCTACTGCCCTTGGCTGCCGCAGGAGAACTTCAAGGCCGGCCTGCTCGGCCTGCGCGGTACCGTGTCGCCCTCGTTCGGCCTGATGGCGAAGCACGCCAAGGAGATTGCCTCGATCATCAAGGAAGCCGGTTGCGACAAGATGCCGGTCGGCGTCGACATCATCGAGCCGCCGATGCTGTTCGAGCTGGAGAAGGCGGGCTTGAAGGTTGCGGACGGCCAGCAGGTGATGCTGGAAGCGCGCGAGATCAAGAACGTCGACGAGATCGCGCTGCTCAACCGCGCCGCCGCCATGGTCGACGGTGCTTACGACCTGATCAACGAGAAGCTTCGCCCCGGCGTGCGCGAGAACGACATCGTCGGCATGGTCAACGAGTTCCTGTATCGCAACGGCAGTGACGATGTCGAGGCGATCAACGCCATCTCGGGGGAGCGCTGCAATCCGCACCCGCACAATTTCACCGACCGCATGATCCGCCCCGGCGACCAGGTGTTCTTCGACATCTTGCAATCATTCATGGGCTACCGCACCTGCTACTACCGCACCTTCAATGTCGGCCGCGCCACGCCGGTGCAGCACGACGCCTACAAGAAGGCGCGCGAGTGGCTCGATCTCGCCATCGATCTGATCAAGCCCGGCGTCACCACCGACCGGGTGTGCAGCGTCTGGCCCAAGGCGCCGGAGTTCGGCTTCCCCGACGAAACCAGCGCCTTCGGCTTGCAGTTTGGTCACGGGCTCGGCCTGGCGCTGCATGAGCGGCCGATCATCTCGCGCGTGATCTCCCTCGAGCATCCAACCGAGATCAAGGAGGGCATGGTATTCGCGCTCGAGACCTACTGCCCGGCGACCGACGGCTACTCGGCCGCTCGCATCGAGGAGGAGGTCGTGGTCACCGACAAGGACTGCCGCGTGATCAGCCTGTTTCCGGCGGAGGAATTGCCGATCGCGAACCGGTATTGAGGCTTGCAAATCCGTCCAGTTCGACAACGTCACCGAATGGATCGGCGAACCCACCACGGCCCTATACGAAGACACAGCGTACAAGCAAAGCCAGGGTGCGCACCGGGCCTTTTCCTGGCGCCGCAACTGACCACATCGTCGCATGCTCGCGCAGAACAAGACACTGGCAAATGCGCCTTGACACGCTTATGTGACGCGCAGGCCGGCGCGGCGATCCGTCATAACACATCCGTATGCCTGTCAGGGCCATGACGCATGCTGTGAAGGCAGGACGCAGGCGCTTGCGCCTCGTTCCTGCGAAGGACTGGGAATGCGACCCGAGAACCTCAAAACCGCGCGTGAAGAGCAATCGGGCGTCGGCGAGACGCCGACGGCCTGCAGCGGCGTGACCATCGGACAAGCGGTGCTGCGCGGCGTCCTGGGCCGCTGTCCTTGCTGTGGCAAAGGACGCATGTTCCGCGCCTTCCTCAAAATAGCGGACCGTTGTTCCGCCTGCGGCGAAGAACTGCACCACCACCGCGCCGACGACTTCCCCGCCTATCTGGTTATCGTCATGGTAGGGCACATCGTCGTCCCGATGGTCTATTCGGTGGAGACGCAATTCCGGCCACCCGAATGGGTTCATCTTGCGCTGTGGCTGCCGCTCACGCTGGGGTTGGCGCTGGCTCTCATCCAGCCGGTCAAGGGCGCGGTCGTTGCCCTGCAGTGGGCAATGGGAATGCACGGATTCGAGCCGGCGAGGAAAGCGCGCGAGCTGGCAGCACGCCGCGTCGTGCCGCCAAGCTATCGGGCGACAACGTAAACTCGAACATCGATGCGGCGGATCGCCGACCGCAGTCATGGCGCCAGGCTTGCGGCCGCCGTAACGATCATCGAGCCTGCGCCCTTCCCGCCTCCCTGAGATGCGGAAACCGCTCGGTCAGCAGTGACCCCGGATAATAGGTCGGCTGGTACGCCGGATGTGCCTGGATCATCTCGAGCCAGCGCCGCACGCGCGGCAGGTCCGCCCACATCGTATCGAGACCGATATCCGCCATGCGCACGATCGCCGGCATGACGGCGACATCGGCGAGCGTGATCTCCTCTCCGAGCAGCCATGGCCCGCCGCTCTTCTCGATCTCCCTGTCCATGCGCTCATAGGTGCGCCGCAGCCGGTCAAGCGCAGCCTTCATCTCGGACTGGGAAAATCCCTTGCGCCCCATCGCGAGCATGAACTCGCGGCGCAGCGGCTTCGATTCGGCGAAGGCGACGAACTCGTCCTCGCTCATCGCTGCAAAGCGCGGCAGGAAGGCAAGGTTGAATGTCGGCACGCGCACCGCGGCCGCCGGCATCTCGTCGATGAAGTGCATCAGTGTGCGCATGCACGCGCGCTTCACCGGCGCCACCGGCGTGAAATTAGCCGGCTCCGGTGCGATCTCGTCAAGGTACTCGGTGATCACGTTGGAATCGATCACCACGTCGCCGTCGTGCACCAGCGTCGGTACGACTCCGTTTGGGTTCATCTTCAGGTAGTCGGGTTTGAGCTGATCGCCGGCAAGCAGGTCGAGCTTCACCTCTTCGAAGGGAAGCGCTTTGGCGTTGAGCACGAAGCGCACCCGCTGGCTGCAGGTCGATTGCGGCGCATTGTAGAGGGTGAAAGGCATGGGGTTTCCTCATGACTTAATTCACTTATTTCGCGGCGCCACCCGCTGTCGTCCCCGCAAAGGCGGGGATCCAGTAGCCCCGGTGCTGGCGGTAGCCCTCGATATTACCAATTGTGGCAACTCGGTAGCTACTGGTTCCCGCCTCGCGCAACGCTTCGCATTGCTTGGCCGGGATGACGGCTGCCGGAAGCCCGACGACGACAATGTCTTATCACCCCGCAATTCCCATCGCTTCCTCGAAGGAGCGACGCACCTCCGGCGGCTGGCCGTAGTGGTAGCGGAACTCCCGGAGAAGCTGCCTCAGCACCGGATCATCCTCGAACTTATCGAGCGGAACGCCTTGCGTGTTGGTCTCACGCCGCATGTTCGGCAACGGAATGCATTGCGCTTCGTTGGGATTGCGGATCACGCCTCCAGGATCCTTGCCGGCCGCCACTGCGTCCATCTCCTCGAAAAAACGCCGGCGCATCATCTGGATGCCAATGTCGCTCGCGCGGAGGTTCTCCTTGGTGCGGTCTGCGATCCGGCCTTGGCCGACCCAGGCGACGATGTCCTGATTGATGACGTGACTCGAGATCCAACGTCCGCTGTCGTCCTTGATCGGGCTGACCCACGTGGGCACCGTCTCCTGCACGTAGGGCTCGCGTCCGTTCGGCACTCGCACGAAGAACCAGCCGATTTGCATCGTGTTCTCGTCGTCGACCGGAACGCGCCACTCGAAATGGCTGCCGAGGTAGAAACCGTTGGGCCACAGGCACACCCGGCCGACAGTCCAGTAACGGTCCTCCAGGCTCTGGCCTTCGCGCACGCGCCTGTAGATGAGGCCGTGTTCGAACGCCTCGAATCTCAACTTGAGATGCTTCGGCGCGTCGTTGCTGTTGCTGCCTTTCAAGCGCCTCGACCAGTTGTCGTGCATCCATTCGAAATGCACCGGATCGATGGAGTTCTCCTGGCATTGGAACCAGTTGCATGGCACCTCGGCGAGTACGATCTCGCGGAAGCCGTTGTCCCAGGTAAACGGCTCCCATACCGGTAGCTCCGGCGCCGGTAGCGGTCCCATGTAGGCCCACAGCATGCCGGCGCATTCCTTCACCGGATAGGCGCGGACGTTGCAGCCCTCGCGGGCGCTGGTACGCGGCAGCGTGGTGTCCTCGTACGGCTGCTCGAGGGTGTGGCCCTTCTCGTCAACGAGCCAGCCGTGATAGCTGCAGCGGACGCCCTTCTCCTCCACCCAGCCGTAGGACATGTCGGCGCGGCGATGCGGGCAATGCCGGTCGATCAGGCCGTAGCGGCCCGTCAGGTCTTTGTAGACGACGAGATCCTCGCCGAACAGGCGAATCGCCTTGATCGGGTTGCCGTCGAGCTGGCTGGCGCCGCCGATCGGCTGCCAGTAGCGCCGCAGCAATTCGCCCATGGGCGTTCCCGGGTCGACACGGGTGAGCAGTTCGTTCTTGGTGGCGGTAAGCAAGCGTCCGTCTCCCAACTTTCTCGTGAGCCCGCTTCGCGGGCCTGCCCGTGTCCATTATGCACACGCCGCCCGGCGGCTACAACAAAGCTCGCGCGTGGGTTTGGATGGGTACTCCGCATCCGTCATCGGGCATTGCGTGAAGAACGCGCGGCCAAGGCAAGACCGAAAGCATGGGCTGCGGCCCGCCGTTGCCCATCCCTGTCCAACGCCGACCGAAAGGAATATCGTCGTCGGTAACGCCATAAGGACGGGGGAGGAACATCATGTCTTGCTGCAACATCCGTGCGCAGGCCTTCGCGGGCGCACTGCTCGCAGCGGTAGCAACCGCGCCGGCCTGGGGCCAATCCGACTATCCGTCACGCAACGTCACGATCATTGTGTCGGTCAGCCCGGGAAGCCAGGCGGACATGTTCGCGCGGCTGATCGCCGATCAGCTCTCAACCCGCCTCGGCAAACCCGTGATCGTCGAGAATCGCCCAGGCGGCGGTCAGGTCGTGGGAGGGGCCGCCGCGGCCAAGGCGAACGCGGACGGCCACACGCTGTTTCATGGAAATTTGAGCGGGCTGATCATTTCGCCGCAGTTGCGCAACCCGCAGCCATACAACACGCCGAAAGACTTCACGCCGATCACGCTGACCTTCTCCGGTCCGTCGGTGCTGGTCGTCGATCCGAAATTGCCGATCAAGGATGTGAAGGAACTCATCGCCTATGCCAAAGCCAATCCCGGCAAGCTGAACTATGGATCGCATGGGGCCGGCTCCTTTACGCATGTCAGCACGGAGATGTTCAAGGGCATCACCGGCACCGACATGGTGCATATTCCCTTTAGCGGCGGCGGACCGTTGACGGTCGGCTTTCTGTCCGGCCAGGTGCAGGTCGTAATCTTCGATCTGGTGAGCGTGCGCGCGCATGTCGAATCCGGAAAGGCGCGCGTCATCGCGCAGGTCGGCGATCAGCGTTCGCCGCTGTATCCGGACGTGCCGCTCCTGTCGGAAACGCTCGATCCCGCGCTGGCGACGGATTTCTGGATGGGCATGGTCGCGCCGGCCGGCACGCCGCCGGCCGTCATCGCCCGGCTCAACAAGGAGATCACCGAGATTGTGAACATCCCGAACATCAAGGCGACGGGTGAGGCGGCGTCCATGTCGCCGGCCCCGATGCCGGTGAAAGCCTTCGGCGACAAGCTCGCCAAGGAATGGGCGCTCTGGGGCAAGGTCATCAAGGATCGGAACATCCAAGTCAGATGACGGATGAAGCGCAACATGCACAGCGTCATGGCCAGGACAAGACCCGGCCATGGCGAGATTGAAAATTCTGAGTGGACGTGAAAACGCATGCTTCTGAGCCGCGACCGAATCCTGACCACGCATGTAGGCAGCCTGCCGCGCAGCAATCTCCTCAGCGATCTCCTCATCCGCCGCGAAGCCGGCGATGCGGTCGACGAGGCCGGGCTCGCGGCTGAGGTCGACAAGGCCGTGCAAGATGTGGTCGCCCGCCAAGCCGCGGCCGGCATCGATATCGGCAACGACGGCGAACAGCCGCGCGTCGGCTTCCAGACCTATGTGCCGCAGCGCATGACCGGCTTCGGCGGGGAATCGCGGCGTCCGCGCAACCGCGATCTCGTCGAGTTTCCGGAGCTGGTCGAGATGCAGCGGCTACGCTTCCCAAGCCGTGGCCGCAGTGGGAATGCGCCGGCGGCGGTCGGAGAGGTACGCTACGTCGACACCGGCCCGGTCCAGGATGACATCGCTCGCCTGAAGCAATTCGCGGAGGGAAGGTTCGCCGAGAGCTTCATGACCGCGGCCTCGCCGGGAATCGTCGCCACGACGCTGATCAACGCCCACTACGCATCGGACGACGACTACCTGACGGCCCTCGCGCGCGAGATGCGCACCGAATATCGGGCGATCCACGAGGGCGGGCTGATTTTGCAGATCGATGCACCCGACCTGGCGATGGCGCGCACCATCAATTTCCAGGACAAGTCGGATTCCGAGTTTGTGAAAATTTGCGAGCGCCACGTCGCAGCGATCAATTCCGGCATTGAGGGCATCCCGCGCGACCGGGTGCGGCTGCATGTTTGCTGGGGCAACTGGGATGGACCGCACCTGTTCGACATCGCGCTGGAGCAAGTGCTGCCGGTGTTGTTGCAGGCGCGCGTCGGCGCGCTCAGTATCGAATTCGCCAACCCGCGCCATGCGCATGAGCACGACGTGCTCAAACGCATTCCGCTGCCCAAGGACCTGGTTTTGGTCCCCGGTGTGATCGAATCCACCAGCAACTACGTGGAGCATCCCGAACTGGTGGCGCGCCGCATCGAGGAGGCGGTGGCGGCAGTCGGTGACCGTGAGCGGGTCATCGCCTCAATCGATTGCGGCTTCGGCACCTTTGCGGGCCGCGAATACGTGGTCGGATCGGTGGTGTGGAAAAAGCTTGAAGCCTTGCGCGCAGGGGCGGATATCGCCTCGGCCCGCCTGTGGGGCAAGTCCGCGGCATAACAACCTTGGACACAAAGAACGCCGATGGACGCCCCGCGCGGCGTTCGGCCGCTTGTCCGGCCGCCATTGATCGCACTATCCTTGGGGCAACGTCCGGTTGCTGAAATTTGGCCGCCGTGGAATCAGGCCGTTCGGGAATACGCGACCGCCAGGGAAGATTCGTCCAATGACCGTGCACGATGGTCAATCGGCCAATCCCGCGCTTCCATCGGCGCCGGCGGCCGCGCTGGTCTGGAACGACCGACTTCGGGCCGTCCTGCGGACCGCCTTCCCGTTCGCCGTGGTGCTGGGGCTTTGGGAGATCGTCGCCCATCTCGGCATCTTTCACCCGCGGCTGTTTCCGACGGTGGAAGAGGTCGTCTCCGCATTCGTCCAGCTCACTGCCAACGGTATCCTGCTGCACCATGCCGTACAGACGGTGATCCGGCTCATAGGTGGCTTCGCGCTGGCGGCAATCGTCGGAGTCGGGCTCGGCATCCTGATGGGGCGCTCGCGACGGATGGAGGACATCCTCCTGCCGCTGGTGAGCATCATGGCGCCGATTCCCGGAATCGCCTACGCCCCGCTGTTCCTGCTGTGGTTCGGCCTGGGCAATGTACCGGCTGTGCTGCTGGTCGGCTTCGTCGCCGGGTTCCCGATCATCTTCAACACCTGGACCGGTGTGAAAGCGGTGAAGGAAATCTGGGTGCGCTCCGCCCAAGCAATGGGCGCGGACAGTCGCCGGCTGTTCCGGCATGTGATCCTGCCCGGCGCCTTGCCCTACATTCTCACCGGACTGCGGCTCGGACTGGCGCAGGCGTGGCGCATCCTGGTTGGTGTGGAAATGCTCGCCGCGGTGCCCTGGGGCCTCGGCTGGATGATCTTCGGCGCCCGTGAGTTCCTCAACACCGACGTCATGCTGTCCGGCGTTGCAGTCATCGCCATTCTCGGCCTCGCCTTGGAGAAGTTCGTGTTCCAGCGACTCGAGAACCATACCGTAGTCCGCTGGGGCATGATGACGAGTGGAGGATCGTGACGTGAGCGCAACCGCCGTCAACGACCGCACCCGCTCTTATCGCCGCGCCGCGATCTCGATCATCACCGTGGCGGCGCTCTATGAAATCGTGGCCCGTACCGGCTACTTCCCGGCAGCCCTGATGCCGCCGCTGTCGAGTATCCTCAGCACGTTGGTGACGACACTACTGGACGGCAGCATGCTGCAACATGCGCTCGGCACCATGTACCGGGTGATGTTTGGCTTCTCGCTCGCGATCATCGTAGGTCTCCCGCTTGGTATCCTGATGGCGCGCTACAAGCCGGTGGAGAACTTCTTCCTGCCGCTGGCGAGCGCATTGATGCCGATCCCGTCGCTGGCTTGGGTGCCGGTGTTCATCCTCTGGTTCGGACTAGGCAACACGGTCTCGATCCTGATCGTGTTCTACGCGGCCACGTTCCCGATGCTGCTCAATACGTGGTCGGGCGTGCGCTCGGTCAATCCATTGTGGCTGCGGGCGGCCGGCGCCATGGGTGCCAACGAGAATGCCCTGTTCTGGAAGGTGATTATTCCAGGCGCGTCGCCGTTCATCATTACCGGGCTGCGGCAGGCGTTTCTGCGCGCGTGGATCGCCGTTGTCGGCGCCGAGATGATCGCCGCGTCGGATTTTGGGCTCGGCTGGGTGATCTTCGACGCCAAGGAATTCCTCAACACCGAATTGATGCTGGCCTCTTTGGCGGTCATCGGGGCGATCGGCTACCTCTTCGAGCGGATCGCCTTCGGCTCGCTGGAGCGCGCCACCGTGCTGCGCTGGGGCATGGTGCGCACGGCGAAGGGATAGGACCGAACACGGGCATCACGCTCGGACCAGCGGCAGCGTCACGCGGAAACAGCTCGGGTTGTCCGGCCGCGGCACCACCACCGCATCGCCGCCGTGCAGCCGCGCGATCCGCCGCACCAGCGAGAGTCCGAGACCGACGCCCTTGGCATCGCTGCCGAGCTGATGAAACGGCGCGAACACCTGTTCGCGCTCAGCCTCGGGAACGCCTGCGCCGGCGTCCAGCACATCGAGGACGGCCGTGCCGTTCTCACTCCGCACCTCCGCCCGCATCGGCGGCTTGCCGTGCCGTTTGGCGTTCTCCAGCAGATTGCGGATCAGGCGCCGCAGTAGGCGCGGATCGCCGCCGACCGGGGCCGACTGGCCTTCCGCCGCACAGCCGTAGCGCGCGCATTCCTCCGCTGCCAGCGCCAGCAGGTCGACGTCCTCGACGGTCTGTGGCACGCCGATCGCATCGAGACGGCTCGTCAGCAGGATCTCATCGATCAGGAGATCAAGCTCTGCAATGTCGCGTTCGACCTCGGTCTTGTACTTCGGATCGCTGTTCTGCTGGAACAATTCAAGCCCGAGCCGGATGCGCGACAGCGGCGTGCGCAGTTCATGCGAGGCATTGGCAAGCAACATACGATGGGCCCCGACCAGATCCTCGATACGGGCAGCCGCGCGATTGAAGCTTTCTGCCAGCCGCGCGACCTCGTCGCGGCCTTCGACCTTGACCCGGGCGGAGAGATTGCCGGCGCCGAGGGTCTCGACGCCGGTCTGCAGCCGCTCGATTCGCCGCGTCAGTCCGCGCACCACCGGAAATGCGCACAGTGCTACGCCGAGCGCGATGACACCGAGGAATAGCACCAAATGCAGCGCCGGATGCCTGCGCGGCACATGCGGGCGGACGACCAGCCAACGCTCGTCCGGCAAAGGGAAAGTCCATGTCGCGCCCTGCCGACCGAACGACCAGTCCGGACCGACTTGGCGCGGCGGCGGCAGCGGCCAGCCGGCCGTGGCGATCAGCCCGAGCTTGCGGTCGAAGACGCCGACGTCCGCATCAAGGCGGCCGGCCAGCCGGTTGACGGCCTCCTTCAGAGCGGACCGCGGCGCACTTGCCGGCGGCAGAGCCGCCGCGGCAAACTCCGCCGCGATCTCGAACGACAAAGCGGCGGGCGACGTGCTGGACCCGAACCGCCAGATGGCACCGGCGACAAGCACGACCACGACCAGGCTAGCGATGATCGTGAGATAGATTTTCTGATAGAGCCGCCGCATTAGCGCTTCTAATCCTGCGCCTTGGCGAACACGTAGCCGGCACCGCGGACGGTGATGACACGACGCGGCGTCTTCGGTTCATCTTCGATGGCGGCGCGGATGCGGGATATGTGGACGTCGATCGAACGGTCGAACGCTTCCAGCCGCTCGTTCTTCAGGTGATCCATGATCGTATCGCGCGACAACACGCGGCCGGCGTTGCGGGCCAGCGTCAGCAGCAGCGCGAACTGATAGCTGGTCAGCGCACGCACGTCGCCATCAAGGCGGACCTGGCGCGCATCGACGTCGACCTCGAGCCGCCCAAACCGCAGCACGTCGGACTTCCGCTCGCCCTTGGCGCGGCGCAGGATCGCCCTCAACCGCGCCAGCAGTTCGCGCGGCTCGAACGGCTTCGGGAGATAGTCATCGGCACCCAGTTCGAGCCCAACGACGCGGTCCATGGCGTCGCCGCGTGCCGTGAGCATCAGGATCGGTACATTCGTCTGCGCGCGGATGCGGCGGCAGACTTCGAGGCCATCCAAGTCAGGCAACATCAGATCGAGAATGACCGCATCGAAGGCCTCGCGGCCTTGCAATGCGATGCCGGTCGCTCCCTTCGGCGCCACCGCAACATCAAAACCGGCCCCGCCGAGATAGTTCTTGACCATCTCGGCGAGGCGCCGGTCGTCTTCGATCAGCAGGATCCGGTCTGGCACGGACCATTCTAACCGCGTTGCCAGCCCCGCCAGTAGCCCCGGCGGCGCATCATGTGATCGTTGATCTTCTGGCGCTGCTCTTGCGTGAGGACTTCGGCCGCGTCCCCCAGCGCCTGGGCAAGGCGCTTGCTGACCGCATCGGCTTGCGCGATCTGCTCGGCGCGGAACGTCTCGATCGCGGTACGATCAATGGTCGGCTGGGTCAGGAGCTGATGCGCCCGCTGGCGCGCGGCTTGCGCCGTTTTGCGCAACGGAACCAGGTCCTTGACCGCAGCTTTGACGATCGCCCGCAGCTTTTCCTGCTGCTCGGTCGTGGCGTCGATTTCGATCGCCATATGCCGCACCATGCGGTCGGCGCGGTCCTCGGCCCGGGCCGGATCGAATGTCCGCCCCATGGGGCCGCCCATCATGCCGGGCCCATGCCAATGGCCGCGGCCGAAGCCTTGCTCGCTGAATGCCTGGGAAGCGACCGCGCCAGCGAGGCCGGCGGCCACGACGATGGCCGCAATCGCCAGGTAGCGCCGGACGCGGCGCGGGGGCGATTGCGCTCCGGGGACGGAACTTGCAGCCGGATTCGACGGCGTCTCATGATTGGTCATCTGGTTCTCCTTCGAGTGTCATCGCGGGGCGATGCGCCCTGGGTCAGCAATCTGGAAGACGCCCGTTTCCGGCGCTTCTCTCTGGTGTAAAGTTTTGTAAAGCCGTTTGGCCCGTCCGATGAATGGAAAAAGGCGGCTTTGCCATGTAAGAAGCCGCGCTCGAGGAAATGCCGATGTCCCATATCGAAGTTCGCGACGTTAGTCTTGTCTACGACACGCCCGCCGGCCGGGTCACCGGCGTCCAGGACGCGAACTTCAACATGGAGGAGTCGGAGTTCTTGTGTCTGGTGGGCCCAAGCGGATGTGGCAAGTCGACGCTACTCAACATCATCGCCGGGTTCCTGGCGCCGACCGGCGGCGAGATCCGCATCGGCGGCAAGGTGGTAACCGGGCACGGCATGGACCGTGGGGTGGTTTTCCAGGATTTCGCCCAGCTGTTCCCGTGGCGAACCGCACTCGGAAACGTCGAATTCGGCCTGGAAATGAAGGGTATCGGCAAAGCGGAGCGCGAGGAAATCGCGCTGGAACAGCTTAAGTTAGTCAAGCTCGAGAAATTCGTCCGGTCCTACCCGCATCACCTGTCGGGCGGCATGCAGCAGCGGGTCGCCATTGCTCGCGCTCTCGCCTACAATCCAGCCGTGCTATTGATGGACGAGCCGTTCGCCGCGCTCGACGCGCTCACCCGCGACGACATGCAGCGGCTTCTGGCGGACGTGTGGCGGGAAACCCGCAAGACGGTGATCTACGTGACGCACAACGTTGCCGAAGCGGTGTACCTGGCTGACCGGGTCGTGGTCATGACCCCGCATCCCGGCACCGTGAAGATCGAGGTGCCGGTCAGCCTGGCGCGGCCGCGCGATCCGCTCAGTGTCGATTTTCTGGACTATCAAAAGCAGCTCCTGCGCCAACTAGGCCAAGAAACACCCCAGGCCTGACCGAAACCAGGGGCTACAGACATGGAAACGCAAGCAGTCATCACCAAAGGGAGTGAGCAATGACGATACGGCACACTGGACTGACACGTCGGCAATACCTTGTGGGAACGAGCGCCGCGGTGGCGGCCGGCCTCGGTGGCGTTGGATTAGCCGCGGCCGCGACGACGATCCGTCAAGGCTACCAGACCAACATGTGGGGCATGCCCACCTACTATCTGTTGAAGTCCGGCCTGCTCGAGAAGCGCGGTATCAATATCCAGGAATTCGCCGTGCCGTCGGGCAACCTCACCATGCAGCAGATGGTGGCGCGTCAGGTCGACATGGGCACCTATGCCGGCCCGTCGTTCATCATCGGCCACGACAAAGGCGGCCTGATCGCGATCGCCGTCGTCAACAACGTCGGCAAGACAGCGCGCGTGATGGCCCGCAAGGACCTCGGCATCAGCAAGGTCGAACAGCTCCGCGGCAAGAAGGTCGCCAACCAGACCGGTTCTTCGACCGGCAACATCTTCGTGGACCAGATTGCCACGGGCGCGGGCCTCAAAAAGGGCGACTACCAAGAGGTCCGGATGAACGTCAACGACATGGTCGCCGCCATGGCCGCCAAGACGGTCGACGCCATGGTCTGCGTCGAGCCCTACAACGCGATCGCCGAAGCCGACGGTCTCGCCGTGACGCTGGTCGACTTCTACAGCTTCGACAAGCTGCCGGTGTTCATGGCCGCCACGCCGGAATTCGTGGAGAAGAATGGCGACGCGATCGTCTCCTACCTGAAGGCCTGGATCGACGTCGACAAGGCCTTCAAGAGCGACCCAGGCAAGGTCGCCGACACGATCTATTCCTTCTACACCTCGAAGGGCTACAAGATGTCGAAGGACACCTTCGCGAAGGCCCTCGCGCGGGTGGAGGTGGCGCCGGGGTGGCCCTCCGACCTCAAGCCCTACATGCAGCACCACGCCGAGGTTCTCCTGAAGGAGAAGAAGATCAAAGCCGTCCCGGACTGGAACAAGGCGTTGCGCATGGACTTCTTCCAGAAGGCGATGTCCTAGCCCTTAGCGACTGTCATTCCGGGGCCCGAGCGAAGCGAGGAAGCCTGGAATCTATAACCCCAGTCGATGGGTATGGATTCCGGGCTCGCGCTTTGCGCGCCCGGAATGACGACCGCGAGCGTCTTGCCTGCGACGGCAAGTCGCGGTACGCGAGATGTACCCTGCCACAGAATCCCCTGGAGAGATGTCCATGCCCGCATCGGAAGCGATCTGTTCCAACTTCAAGCTGCTCGCCCATCACGAGCTTGGCGGCTTTGGCGGCATGGGCGAAGGCATGGCGGTGCAGGTCGCCAAGGACGGCCGCCGCATCATCTGGCTGGCGCACGAAAGCGCGCCGAAGAACTTCACCGCGGTCGACGTCAGCGATCCGTGCAGTCCGAAGATGGTGGTGCAGACCGACCTGCCGCAGAGCTTCATGCGGTCGAACTCGCTCGAGCTCACCGGCGATATTCTCGCCGTCGCCTATCAATGCCAGAAGGTCGGGCAGAAGCCAGCGGGGTTCGAACTGTTCGACGTTTCCGTGCCAGAGAAGCCGAAGTCGATTGCGTTCTTCGACTGCTCAGGCCCTAACTCGCGCGGCGTACATCAGCTCTGGTTCTGCGACGGTGAATATGTGCACATGGGCGCCGGCGCCCCCGATTTCAAACCGACGCATCCGCAGGACGACCAGTTCTACCGCTGCGTCGACGTGCGCAACCCGTCGAAGCCGGTCGAGGTGGGCCGCTGGTGGCTGCCGGGCACGCGCGAGGGCGACAACACGCCGCCGCCGGCGCGCCACAAAGCCCCGGCGCTCGACCGCGGCAACCGCGCGCACAACACCAACGTCTACAAGCAGCGGCCGGACCGGCTCTACCTTGCCTATATCGACGCCGGCATGTTCATCATGGACATCAGCGACAAGGCCAATCCGAAGCCGATCGCGCGTTGGGACAATTCCCCGCCATACACCGGATTCACGCACACGCTCGTTCCGCTGTTCGAGCGCAATCTCCTGATCATGACCGACGAATCCACCGCGGACGAGGCCAAGGACTGGCCGAAGCTGATTTGGGTTCTCGACGGACGTGACGAAACCAATCCGGTGCCGATCGCCACCTGTCCGCTGCCGCCGCACGAGACCTATGCGCATCGCGGCGGACGCTTCGGCGCTCACAACATCTTCGAGAACACGCCCTCGCCGCACGCCTGGTTCTCCGACCAGGTCATCGTCGGGACCTTCTTCAACGGGGGCTTGCGTGCCTACGACATTTCCAATCCGTATCAGCCCAAGGAAGCGGCCGTGTTCGTTCCGGAGGCGCCGCGCGGTTCGCCGGCCGGCGCGATCCAGCTCAACGACGTGTTCATCGACGAGCGCGCCGTTGTTTACACCGTCGACCGGTTCTCCGGCGGGCTGTACATTTTGGAGATGGATTTTTGAGTTGAGGATTCATGGGATGTCATCCCGGACGGCAACGCAGGCAAGTTTACGCAGCCCGCGTAAACTTGGCTGCGGGCGCCGATCCGGGACCCACGTATCCCGGCATCGATGACTTAAATGGCGAGATAGGGATACGTGGATCCCTGCTCTCGCTCGCTTTGCTCGCTCGGCCGGGATGACAATACTTGGTGTTCGTGCTGGGTTTACTATGTCCACGCTCGACCTCTTCCCCTCACGCGAAGCCGGCCAGTTCGGGCGGCGGCTGAAACGTCCGCGGGGGACGCGCATCCCGGTCTACGTCGTCACCGGCTTTCTCGGGGCCGGCAAGACCACGCTGGTGCGAGAATTCCTCAACACGCCGGAGGGCCATGGCACCGCGATGGTGGTCAACGAATTCGGCACGGTCGGCATTGACGATGCGCTGGTACGCGCCAGCGCCGACGAGACGGTGCTCCTGGGCAACGGTTGCGTCTGCTGCAATACCCGCTCCGATTTGCAAGTCGCCCTGCGCGGGCTGGTCGCGGACCGCGAGCGCGGAGCAATTCCGCATTTTCAGCGCATCGTCATCGAGACCAGTGGTCTCGCCGATCCGGGACCGATCCTGCAGACCTTCGTCTCCGATCGCGCCCTTGGCGGCGAGTTTCATGTCGAAGCCGCGATCACGCTGGTCGACTCGGTATCCGCGCAGGAAACGCTCCACTGGTCGGTCGAGGCGCGCAAGCAGGTGATCCTCGCCGACCGGCTCGTCGTCACCAAGACCGATCTCGCTTCTCTTCCGAAAATCGAACTGCTGAAAGATCGGCTGACGGACCTCAACCGACATGCGGCGATCGAGACCGCCGTCAACGGCGTGATCGACCCGCGCCGGCTTTTCGCGGACCGCAACGGGGAAGGCGTCGCGGAGGAGCGCAACACCTTCGTCGCCGAGGCAGCGCACAGTGATGGCATCGGGAGCTTTGTCTGGACCGAGACGGCGCCGATCGCCTGGGACCTGTACGTCCGCACGATGGAGACCTTGACCGCGTTGCGCGGCCCCGACCTCCTGCGCGTCAAGGGCTTTGTCAACGTCGAAGGTTGTGCCGGCCCGGTGGTCGTGCAGGGGGTACAGCACCTGATGCACCCGCCGGTCGAATTGCAGACCTGGCCGGATGCCGATCGCGCGACCCGCGTGGTCTTCATTACGCGCAACGTTCCGGAGCAGGCGGTGCGCGACTTGTTCGCGGCGGTGCGGGCGCTCGCCGCATAGCGGCTTGGTAACGTTTGCAATATGGTTGGATAGCAAACTTTTCCGCAAAGGAGCGGCGAAGAACCTGTAGACTCGCTCCGACCGGCCGGTGTATCGCTACCCGCGGGCTAGCGTCCGCCGGTGGCATGACGAGTTGGGCAAACGCCCAATCGCAGGCGCCAGTGCCGCGCCAAGAACAATAAAGATCGATTGCAAGACAGTTGGATGGGAGGAATCCATGCAAAAGCGCGTACTGCTGACGTTCACCGCGGCGGCCGCCGTGGCGGGATTGCTTGGTCTCGGAGCGGCAAACGCTCAGGACACCGTCAAGATCAGCGTGGTCGGACCACGGACCGGCGTGATGGCAAGCGGCGCTGCGGTTACGCACTGGCCGGGCTTCAAGCTCTGGGCGCACGAGATCAATGCGCGTGGCGGGCTGAAGCTGAAAGCCGGGCAAAAGAAGGTAGAGCTGATCGAATACGATGACCGCAGCATGCCGGGCGAGACCATCAAGGCGGTGGAGCGCCTTGCCGCCCAGGACAAGGTCGACTTCATCATGCCGGTCTATGGCACCGGCTATAATTTGGCCGTGGCGCCGATTTTCGCGAAATATGGCTACCCGCAGGTGACGCAGGCAGCGGTCACCGACCAGATCGACGCGCTGACCAAGCGTTATCCGACCTTGTTCTTCGTTCAGGGTTCAACCACATCCTTCGCCACCTCGGCCATCAATGTGCTGAAGAATTTGAAGGACGAAGGCAAGATCGGCAACCGCGTGGCGGTCGTCAACGTAGCCGACGCCTTCGGGATCGAACTGGCCAATGCCGGGCGACCGCTCTTCAAGCAGGCCGGCTTCGAGATCGTCTATGACAAGTCTTATCCGCTCGGCACCCAGGACTACGCGCCGGTCATCAAGGCGGCCAAGGCCGCAAATCCTGACGCGTTCGTCGCCTGGTCGTATCCGCCCGACACGTTCGGACTGCTGGAACAGGCAAAGATCGAAGGCTTGAACGTCAAGGCCTATTACAGCGCCGTCGCCGTTGCATTCCCCGCGTTCCTTGGGAAATACGGCAAGGCGGCGGAAAACGTGCTGGGTGCCGGAGGCATCCAGGATAGCCCGGCTATTCGCGACTACTACAAGCGGCACAAAGAGGTGACGGGCGTAGATGCCGACTACTGGGGCAGCCCGATCTACTATTCGTTCCTGCAGGTGCTGCAACAGGCGTTCGAGGGCGTCGGCTCGATGGATCGCAAGGCTATCACCGCCTACCTCAAGAAGAACAAGTTCAAGACCATCATCGGCGAGATCGACATCCGCAACCAAAGGCTCGACAAGTATTGGACCGTCGGCCAGTGGCAGGATGGGTTCTTCCATGCGGTCGCCGGGGTGGGCTTCTCCGAATACAAGCCGGTCAAGTTGAAGACTGGCTGGTGAGCCTCTTCAAGTGCTAGTGTCCCGAATCCGAAGTTCGCCTGACCTCGTCGCAGCTTCTTAGCGAACTTCGGATTCCAAGGGACACCAGCGACTCATTGGGCGGCTTTTCTCGATCGATCGCCTTCTTCGTCATGGACATCATCATCATTGGCCTGCTGCTCGGCGGCACGTATGCCCTGATGGCGATGGGGCTGCAGCTTCAGTACGGCGTCGCCCGCATCATGAACCTTGCCAACGGCGAGATTCTCGTCTGCGGGGCATTCGGAGCGATTTGGTTCTTTACTGCCTCCAAGATGAGCCCGATCTATGCGCTGATCTTCGTGGTGCCGATCGCGTTCGTGGTGAACTGGGCCATCTACCAGGTGATGATGCTGCCGCTGGTCAAGCGCGCCAAAAATCAGGGGCAGCTGGAGGTCGACAGCATCCTGGCGACCTTCGGCTTGAGCTTCATCTTCATCGGAATTCTGCTGGCCGTGTTCGGCGGCGAATTCCTGACCTATTCCTATCTTGCAACGCCGTTCTTGATCTTTGGCGAGCCTTACGCGCTCAATCGGATCGCCGCTTTCCTGGGTTCGGTGGCACTCTGCGCCGGCCTCTATGTCTGGCTGCACTGGACCCGGGCCGGCCTCACGTTACGGGCGATCGCGGTCAATCCGGCGGCGGCGGGACTGGTCAGCATCAACGTCCCGCGCGCCTCAGCGCTGGCCTTCGCACTCGGCGGAGCGGTGACAGCGGCGGGCGGCGTGCTGCTCAGTATGTTCCTGACGTTCGATGCCTCGCTCGGCGTCATCTTTACGCTCAAGGCCCTGGTCATCGTGATCATGGGAGGTGTCAGCGATGTCCGCGGCGCAATCCTTGCCGCATTCATTCTCGGATTGACCGAGACCGCCGTCGCAACGCTGGTCGATCCCGGCCTGACGCTTGCCGCCGCCTATGTGCTGTTCATAGCCATCCTGCTGGTGCGCCCGGAGGGCCTGTTCGGGAGGCGCTCGACGTGACCGGAGGCGAGAAGCGCAATCTGATCATCTCGGTCCTCGTCTTCCTGGTCGCCGCCCTGCTGCCGCTGGTGAACAACGGCTATTGGCTGTCCATCGGCGTGTCGGTCGCCATGTACACGGTGCTGGCGACATCATGGACGCTATTCTCCGGCCCGACGAATTACATTGCGCTCTCGACGGCCGCGTTCTTCGGCATCGGCATGTATATCGTCGCCGCCTTCCTGGATTGGGCGCCCTATCCGGTTCTGGTGCTGATCGCCGGCATTGTCGGCGCCTTGTTCGCGGCGGTCATCGGACTGGCGACGCTGCGGATTGCCGGCGTCTATTTCGTGATCTTCACCCTCGGCCTTGCCGAGCTGGTGCGGCAGATCGTGGCCTGGATGCAGCATGTCATGGGCACGAGCAGCGGCCTCTATGTGCTGATCTCCATGACCGATCCGATCCTCTACTGGCTGCTGCTCGGCCTTTCGGCGATTGTGTTCCTGGTCGGCTGGTGGATCGGCCGGTCGCGGCTCGGTTTCGCCCTGCGCATCATCGGCAATGACGAGGTCGTCGCCGAGCACAGCGGCATCAGCACGGCTCGCGCCAAGGTTGTCCTGTTCATCATCTCGAGCGCCTTCGCGTCGCTCACCGGTGCGCTGGTGGCCCCGCGCTGGAGCTATGTCGAGCCGACCATCGCGTTCAGTCCGTTCCTGTCGTTCCAGGTGGTCATCATGGCGCTGCTCGGCGGCGTGCATCGGCTCTGGGGACCGCTTCTTGGCGTGATACCCTTCACGCTTCTGTGGGAGCTGATTTCGGCGAATTTTCCTGCCCAGACCACGCTGCTGCTGGGCGTCGCGTTCCTGCTGATCGTCTATTTCATTCCGCACGGCGTGATCGGCCTCATCGAAGACATGATCCGCCATCGTCACGGCATGCTCGGATCAGTCGTGAGTACGCTGCAGCGTTGGAAGAGCGGCAATGCCTAGCCCCTCGTCAGCCGATGTGGCGTTGACCGTGACCGAGGTCTTCAAGCGCTTCGGCGGGCTGGTGGCCGTCGACGGCATGTCGTTCGCGCTGGCGGAGAACGAGGTGCTTGGGCTGATCGGACCGAACGGGTCCGGCAAGACGACGATGATGAATTTGATTTCCGGGGCACTGAAGCCCAGTTCCGGCCGTATCCAACTTTACGGCGACAAGATCTCCGGAGCGCCGGCCAACGAGATTGCCCAGAAGGGCGTCGCGCGCACGTTTCAGATCGTCCGCATGCTGCCGTCGCTGACGGTGATCGAAAACGTCGCTGCCGGCGGCGTCTTCGGCCATCAAAAGCGCTGGGGCGCCGAACTCCATGACCACGCCCACGGCCTGCTGCGGCGGGTCGGCCTTGAGAACGTCGACGACGTTCCGGTCACCTCGCTCACCTACATTGATCAGAAGCGGGTCGAACTCGCCCGGGCACTCGCGTCCGACCCGAAAGTCCTGTTGCTCGACGAATGGCTGGCCGGTCTCAACCCCACCGAGTTGAAGACCGGGATCGCGCTGATCGAGCGGTTGCGCGCGGAAGGGCGTACGATCATCATCGTCGAGCACGTGATGGACGCCATTCGCAGCCTCTGCGACCGGTGCGTCGTGATGAACAGTGGTGCCAAGATCGCCGAAGGCACGCCGCAGGAGGTGCTCGCCGACAGCGAGGTGATCCGCGCCTATCTCGGAGACGCCGATGCTTGAGAGCCGGAATCTGTCCGTCTTCTACGGCCGGCACAGGGCGGTGGAGAACGTGTCGATAACCGTGTCAGCCAGCGAGATCGTGGTGATGCTCGGCGCCAACGGCGCGGGAAAGAGCACGTTCCTGCGCGCCATCGCCGGCCAGACTCCGTCGCAGGGGGGCACCGTGCTGATGGACGGCGCCGAGATCACCCACCATCCGCCGCACGAGATCGTCGAGGCCGGCATCGCGACAGTGCCGGAAGATCGCGGCGTGTTCGCCGAATTGACCGTGCATGAGAATCTGACGCTGGGGGCGCATCCAAGGCGCGCTCGACCGCACGAGGCCGCGAACCTGGAGCGCGTTCTGACTCTGTTTCCGAGGTTGGCGGAGCGCCGCAAGCAATTGGTGCGGACCATGAGCGGCGGCGAGCGGCAGATGGTGGCGGTAGGCAGGGCGATGATGTCGGCTCCGTCGATTCTGTTGCTCGACGAACCGTCGCTCGGCCTGTCGCCGCTCTTGTGCGGTGAGCTGTTCCGCACGCTAAGGCGCATCAAGGATACAGGCGTCGGCATCTTCCTGGTCGAGCAGAACGCCAAGCAGAGCCTGGCGATCGCTGACCGAGGCTATCTCCTCGACAACGGCCACATCGTCGGCTCTGATACGGCGGAGGCCTTGTCCAAGGACGAAAAGGTGCAGACCGCCTACCTTGGCGGCGGGTGATTAGGCTCTCGGCTAACATCCCCGGCCGGTCCTCTCGGCTGTCATCCCGGCCGAGCGAAGCGAGAGCCGGGACCCATGTAGCCCGGCGATTCGGTTTGGCTCCATCCGCCGACCCCTTGCAAATTTGCAGCGCTGGGATACGTGGGTCCCGGATCGGCGCTGCGCGCCGTCCGGGATGACAGCCGTGAGGTCGTGCAAAGGAATGCAACATTGATCACCCTCCCCAATCCCGCCCTCGCCCGCATGCGCGGCGGCGACGTCGCGCTCGGCATGGTGGTGCGGCTCGCCCGCTCCGCCGACATCGCCCGCATCGCCAAGACCACCGGGCATGATTTCATCTTCCTCGACCTCCAACACGCGCTCTACGATAAAGAGACACTCGGCCATGTCGCGCAGACGGCGCTCGGCTGCGGCGTCACCGCCATGGCGCGGGTGCAGAGTTCGTCGGACCCGGTCATGCCGCTATTGCTCGACGCCGGCTTCACCGGCATCGTCGTGCCCGACGTGAACACCGCCGACGATGCCAAGCGCGCGGTGGACGCCTGCAAGTTCAAGCCGATCGGCAAGCGCAGCGTGTCCGGCGCCTATCCGATGTTCGATTTCCGCTCGATGCCGCTCAAGGACATGCTGCCGGTGCTCAACGACAACACGCTCCTGGTCTGCATGATCGAGACCGTCGAGGGCGTGAAGAACATGGAGGCGATCGCCGCGGTCGAGGGCGTGGACGTGATCCACCTCGGCTGCAACGATCTCCTGGTCGACATGGGCAATCCCGGCGCGTTCGGCAGTCCCGAGATCATCGCCATCATTGAGCGCGAGATCGCCGCCTGCAAGGCGCACGGCAAGTTTTCCGGCCTCGGCGGCGACCGCGATCCGGTGCGGCAGGCCCGCTTCATCAAGCAGGGCATCCGCTTCGTCACCACCCAGACCGACATCGCGTTCCTGATGATGGAGGCGACCCGGCGCACCACCGAACTGCGCCAGGTGCTGGCCGCAGGCCAGCACGCCTGATACGCGTGCTGGCTGGCAGCGCGACCGGCTGATAAGGTCATCGGCCTGCCAGGACGGGAGTCCCCATGACCAATATTTCGCCCAATCCGTTCACTACCCGGCCCGTGATCGACGGCACGTTCGGCGTCGTTACCTCGACCCACTGGATCGCGACCGCAGTTGGTATGGGAATCCTGGAGCGCGGTGGCAACGCGTTTGATGCTGCGGTCGCCACAGCGTTCACGTTGCAGGTGGTCGAGCCGCATCTCAATGGGCCAGGCGGCGACGTACCGGTGATCCTCTACGACACCAGGAAGCGCAACGTGGAGGTGATCTGCGGCCAGGGCCCGGCGCCGGCTGCTGCCACCATCGACCGCTACCGCGGCTTCGGCCTCGACATCATTCCGGGCACCGGCCTGCTTGCCGCCTGCGTACCTGGCACGTTCGAGACCTGGGTGCTGCTGTTGCGCGACTATGGCACCATGCGGCTTGCCGACGTACTGGCGCCTGCGATCTTCTATTCCGGCGAAGGGCAGCCGCTGCTTGAGCGCGCGAGCTTCACCATCGGCACGGTGGCCGATCTGTTCCGCAGGCACTGGCCGACCTCCGCGGCGGTCTATCTGCCGAACGGCAACGTCCCGAAGCCCGGCGCCATGTTCACCAACAAGGCGCTCGCCGGCACCTACACGCATATCCTGCGCGAGGCCGAGGGCGTCGGTGCCGGCCGCGAGCGGCAGATCGAGCATGCCCGCAAGATGTGGTCGCAAGGCTTCGTCGCCGAGGCAATCGATCGCTTCTGTCGCACCCAGGAGGTGATGGACGTCAGCGGCCGCCGCAATCCCGGTGTGCTCACCGGCGAGGACATGGCGCGCTGGCACCCGACCATCGAAGCGCCCGCTACCTACGACTATCGCAACTACACCGTCTGCAAGACCGGCCCGTGGGGCCAGGGTCCGGTGGTGCTGCAACAGCTCGCGCTGCTCAAGGGCTTCAATCTCGACGGGCTCGATCCGGCAGGGCCCGACTTCATCCACCTGCAGGTGGAATGCACCAAGCTCGCCTTCGCCGACCGCGATACGTTCTACGGCGATCCCGACTTCGTCGAGGTCCCGATGGCAACGCTGCTCTCCAACAGCTACAACGCCGAGCGGCGCAAGCTCGTGACCGACCACGCGTCGATGGAGCTGCGCCCCGGCTCGGTCGCGGGATTCGGCGCCGTCGTGCCGTTCCGCCGCCAGGGCGACCGGCTGGTGCCGCAGGGTGCGGGCGCCGGCGAGCCGACCGTCGGAACGGTTTGGACCCACGACGACGAGGATGACCCAAGCCTGTTGGGCGTGGGCGAGCCGACCGTCGGCCGCATGGGACAGACGCGCGGCGATACCGTGCATTTCGACATCGTCGACAAGGCCGGCAACATGGTGTCGTCCACGCCATCAGGCGGTTGGCTGCAATCCTCGCCGGTGATCCCCGAGCTCGGCTTCTGTCTGGGCACGCGCGCGCAGATGTTCTGGCTGGATGAGAGGCATCCGGCGGGGCTCAAGCCCGGCAAGCGCCCACGCACGACGCTGACGCCGAGCATAGCGCTGCGCGATGGCGAGCCCTACCTCGCCTGGGGCTCGCCCGGCGGCGACCAGCAGGACCAGTGGATCGCGCAGTTCTTCCTGCGCCACGTGCATGCCGGGCACAATCTGCAGGAGGCCATCGACGCGCCGGCTTGGCACTCGGAGCACTTCCACTCCTCGTTCTGGCCGCGCGAGGCGCGACCCGGCGTACTGGTCGTGGAAGGCCGAGTGCCGAAGGCGACCGTCGAGGAACTGCGGCGCCGCGGCCACATCGTCGAGATAGGTCCGGACTGGTCGGAGGGCCGGCTCACCGCCGCGTCCCGAGAAGGCCGCCGCCGTAAAGCCGCCGCCAATGCGCGCGGCATGCAAGGCTACGCCGCGGGGCGGTAACTATGCCGCGACTCGCCCCCACCCTCGACGAGGCGCTCGCCTGCATCACCGACGGCTGCATGCTGGTGGTGCCGCGCGAGGTCTCCGGCGTACCGATGGAGGCGACGCGGGCGCTGATCCGGCGCGGCATCAAGCGGCTGCATCTGGTGGCGTTGCCGACCTCGAGCCTGCAAGCGGATTTGCTGATCGGCGCCGGCTGCATCGGGACGCTGGAAACCTCCGCCGTCAACATGGGCGAGTTCGGTCCGGCGCCGCGCTTCACTGCCGCGATCCTCAGCAACACGATCAGCATGAAGGACGCCACCTGTCCGGCGCTGCACGCCGCCTTGCAGGCGTCGGAGAAAGGCGTGCCGTTCATGCCGCTGCGCGGGCTGATCGGCTCGGATGTGCTGGCACACCGGCCCGACTGGCACGTGATCGGCAATCCGTTCGGCGATGATGATCCGATCGTGCTGCTGCCGGCGATCAGGCCGGACATTGCCTTGTTCCATGCGCCGATGGCGGACCGCAGCGGCAATGTCTGGATTGGCGCGCAAGGTGAGTTGCTCACGATGGCGCATGCTGCCGCGAAGACGGTGGTGACGGTCGAGAAGATCGTCGACGATGATCTGCTCGCCGATCCCGTGCTGCGCGCCGGCACCCTGCCCGGCTTCTATGTCGACTCCATTGCCGTTACGCCGCGTGGCGGCTGGCCGCTGTCGCTGCCGGATCACTATCCCGCCGACGACGCGCATCTTGCCGAATACGTCCGCTTCGCCGCCACGCCGGAGGGCTTTGCGACTTATCTGGAGCGCTACGTGCATGAACGTCGCGCCGCGTGACAACCCGTCCACCGTCATGCCCGCGCTTGTCGCGGGCATCCACGTCTTTGCCGCGATGCACCTCGAAGAACGTGGATGGCCGGGACAAACCCGGCCATGACGAAAGAGGAGTTTGGGTTTCAGGATGAGGAACTGCTCGCCTCCGTCATCGCCGACCTGATCGGCGATGTCCGCCACGTCGCGGTCGGCAACGCCTCGCCGATTCCGGCCACAGCGGCGCTTCTGGCGCGCGAGCGCGGCAGGTTAGAAGGCTTGAGCCGGCCCCACGTATCGCTGCTGCAAAGCCGCAAGCACAATTTCTGGACCGACGGCGCGCGTGAACTGTTCGACTGCGCCGGCCAGGGCCGCATCGATGTATTTTTTCTCTCCGGCGGGCAGATCGATGGTCATGGCAACGTCAATCTTGTCAGTATCGGCGACTACGACCAACCGAAGGCCCGGTTTCCAGGCTCGTTCGGATCGTCATATCTTTACTACGTCGTGCCGAAGGTGATCCTGTTCCGCACCGAGCACTCGCGCCGTACCCTGGTGCCCAAGGTCGATTTCATCAGCGCGCCGGGCGTGAGCCCGCCGAATGTGCATCGCACCGGCGGACCGGTTGCGCTGGTCACCAACCGCTGTCTGTTCAGCTTCGATGCCGCGCGCGGACGGTTCGCGCTCGCCAGCGTGCACCCCGGCCATTCCATCGAGGAGGTGGTCGAACACACAGGATTCGAGTTCGACCGGCCCGCCGACGTACCGCCGACGCCGGCGCCCTCTCCCGAGACGCTGCGCCTGATGCGCGAAGTCGTGGCGCCGCAGCTGGCCGAGGTCTACCCGCAATTTACGGCACGGGTCTTTCCACTCGGTCGTCCCCGCGAAAGCGGGGACCCATAGCCCCTGACCTGTCGATCGCACGCAGGTGGTGCCTCATCGATCCTGCGGTGGTTATGGGTCCCCGCTTTCGCGGGGACGACTGGTGGAGGGTTCGCGGCAAAGATGACAAAGCTCGGTTGGACCGGCTATGAAGCCGCCAGCAACGTCACAAGCAGGGGGAATGCCCGGTGAAGCAGATCGAAGCCGCGGTGATCGGAACCGGATGGTGCGGCGGCATCCGCGCGGAGACGCTGTCGCGGACGGCGCTGGTCGACAAGCTGCACATCTGCGAAATCCGCGCCGACCAGTTGGCCGAGGTCAAGGCGTTGACCAATCCGGCGACCGCGACGCTCGATTATCAGAACATCGTCAAGAACCCCAACATCTCGGTCGTCTACATCTGCACCACGCCGGAGCAGACCCACTTCCCGATCACCCGCGATTGCCTCAAGGCCGGCAAGCATGTGCTGCTGGAAAAGCCGATCGCGATGGAGCTGTGGGAGGCGGACGAGCTGATCACGCTCGCCAGGCGCGGCGACGTGAAATTCACCATCGGCTATTCGCAACGCTTCAACCCGAAGATCGCCTACGCCAAGAAAGCGATCGCCGACGGCACGCTCGGCAAGGTCGTCAACGTGATGGTCAGCCGGCACATCTCGCGCAGCCTTGGGAAAAAGATCGGCACGCGTGTAAAGCTCTCCCCGGCGGCGATGGAATCCACGCATGACCTCGACTTCGTGTTCTGGCTGCTGGAGCCGGCCAAGCCGGTGCGGGTCTATTCGCAGGGCGCCTACGGCTTCATGCAGCCGATCAACGGCTCCTATGACGTGATGTGGTCGATCGTCACGATGGACAACGGCGTGCTGGTCTCGATCGGCGGCGGCTGGAACCTGCCGCCCAGCTATCCGAACTACTGCGCCACCTGGATCGAGATCACCGGCACCGAGGGCTCGCTATTCCTCGACGACACACAGCGCGACAACTGGCTCAACACCGTGTCGGAAGGCACGCGCTTCCCGATGTCGACCATGCCGGGCGAGCAGGTCGATCATGTCTTTGCCGGGCAGATGGGGCCGGAGACGATCCACTTTCTCGAGTCCTGCATCCTCGACCGGCCCGTGATGGTAAGGCCGGAGCATGCCCGCATGGTGATGGAGAGTTACCTGGCCGCGGACCTGTCGGCCGAGCGCAACGAGCCGATCGATCTGCCGCTGACGAACGAGACGCTGTCGGCCGTCACGGCAATGACAGGAGTACGACATGCAGCGGTCGGCTAAGAAAATCGGACTCGCCATCGTCGGCGCCGGGCGTGTCGGGCTGTTCCGCGGCGCGGTGGCGGCACGGCATCCCGCCGTCGAATGGATCGGCATCGCCGAGAAGAGCGCCAATCGCGGCGGCGATGTCGGCGCGACCATCGGCGCCGATTTCATCACCACCGATCACCGTGAGCTGCTCCGGCGCCCGGAGGTGACGGCGGCGATCATCGCCACCGACGAGCACCTGCATGTCGATCCGATCATGGCGGCGGTGGAACGCGGCGTGCCAATGCTGATCGAGAAGCCGCTGGCGACGACGCTCGCCGACTCGGCGCGGGTGCTCAAGGCGATCGAGGAGTCCAAGCTCGATGCCGTGGTGGGCTACACGCAGCGCTTCCGCCGCCGCTGGCTCGCCGCCAAGGAGAAGGTGCGGACCAATGCACTGGGTGACGTGACGCTGGTCACCTCGCGCGCGTTCATGAACCGGCTGGTGGCGATCGACAATTACAAGCGCACCGACGATCCCTCGACCATCTCGCCGATGGTGATCTCGGGAACGCACGCGCTCGACATCTGCATGTGGTGTCTGGAGGCGAAGACCCCGGTCGAAATCTACGCCCGCTCGATCGACAAGGTCCTGGGCCCGCTCTACCAGGGCATCGACGCGACCGCCGGCATGATCATGTTCTCGGACGGCACCGTCTACCACCTCAACATCAACTGGGCGCTGCCGGTGACTTGGCCGGGCGCGGTCTACAGCCTCGAAGTGGGCATCGTGGGCACCACGGGCGTCCTGACCATCGACGACACGCATCGCGACATCGTGCTCGCGGTGTCGCAGCCGCAGTCGGAGGGCTACAACCCGGACAAGAGCCGTCTGGTCGACTTCATGGGCAGCTATCCACCGGGCGACATGGCGTTCGGCGAGTTGCGCGGGCCGATGGCGGAGGAGACGGTGTCGTGGCTCAACCGCGTCGCGCTCGACCTGCCCACGCAGGCCGCAACGGCGGCCGAGGCGCACCGCAACCTGATGTTGACCAAGGCGCTCGATCTCTCCGCCAAGCGCAAACAGCCGGTGACGCTGCCGCTCGACCCGGACGAGGAGAAACGCGCGGCGTAGTGTCGTCAAGCACGGGTCCAGCGATTGTCATCCCAGCCGAGTGAGCGTAGCGCTCGGCCGGGATGACAGTGGAGAGACGGTGCGTGCACCCCTATCGCTCGCGCAACGGCTTCATCTTCATCTCACTCGCCAGCGCATCCAGCTTCGCCATCAACTCGGCACTGATCGGTATTCCATTCTTCACGCGGTCCGCGCGCCGTCGACGCCGCTGCTCGCCCGGCAGACGGATGGCATCGAAGCCGGGTAACAACTTTGACGTCCGCAGCTCGCGCACGTGGCGGTCGACCTCCGCCTTGAAGGCATCGAGCGGCATGAAGCGCCCGACGTCGAGTGCGAGGATGAACTGCCCCGTGTTGGTCGTGGTCTCGTCGTCGGCGTTGAAGTCGATCACGTCGCGGCCGAAGGCGGCGCCGTTGAGCGTACCGGCGAGCAGACCGAGCACGATCGCGAGCCCGCTGCCCTTGTAGCCGCCCATCGGCAGCAGCAGGCCTTCGTCGCTGTTCGCCGCGTCGGTGATCGGTTCGCCGCTGGCGGCATCGATCAGCCAGCCTTCCGGCAGCGGCTTGTTCTGCAGCTTGTAGTTCTTGATCGTGCCGTAGGAGACGATCGAGGTGGCGATGTCGAGCACCACGGGCGCCTCCTCGCCTGCGGGAATCGCCACCGCCAGCGGATTGGTGCCGAGCAGGAGATCGGTGCCGCCCCACGCCGCCATGTGGTTGGCGTTGGCGACCGCCGAATAGATGCCGATCATGCCGTGCGCGAGGGGCATCGCCGCGTAGACGCCGGCGGCACCCGCGTGATTGGAGTTGCGCACGCCGACCCAGGCGACGCCGGTCTCGCGCGCCTGCGCGATCGCCGTCTCGGCGGCGCGCGCCAGCACCAGGTGGCCCATAGCGTTGTCGCCGTCGATCAGCGCGGTCGCCGGCGCGGTCTTTGTCACGGTGATGTTCGGCCACGGATTGAGTCCGCCGGCCTGGGTGCGCTGCACGTATTGCGGCAGGCGGAACACTCCGTGCGCGTCGGCGCCAGTGAGGTCGGCCTCCGTCATCAGCTCCGCAACCTTTGCGGCGTCGGCTGGCAGCAGCCCAACGAGGCCGAGGCATTCGGCGATAAAGCCGCGGATGGTGTTGGCGGGAATGCGGATCAAAGTGTCGGTGATCATAGAATGTTCAGCATCGCCTGGGGCACGGCAGAACTCCCTCCCCCATCGGCGAGAGGGAGAAGAGGCGCCGAGCGCGTGATCCGGCCTCCAGCCCTAACAACGCAGCCTCACATTTACATCCCCAGATACGCCTGCCGGATTGCCGGGTCCTCGGCGAGATCCTTGGTCGCGCCGTGCATGCCGACACGGCCGGTCTCGATGACGAAGCCGTGGCGCGCGATCTCGAACGCCGTCATCACGTCCTGCTCGACCAGCAGGATGGTGATGCCGGTCTGGTTGATCTCCAACAGCGCCTCGCTCAGCCGCTCCACCAGCCGCGGCGCCAGCCCGAGCGACAATTCGTCGATCAGCAGCAGTTTCGGACGCGACATGATTCCCCGCCCGACGGCGCACATCTGCTGCTCTCCGCCCGACAGCGTGGTGGCGTCTTGCCGCTCCCGCTCGCGCAGGATCGGGAACAGCGCATAGACATAATCGAGGTCGCGGACGATCTCCGCCTCGTCGCGTCGCAGATAGGCGCCCAGCATCAGGTTGTCGCGCACGCTCAGGCCGCGGAACAATCTGCGGCCCTCGGGAACGTGCGCAATGCCGCGGGACAGAATCTGGTCGGCGGCAAGCGGTGCAATGTCCTCGCCCGCCATCCGGATGCGGCCCGAGGTTGCCCGCACCAGCCCGGAGATAGTCCGCAGCAGCGTGGTCTTGCCGGCGCCGTTGGAGCCCACGATGCAGGCGATCTCGCCAGCCTCGACCGACAGGCTGATGTCCCACAGCACCCGCACGTCGCCATAGCCGGCGCTCAGCCCCTCGATCTCCAGCAGCGGCTCAGCCATGCTGCATCTCCTTGACGCGCTTGGCAAATTTTCCGCCGAGATAAGCCTCGATGACGCGCGGATCGTCGACGATCTCGCGCGGCACGCCATCGGCGATGAGTTGTCCGTGGTGCAGCACCAGCAGCCGCTGCGCCAGCGACATCACCACCTTCATCAGATGTTCGATCACCAGGATGGTTACGCCGCGGTCGGCGATCTTGCGGATCAATGTCAGCGCCCCGTCGATCTCGCTGGTGTTGAGTCCAGCGTTCACCTCGTCGAGCATCAGGAGTTTGGGTTTCATCGCCAAGCTCTTGGCCAACTCAAGCCGCTTGCGGCCGGAGAGCGTCAAGGCCGACGCGGGCCGATCGGCGAAGGCAGCCAACCCGACGAATTCGAGATGCGTTCGCGCCGCCGCCGTCGCTTCGGCGCGGCTCGCCTGCGCGCCGCCGAACAGCGCGCCGGCGGCAACGTTCTCCAGCACGGTCATCGCCGGGAAAGGCTGTACGATCTGGAAGGTGCGAGCGAGGCCGCGCCGAGCCGCCTGGAAGGGCCGTTGGTCGGTGACGTCGAGCCCGTCGAAGTGGATGCGGCCCGCGGAGGCGCGCTGCACGCCGGTGATCACGTTGACCAGCGTGGTCTTGCCGGCGCCGTTCGGACCGATCAGGCCGACGATCTCGCCCTCCTTGAGGGCAAAGCTCACGGCGCTGACGGCATGATTGCCGCCGAAATTCTTGCTGACCTGATCGAGCTCGAGGATTTTGTCGCTCATGCGGCGGCGCCCAATCGATTGAACCGCGCAGCAAGCTGCGCCAGCACGGTCTTGTAGGAAATCCGCAAGAGGCCGCCGGGCAGGAACAGGATCAGCAGCACGGTGACGGCGCCGAGGATGGCCCGGTTGTAGTCGAGGAAATTCGCCCAGAGGATCTCTTCGAGGATCATGTAGACGCCGGTGCCGACTACCGGGCCGAGGACCGTCCCGGCGCCTCCGAGCAGGCACATCACCGGCACCTTGATGGTCATGAGGATCGAAAAAGTGTCGGTCGGATCGATGTAACCGGTCCAGGACGCATAAGCCGCACCGACCGTCCCGCAGAACATCGCCGAGAGCGTGTAGGCGATCACCTTGTAGCGCGTGGTGTCGACGCCGACCATGTCGGCGGCATCTTCGTTCTGCTGGATGCAGCGCAGCCCGAAGCCGAGCCGGCCACGATCAACCAGAACGGTGACGACGAACACGATGACCATGATGGTAACCATGGCGGCGAGGAACGTTTGCGCCACCACGTTCGGCCCGCCTTGCACCAGCGGGACGTTGAGACCGTCGCCACCGCCGGTCAGGCTGCCCCAGGAGGAAGTCACCAGGCGCAAGACCTCGACGAGGCCGATCGAGCCGATCGCGAAATAGTGGCCGCGCAGCCGCAAAATGATCGCGCCGAACACGGCGGCCAGCACGGCGACGAACACGGTCGCGGCCACCCAGGCGAGGATCATCGGCACGCCAGCCCGCTGCGACAGGGCCCCCACATAGCAGCCGAGCCCGAAGAAGGCCGCGGTCGACAGCGACGGGTAGCCGGTGAAGCCGCCGATCAGGTTCCATGACAGCGTCAGCGCCGAGAACATTGCGATCGTGATCGCCATGCGCACGAAGTAGTTGCCGGCCCAGAGCGGTGTCGAGGCGAGCACGATCACCCACAGCGCGAAGATGAGATAACGGGTCGTCGGCGTCATCACTCGTAGCCTTTGATGCCGGTCAGCCCGGTCGGCTTGACCACCAACAGTACCAGCATCAGCAGGAATCCGACGGTGAGTGCATGCTGCGGTCCGAAGAATTGCCCGGCGAAACTCTCGATGATGCCGAGCGCCAATCCGCCGACCAGCGCGCCCGGCACGCTGCCCAGACCGCCGATCACGCAGACCACGAAGGCCTTGCCGAGGAAGTCGCCCGTGAGATTGGAGGTAATCGGAAAGACCATGGAAAAGATAGCGCCGGCGGCGCCCGCCATCAGCGCGCCGATGCCGAAGGTGATCGCGTAGATGCGGTTGATGCGGATGCCCATCAGCGCCGCCGCGGCGCCGTCCATGCGCACCGCCACGATCGCGCGTCCGATGCGCGAACCGCGCAGCAGGACGTAGAGCATGCCGGTCAGCGCCAGCGCCAGCACCATGCCGAACAGCCGATCGACCGGCATGAAAATGCCGCCGAGCTCGACATGGCCGAGATCGAGCGTCACGCGCCGCGGTGTCGCGGTGTAGAACACCGTCATGTAGTTGTAGAGGATGAGATCGAGCCCGAATGTCAGCGTCAGCGTGGTGAGTACCGGCTGGGACACCACGCGATTGATGACCAGGAGCTGCGTCACATAGCCGATGCCGTAAAGGATGGCGGCAACGAAGGGTAGCGCCAGCAGCGGATGAATGCCGAAATTCTGCCAGGCGAAGAACGTGAGGTAACCGCCGAGAATGATGAAAGAGCCGTGCAGCATGTTAATGACATTCAACACGCCCCACACCAGCGAGAACCCAACGGCAAGGCACGCGTAAAGCGCGCCAAGTACGATCCCGTTCGCCAGGACCTGCAGGTACTGCATCCCTTTCCCCGTCGCCGCCGGTCGGCGGGTTCCCTAATCGCTCATCTCAAGCAATTGCAACGCACCCACTGGACATCACTCTACGCATGAACGCCGGCAAGGTGACTTCATTCGTAGTCGGCCAACCAAGTTCACGCCGCCTGCCCGGCCCGGTTCCCCGACCTGCCGCCCGGCCAGACCGCCAAAACAACATCGCCCGGGGCAACTCCACGCCCCGGGCGATGCAATGCGGTTGAGGCTACTTCATCACTTGGAAATCGGCGCTCTTGATTTCCGGCGGATTGAGCACCTTGATGGTCTTGTCCTGCACCTGGATGATCGGCAGGTCACGCTCCTGATTCATGCCGTTGGGGCTGAACTTCACCGGCCCGTAGAACGTGGTGATGTCGGTCTTGGCGAGGGCGTCGCGCACTTTGGCCTTGTCGAGCGTACCCGCGCGCTCGATCGCATCTTGCAATACCACCGTCGCGGCTGCGCACGAAGCATGCACGTAGTCCGGGTCATGCTTATTCTTGGCGACGAACTCCTTGTAGAAGTCCTGAGTCGACGGCCACACGCCGACACCCTTGTAGGTCGTCGCATGGTGCCACCAGTTGGAGCTGGTCACGCCGTTGGCGAGGTTGCCGAGACCGTCGGTGAATTCCTTGTAGGCTGGGCCGGTCATCATGGAGACGATCGGCGCCTTCACGCCGAGATCGGCCATCTGCTTGCGGACCAGGATCAGGTCCTGGGTGTAGCCGGTGACGTAGATCCAGTCGGGCCGCGCCGCTTTGATGGCGGACACGGACGCGGAATGGTCCATGGTGCCGACCGCGTAGTATTGGTCATAGACCACATCGAGGCCTTGGGCCTTCGCCGCCTCCGAGATGCCTTGCGCCATCGACTTCGGGAACACGTCGTCGCGCCCGAGCACGGCGACCCGCTTGAGCGTCGGCACCTGCACCTTGAAGTACTTGACCACGGCGGTGGTCACGCCACCGTTCGGGGACAGCGTTCCGAACAGGTATTTTAGTCCCTGGTTGAACACCGACTCCGATGACGAAGCGCAGGCGAGCAACGGAACCTGGTAGCGTTCAGCGACCGCGGCGACGATCTTGGTATGGCCCGAGCCAAACGGGGCCAGCACAAAATTGACCTTGTCGTCGGTAACCAGCTTCTCGGCGAGTTGGCCGGCGCGGGTGCCGTTGGTCTGATAGTCGTACTTGACGATCTCGACCTTCATCTTCTTGCCGCCGACGTTGATACCGCCCGCGCCATTGACCTTCGCAAGCCACATATCCCATACGACGACCTGCTTATGGCCTTCGTCCGCCAGCCCGCCCGTGAGCGCGAGCGGGGCGCCGATCTTGATCGTGTCTTGAGCATTCCCAGGTGACGCAGCAAAGCCGATCGCCACGAACCCGGTGGCGACCATCAGTCGAGATAGTTTGTCGAGCGTTATGACCATGACTCCCTCCAGTCCTTTGACCGACCGTTCGATGTAGACGTGCGCCCGTCCTCCCCGGCGGACTAGGAGGCGCCCGATCTTCCGTTCCAGCGACCATGCACGGCATGCATAACATGGTCCTATTTTTAGTATGACCATACTATCCCGCTCCGGCACGGCTCGACAAGCACGCTTTCTGGGCATGCCCAGCATCTTTGCTGTGCGGCCGCGAACGCAGTCGCGTCGGAAATTCGTCGCAAATCCGGCCTTGCGTGTTGCCGCTGGCGCCTCGACCGTAATGATGCTATAATTAGGATCATTGGATTCGAACGCAGGCAACAAAGCTCGGAGTACGAGACAGCACGAGACACGGACTGCCGCATCGCGGGAGAGATCGGGTAACCGACGCCGAAGGAGCAACCGCCCCGGAAACTCTCAGGCAGCAGGGACCGCGATGCGTAACAAACTCTGGAGAGAGGCGCCTAGTGCGCCCGCCGACGGGATAACGTTCTCAGGCAAACCGACAGAGGGGGCACCGTGACGATCGGTCTCAGGACCGACGCAAGAGGTGCCACTCATGTCGTCTATTTCGAGTCCCGACACTGCCGATCACAAGCCTGCCGCCCTGCAACGAACTCCGTTATTCGCGCTGCACGTCAGGCTGGGCGCGCGCATGGTGCCGTTTGCCGGCTACGAGATGCCGGTGCAATACCCGCCCGGCATTCTCAAGGAGCACCTCCATACCCGGTCGGCGGCCGGTCTGTTCGACGTCTCGCACATGGGGCAGATTGCGCTGCGCCCGCGCTCCGGCAGCCGGCGGGACGCGGCGCGCGCGCTGGAATCCTTGGTTCCGATCGACGTCCTTGGGCTCGCCGAGGGGCGGCAACGCTACGCATTCTTCACCAACAAAAGCGGGGGCATCCTCGACGACCTGATGGTCGCGAACCGCGGCGACCATCTGCACCTCATCGTCAACGCGGCGTGCAAGGCTGCCGACGAGATGCACCTGCGCGAGCGGCTGTCGGCAACCTGCCTGATTGAACCGTTGCGGGATCGCGCGCTGCTTGCGCTGCAAGGTCCCGAGGCGGAGGCCGTGCTGGCGCAACTTGCGCCGGCGGCATCGGCAATGCGATTCATGGACGTCCGGACGCTGCCGATCGCGGGCATCGACTGCGAGGTGTCCCGCTCTGGCTATACCGGCGAGGACGGATTCGAGATTTCCGTTCCGGCATCCCGCGCCGAGGACCTCGCCCGGGCGCTGCTTCAGAACCCCCTCGTCGCCCCCATCGGGCTCGGCGCGCGCGACAGTCTGCGGCTGGAAGCCGGTCTCTGCCTGTATGGCTCCGACATCGATACCGGAACGACGCCGGTCGAGGCCGGTCTCGCGTGGGCGATGCAGAAGTGCCGGCGCGCCGGCGGCGAGCGGCAAGGCGGATTTCCCGGCTCCGACGTCATCCTTGAACAGTTGGCGCACGGCACGCCGCGCAGGCGCGTGGGCCTGCGTCCGATCGAACGGGCGCCCGTCCGCGGCGGCGTCCAGCTCTATCGCGACGATACCGATCCGACGCCGATCGGCGCCGTGACATCGGGAGGGTTCGGGCCGAGCGCACAGGCGGCCGTCGCCATGGGTTACGTCGCGCAGCCATGCGCATCGCTTGGCACGCGGCTGTTCGCCGATGTCCGCGGCAAGCGCATGCCGGTCGAAACCTGCGACATGCCATTCGTTCTCCACCGTTACAAACGCGCCTAGCGCAACCTGCCGGAGATCATCGCCGATGCTCAAGTTCACTCAGGATCATGAATGGCTGCGCGTCGACGGCAACGTCGCCACCGTGGGCATTACCGGCCACGCCCAGGAACAGCTTGGCGACCTGGTCTTCGTCGAATTACCGGCTCCCGGAATGACGTTCCAGCAAGGCAACGCCGCCGCGGTGGTCGAATCGGTCAAGGCCGCATCCGACGTCTACGCCCCGATCAGCGGCACGGTACTCGAAATCAACCAGGCGATCGTCGACGAGCCCGGCGTGGTCAATGCCGATCCCATGGGGAAGGGCTGGTTCTTCAAACTGAAGATCGCCGATACGTCGCAGATCGTCGGCCTGATGGACGAAGCCGCCTACCAGCAGATGATCGGCTGAATCGGAACCACGATGGCATCGCGAATGACCAACCTTGAAAGCAAGCACATGTCCGCCACTTTGCGTCCGGGCGCATTCGATCCCGTCGTCTTTGCTCACCGCCACATCGGCCCGTCGGCCGACGACATGTCGGCGATGCTCAAGACCGTCGGCGTTGCCGACATGGCAGAACTCATGGCGCAGGCAGTCCCGCAAACGATTCGTCAGCGGCAGACGCTCGATGTCGGGTCCGCCCTGTCCGAGACCGAAGCCATCGCCGCGCTGCGCACGATCGCCGCCAAGAACGCGGTTCTCACCTCGATGATCGGGCAAGGCTACTACGGCACCATCCTGCCGCCGGTGATCCAGCGCAACATCCTGGAGAATCCGGCCTGGTACACGGCCTATACGCCGTATCAGCCCGAGATCAGCCAGGGCCGGCTGGAAGCCTTGCTCAACTTCCAGACTATGATCGCCGATCTCACAGGCCTGGACATCGCCAATGCCTCCCTGCTGGACGAGGCAACTGCCGCCGCCGAAGCCATGGCGATGGCGCAGCGCGTCGCCATGTCGAAGGTGACGGCCTTCTTCGTCGATGCCGATTGCCATCCGCAGACGATCGCGGTGGTGCGGACGCGCGCCGAGCCGCTCGGCCGGCAGATCGTCGTCGGCGATCCACTGACCAATCTCGATGCCACCGCGGTGTTTGGCGCACTGCTGCAATATCCGGGAAGCTCCGGCGAGATTCGTGACTTCCGCCCGGCCATCGCGGCGCTGCATGCCGCCGGCGCGCTCGCCGTCATCGCCGCCGACCCGCTGGCGCTGACACTGCTGACGCCCCCCGGCGAATTGGGCGCCGATATCGCCGTCGGCTCGGCGCAGCGATTCGGCGTGCCGATGGGATACGGCGGTCCGCACGCCGCCTATATCGCCACCAGGGATAAGCACAAGCGCGCCCTGCCCGGCCGTCTTGTCGGCGTCTCCGTCGATACCCGCGGGCGGCGCGCCTACCGCCTCGCCTTGCAGACGCGCGAGCAGCACATCCGCCGCGAGAAGGCGACGTCCAACATCTGCACCGCGCAGGTGCTGCTCGCAGTCATAGCGTCGATGTACGGCGTCTATCATGGGCCCGACGGCCTGCGGCAGATCGCGGGCCAGGTGCACACGCGGACAGCCGCCCTGGCGGACGGACTGAAGGCGCTCGGATGGCGCGTGCAACAGACGGCCTTCTTCGACACGATCACGATCGAAGCGGGAGACCATCAGGCCGAGATCGTGCAACGCGCCGCCGCCAGTGGAGTCAATCTGTGGAGGATTGCGGGATCGAACCAGATCGGCGTCAGTTGCGATGAGACGACGACGCCGGAGACGATCGAAGCGGTCTGGCGCTCGTTCGGTCACAGGCCTGGCGGCTCGGCATCGGCCGAACGCTCCACTGAACTCAGCTACACCAATGTCGCACGCCAATCGGCGAGCGCGATTCCGGCCGCCCTCTCCCGCCGCAGCGCCTTCATGATGCATCCGGTGTTCCACCAGCATCGCTCGGAGACCGAAATGCTGCGCTACATGCGGCGCCTGGCCGACCGCGATCTCGCGCTCGACCGTTCGATGATCCCGCTCGGCTCCTGCACCATGAAGCTCAACGCTACCGCCGAGATGCTGCCGGTGACCTGGCCGGAGTTTTCCGACCTGCATCCCTTCGCCCCCGCCGATCAGGCCAAGGGCTATGCCGGGCTGCTCGGCGACCTTGCGGCCAAGCTCTGCGCGATCACCGGGTACGATGCTGTCTCGCTGCAGCCGAATTCCGGCGCGCAGGGCGAATACGCCGGACTGCTGGCGATCCGCGCCTATCATCGCAGCCGCGGCGATCTGGAGCGCAACATCTGCCTCGTCCCGTCGTCGGCGCATGGAACCAATCCCGCCTCCGCGCACATGGCGGGCATGGACGTGGTCGTGGTTGGTTGCGACCAGGACGGCAACGTCGATCTCGCCGATCTCCGCGCGAAGGCGGAACGTCACGCCGCGCGGCTCGCGGCGATCATGGTCACCTATCCGTCCACGCACGGCGTGTTCGAGGCCGCGATCCGGGAGATCTGCGACGTCGTGCATACGCATGGCGGACAGGTCTATCTCGACGGCGCCAATCTCAACGCCATGGTCGGCCTAGCACGGCCCGGCGAATTCGGCGCCGACGTCAGCCATATCAATCTGCACAAGACCTTCTGCATTCCGCACGGCGGCGGCGGTCCCGGCATGGGGCCGATCGGGGTAAAGGCGCATCTTATCCCGTTCCTGCCCGGACATCCCGGGCGCACCGGCGAGGCGGCGGCGGTGGGACCGGTATCGGCTGCGCCGTTCGGCTCGGCGTCGATCCTGCCGATCTCCTGGATGTACATCGCCATGATGGGCAGCGACGGCCTCACGGCCGCGACCTGCGCCGCGATCCTGAACGCCAATTACATCGCCAAGCGGCTCGAAGGTCACTTCGCGCTGCTCTACAAAGGACCGCACGGACGCATCGCCCACGAATGCATCATCGATACGCGGCCGTTCAAGGACTCGGCCGGCGTGTCGGTCGAGGACATCGCCAAGCGGCTGATCGACTACGGCTTCCACGCGCCGACCATGAGCTTTCCGGTCGCCGGCACGCTGATGATCGAGCCAACCGAGTCGGAATCGAAGGCCGAACTCGACCGGTTCTGCGACGCGATGATTGCCATCCGGGCGGAAATCCGCGCCATCGAGGAAGGGAGGATGGGCGCGAAGAACAATCCGCTGCGCAATGCGCCGCACACGGCCTTCGACCTGATGGAGGACGACTGGCGCCGGCCCTATCGCCGCCAGGAGGCATGCTTCCCCGTCACATCGCTGTTGACCGACAAGTACTGGTGCCCGGTCAACCGCATCGACAACGTCTACGGCGACCGCCACCTGGTCTGCACATGCCCGCCGGTCGAGGAATACGATACGGCGGCGGAGTAGGTTGGGGACTGCGTGTCCCGGATGCGATGCAGCACGCAGTGCTGCTTCGCTGATCCGGGATCGTTACAAATTCGGCGCGTGGAACGGTCCCGGGTCTGCAGCGCACCACTTCGCAAGTCGGATGTTTCCGACTTGCGACACTCAACCGTATGCCGGAAGTCGGTATACCCGACTTCCGATGTGCTGCGCAGCGCCCGGGACACGCACGGCGGATATCACCCAATATCCGGATAGCAATACGGGCACGCCTCTTCCGCCGTTCGTTCCAGCGGGTCCCATTCCGGCAGCGTCGCCCAGATCGCCTCGCCGGCGATCTGGGCCTGGTCGCGCAACGCACGGAAGTCGACGCCCGGGATGACGCGGTTCTCCATGCAGATGTTGCCGTCGACGATGACGGTCTCGACATCGTCGCCGATCCCGCACTCGACCACGCCGCGCACCGGATCGCGCACCGGACCGTAGCGCAGCGTGTTGCCGCCGGAAAGATCAATGATGACGATGTCGGCGAGCGCGCCGGGCGCCAAGCGTCCGAGATCGTCGCGCCCGACCGAGATGGCGCCGCCGAGGGTCGCCGCTTCGAACACCTCGCCGGCGGTTGCAGCAAAGTAAGTGTGGCCCATCACCTTGCCCATGTAGGAGGCGATGCGCATGTTCATGATCATGTCGCGCGGATAGGTGTCGGAGCCGATCGAGATGTTGATGCCGGCTTCCTGGTAGCACTTCCAGTTGTCGAGGACGCGGGCGCGGCGGATGATGTTGATCGGGCAGTGGGAGATCGAGACGCCGGCCTGCCCCATCAGTTCGAGGTCGCGCGCCTTGGAGTAGTTGAGGTTCGGATTGTCGGCGATGAAATTGCCGTGGCCGATGTTCATGGTCGGCCGCAGCATGCCGAGATCGTCGAGCAGTTCGATCGGTGTCATCATGTGCTCGGCGACCACGTCGTGGAACTCGAGCACGCTGTAAGCGGCATGGGTCGCCATCGGCAGCTTGTTGGCGTCGGCCGCCTCGCGGGTACGGCGCAACAGCTCGACGCTTGAGGTCTCCACCTCGCGCGGCACCAGGATGCCGCGCACGCGGCCGCCGAGCGCACCGTCGTTCTTCTCGATCCAGTCGAGCGCCGTCGTCAGCCCGTCGAGCCCGAGCTGGTTGTTGCGCACCCGCTTGAGCCGGCCCTTGTCGTCGCCGACCCAGCGGCCGCAGTCGTATCCCGGCGCGAGGTAGGCGCGCGTGCCGAGCCGCTTCACCTCCGCCAACAACGAGTCCTGCACGCGAAGCTGGCTGCCGAACTCGACGAAGGTGGTGACGCCGGCGCGCAGCAACTCGGCGACCGTGAAGGTGGCGTTGAGCGCAAACGCCGCTTCCGAGCCGGCATCGCCATGTTTGAGGTAGCGCGGATCGCCCTTCACCACCGCGCCTTCCTTGGGCACGCTGATTTCCAGGAACGGCTGGCCGTAATACATCGGCCGGCCGGTGTCGGTGATCAGCCGGTGCGTGGCGCGGTGTCCGGTGTGGACATGGGTATCGATGAATCCCGGCGCGACCAGCTTGCCCTTGGCATCAATGGTCTTGTCGACCTGCCCCTCGAAGCTCTTGCCGACGTGCACGATCGTGTTGCCTTCGTAGACGACCACACCGTCGCGGATCAGGCGGTGGCGGCCATTCTCATGGCCAACGATCCAGGTGGCCGAGATCAGCGTTCGCATTCATTCCTCACTGGGATGCTGCCGGTCCGACAGGCGCGGCGCCGGGGCGAACCTCATCCGCGGACGTGGGCCGGCGCATCTTGTAGCGCCACGCCTGGTATCCGAGCACGATGACCACGCCGGCCACGCCGATCAGGTCGGTCACCGGCTCCGGAGCGATCAGCAGCGGCGCCGAGCAGAACAGCGGCACGCGCCACGGCCAGGTTAATGGGCCCAACGCGTAGCCTCCGGTCGCCATCGACATCGCCGCTACCCCGATCGCCACGGTGCCGATGACATGCACAATATGCAGCGCGCCGCCTTGCAGCAGAATGCCTTGGTCGATCGTGAACGCGTAGGGAATCAGGAAGCCGGGAATCGCCAAGGCGAACGCCACCAGCCCGGAATTCCAGAGATTCGCGCCGCTCAGCCCCGCGGCCGCATATGACGCCAGCGCGACCGGTGGCGTGACCATCGAGAGAATGGCGAAATAGAAGATGAACAGGTGCGCGGCGAGCGCCGGCACACCAAGCTCCTGCAGTGCCGGCGCGACCAGGATTGCCGCAACGAGGTAGGCGGCCGCGGTCGGCATGCCCATGCCGAGAATGATGGTCAGAATCATGGCGCCGATCAGCGACAGTGCCAGCGATCCGCCGGCGACGTCGAGCAGCCAGCGCTGCAGCTTGAGTGCCATTCCGGTCTGCACCAGCGTTCCGACGATAATGCCGGCGACCGCCGACGGAATGGCGACCTCCACCGTCGCGCGCACCGCGCGCACGATCGCTTCATAGATCGCGACGATCCACATCCGCGTCGACGGACGCAGCCAGCTGATGGCGATGATCACCAGTGTCGTGACCGCGCCGGTCAGGCGCAGCGAGTATTGCGACATCAGCAGGTAGATCATGAAGAACAGCGGCAGGAGCAGGTGCCAGCGCTCCCGCAGCCCCGCCAAGGACTCGGCCACCGGCAACAACGGGTCCGGCCTCAACCCCGAGCGGCGGGCATAGGCGTCGACGACGAGGAAGATCGAGAAGTAGTAGAGCAGCGCCGGGACGACCGCGGCATAGACCACGTCCGCGTAGCTGATCCCGACGATGTCGGCGAGGATGAAGGCCGCGGCGCCCATCACCGGCGGCGCGAGTTGCCCACCGGTCGACGCCGTCGCCTCAATCGCCCCGGCCATGGTCGGCTTGAAGCCGGTCCGCTTCATCAGGGGGATGGTCACGATGCCGGTGATCAGCACGTTCGCTACCGCGCTGCCCGACACGGTGCCGAACAGCCCCGACGAGATCACCGACGCCTTACCGGCGCCGCCCCAGGCGCGGCCGGTGAGGCAATAGGCGAGATCGACGAACAGCTTGCCGGCGCCGGATCGTTCGAGAAAGGCGCCGACGACGATGAAGTAGAACACCATGTGCGCAGACGCCGAGATCGGCGTACCGAAGATCGCCTCCGTCGAGAGCACCTGCAGATCGATGAAACGGTCAAGCGGCATGCCGCGATGCGTCAGCGGCTCCGGCAGGTAGGGGCCGAGGAAAATGAAGGCGATGAACGCCACCGCGACCCCGGCCAGCACGATGCCGGTGGCACGCCGGCAGGCCTCCAACAGGAGAACGATCAGCCCGACGCCGAAGACGATGTCGGCGGTGTAGACCTCGTCGACCCCTTCGATGCGCTCCGATACGCGCAGTCCTTGCGTGACGAAATAGCCGGCGCAGACCAGCGCCAACAGCGCGAGCACGAAATCGAGCAACGGCACCGCGGCGTTCTCGTCGCGCCGCTGCCGCGGTCCGAACATGACGAAAGTAATGGCCAGGGCTGCGCCCAGATGGGTCCCGAGGAAGGTCAATTCATAGAGCGACCTTCCCCGGATCAGCGGCAGGAACTCGACGAACGTGAGGACGATCGCGACGATTCCCACGAATACGCGAGCGGCGAGCGCCGGCAACATGCTCATAGCACCACGTACCGAGCGATGACCGTCGCTTTTCGGGGTACACTTTGCTCGCGCCTTGGAGCAGGCGTCATTGCGAGGAGCGAAGCGACGACGCAATCCAGCCTTTCAGGCAAGACGCCCCTGGATTGCTTCGTCGGCTGCGCCTCCTCGCAATGACGGATAAGGTGACGAATCATGGATCGGCGCCAGCCGCCATTGTTGCTATTTGATGAGCCCTGCCTCCTTGTAGTACTTCGCTGCGCCGGGATGCAGCGGACAATTGCCGTTGAGGCCCGCATTGGCTGCTTCCTTGGGATCGAATTCGCCGAGCGCGGCATGGATTTTCGGCAGCCTTGCTGCGTTCTCCATGATCGTCTTGGTGAACGTGTAGACGGCCGAGTCCGGCACGCCGGCGCCGGCGACGATGTTCGACGCGGTCTTCACCGTCTTGATCGGCTCGGTTTGCCCCTTGTAGAGGTTGGCGGGAATCGTTGCCGGGATCCACCCCTTGGCAACCATGCCGGTGATCACCTTATCGGGCAGCGGCAGCATGATCATGTCGTTGACCGTCACGATCTGCGTGGCCGCCGGATGTCCCTTGGTGACGACGTGCGCCCAGCCCCCCGCCTGACCGTCGCGAATCGTCTCGGCCGTACCCGACCGCGCCGTCGCTTCGATCATGCCGCCCTTCTTGGCGATCTCGTCCTTGTTCGACCCGAGCAGGCCGACCACCTCGCGCACAGCCTGCTCGCCGGTGCCGCCGGGGCTGGTGGTCAGCAGATGAAACTTATTCTTGGCGGCGACGATGTCGTCCCAGGACGTAATGCCTGACTGCTTGGTCACGAACGTTCCGAAATAGTAGGTGTCGAGCCCGCCGATGACGCCGCGGACCTTGTCCATCTTCTGCTTGAAGACTCCGAAGCCGCCGCAGGCTTCCGCCGTCGACACCGAGAAGGTGATGCCGAGCTCGATCTCACCGGACTGGATCAGCCGGAGATTGCCGATGCCGCCGGCGCGCGGCAGCACGTCGATGGAAGAGCCGGCCGGCAACTTCGGCTTGACCAGGTCCGCCATGCCGGCCCCGTAATTGTACCAGGACGAACCGACACCGACGGTGCCGAACCGAAGGCTTACCTTCTCCTGTGCGGCCACCGGAATGGCGGCGATACATGCCGCGCCCGCGGCCAAGACCGTCGAAACCACATACCTCATCGTCTATCCTCCAAATCTCTCTGCACTCTCTGACGAAAGAGGCGGCGCCGGCGACGCACTACAGCTTCACGCCGGCCGCCTCCAGGATCGAGCGCGCCCGTGCACGCTGCTCGTCGGAGATGACGAGACGTTCCGCGAAGTCGCGGCCCGCCGGGCGCGTGGCATCCACGCCCATTTTCGTCACCGTAAAGTTTTCCGGATCGGAGGTGGGATCGAGGATCGCCGCCTTCGCGCCGGGAATGAAGAAGATGTCCTTCTCGGCGCGCACGCGGGTCGCGACCGCCCACATCACGTCGTTGAGATCGAAGATATCGACGTCGTCGTCCACGACGATAACGTACTTGGTGTAGAGCTCGGTGCCGAGCGTCGCCATGATCGCCATCTGCGGCTCGCCGTCGGCGGTCTTCTTCATCGAGATGAACGCCACGAAGGCGCCGCAGGTCGTATGCGGCACGTGCACATTGCGCACGTTCGGCAGGTTGCGCCGCAACGCATTTAGGATCTCGCCCTCGCGGGTGATGCAGGACACCAGGATGTGGTCCTTGGACATACCCGACGTGACGGCATGGTACATGGCGTCGCCGCACATGCGGATGCGATGGGCGACGAACACGTTTTGCGTGCTGCGGTATGACGCATAGCCGGTGAACTCGCCGAACGGCCCTTCCGGTTCGCGCACGCCGGCGAGGATTTCGCCTTCGATGATGATCTCGGCGCCGGCCGGCACTTCCAGGTCCTCGATGCCGCAGCGCGCCAGCCGATACGGCTCGCCGAACAGGCCGCCGATGATCTCGAACTTCCGCACGTTCGGCGGATAGGCGTAGACCATCGAGCCCATGTAGTGCAGCGGATGCGTGCCGATGGTGATCACCGCCGGCAGCGACTTGCCCCGCTCTTCCGCGCGCCGGTGAAACTCGAACATGCGCCGGCGCGAATGCAGCGATACGCCGAGGCGGTTCTTGCCCTTGAGCATCAGCCGGTGAAAGCCCGTGGTGTCGACGCCGCTGACCGGATCACGCGCGGAAATCTGCCCCGCGGTGATGTAGGGCGCGCCGTCGACCGAGAACTGCAGCGGGATCGGCAGCTTGTTGAGATCGACGTCGTTGCCCTCGATCACGACCTCGTTCCAGGCGGCCTCCGCCACCAACTCACAGGGAATGTATTTCTGGCAGCGCTCGCGGAACGCGGTTGGCAGGTCGCGGACGTCGACACCGAGACACGCCGCCAGCAGGCGGCGGTTGGCTGCCACGTTGGTGACCACCGGCATGTCGTAGCCGGCGACGCTCTCCAGCAACACGACGGGATTCTTGCCGGAGCGTTCCAGTTCGAACACCAGCGCCGTCATGTCGAAGCGGGGATTGACCGGCTCGCGGATGCGAACCAGCTCATCCGGATAGTTCGTCTCCACCATCCGCAGGAACCCGCGCAGACTCTGGTTGTCGACGTTGTCGGCGCGTCCGAGCATGGAGTCCCCGCTGAAGCGATGTGCTAGATGATAGTATGATTAAGCGGAGAACGAGGGCAACAGTCGAATTTCAGGCAAAATGCCGACCGTGTAGGCATACCAGGCATAATTGCCTTGCTCGCATGCGATGATTGTTTCAACATTCCAATCATGAGATGAGCGGCTCAGTCGCTGCAACACCGGGGCGTGCATGGCCACCATTCAGAGCAACCGGCAGGAGGACTTCCGCGGCATGCTGTCGCGCATGGAGCGCGAGGGCCAGTTGCGCCGCGTGACGCGCTCCGTCCACCCGCGCCACATTTCCGCGCTGTGCAGCCAGGCATCTGCGGCCCTGCTGTGTGAATCGGTGGAGGATTACGACACCCCGGTCGTCGGCGGGATTTTCTGGACGCGCTCGCGCACCGCATCCGCCCTCGGCTGGCCCGAAGGCGAGCTTGGCGTCCGATTTGCCAAGGCCGCGGCCCGGCCGCTGCCGCCGGTCACCATCTCCGATGCACCGTGCCAGGAGGTGATGATGACGGGCGATGACGTCGATCTCACCACACTGCCGATTCCGTTCATGCACGAAAAGGACGGCGGCCCGTATATCTCGGCCGGTGTCGCCTTCGCCGAGGATACCGAGTTCGGGCTCAATGCCGGCTGCTACCGGATGATGTTTCGCACCCGGCGCGAGATGGCCATGGACCTGTTCACAGCGTCGGACCTACGGCGTTATTACACGCGCACCTACGAACGCAACCGGCCGCTGCCCGTCGCGGTCGCGATCGGCGTTCACGCCTACGAGCACATGGCAGCGGCGTTCAAGGCGCCGGCCGGCGTCAACGAGATGGAAATCGCCGGTGGATTGCGCGGCGAGCCGGCGCAACTCGTGCGCGGCAAGACCGTCGACATCCCCGTGCCGGCGCATGCCGAGATCGTGCTGGAAGGCGAATTGCTGCCCAACGGCTGGACCGCCGACGAAGGCCCGTTCGGCGAGTTCGCCGGCATGCAGGGCGACCTCAAGCACAATCCGCTGTTCCGTGTGAACGCCATCACGCACCGGCGCAACCCGATCTTCTACGCGCTGCAGATGCCGTGGGAAAACGACTGGCTCAATGGCGCGGCGACCGAAGCGGCTTGCATGCGCGTGCTCGGGCTCGCCGGCATCCACGTGACGGCCGTTCGCGCGACCGAGGGCGGCTGCTGCGGCTGGTCGGTGGTGGCGGCGATCAAAAAGCGCGCCGGAGAGGGCAAGAACGCGCTGACGGCGCTGCTGACGCTGCCTGTGGTCAAGCAGGCGATCGTGACCGACGACGACATCAACATCTACGACCCGAACGAGGTCGAATGGGCGGTCACGTTCCGCTGTCAGGCCGACAAGGACATCGTCATCCTCAGCGGCATGAAGGGCAAGCACGTCGATCCGAGCGTGCGGCCCTGGGACCTCAAGCCAGGTGAACTGCCGACGACCTCTAAGTTCGGCATCGACGCGACGATCCCGGAAGGCATTCCCGCCTTCCGCTACGAGCGCATCGTGCCCGCCTTCAAGGACGAGGTCCGGCTGGAGGATTACCTGTGAGCGCCGCCACGCATGCCGATCCGAAGCTGGTGAAGGCGATCGAGGATTGCCTGCGAAAGCCGGTCTACTTCCGCGACATCGTCGATGCAACCAAGGATTACCGCTATCGAGCGGTGCTGCTCGCCTGGAGCGACATCCGCACCCGCCTTACGCTCGAGCGCGACGAGTTTGGGCGGTATTGGATGGCGAAGGCGTAGCCGCGTGTGTCCCGGGCGCAGCGCAGCATGCAACGGTGCGCTGCAGAACCGGGACCCATCCCACACTCAGCATCCGGAACGGCCCCGGCTTAGCGGTGCAGCATTACATGCTGCACTGCGTCCGGGGCACGTCGCTAGCCGATCGCATCCTCCAAAATCATCCGGGCGCCCTTTTCGGCGATCATCATGGTCGGCGCGGCGGTGTTGCCGGAGGTGACCGTCGGCATGATCGAGGCGTCGACCACGCGCAGCCCATCAAGCCCAATGACGCGCAGCCGTTCGTCGACGACCGCGCGCGGGTCCTCGTGCCGACCCATCTTCGCGGTCCCGCAGGGGTGGAAGACCGTCGTTCCTATGTCGCCCGCTGTCTTGAGCAGCGATGCATCGTCGTCGATGGTCGGATCGCCTGGAATCACCTCGACCGGCTGATACTGGCGCAGCGCCGGCTGTGACGTGATCCGGCGCACCGCGCGGATCGAATCCGCCATCACGCGCTTGTCGTCGTCAGTGGAAAGATAGTTCGGAGCGATGATCGGCGCGTCGGCCGGATTCGCGGACTTCAGGCGAAGGTGCCCGGTGCTGGTCGGCTGCGCATTGCAGACGCCGACGCTGAACGCCGGAAATTTATGCGGTGGCGCTCCGAGCCGGTCGAGCGACATCGCCTGCACCAGGAACTGGAGATTGGCGCGGTCGCGTGACGGATCGGAGCGCGCGTAGAGGCCGAGCTGCGCCGGCGCCATGCTCAATGGGCCACGGCGGAACAGGGCATAGTCGAGGCACATGCCGATCCGGCCCGGGATCGAGTGATACATCTGGTTGAGCGTCTTGACGCCGGTGACCTTGAAGGCGAGCCGTACCTGCAGATGGTCCTGCAAGTTCTCGCCGACTCCCGGCCGGTCAAGAACGATGGGAACACCGAGACTCTGCAGTTGCGCTGCCGGCCCGACGCCGGACAGCATCATGAGCTGCGGCGAGCCGATCGATCCGGCCGACAGAATCACTTCGCCACGGCAGCGGGCGGAGCGGGCGACGCCGGCCTGCCGCCAGCGGACGCCGGCGGCGCGCAGGTTGTCGAAGTCGACGCCTTCGACCAGGCATCTGGTTTCCAGGCGCAGGTTGGCGCGGTGCAGCACCGGCTTGAGGAAACCACGTGCGGCAGTCCAGCGCCGGCCCTTGGTCTGGGTCACGTGATAAGGGCCCGAGCCTTCGTTGTCGCCGCAGTTGAGATCGTCGATCGGCTTGATGCCGGCCGCCGCGGCCGCCGCGCGGAATGCGTCGAGGATGTCCCAGCGCACGCGCTGCACCTCGACGCGGCACTCGCCTCCGGTTCCGTGCGAATCGTTTGCTCCAAGCGCACAATCCTCGTGCATCTTGAAAAGCGGCAGCACGTCGTCCCAGCCCCAGCCGGTGAGCCCGAGTTGGCGCCAAAGATCGTAGTCGCGCGCCTGGCCGCGGTTGTAGATCATGGCATTGATGGCGGACGAGCCGCCGATCACCTTGCCGCGCGGGTAAGGGATGCTGCGACCGTTCAATCCCGCCTCGACCGCGGTGCGGTACATCCAGTCGGAGCGCGGATTGCCGATGGAATACAGGTATCCGACCGGGACGTGGTACCAGATCCAGTTGTCCCAACCACCCGCTTCCAGCACCAGAACGCGGTTGCGCGGATCGGCGGACAGGCGGTTGGCGAGGATGCATCCCGCCGAGCCGGCACCCACGATGATATAGTCGTAGTCTCCCGCGGTCGCGGCGTGCGGTTGCATGACTGCCCTCCTTTCCATCCCCGCTCCGCAGTCTGCGGTGCGATGCCGCGGTTGGCAACGCCCCCGCGCGGCGGGGCCGGTTGAACTGGTGGGCCGGAAGCGACTAGCATCCCTCGTAGGGTCAACTTGGTCCGGGAGCGAGGGAGTGATTCCATGACGTTTCGCCATCATCGATCTGCAATGCGCAGGCGGCTCGCCGCCATGCTCGGCGCGCTTCCGCTCGCTGCCGGCCTGGCGCTCGCCGCCGGACCGTCGTGGGCGCAGGAATTCAACATGAAGTTCGCCACCCTGACGCTGAACGACATGCAGCACGAGTACATCAAGGTCTATAAGCGGGAGATCGAGAAGGCCACCAACGGGCGCATCAAGGTCGGCATCTTCCCGGCCGGCCAGCTCGGCGGGGCGCCGCGCCAGACCGAAGGGCTTCGGCTCGGTACCATCGAAGCCGCCATCGGACCGGCGGAATTGTTCGTCGGCGCCGATCCGCGCTTCCAGGGCCTCGCCATGGCCGGCCTGTTCAAGGACACCGACCATGCTCGCCGTGTCATCGACGTGCCGTCGGTCAAGAAGGCAATCTTCGACGTCGCCGCTGATCGGAATCTCGTCGGCATCTACGCCGGTGTCTACGACCTGCAGGGGTTCGTGGCGAAGACGCCGATCACCAAGATCGCCGACCTCTCGGGCAAGCGCATCCGCGTCCTTGCCTCGGAAGGCGAGCAGGCGCAGGTGCGCGCCTTGGGCGCGTCGGCGGTGCCCATGTCGCTGCCGGAAGTGCTGCCGGCCTTGCAGCAAGGCACCATCGACGGCGTCAGCACGGTGAAGGGCGTGTTCGTCGCCTTCAAGTACTATGATGCGGCACCGCACCTGCTCGACACGCAGCTATGGGCGCTGGTGCCGATCACTCTGGTCAGCAAGGTCTGGTTCAATCGCCTTCCGCCGGATCTGCAGAAGGCCGTGGTCGAAGTCGGCGCGAAGATCGGGCCGGAAATCGACAAGTGGCAGATCGCGCGCATCGCCTCCGACACCGCCGCGTGGAAGGAAAAAGGCGGAAAGATCTACACGCTGCCGGCTGCCGAGCAGACGGAAGCGGAGAAGCGGGTCACGGCGGCCATTCAGCCGGTTCTCGACAAGAGCCCCCCGCTGAAGGAGTTCTACGGCAAGATCAAAGCCGGCGCCGCGACGGTGAACTGAGCCAGTGCCTCATCCATCCTCGTATGCGTCGCTCGCCGCACGGTTTGCGTCGGGTGACGCCGCGCCTAGCACCGAGCTTAAGGAACGTCTGGTGCGGCTCGATTCCGTCGAGCCGCGCATCGGCGCGTTCGTGCATATCGCGCGCGACGCGGCCATTGCGGCGGCGGCGGAGTCGGACGCGCGCTGGTGCAGCGGGCAGCCGCTGTCGCCGATCGATGGGATGCCGATCGGCATCAAGGACATCATCGAAACCGAGGACATGCCGACCGGCCAGGGCTCGCCGCTGTGGGCGGGCTTCGAGACCAGGCGCGATTCCGCGTCGGTGCAGGCGCTGCGCGACGCAGGCTGCATCATCCTCGGCAAGACGGTGACGACCGAGTACGCCGCGAGCGAGCCGCTGATGCCGGCGCGCAATCCGCATGACCCGGCACGCACCGCCGGCGGATCGAGCGCCGGTTCGGCGGCGGCCGTGGGCGCCGGTATCCTGCCGGCGGCGCTGGGATCGCAGGTCGTCGGCTCGACGCTGCGGCCGGCGAGCTATTGCGGCTGCGTCGGCTACAAGCCGACCTACGGCGCGCTCAACCGCGGCGGCTCGTTCGATCACCTGACGCAGAGTTGCGTCGGCGTGCTGGCGGCGACGCCGGACGATGCCTGGGCGGTCGCCATGGCGATCGCCTCGCGGGTCGGCGGCGATCCCGGATATCCCGGCCTCGACGGTCCGTTGACGATTCCGCCGGCCATCGCGCCGCGCCGGCTTGCGTTCCTGGAAACCGCCGGCTGGCCGAAAGCGAGCGAAGGGGCCCGTGCCGCCATGGCAGGCGCGCGCAAGCGCCTCGCCGAGCTCGGCATCACGGTCGTTAGCCGGGGCGACAGCCCTGCGATCGAGACGTTCGAGCGCACCATCGCCGAGGCGGGGCCAGTGACCTTCCAGATCGGCGATTGGGAATGGCGCTGGCCGCTCGGCAGCTACGCCAGGCGCGACGGCCTGAGCGAGCCGCTGCGGCGGCGTTTGGCTTCGGGCATGGCGATGACAGCCGCCGACTATCGCCGGGCGCTGCGGCGGCGCCAGGAAATCCGCGACGAATACGCGCAGGCCGCCACAAGCTTCGACGGGTTCGTCCTCCTCGGTGCGACCGGAGCGGCACCGGTCGGGCTGTCGTGGACCGGCGATCCGGCGATCAACGTTCCGGCGTCGCTGCTCGGCACGCCGGCGATCTCGCTGCCGCTCCTGTCCGACGAAGGGATGCCGCTCGGTCTGCAGATCATCGGCCGGTCGGATCAGGATGCGGCATTGATGGCGATTGCCGATTGGGTGTGGCACCACTACGCTTCCGATCACTGACGCGCATCCACGTCAGCGCCTCAAGGAATTCCGTGGACTCCCAGCAAGTACAAACGCACCGCCTGAAGGGCGCGCTCCACTGGCTGGGAGCCCGGACGGCTTTCATCGGCCTATGGCTCGCCGCCGCGGCGCTGCTGACCATTGTCGCGCTCAACGGCGTCAACATCGTGCTGCGCTACTTCTTCTTCGCCGCATTCTCCTGGGCGGAGGAGGCGATGCTGTTCCTGATGATCTTCGGCGTCTATGCCGGAGCCATCTCGGTCGCCTGGCATCAGGCGCATATCCGTATCGACGCCTTCTTGAATCTGGCGCCACCGGCGTACCGCAGAGCGCTGGACATTGCCGGTACGATCGTGCTCGCCGTCATCCTGGTTCCAGTGCTGCTCGCGAGTTATCGCGTCACCAGCATGCTGTTCGAATTCGATCAGCGCAGCGACGCCATGCATCTGCCGATGTGGATTCCGCAGAGCGTCGTGCCCGCCGCGATGTTGCTGATCGTTCTCATGTCGCTGCTTCGGATTTTTGTGCCGCCGGCGGAGCCGGACAGCGGCCGGCCAGACCCCCACGTGGCCGGATAGGAACGCATCCGATGGCGGTGCTCGTCCTCATCGTCCTGCCGATTACCCTGCTGCTCTTCGGCGTTCCGATCTTCGTGGCGCTGATCGCCGCCGCGTCGGTGGGCGTCGTCGCCCTGAACATCGGCACGATGGACCCTGTGCACATTGCGCTGTTCGGCAGCCTCGACAATTTCCCGCTGCTGGCGGTGCCGCTGTTCATTTTCGCAGGCGAGATCATGGGACGTGGCGGCATCGCGCGCCGGCTCGTCGGATGGGTGCTGGCGGTGGTCGGCGGCGTACGCGGCTCGCTAGCGCTGGCGACGCTGGCTTCATCCGAGCTGTTCGGCTCGATGTCGGGATCGAGCGTCGGCTGCGTCGCCGCGATCGGCCGGCTGATGATCCCGGAGTTGACGCGGCGCGGCTACACGCAGGTCTTCTCCGGCAGTCTGATCGCGTCGTGCGGCGCGATCGCCACCATCATCCCGCCGTCGATCACCATGATCATCTACGGCGTCGCCGCGCAGCAGTCGGTGCCGAAGCTGTTCCTCGCCGGCATCGTGCCGGGCATCCTGATCGGCGTCCTGGTCTCCATCTATCTGCTGACCTATGCCCGCATCAACCTGGTGCCGCTGACCGACCCGATGCGCTGGAGCAACATCGCCAAGTCGACGCGCGACGCAGCGTGGTCGCTGGTGGCGCCGGTCGTGATCCTCGGCGGCATCTACGGCGGCATCTTCACGCCGACCGAAGCCGCCGGCATTGCCTGCATCTACGCCATCGGCATCGCCCGTTTCGTCTACCGCGAGATGAGCTGGCTCGAGCTGTGGCGGACCGCAATCGATTCCGCGCGGATCATCGCGCAGATCATGGTGATCGTCTCGGCGGCCGGCGCCTATTCGTGGGTGGTGACGACGAGCGGCTTTCCCAGCCTCCTGGTCGAGACGATCGCCGGCTTCCACTTCGACAAATGGGCACTGCTCCTGATCATCAACGTGGTGCTGCTGTTCGTCGGCACCGTGCTCGAGCCGCCCGCGGCGATCCTGATCCTGACGCCGCTGCTGGTGCCGCTCGTCGCCCAGGCAGGCGTCGACCAGATTCACTTCGGCATCATCTTCACGGTAAACCTCGCGGTCGGGATGTTCATCCCGCCGTTCGGGCTCAACCTGTTCGCCACGCACGCCCTGTTCGGCATTCCGCTCGGACGGCTCTACCGCGGCGTGCTGCCGTTTATTGCGATCTACCTCGTCGCACTCGCACTGATCACCTACGTGCCGTGGATCACGCTTGCACCGTTGCGGCTGCTGTGGTGATGCTGCTGCTCGTGCCCCGGACGCGGTGCAATGCGAAGTATTGCACCGCAGAGCTGGGGCCGTTCCACATGCCGCGTGCGGAACGATCCCGGGTCTGCAGCGCACCGTTTCACGCTGCGCTGCGCCCGGGACACCGTCGCTCAGGACGGTACAGCAACAAACACCTCATCCTCTTCGACCTTCACCGCATACGTGACAAGGTCGCGGTCGGCGGGCGGTGCGAGGCAACGGCCGGTGGTGATCTCGAAGCGCGCCGCATGCAGCGGGCATTCGATTTCGTTGTCCTCGACAAAGCCATCCGACAACAGCGCATAGGCGTGCGGGCAGATATTCTCGAACGCGTGAATCGTGCCGCCGACGCGGCACAGCGCAATCTGCAAATCGCCGACATTGACGGCGATCGCCTCACCCTCCCTCACGTCCACCGACGCAGCGACGCGATGCCAGGACGTCTCCGCCATCGCGCAGCCAGCTATTCCGCCGCAGCGCGCTGTGCCAAGGCCGCCTGCTCCTCGGCGTACAGCCGGTCGACGATGCGGCGCGCCTGGATGCCGCCCGAGTCGGCGTTGATGTCGACGGTCGGCGAGTCCGGATCGAGGCTGATCATGCGCTGCTGCGCCTGGAAGATCGCGACATCCTCGTAGAACGCCGCCTGGATCTGCTCGAACACCCGCTCGGTCATCTGCCGGTTGCCGGGCTCGAAGTCGTGCGCCTGACCCCAGAAGTAATGCGTCGTGGTCTCCGTCTCCGGCGTGATGGCGTTGAGGTTGCGCATGCTGATGCCGCCGACGCGCTTGCCTTCCGGCGCGCCGGTGCCGGTCGGCGTCGCGCCGACATCGAGCCGCAGGAACGCCGGCGGCGCGTAGTCGATGATCTGCCAGCGGTCGACGTTGGTGGTGAACCCACCGACCTTGACGAACGTGGGCGGCGCCGGCTGATCGATGGTCCAGCGCGTCACCAGGACGTTGTTGGGCCCGCGCTGCACCTTCACCGCCGCGTGCTCGACCAGCGCCATGTTGCCGATGGTCGTCTCGTGGACGAAGGCGAGATGCGTGAGGTCGAGCAGGTTGTCGACCACGAGTTGCCAATTCGCCTCCACGTGCAGATAGGCGGACTTGGCGCCCCAATTGGGATCGTCGAACCAATGGAAGTCGGTGATCTTGTCGGGATCGGCCAGCGCCGGATCGCCCATCCAGATCCACAACCACTTGTAGCGCTCAACCACCGGATAGCTCTTCACCCGCGCCGACGGAGGGATCAGGTCTTGTCCCGGCACCCGTACGCACTGCCCGGTCTTGTCGAAGCGGAGGCCGTGATAGCCGCATTGCAGCGCATCGCCGACAAGCTTGCCCATGGACAGCGGCAGCCGTCGATGCGGGCAGCGGTCCTCGAGTGCCACCGGCGTGCCGTCCGGCATGCGGAAGAACACGATCGGCTCGTTCATGATGGTTCGGCCGAACGGCTTCGCCTGGACCTCTTGGTCGGTGGCGGCGACGTACCAGAAATTGCGAAGAAACATCGCGTTGCTCCTTCCTTGGCTGGCGCTTCACGCCTGCCTACAGCATGTCCTTGATGGCGCGGATCAGCTTGCGGTCGATGCTGATCATATCTGCTTCCGCAGGCAAAGACAGGTCCTTACGCTCCTGCGCCGAGACAGGGCGGCCCTGCAGGATCACCCGCCCGTCGGAGGTCAGGAAGATCGAGGCCGCCTCCCTCTGGTCGGTGTCCTTCCAGATCAACTCCACGCGGAAATGCAGGGGCACGGCATTTACTCCTCGCCGCTGTCATCGCCGGGCTTGTCCCGGCGATCTCGCTTAGGCTGGCAACCGAACCTCCCTAAGCGGGATGGCCGGGTCAAGCCCGGCCATGACAAAGAGAGAGTCAATCCTGCGGAATCACCGGCAACAGCACGTGCGACGGACGCCGATCGTCATGATAGACCTTGTGCAGCACGGTCTTGCTGCCGCACAGATGGTAGGAGATGTACTCGACATTGGTCGCGCCGCCGACGCCGGTCGGCACATCCATGGCGCAGATGTCAATGCAGATGCGGTGGTCCGCCTTGAACAGATTGGCGGCCGACAGAATCTCGATGGCGTATTCGTTGACCTCGCCGGGCTTGACCGGTTGGCTCGCCTCGCGGGTGAGCTTATGCCATAGCTTCCACGGCTTAGACCGTTCCGGGTCGAGCGCGCGGTTCGACGCCTTCAGCCAGCCGCGGGTGATCTCGCGTTCCGGCAAGTCCTTCGGAACATCGCGCTCGCCTTCGCGGGCGGTGCGCACCGATACGTCCGGGCCGACATCGCTGACGACCACGATCCAGGTAGTATCGTCCTGATCGAGCGACGCGAACAGATTCAGCGCCATCGGCCCGGCTACCAGAACGTCGTGCGGCAACGGCTCGCTCAGGTAGCGCAGCCTCTGCACCTCGGCCGTCTGCGTCAGCGGCATCTGCACGAAGGCATCGGGCGTGCGCACGCCGTCGTTGCTCGACGGCACGAACGGCTCCGGCCGCAGCCGGCCCCAACTCGTGAGGTAGAGCTTGGTCCATTGCGTCTCCGGCAGCGGCCAGTCGTCGGCGTAGCGCCACTCATTGGCGCCCATCAGCCAGTATTTCACCGGCGGCTCGTCCATGATGCCGGTGTCGATGCCCTTGAGCCAATGGTCGTGCCAGCGCAGGATCTCCTGGTGCATCGCGTGGAACGGCCGTTCGAGATGCGCCGGGCCACCGAGCGCGAGCTTCTTCGGCACGTCGATGTTGCTAAACCAGCTCTGGGCGCCGTTGAGATGAGTCTTGTACGTGTAGCCGTACCAGCCGGAGCCGGTGTAGGCGGGGATTTTCACCCTGGCGAAATCGGCCTCGGCGCGACGTACCGTCTCTTCCTTGTCGAACGGATCGATCAGCAGGTCGAAAATGGCCGGGATGTGCTGCCCCTTCTGGGTGACGATGTTGTAGACGTGCGGAAACATCCTGTAGTCGGGGTTTGCCATCGCTTCGCGCCACAACGCCTCGCGCTCCGGCGGCAGCGCGCCGGGCGGACCTTGCGTCCGGTGCATCGGCACCGCGCCGGTACCGCTCAGCAGATAGCGGAACAGATGGATGACGCCACCGGGATATTCCTCGCGGAACGATCCGAGGTTGCCGTAGGCGCCACGCGGATCGAACGGGAAGATCGCCTTGAGGTGCGGTGGCTGTTGCTTGGCGACATGGAACTGTTCGGCGCCGTAGCCGGATATGCCGACCATGCCGACGTTGCCGTCGCACCACGGCTGCGCCGCGATCCATTCGATCAGGTCGTAGCTGTCGAACTCGCGCGAGCCCCCGCCTTCCGACTTGCCGATGCCGCGCGGCGCACCGATCACATGCGCGTAGCCGCGCGCTGTGAAGAAGCGCGAGTCGCCGGCTTCCAGCCAGCCGGTCCACAACGGCGCGTAGGCCGGCTGCGGCGTCAGCGCCCGCATGATCTCCGGCGCCTGCATGTCCTTGTTGTAGACGGCGAATGCCAGCAGCGCCGGCACCTTCTCACTAGCGTCGGGGCGATAGACGTCGATGCATAGCCGGACGCCGTCGCGCATCGTCACCCAGGTGTCGCGCTCCTCGACCATCCGCTCATGCGTCGGCAGCCGATCGTAGGCGGTGGGAAGCTGATCGCCGGTGGAGGTAAGGAAGGGTGTCGGGACGATCTTTGCCATGGTCAACTCACTCATACATCTCCGCGGGTGTTCCGGATGCGATGCAGCACGAAGTGCTGCTTCGCTGATCCGGCACCGTTCCAGACACCACCTTCTCAACGGTCCCGGGTCTGCAGCGCATCATTTCATACTGCGCTGCGCCCGGGACACGGCATCCAGATCGAGCACCACGTCGTCCGCCGGCACTTCATCCCGCCGGTGGAAGTCGACCGCAAGCAGCGTCCCGGTCGCAGGACAGTAATATGTCGTCGCCGCGAGATCGTCGTGCAGGCGGATCATGAACGTATCCGGCAGCTTGTCCCACGTTTTGGCGACCGCACCCGCGCGCCAGCGGGTCGAGCCGGTGCAGAGGATGTAGCCGGCCCTGGTGATTACGTGCCAGCCGTGCCGGTCGTGCGCGAGGAACAATGACTCGCTCAGCGCCATCGTGGGTGCTCCCGGGAACATCTTCTCTGGGTCGCGGGTGAACGGCCTGCCCAGACGATCGAGCCGTATGGCGGTGCGGCGCGCCTCGGTCGCCGGCCGGTCGAGGCCGTTGTGGCAGACGCCATAGACCATCTCGGCGGCCTCGGGCGACACCGCGCCCGCGGCCACATCCCGGGCCACCGCCTCCGGCTCGCGTTCGAGTGGATCGCCGTAACCCCCGCCGCCCTGCCATGACACGGCGAACACATCGCGGTTGGTCATCAGCATCAGGCCGGGCTTGGGCGGGAACACCTGCCATTCGCCGTCAGTCAGCCGTCCATCCTTGGCGGCGTTGCGCCCCCAGGTCTGGCGGATCGTGGCGCCTGGCCATCCGCCGGCGAACCCGTGTCCGTTCGGCACCTCGACCCCATGGGTCATCACCAACGCGTGCGCCTGCTCGATGCCGCCCAGCGTGAGCGACACTTCCGCGCTCATGCCGCCGCGAAATTTTCCCGGGCCGCCGGTGTCGCGCGCAAGCCGACGGTGAAAGTAGAACAGCGGCACGACCTGCTCGTTCTTTTCCACGTCGGCGATGCACGAGACCGGCGAGGTGATCGGTCCACCCCCGTCGACGCCGTCCTTGCCCGGCCAGGCGGCGCCGCCCGCCGCGATCGGATCCATCAGATGCAGTCCGAACGGCTCGCCGAACTGGTTGATGCCGCCGAGGTTGAAGGTCGCCATGGCGCCGGCATGCAGACCCTGGGCGCGGTGCCGGTAATGCGGCGAGGCTGCGAGAATCTTGTTGAGCGCCAGCATGGTCGCGTTCGCCGTGACCCACACCGTCTCCACCGTGGCGGATCCGACCGGCGCCGGAAATTTGGCGGTGCAGATCAGGCCGTCCGGCGCGACCACTTCAAACGGCGTCAGCGCGCCCTGGTTCCACGGCATATCGAAGGCGAAGGTCGGCAGCACCGAGCCGCACACTGCGCCCATCAGTCCCGGGCGGGTGCAGTTGATGAAGCCCGGCGACTGCCGGCTCGACCCGCTGTAGTCGAGGGTGAGCGCATCGCCGCGCTTCTCGATGCGGCAGTCGAGAGTGTAGAGCACGTTGCCGTGGCCGTCATGCTCGAGGAAATCGGCGGCGTGGAATTCGCCGTCCGGCAATTCCTTGAGCCGCGCCCGCATGCGCGCTTCCGATGAGGCGATCACCATCCCCATCGCCTCGGTCACCACGTCGGCGCCGTAGCGGCGGGCGAGCTCGGAGACCCGGTCGCGCGCCACGTTGAGCGTGGCGATGAAGGCGCGGATGTCGAGCCCGAGCAGCGCCGGCAGGCGCGAGGCGGTGACGATCATTTCCAGCACGTCGTCGCGCATCTCGCCGCCGTCGATCAGCTTGACGCAGGGGATGCGCATACCCTCCTGCCAGATTTCTTTCGCCTTCGGCGACCAGCTCGCGAAATCCATGCCGCCGACGTCGGTCTCGTGCGCCTCGACGCCGGCCCAGGCGATGATCTCAGTCCCGGCGAAGATCGGCGCCACCATCTGCACATCGTTCTGGTGCAACGCCGCGATGTAGGGATCGTTGCCGATGAACATGTCGCCGTCGGCGACCGTCATGCTCGGCTTGCTGCCGATGTGGCGGATGAAGGCGCCCGATACCGGCGCATGGTAGGCCACCTGGAATCCCATCGACGCCACCGCCCCGACGGGTGTGAACAGGCCGGTGAAGAAGTCGGACGCTTCCGTTACGGTCGGCGAACCCGACACGCTTTGCAGCGCGACGCGCATCTCCTCGGTGATGGCGATCAGCCGGTTGCGGATCACCTCGAAGATGATTGGGTTGATCGTGCTCAAATCAGACCCCGGTGCCCCGGACGCGATGCAGCGTGGAGCGCGAAGCGCGGAACGGTGCATCGCAGAGCCTGGGCCGTTCCAGAGAATCCCTTCGCGATGGTCCCGGTTCTGCACAGCAGCACTTCCCGCTGCAGTGCGCCCGGGACACGGGGTGTGTCGACATACACTTGCTCATGGCTTGGTCCGCGTGACATGAAGATTGCCGAAGGCGTCCGCCGCCGCAGTCGCGCCCGGCGGCACCACCACGCTCTGCCCGGGGAACTCGATGATCGCGGGGCCCTCGACCGAGGCGCCGGCCTGCGGAAAGGTCGTCAGGTAGATCGCGGTGCCGACCGGCGTCTTCGGATCGCCGAATACCACCTTGCGCGATTTGTGCGACGTGAGTGGCTCGCCCTTGGTGGCGGCCGCTGGTGGCGCCAATGCGGCCGAACCCATCACCCGCACCGAGAGGATTTCGTAGCCGGCGTTGGAGAATGCCGCGCCACGCCCGAACAGCGTCTCGTATTGTGTCTCGAAGCGGCGGGTGACGTCGGCAAAGGCGGCAAGGTCGAAAGCACCGCCGTCGACCGGCACGTCGATGTGGTTGGTCTGGCCGCGAAAACGAATGGAGACGTAGCGCTCACCGGTCATCGTCGCCTTCGGCGCGGCGAGGCCGAGATTGGAACGCACCTCCGCAGCGGCGGAGTCCAGCGCCGCGGCGATGCGCGCCAAATGTTCGGCCGTCGGCTTTCCGCCCGGCGAGACGCGCACATAGGCCGGCCGCTCCGCCGTGAGGCCGACATCCGAGTTGCCGGTGCCGTAGGCCGATTCCGCCGTCGCTGCCGCCGGCACGATGAAGCCGTCGAGTCCAAGTTCCTCGCACAGCACCCAGGCATGCGACGGGCCGGCGCCGCCGTTTGCCAACAGCGTGAACTCGCGCGGGTCGTAGCCGCGCGCGATGGTCATGCGCCGCAAGAGATCAGCCATCTTGCTGTCGAGGATCTGCCGGATGCCCCAGGCGGCTTCGGTGAGCGACATGCCGAGCGGCTTGGCAACCTTCTCCTCGATCGCCCGCTGCGCCGCCGCCGTGTCGAGCTGCATGCGGCCGCCGAGGAAGTTCGCCGGGTCGAGCACGCCCAGTACCAGGTCGGCGTCGGTCGCGGTCGGCTCGGTGCCGCCGCGCCCGTAGCAGGCGGGTCCGGGATTGGCCCCGGCGCTGCGCGGGCCGACGCGCAACTCGCCGAATTCCACCGACGCAAGGCTACCGCCGCCGGCGCCGATCGACTCGACGTCGATTGACAGCACGCGGATGTCGGCGCCAGCGACCGAAATCTCCGAGCGCATGATCGGCTTGCCCTTGACGATCACGCCGACGTCGAAACTCGTGCCGCCTACGTCCATGGTGAGGATATTGTCGAGGCCGATCTGCTTAGCCGTCGCGCGCGAGCCCATGACGCCGCCGGCCGGCCCGGAGAACAACGCATAGGCGGGCCGGTCGTTGAGGACGCTGGTCGGCAGCACGCCGCCGGCGCAGGTCATCATCAGCACCGGCACGCGCATGCTAGCCTGCTGGAGTCTCGCTTCCAGGCTTGCGAGGTAGCGCCCGGCAAGCGGCCCGAGCGCGGCGTTCGCCGCCGTCGTCGACATGCGCGCATACTCGCCGACGCCGGGGGAAATCTCGTGCGACAGGCTGACGAACGTTCCCGGCAACTCTTCGTCGATCAGCACGCGTAGACGCCGCTCATGCACGGGATTGACCGTCGCCCACAGCGTGCAGACGGCGATCGCCTCGATCCCCCGCCTTTGCAGCGCGCGCAATTCGGCGCGCGCCTGCGCCTTGTCAAGCGGCGCGATCACCGTGCCGTTGGCGTCGATGCGCTCATCGATTTCCACGATGCGGCTGCGCGGCACCAGCGGCGGGATGCGGTTGCGCAGATAGGCGTCAGTACGCTCGAACTCGTTCATGCCCGAGGTCTGCCGCCGCAGGCGGCCGATCTCCAGCGTGTCGCCGAAGCCGCGCGTGGTCAGCACCGCGGTCTTGGCGGCATTGCCGGTGAGCAGTGCATTGAGGCCGATGGTCGTGCCGTGGCCGAAGCGTTCGATGCCCGCGCAGAACGCATCGAACGTGAGGCCGTACGACTCCGCCGCCATGCGGATGGCGTCGATCACCCCGCCCAGCACATCCACCGTGGTCGGCGACTTGAACACGCGCGTGTTGCCGTCGTCGGCGGAGACCCAAATGTCCGTGAAGGTGCCGCCGACGTCGGTCCCGACGAAAAATCCCATGATTCCGTTGCCCTGGGCGTCAAGCTTCAGTATAATTGAACACTTGTTCAATTCTCTGTCAATGGCCGTCAGGAATGGGAAAAGCGGAGTACACCAAAGAAACAATTCTCGATGCGGCGGAAGCGCGCTTTGCCGACGCGGGCTACGACACGGTCTCGATGCGCCACGTCGCCGACGGCGCCGGCGTTCCGCTGGGACTGATCAACTATCACTTCGGAACCAAGGAGAAGCTGTTCGAGGCGGTGATCGCCCGGCGCGCCGAAGAGTTGAATGCGCGCCGGCGCGAAGCTCTTTCCGCGGTCGGGAAGATGTCGCCCGCGACGGTCGAGGCGGTACTCGGCGCGTTTCTGCGCCCCTATCTCGAACTGACGCTGCGCGGCGGTGCCGGCTGGCGCAGCTACGGCAAGTTGATCGCGGAGACCGGCCAGTCGCACCGCTGGTGCACGCTGATCACCAACCAGTTCGGCGAGCTCGCAAACCGCTTCATCGATGCGCTGGTCAAGGCCGAGCCGCGCCTGACGCGCGAACTGGCGGCGCGCGGCTACGTCCACATGGTCTCGGTCATGGTCGGGATTTTCGCGGCGAACGAACTGCTCGACATCGTCTCCGGCGGCAAGTTCACCAGCCGCGACCTCGAGCGGGCCTACGACTGCGCCATGCCGTTCCTCACCGGCGCGTTCCATGGCTTCGCGGCGCACGCAACCTCCGTCGGAACGACGAAGCCTCCAGCCCGGCCCCGGACACCGGCCCGCACCGTCCGGCATTAGGATCGCGGCGGCCGCCCCGGCAGCATCCTGACGATCGACGCCCAGATCACCCGCATCAGCAGCGGGAACCCGGAGATCGGCTTCGCGGCAGCGGGCGCAGGCGGCGTCTCCCTCCCCTCATCAACCATTGCACCGCCGGCGCGCGACGCAAGCTGCGCCTTCAGCGAGTCCGCGAACTGCGTCATGAGCTGCGCGGCGGTGGCCTGCACCACGCCGACGCCGCGGCCATATTGCGCCACCGAGCCCGATAAGGTGAGGTCGGTATGCACCATCACCGTCGTCCCGGCCGGCGCGGGCTCCAGGCGGAACGAGGTGGCCGCCTGCGCGCCGCCGCGGCCCTTGGCGTCGGTGCCCTGCGCCCGCACCCGCGCCGTATGGGTGTCCGCATTGATCGCCTCAAACACGACCAGCCCTGCGAAGGTGAGCGCCACCGGGCCGAGCCGCACCGAGATCTGGCCTTTGTAGGTGTTCTTGTCGACCACTCCGGTCAGTTCCGCCCCCGGCATGCACGGCGCGATCCGCTCGATATCCATAAGTAGTGGCCAGGCCTCGGCGGGCGGCAGCGGAATGTCGAACGAATTGTCAAACTGCATCAACCAGACCCTCGCGCCCGCGGCACGTTCGCCGCTCATTGACCGGACCGATATCGACCGAACGCCGCGATCCACGCAACCCCGTTTCTGGACCGCCGCCCCCGTTTCCGCTACCACCGCGGGCAGCGGCATTGCGCAACAGCGGGAGACGGCAGGGTGGCGGAGAGCGTGTGGGACGTGGTGGTGATCGGCGCCGGCAATGCGGCGTTCTGTGCGGCGCTGGCGGCGCGCGAAAAGGGCGCCAAGGTGCTGATGCTGGAGCGGGCGCCGCAGGAACTGATGGGCGGTAATTCGCGTTTCACCGCCGGCGCCTTCCGCTGCGTCTACGACGGCGTCGACGACCTCAAGGCGATCATGCCGGACATGACGCAGGCCGAGATCGACCGCTCGGACTTCGGCACCTACACCACCGACCAGTTCTTCGACGACATGTTCCGCGTCACCAACTACCGCACCGACGGCGAGCTGTGCGAGCGGCTGGTCGGCCGCTCGCGCGACACGATGCGCTGGCTGCACGGCAAGGGCATGAGGTTCAACCCGATCTGGGGCAGGCAGGCCTATCTGATCGACGGCAAGTTCAAGTTCTGGGGCGGGCTCACGGTCGAATCCACCGGCGGCGGGCCGGGCCTGGTCGAGCAGCACCTCAAGCTTAGCGAGAAGCTCGGCATCGAGATCCGCTACGGCGTGCGTGCGGTGTCGCTCATCTACGACGGCCATGTTGTGCACGGCCTCAAGGTCAAGGCTCACGGCGCGATCGAAGAGGTCAAGGCCAAATCGGTGGTGATCGCCTGCGGCGGATTCGAGTCGAACGCGGAGATGCGCACGCGCTATCTCGGTCCCGGCTGGGAGCTCGCGAAGGTGCGCGGCACCTCCTACAACACCGGCGACGGTATCACCATGGCGCTCGCGATCGGCGCCTCGTCCTATGGCAACTGGTCGGGCTCGCACGCGGTGCAGTGGGACTACAACGCGCCGGAGTTCGGCGATCTCACCGTCGGCGACAATTTCCAGAAGCACTCGTATCCCTGGGGCATCATGGTCAACGCCACGGGCAAGCGCTTCGTCGACGAGGGCGCCGACTTCCGCAACTACACCTATGCGAAATACGGCGCCGTGGTGCTGCGCCAGCCGAACAATTTCGCCTGGCAGGTGTTCGACGGAAAGATTGTACCGATGCTACGCGACGAGTACCGCATCAAGCGCGTGAGCAAGGTGTCCGCCAATACGCTCGAGGAGTTCGCGCACAAGCTCGAAGGCGTCGATCCGCAAGGCTTCCTGGAAGAGATCAAGAAATACAACGTGGCCGTGAAGCAGGACGTCAAGTTCAATCCCAACGTCAAGGATGGCCGCTGCACGGTGGGGCTGCCGATCAACAAGTCGAACTGGGCGAACACCATCGACGAGCCGCCGTTCGAGGCCTATCAGGTCGGCTGCGGGGTCTCCTTCACCTTCGGCGGCGTGCGCATCGATCCGGACACCGGCCAGGTGATCGACGGCGACATGAACCCGATCCCGGGGCTGTACGCGGCGGGCGAACTGGTCGGCGGCATCTTCTACTTCAACTATCCCGGCGGCACCGGGCTGATGTCGGGCGCCGTCTTCGGCCGCATCGCCGGTGCCGGCGCGGCAAGAGCTGGGAATGCGTGAGCTGAGCTAATAGACGCGCCGCTTGCTCCCACCCTCCCCTGGAGGGGGAGGGTCGGCAAGCGACGAAGTCGCGAGCCGGGGTGGGGTGAATCGCGAAGCGAACCAAGGTTCACCCCACCCCGGTTCGCATCTCGCGTAGCTCGATGCTCACCGACCCTCCCCCTCCAGGGGAGGGTAACGGAGTTTGCCGTTCGTTCGGAGAAAACCAGCGAGCTCAGCCCATGACCACCCGCATCACCATCCGCAAGCCCGACGACTGGCACTGCCACATGCGCGACGGCGAGATGCTCAAGGCCGTGCTGCCCTACACCGCCGCGCATTTCGGCCGCGCGATTCTGATGCCGAACCTGATCCCGCCGGTGCGCACCACCGCCGACGGCATTGCTTATCGCGCGCGCGTGATGACCGCGCTGCCGCAAGGCTCGACGTTCCAGCCGCTCATCACCTGCTACCTCACCGACGACACCGATCCCGACGATGTCGAGCGCGGCTTCAAGGAGGGCGTGTTCACCGGCGCGAAGCTCTACCCGGCGAACGCCACCACCAATTCCGCCGCCGGCGTCACCGATTTCCGCAAGATCGTGCGCGTGCTGGAGCGCATGGAGAAGATCGGCATGCGCTTCCTGATGCACGGCGAGGTGACCGACGCCGACGTCGACATTTTCGACCGCGAGGTGGTGTTCTGCGAGCGCGTGCTGAAGCCGTGGACGCGCCAGTTCCCAGGGCTCAAGTTCATCCTCGAGCACCTGTCGTCGAAGACGGGCGCCGAGTTCGTGCGCGCGCACGCACCGCAGGTCGGCGGCACGATCACGCCGTATCACCTGGAGCTCACGCGCACCGACTGGCTCGGCTCAGGCCTCAAGCCCTACATGTACGTGATGCCGGTGATCAAGACCGAGGCTGACCGCCAGGCGCTGCGCAAGGCGGCGACCTCGGGCGAGGCCTGCTACTTCCTCGGCACGGACTCTGCGCCACATCCGTTCAAAAGCAAAGTGTCGGTCAACGGCATCCCCGGCATCTTCAACGCGCCGGTGGCACTGGCGGTGTACGCCAAGGTGTTCGAGGAAGAAGGCGCGCTCGACAAGCTCGAAGCCTTCGCCTCGCTCAACGGCGCGATGCACTACGGCATGCTGCCAAACGAAGGCACGATCACGCTGGAGAAGCAGGAGTGGACCGCGCCGGAGGAGATTGTGGTGCCGGGGCCGGACGAGCGGGCCCTGGTGCATCACGGGGGGGAGAGGATGGCGTGGGGGGTGGTCGCCTGATTGAACTGTCCTCTACGTTGCTCCCAAAATTCTCCGCCGGGCTTCCTTTAGAAGAAGCTCATAGTTAGGTGCGAGTGGTTCAACCAAAGTTCTCTCAAGTTGCGCTTCAATCTTCCAAAGCACCTTTTGCTCCGCAGAATTAGCATCCAAGCTAGCGACCGCCGAATCGAGCTGGGCTAACCACTCGAATAAGACCAAGGCTTCGTCACTTGTGAGCTTAACCTCAACGGATTCGCTCATGTCCATCCCTTTCCGCTGACCGAGCATTGCAACAGGCGCCGGCCTCTCCCCGCCTCATCCTGAGGAGCGCACGCAGTGCGCGTCTCGAAGGATTGAGGCGGCCACCGTGTTCGCCGCCCATGCTTCGAGACGCATCGCTTCGCGATGCTCCTCAGCATGAGGCCGAGCAAGGTCGGTGTTCGCTTCGCTCAACCCACCCTACGACCGTCCCCACCACCTACTCCCCCATCGCCTCGACCTTCCACACCTCCCAGGAATCATCGAGCCGCTTCGGGTCCTGCGCCTCGTCCGGCGAGATGAAGGTGATCGGGCGCTTGAACGACAGCGCCGTGACGAGCTGCTGGGCATTGACCTCGGTGTAGAGGGCGCGATGCACGACGCGCTTGATATCGGGAGCGACCACGACGTTGCCGTGCCCGCGCATCAGCGCGACCGGCCCGTCCCCGAGCTTTTCCGCCAGCGAGCGCCCCTGAACGTTGCTGGTCACCAGAAGCCCCTGCGTGATGCCGGCATCGCGGACTTCCCACACCGGTACTTCCTTCACCAGAAACGAGGCGATGTGGGAGAGCGCCTTCAGCGGCTCGCCGGTGACGCTGAACGGGATCATGGTGGGCGAATGGCTGTGCACGACGGCGTTGACGTCCGGCCTTGCCCGGTAGGCTTGACCATGGATGAAGCGCTCAAGAAACACGCGGCGGTCGCGCTGATCGATCGGATTGGAATCCAGGTCGAATTCCATGATGTCCTCGGCCGACACCAGCGCGGGCGCCCGCGCACGCGACAGCAGATAGCGTTCGGGATTTGCGGGATGCCGGATGCTCACATGGCCCCAGGCATCGAGCACGCCGTAGTGCGCCAGAATGCGGCTCGCGGCCACCAGGTCCTCGATCAGCCCGGCATCGACCGGACCTCCGGAGAAAGTCGGAGTATTGGCCAATGGACGCCCCCTCGTGTCAGCACCGAGCAGCATACTTTGTAGGATGGGTTGAGCGTAAAGCGAAACCCATCGCGACAATCGATGCGCCCATGGTGGGTTTCGCTCCGCTCAACCCACCCTACTTTTCTTTTCACGCCGCCTTCCGTTTCGCCACCCGCCGCGGCTTCGCCGTCCCTACCGGCGGCAGCAGCACATCCGCCGGCACGCGGAAGAGCGCGCGCAGCCGCTGCACCATCGTCATGCTCAAACCCTTCTTGCCACGCAACACCTCGCTCACGGGACCATGTCAGCCGTGCTGGTCCATGAGGTAGCGAATGATGTCCGCCGTACGTGGCGTCCGGCGCGGCCATTTGCTTCCTCATAAGCGACGATCAAGCGCGCCTGGGCCGTGGTCCGCGCATGGTGGCCGGGTCGTCCGAGCTCATCATGGATTCAAGGGACTTGAGCGCGCGGGCAAGCTCCGCGTCGCTGTCGACCACGATCAATGTTGCGTCCACTATACCGTCTCCGCGTCGATTGCATCGTACTCGGCGCGCGTTCCGAAGAACCGGATCATCAGGAAGCCTCCACAAAACGGAATTGGTAAATCTAGGAATACTATCTTATTTCCACCACAATCCTGCGCCATAGGACCTCATCCCGTCCCGTCGCTGCCGTCCGATCGGCGTCAGCGGCGGGTGGGAGCGGCGGCCACATATTGCCGCCGTCTGCCGATGCCCGGGTTCGCCCGGATCGGCGGTGGAGCGCCGGGAGGCGCTGGACCGGACGGCAAGCCTCGCAACCTTGCCGCTGCAGGTTCGCGCGCCTCCGGATGGGCCTCGCAAACCCATCCGCGTCGGCGCGTGGGCGACCCCGATCGCAAGGGGCGCCCAAAGGGGGTCTCGCAAACCCCCTGGCGCCTAACACAAGTCGGGTTCACCCGACTTGTGCACTCTCATTGTGCCGATCTCGGGTAGACCCGAGATCGGGGGCGCTCCATTCCCCTTTCGGGGAACGGAAAAAGGGACAGGGGTACCCGGTATAGCGCGACAATCAGGATGAGAACGGCGCGGCAATCTGGATGAGACGAGGCAGCCGTGTGCGGTGATGATTGACGCTGGCCGCCGTCTTGGCAAGCGTTTTGATTGACG
>WHTM01000023.1:5976-73712 GCA_009377755.1 Hyphomicrobiales bacterium | reverse complement strand
CAGGTTCCAGCTTGGCGACCGGGGTGAGCGCGCCGGTGCGCCCGACCTGGATGTCGATGTCGCGGATCACGGTGGTCGCCTGTTCGGCGGGGAACTTGTGCGCGACCGCCCAGCGGGGATTGCGCGACACGAAGCCGAGCCGCTCCTGCCAGTCGAGCCGATCGACCTTGTAGACGACACCGTCGATGTCGTAGTCGAGGCTGGCGCGCTCGCCCTCGATCTCATGGTGGAACGCGAGCATCTCATCCACCGACCGGCACACCCGCATCAGCGGGTTGGTCTTGAAGCCGCAGGCGCCGAGCCATTTCAACATGCGCGACTGCGTCTCGCCCGGCATCTCGCTCATCTCGCCCCAGGCGTAGGCGAAGAAGCCGAGCGGCCGCGAGGCGGTGACCGACGGGTCCTTCTGGCGCAGCGAGCCGGCCGCCGAATTGCGTGGATTGACGAAGATTTGCCCGCCGGCCTCGGCCTGCCGCTTGTTGAGCGCAAGGAACGCGGACTTGGCCATGTAGACCTCGCCGCGCACCTCGCAGACGGCCGGAACATTCTTCCCGCGAAGCTGCTTGGGAACGTCCGCGAAGGTCCTGATATTGGCGGTCACGTCCTCGCCCTCGGCGCCGTCGCCGCGGGTGGCGCCGCGCACCAGCAGGCCCCGCTCGTAGCGCAGCGACATCGACAAGCCGTCGATCTTCGGCTCGGCGGTGAAAACGATGGTCTCCTCGCCGAGCCGCAGGAAGCGGCGGATGCGCTCGACGAAGTCGCGCACGTCGTCCTCGGAGAAGGCGTTGTCGAGCGATAGCATCGGCACGGGATGCCGGATCTTGGCAAAGCCGCGCGTCGGCGCAGCGCCCACCTGGCGGGACGGCGAATCCGAACGCACCAGCTCCGGAAAGCGCGCCTCGATCGCCACGTTGCGTTGCCGCAGCGCGTCATACGCCGCGTCGGAAACGGTCGGCGCGTCCTCCTGATAGTAGCGCTTGTCGTGCGCGGCGATCTCGGCGGCGAGCCGCTCCAATTCGGCCTTGGCCTGCAGCTCAGTCAGCTTCTCAACCGGGATGTCGGAGGTGTCTTTGGCTGCCATGACTGTCGTCCCCGCGAAAGCGGGGACCCATAACCCCTGCACTAGTGCCGCCGATTTGAAGTTCCTGCACCACTTGCTGCAATCTCATTCAGGAATTTCAAATCGAAAGCGGCACTAGAATCATAGACTTGCTAGTGCCCGTTTGCTTCCGAAGTTCGTGTCAGAGGTTGCTGCAACGTATCACGAACTTCGGAAGCGGGGCACTGGCTTGATGGCACGGTTGTGCGAGAGCGATGAGTCCTGTGGCTATGGGTCCCCGCTTTCGCGGGGACGACCGAGATTCTACCGCGACGCGTGAACTTCGCCCGCCCCAAGATAGGCCCGCTGCACCGCCGGGTCGACCTTCAGTTCCGCCGCCGTCCCATGCCCGACAATCCGGCCGGTGTCGATCAGATAGCCGCGGTCGGCGATGTCCAGGCTGCGCTTGACGTTCTGCTCGACAACGCCACGTGGCGCTTGAGATAATTCTTGAACACCTGCGAGTCCGCGTCGGTGCCGCCGGTCCCCATCACGCCCTCGATGTCGGCGCCGAACCGCTGCTTGAACAGCGGGAACGCCGTGCCGACCGCGGTGAAGAAGACCTTCGGGTTGAAGTCGACGATCTTCGCCTGCGCGGTGATCGCGAAAGTGTCGGGCGGATAGCTCGCCGCGATGAAGACGTCCGGTTCGGCGCGTTTCGCCTCGGTCAGGACGGGCTGCATGTCCTGGGATCCGATCGGATAGGACTTGTCGTAGACGAGATCGAACTTGGCCGTCTGCAGCGACTTGCGCGTCGCCGTGGACAGTTCGATGCCGAACTGATCGGCGACCCCGGCCATGGCGACTTTGTTGCCGATCTTGCCTTCCGTCCGCAGCTTCGACAACACTTCGACCAGCGAGCCCGAAAGCGAAGTGCCGGTACCGAGCAGCCAGAAGGTGTTGGGCCAGCGCTTGGCGAATTCCGGCGCCCGGTCCGTGGTCGCGGTGACCGCGATCAGCGGATATCCGGCGCGCGCAAAGACCGGCGCCGAGGCGAGCGTAAAGGCGGTGCCCCAGGCCGGAAACAGGAAGTCGACCTTGTCCTGGTTGATCAGCCGCTCGACCGCCTTGATCATCTCTTCGGAATTGCTGCGGTCGTCATATTCGACCACCTCGACCGGCACTTTCCCGGCATCGTTCACGTCCTTGACCCACAGCTTGTAGGCGTTGAGCAGCGTAATGCTCGCGCCGGCGGTGTTCGGTCCGGTCTTGGAGATCGCCCAGCCGATCTTGATCGATTTAACGTCCTGGCCGAGCGCGGAGCCCGATACCGCCAGGCTTGCTGCGACGATGCCGGTGGCAAGCATCACCCCTCGAGATGACAGGCGCATTGTTCCCTCTCTTACGTGCTTACATGATACGCATCGGTTGCGACCGCCCGATCGAGCGCGATCGTTGATCCGTCAACCGACGCCGGAAAGTCTGATTGTTACTGCCGAATATGCCGAAAGGCCAGCGGGATGATGCCCGCCGTCACCCTGCCGCGGCCTTGATCAGACGCTCGGCGGCAGCGCGTGCTTCCGTGGTGATCTCGGCGCCCGCGAGCATGCGCGCGATCTCGTCGCGCCGCCGCTCCGCCGCAACCTCGCTGACGCGGGTGGCGACGCGCTTGCCTTTGTCGAAGGCGTCCTTGCTGATGAGGTAGTGGCGATCGGCGCGGGCGGCGACCTGCGGGGCGTGCGTCACCGTCAAGACCTGCACCCGGCCGGAAAGACGCGCGAGCCGCACGCCAATGGCGTCGGCGACCGCGCCGCCCACTCCGGTGTCGATCTCGTCGAATACCAGTGTCGGCGCCGAGCCGCGATCGGCGAGCACGACCTTGAGCGCGAGCAGGAAGCGCGCCAATTCGCCGCCCGAAGCGACCTTCATCAATGGTCCCGGCCGCGTGCCCGGATTGGTGCGGACCCAGAACTCGACGCGGTCGAAGCCGCTCGGACCGCCGGATTCCGGATCGCCGGCGATCTCGGTCATGAATTGCGCGCGCTCGAGCTTGAGCGGCTTGAGTTCGGCCTGCACCGCCTTGTCCAGCCCGACGGCGGCCTTGCGCCGCGCGGCGGACAGCGCCTCGGCGGCCTGGCGGAATGCCGCGGCGGCCGCATGCGCTTGCGCTTCGAGCGCGTCAAGCCGTTCGGCGCCGGCCTCGATCAGTGCAAGGTCGGCGGCATAGCGGTTCGCGAGCGTGGCGAGTTCGTCGACCGGCGACTGATACTTCCGTGCCGCCGCGCGTAGCCCAAACAGGCGCTCCTCGATACGTTCGAGTTCGTGCGGATCGTGATCGGCCGCCCGCAGTGCCTGCTCAAGTTGAATACGGGCTTCTTCCAGCGCCGTTAGGGCCGCGTCGAGCGCCTGCGCCGGCCCGGCGATCAGCGCGGGCGCCTGTGCCGCACGCCGCTCCAGCCGGCGCAGCGCCGACGCCAAGGTAGGCGACGGCGACTGGGCACCCGCCAAGGCGTCATGGGCGTCGCGCAAGTCCTCGGCGACCTTTTCGGACTGCATCATCACCGCCCGCCGCTCGGCGAGTACCGTCTCTTCGGACGGCTCCGGAGCGAGACGGCCGAGTTCGCCAACGGCATGACGCAGCCAGTCCGCTTCGCGGCGCGCGCGTTCCACTTCGGCGCGATGTGTTTCGACCGCATCCTGTGCCCGCTGTCGCGCCAGCCACAGCACTTCGACCTGCGCCGCATCATGGTCGAGCCCGCCAAACGCATCGAGCAGGCTCCGGTGCGTCGCCGCATCGATCAGGGCGCGGTCGTCGTGCTGGCCGTGAATTTCGACCAGAACGCTGCCGAGCTGCCTGAGCGCCTGCACACCGACCGCCTGGTCGTTGACGAACGCGCGCGTCCTCCCGTCCGCCAATTGCACCCGCCGCAGGATCAGCTCGTCGCCGCCGGCGATGTCGTTCGCGGCCAGCAGCGCCGCAGCCGGATGATCCCGGGCGATATCGAAAACCGCGGTGACCTGCCCCTGCTCGCAGCCTTGCCGGACAAGCGCCGCATCGCCCCTGCCACCGAGCGCCAGGGCGAACGCGTCGAGCAGGATCGATTTTCCGGCTCCGGTCTCGCCGGTCAGCACCGACAGGCCGCGCGCCAGCTCAATGTCCAGCCGATCGATGAGAACGATGTCACGGATTGAAAGCCGGGCCAGCATGGGAACAGACGACGGAGAACGACGACAGAGGACGGAGGACAGAGAAGATAGTCGCGATTCCCTCGTCTGTCCTCTGCCCTCAGTCCTCCGCCGTCAGCCGATACCGAGATTCTTGAAAGCACGGCTGATCCAGGAGCCCTGGTTTTCGCGCGGCTCATGACCGCCGGATTTTACCAGCGTGTAGGCATCCTGGTACCAGCGACTATTGGGGAAGTTGTGCCCGAGCACCGCCGCCGCGGTCTGCGCCTCCGGCACGATGCCGATCGACATGTAGGCCTCGGTGAGCCGCATCAACGCTTCTTCGACATGACGGGTCGTTTGATAGTGGGTCACCACCACCTTGAAGCGATTGATCGCGCCCGTGAAATCGCGCTTCTTCAGGTAATAGCGCCCGACTGCCATCTCTTTTCCGGCCAATTGGTCGCGCGCAATTTCTATCTTGCGCTTGGCCGCGACCGCGTATTCGGAGTCGGGGAACTTCCGTGCCACCTCCTCAAGCTCGCGTAACGCCCGCTCGGAACGGGCCTGGTCGCGGGTCACGTCCGGGATCTGCTCGAAATAGGACGAGCCGATCAGGTATTGCGCATAGGCAGCGTCCGGACTGCCAGGGTGTAGAGTGACGTACCGCTTCGCCGCGCCGATCGCGCTCTCGTAGTTGGAGGCCGTATAATAGGTGTAGGCGTCCATCAGCAACGCCTTGCGGGCCCACTCTGAATACGGGTGCTGGCGATCGACCTCTTCGAACTTTTTCGCCGCGTCCGAGTATTCCCGCTTCTCGTTGAGAAGGTACAGGCCTTCGTTGTAGAGCTTTTCGGCGGGCTCGTCCGAGGCGAGACTGTTCTTGTCGCCAAAGAAGTTGAAGACGTCGAGGCTGCTGCAGGCGCCGAGCGGTCCTACGATCAGCATTAGCGCGACGAGCGTCGCCAACGGCCCAGCGCGCCGCCCGCGGACCGGCAATGTTCCTGGCAATGACGTTGATCTTGAGCGCCCGAGCATCGACGCCTTACTCCGTCCAGTGTGCGCAGGCTGTCCGCCGCAACCCCGACCAGCGACGTCGTCCGATATTCCACGCCTCCGCCATGCGACTATGCCGACAATAGGCCGGGATTATGGCATCGAAGTTGACCGCTCAGGACATGTCCGGCCCATAGGCCGGGGCTACCAGGCCAGTGGCCACATCGGCATGGCCGCGGATGCGGCGGACCGGCTCGGAGGTCTCCACAACCCGCCATGCGCTGCTGTCGGCCATCAATGCCGACAGCACGGCGTGGTTGAGCCGATGTCCTCCACGAACCGTCCGATACGCGGCCAGCAGCGGCGCACCGGCCAAGGCCATGTCACCGACGGCATCGAGGACCTTGTGGCGAACGAATTCGTCCGGCGTGCGAAGCCCCTCCGGATTGAGCACGCGGTCCTCGGTGATGACGAGCGTGTTGTCGAACGAGGCGCCGAGCGCATAGCCCGCGCCCCACAGTTTAGCCACATCGCGCAAGAAACCGAATGTCCGCGCCCGCGCGATCTCGCGGCGGAACGTTGCCGGCGCTATGTCGATATCGAGCGCCTGCTTGCCGATGACCGGATGATCGAATTCGATCTCCGCTTCGATGCGAAGACCTCGCGGATACGGCCGCAGTTCGCCGAAAGCGTCGTCCTTCACGACGCGCACCGGCTTGAGCACTTGGATGTATCGCCGCGGTGCGGACTGACTCGCCAGACCCACCTGATCGATCGCCGCCACGAACGGGGCCGCGCTGCCGTCGAGGATGGGTGCTTCGGATCCATCAAGCTCGACAACGACATTGTCGACGCCGACGCCACGCAGCGCGGACAAAACATGTTCGGCCGTGGAAATGAGCGGTCCGGAGGAATCCCCAAGCACTGTCGCAAATTCGGTGGCCGTAACGGCGCGCACGTCGGCGCGCACCTCTCGCTCGTAGGAGCCATCGCTGCCGGGACGAACAAACACGATACCAGTGTTTGCATCCGCCGGATGCAACGTCAGCGTGACGGGCAATCCGGAGTGAACGCCAATTCCGTCGATCGATACGTGTCCGCGAAGTGTCGTCTGGCAACCGGCCTTCATACTCGATGTCCGCATTCACCTACGCCAAGCGCCCTTGCGGGCACGCAGCCGATTCCCAATCTCGCGCGGGCGCCGTCTCGCCATCTCTGCCAGGGCGAGTCGGTCGACCAATTTTCACGGCAAATCCCCCCGGCACACCGATGCACCACTCGATATCGCGCTAACCATAGCATCGTCCAATTTCAGACCAACACACGGATTTTTACTAAATGTTACCGCGATGCCGCCACATTCCTGCCGGCTTTGCGGCCGGCCCGTCTTTAGTCTCCCTCGATTCGACTTGTTTTCGCGTGCCGGTGGGCGGCCCGCGATCCCAAGTCGACGTCAAAGTGAATCAATTTCTCTTTTTATTTCAGTCTGTCAGGCGCGATCTTGACACGCGCCACGGCGCCCGCGGACAGGCAGGCGCCGGGTTGGCTGCTCAGCTCGACTGCCGGCGTAGAAACGCCGGAATTTCCAGTTGATCGTCTTCCGCAGAGTTATGCACAGGTACTTGCCGCCCGTGAAGGTCGAGCGGTTGCAGCGGCCGTTTACCGTACGGCGAAACCGGGTGCTCGGACTGCGGATCGAGCTGGCGTCCCATGGGCCGCGGCTGCGGGCGATCGATCGGACGGGCCGGCTGCAGCGCTTGGCGCGGCGGGGCCGCAGGCTCCTCGTCGCGACGGCCAAGGCCGACTGCGGCCAACCGCTGCAACAGGCTCATCCGCCGCTTGTCCGGCGTCTCGGGCGCCGGCAGGTCGCCGCGCTGCGCCCGCATTTCATTCTGGGCCGGAATCGGGAATTCCTCGAACCGCGGCATCCGCGCCTGGTTTGCCACGGGTTCCGGCGCCGGCGGGATGAAGGCTGGCGGCATAGGCGGATCTTGTGGCTGGCCGGCCCCTTGATCCAAAAGCAGCGAAGGCTTCGACCTGGCCAGCGGCCGGATCGTCACGTCCTCCCTGGCCATACCCGACGGCAAGATCGCGGCGGAGACGGCCGCGATGGCGGCGTTCTCGACCTCATGTTGCGTCGGCCCTGCCATGGTCGGGATCGGCGCATGCGGTCCGGCCTGGGGTCGCTCGGCGGCAACGGCCGACCCGACCGCCTCCGGCGCGCGCGGAAGTCCGCCCTTGACGCGCTGCGTCGGTTCTGCGGCGTTGGCGTCCTTGGACACCGCCTGGCCGAGCGCCAACTTGTCGATGCCGGTGGCGACGACCGATACCCTGATGATGCCCTCGAGCCCTTCGTCGAAGGTCGCGCCGACGATGATGTTGGCGTCCTGGTCCACCTCCTCGCGGATGCGGGTGGCGGCCTCGTCGACCTCGTAGAGCGTGAGATCCTTGCCGCCGGTGATCGAGATCAGGAGGCCTTTGGCTCCCTTCATCGACGAGTCGTCGATCAGCGGATTGGCGATCGCCGCCTCCGCGGCGGTGAGCGCGCGCTTCTCGCCGGCGGCCTCGCCGGTGCCCATCATCGCCTTGCCCATCTCACGCATCACCGCGCGGACGTCGGCGAAGTCAAGATTGATGAGCCCCTCCTTGACCATCAGGTCGGTGATGCAGGCCACGCCCGAGTAGAGCACCTGGTCGGCCATGGCGAACGCATCGGCAAAGGTCGTCTTCTCGTTCGCGACCCGGAACAGGTTCTGGTTCGGGATGATCAAGAGCGTGTCGACGACCTTGTGCAGTTCGGTAATGCCGGTTTCGGCGAACCGCATTCGCCGCTGTCCCTCGAAATGGAACGGCTTGGTGACGACGCCGACAGTCAGGATCCCGAGTTCGCGCGCAACACGCGAAATTACCGGCGCCGACCCGGTGCCGGTGCCACCGCCCATGCCGGCGGTGACAAACACCATGTGGGCTCCGCTCAGGTGATCGCGGATTTCGTCGATCACCTCCTCGGCGGCGGCGCGACCGACATCCGGCTGGGAGCCGGCGCCGAGACCTTCCGTCACCTGCACACCCATCTGGATGAGGCGCTCCGCCTTCGACATGGTCAGCGCCTGGGCATCGGTATTGGCGACGACGAAATCGACGCCCTGGAGGCCGGCCGTGATCATGTTGTTGACCGCGTTGCCGCCGGCGCCGCCGACCCCGAACACGGTGATCCGCGGCCTGAGCTCACGGATATCGGGGATATTCAGATTGATCGTCATGGGTGCCTCTTTCGTGCCCGGGCCGGGCCGGTCCGCCACCGGCCTCTGCATGGATCGGAGAAGGTCATCAGAAGCTCTCGCAAAGCCATCGTCCGACCCGTGTGATGTAACCGCCAGTTCCTGTCATGACGTGCCGCGTTCGCCGCGGTTCGAAATGTTCGAGCTGTGCCGCCTGCGGGTACACCAGAAGGCCTGCCGCGACGGCAAAGGCCGGCCCTCTTGCAGCCTCGGTGAGGCCGGAAACACCGAGCGGCCGTCCGATCCGCACCGGACGGCCCAGAATGCGCGACGCCAGCTCGGTCAACCCCGTAAGCTGACTGGCGCCGCCGGTCAGAATCACGCGTCCGCGCGGCTCCGCGGCAAACGACGATGCGGCAAGCCGGTCGCGCACCATCTCCAGAATCTCTTCCACGCGCGGCTTGATGATCCGTACGAGGCTGGCGCGCGGAACGAACTGCGGCGGGTCGCGATCGTCGTCCTCGCCCGGCGGTACCGTGATCATGTCGCGGTCATCCGATGCCCCGGCGAGCACACTGCCATAGAACGTCTTGATTCGCTCGACATCCGCAATACGCGCATTGAGTCCGCGCGCGAGGTCCAGGGTCACATGGTGACCGCCGAGTGCAAAACCGTCGGCGTGAATGAAACGGTCGCTGCTGAACACCGCAAGCGTCGTGGTGCCTGCGCCCATCTCAACGACGGCTGTGCCGAGGTCGGCTTCATCGTCGGCAAGCACGGCAAGTCCCGACATGTAGGGGCTCGCCACCAACGCTTCGACGCCGAGGTGACAGCGCTCGATTGCCAGCATCATGTTCCGTATCGCGGCGACATCGGCGGTGACGACGTGCATGTCGACGCCGAAGCGCTGCCCGAGCATGCCGCGCGGCTCGCTGACGCCACGGGTCTCGTCGAGCGAATAGCCGATCGGCAGCGAATGCAGCACCGCCCTGCCCTGGCGGACGGAATGCCGGCTGCCGGCACCAAGCACGCGGGCGATGTCGGCGTCGGCGACCGCCGAACCGGCGACGTTGACCGATGCCGCGAACAGATCGCTGCCGAGCCGTCCCGCGGACACCGAGACGATGACGGATTCGAGTTGCACCCGCGCCATGCGCTCGGCCGCATCGACCGCCTGTCCGATCGATGCCTCGACCTCGGCGAGATTGACCACGGTTCCGGCCTTCATGCCGCGGGCGCCGGCGTGGCCGATGCCGAACACTTCGACGTCGTGGGACCGCCGCGGCAGCACGTCGTGCGGCGACCGGGGCTTGAGGCGCGCAATCAGGCAGGCGACCTTGCTGGTGCCGACGTCGAGCGCGGCGATCACGGCGGAGCGCTTCGGCGACACCGGCTTCATCTTCGGGGCGAGGCCGTAGGCGATGCGGCTCATGCGCCCGTTCCCGCCACAGGCGCAAGATTCTCCTCTCGCTCTCTCCGCAGGGGAGAGGGCCGGGGTGAGGAAGCTCCGATCGTTCCGACAAGCGCGCTCAACGCTCAACCCATCCCATCGAATTCGGACCGGCCGGCCGGCCCCGCCACGCAACCATCGCACCAAAAGTGAGCGCGGCGCGCGCCTCCGGAGCCGCGCAATGCGCCGCAAACGGCAGTCTTCGGTAATTTTGGTAAATGTTTAGTAAAGATTGAGGGATGTCGCGCTGGTCGGGGGAGAGGCATGCCTCGCCCTACGCCGACGGGGCTCGTACTCGCCGACCAACTCCCGAAAGGCGGGCTCATGCGCCGCGTAGACCGAAGCGGCATTCCGAGTGCCGCTGCACGGCCTCCTCTCCGTGTGAAGCCGATTTCGCCCCAGCTTCGCTCCGCGCTCGCAGTGGCGGCGCGGCCCCTACCGCTGCTGGCGATTTCCGAATAGTGTTTCGCCGTTCTCGTCGCCCGCCTGACCGATTCTCCAGGTGCGATCCCCGGCATTCATGCAGCGCGCTCTGACCACATTCGCTATCGTCCTGCTGGCCGCGGCCTGGTTCAACGGGCCGCTCGCAGCACAGCCGGCGGGCGAGCGGGCGACTGGTGGCGAAATCGTCGTTGCCACGCGCGTCGTGTCGCCCTTCGTCAATGCGCGCGCGGATGGGCAATTGACCGGCCTCAGCATCGACCTCTGGCGCGCGATCGCCACCGATCTCGGACTGAAGACCCGTTTCCAAACCTACGACAGCCTTCCCGCCCTGCTCGAGGCCGTGCGCACCGGCAAGAACCCGGTTGGGATTTCCGCCATCTCGATCACCGCCGAACGGGCGGCGGTGATGGCCTTCTCCCAGCCCATGTTCCGGTCGGGCCTGTCGATCATGGTGCGCGCCGACGACCGGCACGTCGACGTGGTCGGCATGATGTTCTCGCGTACGATGCTGGTGGTGCTCGGCATTCTCGCGCTCGTCATCCTGGTTCCCGCGCATATCTTCTGGTGGATCGCGCGCGGGCGCGACGAGGGGCTGCCGATCCGCGAGCCCTACTTTCCCGGCATTTTCGACGCCACGTTCTGGTGCGCCGAATCCATGGGCGGAGCGCCGCAGGGCTATCCGCGGCGCGTGTTCCCCCGCGTCGTCGCGATGATCTGGCTCTATGCCGGAATCCTGTTCATCGCGTACTTCACCGCCTTCGCGACCACCTCGCTCACGCTGAGCACGTTGCACGGGCACATCAACGGCCCGAACGATCTGGCGGGCAAGCGCGTGGCGGTAGTGAAGGGTTCGACGAGCGCCGAATATATTGCCGGGTTCAGGGCGCGGATCGTGGAGCACGCCGACTTTTCCGCCTGCGCCGCGAGCCTGCTCGACGGCACCGTCGATGCCGTGGTCTACGACACGCCGGTGATCCAGCACTACGCCCTGAAGGAGGGGCGGGTCCACATTGCCGGCAAGCCGTTCCGGCCAGAGAACTACGGCATCGCGTTTCCGGTCGGCTCGCCGTTGCGCCGCCCCGTCGACGAGGCGCTCCTGAAAATCATGGAGAGCGGAGCCTATGACACCCTGCTCCGCGAATGGCTGGGCGACACGAGCGGCAGCGCTGCATCATAGCATCTGCTGCCCGCGTACGCGGCGACTCATGCATCGCCTCCCTTGCGCTTGGCCTTCTTCTCGGCGGCCTTCAGGGCGTCCTCGCGCGCCTTGGCGGCGTCCTCGGACAGCCGTACCGCCACGCGGTCCGCAAGACGCAGATCGATTGCGACGATGTCACGTGACAACAGCTTCTTTTCGTTGTCGAGCCTGACCAGCCGCTCCAGGGCCCGCTCGACCTCATCCTCCGGCAGCCGCACATCGATCCCGCTCTTGAGCCGCAGGTTCCAGCGCCGTTCCGCCACCAGGACCGAGGCGCGCACCTGCTCCCGGATGGAAGGATAGCGGTCGAGCTGCGCCACGAAGGCCTTGGCACGGGTCTGCGCACCACGACCGACGATGAACGGCAGCCGCGTGAAGCGCCGGGCGACATAGGGCTCCAGCACGGTCCCGTCATCGGCGACGACCAACACCTTGCCGTTGATCTGCCACAGCGCGAACGGCCGACGTTCGGTAATCCCGATCTGCAGCCGGTCGGGATAAAGCTTGAGCACGGTCGCGTCGGCGATCCAGGGATTGGTCTTGAGCTTCGCCCGCGCCACGTCGACGTCAAAGAAGAACAGCGACTTGCGGCCGGTGATGCCCGCGGTCGCCAGGATCTCCTCGCGCGTAATCTGCTGATTGCCGCTAAGCGCGACTGCAGCAATGCGGAAGCCGGCGGTATTCGCCACGGCGTCGCGGGCATCGGTGAGAGCCTCGGCGACGGCTGGCATGTGGCCGCCGCGGATCACGCCGTAGCCCAGGCTTCCTGCAAGCAGCAGCGCCGAAGCGACGACACCGGCGCCACGGCGGCGCGCCAACGCCCGTGCGATTCGTAGGGTGGGCAAAGCGAAGCGTGCCCACCGCAATGCTCCGCGCGGGCGCGGCGCCCTCGGCGCCTTCGCCCACCCCAAAGCTGCGGCGTATTTGCGCCTCGCCTGCATCAGCGATTGAGCGAGGCGTCGTCCACCATCCATTTCACCAGCTCATCGAACGTTATGCCCGCGTGGGCGGCTAGCTCGGGCACGAGCGACGTCTCGGTCATGCCGGGCTGGGTGTTCACTTCCAGGCAGACCAGACCGCTGGTCCCCTCCATGCGATCGTCATAACGGAAGTCGGCGCGGCTCACGCCTCGGCAGCCGAGGGCGCGATGCGCCGCAAGCGTCAGTCTTCGGACCTCTTGGTAAACTTTTGATAAAATTTGAGCGGGCAGCAGATGTTTCGAGCCGCCGGGGGCGTATTTGGCCTCATAGTCGTAGAACCGGACGGCCGGGACAATCTCGATCACGTCGGTCGGCTGATCCTTGACCACCGCGCAGGTGATCTCCTTGCCTGCAACGTAGGTCTCGACGATCACCCAGTCGCCGAATGCCCAGTCGTCGCGGTAGAGCTCCTGCGGCGGGTGGGCATGCGCCTCGGTGACGATGAAGACGCCGACGCTCGATCCCTCGGCGATCGGCTTGATAACATAGGGCGGCGGCAGCAGGTGCGCCTTGGCCGCCTCCAACCGCGTCGCCACGACACCCTCGGCGACCGGCACCCCCGCGGCATGGAACAACACCTTGGAGACATCCTTCTGCATCGCCATCGACGAGGCGAGCACCCCGGAATGGCTGTAGGGGATGCCCAGGATTTCCAGCAGACCCTGGATTGTGCCGTCCTCACCAGGCCGGCCATGCAGCATGTTGAGCGCCACGTCCGGCCGGAGGCCGTCGAGCACGGAGGCGATGTCGCGCCCGACGTCGACCCGGCTCACCCGATAGCCCTGGCGTTCCAGGGCATCGGCGCTGGCTTGGCCTGAGTGCAGCGACACCTCGCGTTCCGCGGACCATCCACCCATCAAAACCGCGACGTGCTGCATGCGCTGGGGTCTCTCCGAATCAGTTGGGATCGAATCACTGATTTGAGTCAGTGGACATAGCCCCGCGCGCTCGCGCATGCCACGCCTTCATGATCCGACCGTGGCGCCATGACCGCCTTGTCGCGAGCGCCTCTCACCACGGACAAATACTTGACCTGGGCTGAAGGCCAGCCGGACGGCTACGAGCGATGCACGGGCGCGGTCTACGCCATGTCGCCGGAGGGCGTGGGGCAGGCACGGCGAATGAGGTGCGACCAGAGTTGGAGGTTCTCCAGCCGCGCGAGCCTGTCCCAAACGACCGCGGTGGGAGCATCGATGAAACAGATGCCGGCGCGATGGTCAGTTCGCGGCCGCGCTCGTGAACGCCGCAAGTGCGCCCGCCATGGTTTTCAGGACGTCGTCGCGGCCCTCGATCGTGTAGCGCGCCTTGAGCGTCGCCGGCGCCGTATAGCCGAGCCACACTTTACCCGCATCGTCCTCCCAGACGAGCACCTTCATCGGCAACTCGATCGCAATGTGGCGGTTGGCCTGCATCAGCGGCGTGCCGAGCTTGGGATTGCCGAACAGCAGGACCTCGGTGGGCTTGAGCGCGAGTCCGGCAGCCTTGGCTGCCGCTGCGTGGTCGACCCGGGCAACGGGCGCGATCCCCTTGTCCTTGAGTGCGGCCGTTAGCCGGTCGAGCGTCTCTTTGACCGGGTACTTGCTCGGCTTGATGGTCAACTCGTCCGCAGCCATTGCCGGTAGCGACAGGGCGAGGGCCATCATCGTCACGCTCAAAAGGCGCATAGGGATACTCCTACCAACCAGGTGTTCATGACAGGATAGCCGTCGAGAGCTCTGCAACTTTGGCCGACAAGCAAAAAATCAGTCACAACTCGGTGATGACGTACGTTCGGCCGGCCAGAGAGTTCGTCGGGCGGAATAGCGCAGTGCCTTTCCGCATCACCTGCGATGAAGCCGGCACACGGCCGAGAATCAGGATCCCGTAAGGGGTCGGGCGAACAGGCGCGACAGCGTCAATTTGTTGCTGGATTAACACCCTGACCTCGCGGACAATGGGGTTTGACGCCCCTCAAGGGGTGACCAGGGAGGAAAAGACGATGCTGAGAAAGATTTGGCTTGCGGGATGCGTCGTGCTGGCGACCGGCACGCTTGCCGGCGGCGCGCTGGCGCAGCAGAAGACAATCCTGTCGATCGCGACCGGCGGGACCGGCGGCGTCTACTATCCGCTTGGCGGTGGCTTCGGCAATATTCTCGGCAAGGAGATTCCCGGGGTCACGGCAACCGCCCAAGTCACCGGCGGCTCAGTGGCGAACCTCCAGCTCATCGCGTCCGGCAAGGCCGATCTCTGCTTCAGCCAGGTTGATGCCGCCTGGGATGCCATCAACGGCAAGGGCAAGTTTCCCTCGAAGCTGCCAGTCAGAGCGCTGGCGGTGATGTATCCCAACCACATGCACGCGGTAACGGTCGAAGGCACCGGCATCAGCACGATCGAGGACATGAAGGGCAAACGCGTCTCGACCGGCTCGCCCGGCAGCGCGACCGAGGTCTATGCCGTCCGCGTTCTCGAAGCGGCCGATCTCAGCGACACGAAGGACATCACGAAAGAGCGCCTTGGCGTCGCTGAGAGCGTGAATGCTCTCAAGGACAAGAAAATTTCGGCGTTCTTCTGGGTCGGCGGGTTGCCAACGGCTGCGGTAACGGACCTCGCCTCGACGCCGAACACCGAGATCAAGATTATCGACATTGCACACTTCACCTCGAAGATGAACGCCAAGTACGGCCCGCTCTATGCCGAGGCTACGATCCCAGCCACCACCTACAAGGGCATGGAGAAGGATGCAAAGAACAACACCGTCTGGAACATCATGGCGGTGAACGCCAATATGCCCGATGACCTCGCCTACAATCTCACCAAGGTGATGCTGGAGAAGCGGGCGGACCTCGCCCTCGTTCACAAGGAAGCGCTCAACGTCAAGCCGGAATGGCAGACCTCGAGCCGCGCCGGGATTCCGTGGCATCCGGGTGCGCTGAAATACTTCAAGGAGAAGGGCATCAAGGTCGAATAGCGGCCTTGCCGCTCATCAGCGCGCGCGTCACCTCCGGGCTTGACCGGGAGGTCCATCTTTTTTCGAACGGATGGATTGCATCGGAACCCGGGCTCGCCCGAGTTCCGAGGTTATGAAATGTCGCAAGTCGGGTAGACCCTACCTGCGATGGCAAGCCCGGCAATGACGGAAACGCCCGCAGGGGAGCCTTCCGTGGAACCTAGCCCTTCGATGGCCGAACTGGCGTCGGCGCGTGCCGCGGGCGCGCTGTCGCTGGACGCCCGCGAGAAGATCGAGCGGTACATCGAAGAGGAGGAAGGCGCATTCAATCGCCTCGGCGGCCGCATCGGCACGATGATCACGACGATCGCGGTCTGCGTCTCGTTCTTCCACCTCTACGCCGCCTACGAGATCGTGCCGGCGCACGTGCTGCGTCCGGCGCACGTCGGCATGGTGCTGCTGCTCTGCTTCCTCCTGTTCCCGATGGCGCATCGGTTCCGTGACCGCATCCGCTGGTGGGACTATCTGCTCGCCGCGGCGAGCGTCGGCACCATCCTCTACGTGCTCTCGCAAGGCGCCTACTTCGGCGACCGCGCGACGATGCCGGAGACGACCGACTATCTCGTCGGTGTCGCCTTCATCGTGCTGCTGCTGGAGGGAACGCGGCGCGCCACCGGCTTCATCATGCCGACCGTGGCGGTCGCCTTTCTGCTCTACGCAATCTTCGGCAACCATCTTCCAGCGCCGTGGACGCACCGCGGCTACGCGCTGGAAGACCTGGTCGCCCACCTCTACATGACGCTGGAAGGCATCTTCGGCACCACGGTCGATGTGGCGTCGAGCCTGATCATCCTGTTCACGATCTTCGGCGCGGTCCTGCACCATTCGGGGGCGGGCCGCTTCTTCATCGACTTCTCATTCGCCGCAATGGGCGGCAAGCGCAATGCTGCGGGCCGCGCCGTGGTGTTGTCGTCGTTCCTGCTCGGCGGCCCGTCCGGCTCCGGCGTCGCGACGACGGTGACGATCGGCACGGTCGCCTATCCGCTGCTGGAGAAAGCCGGTTACGAGAAGAATGCCGCCGGCGGCCTTTTGTCCGCCGGTGGCATCGGCGCCATCATCTCGCCGCCGGTGCTCGGCGCCGCCGCCTTCCTGATCGCCGAGTTCCTCAAGATATCGTACTTCGACGTGATCCTGATGGCGGCGATTCCAACGGTCCTTTACTATCTCGCCATTCTCGTCATGGTGGAGATGGACGCGCGCAAGCTCGGCGGTTCAGGCGAGCTCTTGGTGGCCAAGGGTGAGGTGTGGCGGCTGACCAAGAGCTACTGGTTCCACTTCGGCTCGCTCATCTCAATCATCGCCTTCATGCTGCTCGGCTTCTCGCCGGTGCTGGCGGTCTTCTGGGCGACGATATTGGCAATCGCGGCGAGCAGGCTTCGCTCGGATTCCGCCATCGTGCCCTGGTGGGCGGCGCTGGCACTGACGGCGTGCCTGGTGATCGTGGTTCTCGACCTGCTCAGGGTTCCCGGCTCCGCGTCGCTCACACCGCTGATCACGCCATTGGTGTTCGTGTCGCTGCTCGCGGCGGCGCTGACCGGCCTGTTTGCGCCGCGACTTGCGCCGACCACCGCGCGCTTCGTGCATGCGATGCGCGACGGCACCACCGGCGTTCTCAATGTCGCCGCCACTTGCGCCACCGCCGGGATCATCGTCGGCGTCGTCACGCTCACCGGCCTCGCCCAGCGCTTTGCCGACATCATCATCGGCTATGCGCAGGGCAGCCTGCTGCTGACCACCATCTTCACAGGCGCCATCGTCTGGATCGTCGGCCTCGCCGTGCCGGTGACGGCGTCCTACATCATGTGCGCGGTCATCGCCGCGCCGGCGCTGATCAAGCTCGGCGTGCCGGACTTTGCCGCCCACATGTTCATCTTCTATTACGCGGTGCTGTCCGAGGTCTCACCGCCGACGGCGCTGTCGCCGTTCGCTGCCGCGGCGATCACCGGCGGCGATCCCTACAAGACCACGCTACAGGCGTGGAAGTACACCATGCCGGCATTTCTGTTGCCGTTCGTGTTCGTGCTCGACCCGCAGGGCGTCGGGCTCTTGCTGACCATGCCGAAGGACGGTTCGTGGATCGACATCGTCGCGGTCGTCATAAAGGCCGCGCTCGGCATGATCGCTCTCGGCGCCGCTGCACAGGGCTGGGCGTTGCGCAAGACCACGTCGCTGGAGCGCTGGCTGTTGTTGCTGTCGGGCCTGTTGCTGATATTCCCGAGCATTGTCGAAGCCTTCGTCGAGCCGATCATCGGCCGCAACATCGAGCATATGGCCGTGGCCGGTGTTGCGGTCGGGGTCGCCGTACTCGGCAGGCAGTGGCTCGCGATGCGGACGGCGCGCCTTCAGGACGCCCACGGCAGCGACACGCCGTCATAGAGCCAGGCGAGGCACTGGTAGACGTCCTCGTCGGAGCGCTCTGACAATTCCTGCCACAGCGCCTCGCGGGCGAGATCTTCGGCATGATAGATCTCCCAGAGCGAGCGCGACTCCAGTTGCAGCCGCGCGGTGCGCACGCAGCGTGCGGCCTGGTAGCGCTGGAACGCGGCGGCGAAGTCGTCGCCGGCCAGATCGACCAATTCGCCGAGGTAGACGGCATCCTCGATCGCCATGCAGGCGCCTTGCGCGTATGACTGCAGCGTCGGATGCGCCGCATCGCCGAGCAGCGTCGCCCGGCCCCTGCTCCAGTTCCGGATCGGATCGCGGTCGGAGATTGCCCAGCGCCGCTCCAGATCCATCATCGTCAGCAGACCCTTCATGCCGGGGTGCGCGTCGCGGTAAGTGTGGATCAGCTCGGCACGATACTTCTCGATCTCGCCTTTTTCCAAATACGTCGACGTGCGGAACACCGCGACGATGTTGAACAACGCGCAATGACGCAGGGGATAATGCACGATGTGGAATCCGGGGCCGGCCCACAGCACCACGTCGTCGCGCGACACGTCGGCCTTCAACGCCTCCATCGGCACGATCGTGCGGTGCGCGACGTAGCCATTGAGCCGCGGCCTCCCTTCGTTCAGGAGCTGGGCGCGAATGCGCGAGCCGAGGCCGTCCGCGCCGATGACGGCGGCGCCGTCGATGGTGCGGCCATCCTGGATGGTGACTGTGACCCGGTCGCCGTGATCTTCGAATCCGGTGACCGTCATGTCGGGCTCGAGCGAGATCGACGGAATCTGCCGGCAGGCATCGAGCAGCGCCATATGCAGGTCGACTCGGTGAATGATGATGTAGGGGTCCTTGAACCGCGCGATGAACGACGGCTTCCCGGTCGGCAACTCCGTGATATCCTCCCCGGTGAAGGCGTCACGCATGCGCACGGTGGACGGGACAGTCGCGACCTGCATCACCGCGTCGCGCACCCCTAGTCGGTCGAACATCGGGAACACGTTCGGACCAAGCTGGATGCCGTAGCCGATCACGCCAAGCTCCGGCGCGCTTTCCAGCAGGCGCACGCGCCGACCCTTGCGGCCGAGCGCAAGCGCGACGGCAGCCCCGCCGAGCCCGCCGCCGACGACGATGATGGGATGGTCGTTGGTTGCCACGCTATGCGATCCCAATCCGTTTGATCTCCCACTCAAGTTCTACGCCCGACGCTTCCTTCACCCGGGCGCGCACCGTCTCGCCGAGCGTCTCGATGTCGGCGGCCGTGGAGCTGCCGCGATTGATGAGAAAATTGCAGTGCAGCTCGGAGACCTGCGCGTCGCCAACGGCCAGCCCTCGGCAGCCGGCGGCGTCGATCAGCTGCCACGCCTTCTGCCCCGGTGGGTTCTTGAAGGTCGATCCGCCGGTGCGGCTCTTGATCGGCTGCGTCGCCTCGCGCGCCTCGGTGATGGAGTTCATCTCCGCGGCGATGACGGCGGGATCGCCGGGGGCCCCCTGAAACAGTGCCGAGGTGAAGACGAGGTCTTCCGGCGCCCCGCAGTGACGGTAGGTGTAGTGCATGTCGGCATTCGTGAGCACATGGATGCGGCCCTGCCTATCGACCGCCCGCGCCTCGACGAGCGTATCCTTGGTCTCGCGACCATACGCCCCACCGTTCATTCGCAGAGCGCCGCCGATCCCGCCGGGAATGCCGCGCATGAACGATAAGCCGCCGGTGCCCGCCTCCTGAGCGGTGCGTGCAACCTTCACGTCCGGCACGGCAGCGCCGGCGAGGATGCAATTGCCGCTCTCGACACGCACCTCATTGAAGCCGCGCCCAAGCCGGATGACGACGCCGGGCACGCCGCCCTCGCGCACGATCAGGTTGGAGCCGAGGCCGATGACGGTAACCGGAATCTCGGGCGCGAGGTTGGCCAAGACATGCGCGAGGTCCGCCTCGTCCTCCGGCATGAATAGCACCTGCGCCGAACCGCCGACCCGGAACCAGGTCAGCGGCGCGAGCGGCTCGTTGGCGATGAGGCGGCCGCGCAATTGCGGCATGCGCGATTTCAGGTCCGTGACGATGTCGGGAAAGGTCATTGGTAGGCCGAAGCGCATCCGCGGCCGTCATGGCCGGGCTTGTCCCGGCCATCCACGTCTTCCAAAATCGCCGCATGCGGGGAGGATACGTCTACATCATGACCAACCACGCCAATGGAACGCTGTACGTTGGCGTGACAAATGATTTGATCCGGCGGGTTTATGAGCATCGTGAAGGACTGGTCCGTGGGTTCACCAAGCGGTACGGGCTTAAGCGGCTCGTGTACTTTGAGCGATACGAAGATATTCAGTATGCCATCCAGCGCGAGCACAACATGAAGCATTGGCCTCGCACTTGGAAAGCGCGATTCTCAGGGCGAATCCAACCTGGCGCGATTTGTTCGAAGAATTGACATGAAGGACGAAAAAACGTGGATGGCCGGGACAACCCCGGCCATGACGCCGTGGTTGGCCTCGTGCCGAATACCCATCACACGGCCCCCATCGCCGCAAGTTCCCCCGGCAGCGCGTAGGCCCACTGCGTGATGTTGCCGGCGCCGAGAAAGACGACGATATCGCCCGGCTTGGCAATGCCGCGCACGATGCCGGCGATGTCCTGCGGCCCGTCGAGTGGAATCACCTGCCGGTGTCCGCGCGCGCGCATCGCCATCACCAGGCTGTCGCGGTCGGCGCCCTCGATCGGCGCCTCGCCGGCCGGGTAGACATGCGCGACGATCGCTACATCGGCGTCGTTGAAGCAGGTCGAGAACGGCTCGAACAGCGACTTCAGCCGCGTGTATCGATGTGGTTGCACCACGGAAATCACTTGCCCCTTGGTCGACTCGCGCGCGGCCTTGAGCACCGCCACGATCTCCACCGGATGGTGTCCGTAGTCGTCGATGACGGTGACGCCGTTCCACTCACCGGTGCGGGTAAAGCGCCGCCTGACACCGCCGAATCCCGCAAGCGCCTTACGGATCAGTTCGTCGCCGACACCAAGCTCGTGTGCGACAGCAACCGCCGATGTGGCATTGAGCGCGTTGTGCCGGCCGGGCATCGGCAAGATGAGATCTCTGATTGCGTGCACGACCGCGCCGGCACGGTCGCGGAACACGACAGAGAAGCGGGATGCACCATTGGCATGATCGAGACCGACAAGCCGCACGTCTGCCTGCGGGTTCTCGCCATAGGTGATGATACGCCGGTCCTCGATACGCCCGACCAGCCGTTGCACGATGGGATGGTCCGTGCACATCACCGCGAACCCGTAGAACGGCACGTTCTCGATAAATTGAAAGAACGCCTCCTGCACATTGGCGAAAGTCTTGAAGTGGTCGAGATGCTCGGCATCGACGTTGGTGACGATCGCGATGTCGGCGGGGAGCTTGAGGAAGGTGCCGTCGGATTCGTCGGCCTCGACCACCATCCATTCGCCGGCGCCGAGCCGCGCATTGGTGCCGTAGGCATTGATGATTCCGCCGTTGATCACGGTCGGATCGAAGCCGGCGGCGTCGAACAGCGTCGCCACGATCGAGGTCGTGGTGGTCTTGCCGTGGGTGCCGGCGATGGCGACGCAGCTCTTGAGGCGCATCAGCTCGGCGAGCATTTCGGCACGGCGCACCACGGGCCGGCGCTGCGCCCGCGCCGCGACCAGCTCCGGGTTGTCGCGCTTGATTGCCGATGAGACGACCACCACCTCGGCACCGTCGAGGTTCTTGACGTCGTGACCGATCGAGACCGCAATGCCCTTCTCGCGCAGGCGCTTGATGTTGGCGCCGTCGGCGACGTCGGAGCCTTGCACCGTGTAGCCGAGGTTGGCCAGCACCTCGGCGATGCCGCTCATTGCCGATGCCGCCGAGCCGACGAAGTGAATGGGTCCGAGTTCGTGCGGCAGCTTCATGTGGGAAATTCCCGAATTCGTTCCCCGGGCGCAGCGCTTCACGCTGCAGCGCGGGACACGGAATCAGTGCGTTGCGGGTAGCACACCCGCTACCTTCAAGACCAGTTCCGCCAAACGGTCGGCCGCGTCAATGGTGCCGGCAGTCCTGGCTGCGGCAGCCATGGCGGCGAGCCGATCCGGCGCATTCATCAGTGCGGCGATGTCGGAAGCAAGGCGGGCCGGGGTAAAATCGTCCTGGGTGATCAGGATTGCCCCACCGACCTGCTCCAGCGCCGACGCATTAGCGTGCTGGTCCTGGTCGAGGGCAGTTGGCAGCGGTACGAGGAAGGCGGGCCTGCCGATCGCCGCCAGTTCCGCGACCGTCGAGGCGCCGGAGCGCGAGATGACCATATGACTCGCCGCCATGCGCGCCGGCAGATCGGCGAAGAACGGCGTAACCTCCGCCTCGATGCCTAACCGTGCATAGGCCGTCTGCACGCGCGCTGCATCTTCCTCGCGTGCCTGCTGAATGACCGAGAGGCGAGCGCGCAGCGAGGGATCGAGCGCCTCGATCGCCGGCGGCACGATATCGGCCATCACCCGCGCGCCCTGGCTGCCACCAAAGACCAGAAGATTCAGGCGCCCACCGGCCCCCGGCACGACATACGGCACCTTCGCCGCCTCGATGATCGCCGGCCGCACCGGGTTGCCCACGTGCGTCGCCTTCGCGGCCAGCACGGAGTCGCGATCGGTCACCCCGGAAAAGCCGGTGGCGATGGCGATGACGCGCTTGGCGAGGAAGCGGTTGGCGCGGCCCATGACGCCGTTCTGCTCATGAATGACCGTCGGAATACCGCGCAGCGTTGCCGCCAGCACCGGCGGAATGCTCGGATAGCCGCCGAAGCCGACCACCACCGCCGGCCGCGCACGGCCGAGCACCAGCCAAGCCTTGCTGACGCCGAGCGTAAGCGTCGCCGCCGTCCGCGCCAGCGACAGCGGATCGCGGCCACGGATCGTCGCGCTCGGGATAAGATGAGTGGCGCGCGCCGGAAACGTATGCCCGTAGCGGCTAGCGCGCTCGTCGGTTGCAAGCTCGACCGCGACCCCGCGGCCCGCCAGTGCAACGCTCAGGGCTTCGGCCGGAAACAGATGCCCGCCGGTTCCGCCGGCGGCGACCATCACCATCGGCGTAGCGTCGATCATCAAGCCGGGCTTCCGGCGAGCGCGGCATCCTGACTCGCCAGCTGTTCGGCGCGCGGGCGCTCGCGGGTCAGCGCCAGCAGCATGCCCATGCCGAAGGCCATGGAGATCATCGAGGAGCCGCCATAGGAGACGAACGGAAACGTCATGCCCTTGGCCGGGATCAGATGCAAGTTCACCGCCATGTTGATCGCGGCCTGCATGCCGAACAGCATCGCCAGGCCTGACGCGGCGAACCGTACGAACGGCTCCTCGTTGTGCATCGCCTTCGCCAGCGCGCGGATGACGACGAAGGCCACCAGCGCCAGCAGCGTCAGGCAGAGCACCACGCCGAATTCCTCGGCTGCCACCGCGAAGACGAAGTCGGTATGCGCCTCCGGAAGAACGCGCTTGACGGTTCCCTCACCCGGCCCCTGGCCGAACCATCCGCCACGCGAGAATGATTCCAGTGCGATAGTGATGTTGAAGCTGTCCCCGGTTGCGGGATCGAGGAATCGGTTGATGCGCTTGGTGACGTGCGAAACCGTGAAATAGGCGCCCGCCAGGCCAGCGGCGGCAACGCCGGCAAGGCCCATCACCCAGATCATGCGCATTCCGGCCATGAAGAACAGCGCCCCCCACACTAGCGCAATCAGCATGGTCTGGCCGAAGTCGGGCTGCAGCACCAGCAGCGGCACCACGAGCCCCAAAAGCGCCAGCGCGATGGTGTTGGCCGGCATTTCTGGCCGGCGCGCGGACTCGCCGAACAACCAGGCGATCAGCACGACGAACGCCGGCTTGAGGAACTCGGACGGTTGTATGTTGAGTCCGAGGATTACGATCCAGCGGCGCGCGCCCTTGATCTCCGCCCCGAACAGGATGGCGGCACCGACCAATGCCAGGCTGAGAATGAAGACGATCAGCGACACGCGGCGGATATGGTGCGGCGTCAGGAACGAGGTGCCGATCAGCACCGCGATCGCGGGCGCCAGGAACAGGATGTGCCGGTTGACGAAATGGAAAGGGTCGAGGCCGATGCGCGCGGCGACCGGTGGGCTTGCTGCCAGTGACAGCACGGTGCCGGCCAACATTAGCGCCGCCAGCGCGGCGAGCATCATCTTGTCGACGGTCCACCACCACTCGCCGAAGGTCGTGCGTTCCGTCCGCGAGACCATGAGACATCCTCGAAGCGGGATTGTGCGAGGATAGTCCTGACGCGTTATGGTTTAAGGGGGATTAACAATTCCCTCTTCGTTGTGCCGGGCATCCAGCCTCAGGGCGGTACAGCAAGAAAGACGATGGGGCCCGGCCATGACGCCGGCTAGGGTCTTTTACCCGGCAGCGCCTGCACCAGCTTGCGGAAGGCGTCCCCGCGCACCTCGAAGTTCCGGTACTGGTCGAACGAGGCGCAGGCCGGCGACAGCAGCACCACAGGTGCGGCCAAGCCGGAGCTTTCAGCATCGAAGGCGGCCGCCACCACGGCACGATCCATTGTGCCGCAGCGGACGTAGGGCACGCGCCCCTCGAGCGTCGCGGCGAACTCCTCGGTCGCCTCGCCGATCAGGTAGGCCTTCGCGACGCGCGGAAAGAATTGCGTCAGGCTGGCGATGCCGCCGGTCTTCGCCTTGCCGCCCAGGATCCAGAAAATGTCGGTGAAGCAGACCAATGCGACAGCCGCCGAGTCGACGTTGGTCGCCTTCGAATCATTGACGAACAGCACCGCCCCCCTGCGCCCCACTTCTTCCATGCGGTGCGCGAGGCCGGGAAAGGAGCGGAGCCCTTGCTGGATGTCGTGCGGCGACAGACCGAGCGCAAGCATCGCCGCGGCCGCGCAAGCAGCATTCTGCGCATTGTGGACGCCGCGCAGCGAAGAAATCCCGGCAAGTTCGGCGACGGTCTCACGGCCACGCTCCGTTGCGGCAACGATGCGATTGCCCTCGACGGTCACGCCTTGCACCAATGCTTGATGCACTGAAATGCGGACAAGCCGACGGCATTGCTTCTCCAGCCGGTCGGCAATGGCACGGCACCAGTCGTCGTCAACGCCGACGATAGCGATGCCGCCACCCTGGACCCCCGCGACCAGCCGCTCCTTGATGGCCGCATAGTTCTCCATCGTACCATGGCGGTCGAGATGATCCTCGGACACATTGAGCAATACGCCGACCGTCGGATCGAGCGCGGGCGCAAGGTCGATCTGGAACGACGACATTTCGATCACGTGCACGCGGGCGCGCGACGACGGCTCGAGAGAGAGGATGGGCACGCCGATATTGCCGCCCATCTGCACGTCGCGCCCCGCGCTGCGCAGGATGTGCGCAACCAGGGCCGTCGTGGTCGACTTGCCGTTGGTGCCGGTGATGGCGACGAACGGAGCGCCGGGTGCAGACTTGGCGCGCTCGCGGCAGAACAGGTCAATGTCGCCGATCACCGGGACATTCGCGCGCTGCGCCAACAGGACCGCCCAATGCGGCGCCGGATGCGTCAGCGGCGCGCCGGGCGCGAGCACCAGCACGGCGACCGTCGACCAGTCGATGGTGCGTAGATCGCCGATGGGGATGCCGGCTGCCGCGGCCTCCGCAAGCGACGCTGCGTTGTCGTCGGCTGCGACCACCCTTGCCCCACCGGCAATCAGCGCCTGACAGGTCATGCGGCCCGACTTACCGAGGCCGAAGACCGCGACGGTCCGGCCGGAAAAAACCGTGACGGGCGTCATCGCAGCTTCAGCGTGGCGAGGCCCGCGAGCGCAAGCACCAGGGCGATGATCCAGAACCGGATCACGATCTGCGATTCGGTCCAGCCGAGTTGCTCGAAGTGATGGTGGATCGGCGCCATCTTGAACACGCGCTTGCCGGTCAGCTTGAACGATACGACCTGCACGATCACCGACACCGCCTCGAGCACGAACAGCCCGCCGACGATGGCCAGCGTGATCTCGTGCTTGGTCGCGACCGCAATCGCCCCGAGCATGCCGCCGAGCGCGAGCGAGCCCGTGTCGCCCATGAAGATCGACGCCGGCGGCGCGTTGAACCAGAGGAAACCTAGGCCCGCGCCGACCATCGCCCCGCACAAGACTGCAAGCTCGCCGGTACCCGGCGTGAAGTGAATTTGCAGATAGTCCGCGAATACCGCATTGCCCGCGAGATAGGCGATCGCGGTGTAGGTCGACGCCGCGATCATCACCGGGACGATGGCGAGACCGTCGAGCCCGTCGGTCAGGTTCACTGCGTTTCCGGCACCCACGATGATGAAGGCGCCGAACACGATGAAGAACCAGCCGAGATCGATGACCATATCCTTGAAGAACGGAAAGGCGAGCGAGGTGGCGAAGGGAGCGCGTCCGATCTGCGACAGGGCGAAGCATGCCACCGCCGCGATCAGCGCCTCGACGGCGAGGCGGGTACGGCCGGAAAATCCGTTGTGGCTTTGGCGCGTCACCTTCAGGTAGTCGTCGTAGAAGCCGACGAGGCCGAAGCCGAGCGTCACGCCGAGCACGATCCAGACGTAGGGATTGGACGGGTTCGCCCACAGTACGGTCGAGACCACGAGCCCCGAAAGGATCATCAGGCCGCCCATCGTCGGCGTTCCGGTCTTGGTCAGCAGATGCGACGGCGGCCCGTCGGCACGGATCGGCTGGCCCTTGCCCTGCTTGAGGCGCAGAAGGTCGATGATCTTGCTGCCGAACAGGAACACGAACAGCAGAGCCGTCACTACCGATCCGCCGGTGCGGAAGGTGATGTAGCGAAAGACGTTGAAGATTGAGACCTTGTCGGAGAGGTCGACCAGCCAGTAGAGCATCGGATCAGCCTTGTGCGGTCGCCGTGGCCGGCCACTGAGATGAATACTTGCGCGCGAGCGCTGTGACGATCGGGCCCATTTTCGAGCCCAGAGAACCCTTCACCATGACGGCATCGCCGGCGTGGATTTCGGCGACCACCGCCGGTTCAATGGCGGCCGCGGTCTCGGCATAGCCGCCGCGACGCTCGGGCGGAAGAGCCTCCCACAACGCCCGCATCAGCGGCCCGGAGCAGAATACCAGTTCGATTCCGTGCGCCAGCACCGGCTCGACCAGCGCATGATGCAGGTCCCGGCCACGCGGCCCGAGCTCGAGCATGTCGCCAAGCACCGCGATGCGCCGGCCGCGCGGTCCCATCGGGACGTGACCGAGCAACGCCAAGGCCGCCCGCATTGAGGCGGGATTTGCATTGTAGCTCTCGTCGATCAGGAGCGCCGTGCCGCCGGGAACCGTCAGCGTTTGCCGCGCGCCGCGTCCGGCCGGCGGCTGCAGGTCGGCGAGCGCCAGCGCCGCCAATGCCAGATCGGCGCCCAGCAGGGAGGTGGCCGCCAGCACCGCCAAGGAGTTCTGGACGATGTGGCGCCCGGGCGCCCCGACCTTGTAGGTCACCTCGACACCAAGGATTGAGGCCGCGACCGTCGAGCAATCCGCATGCAGTGCGATCTTGTCGAGCCGGGCATCCGCTTCCGCATGCTCGCCGAACGACACGATGTGGGCGATGCCGGAGGCTTGCGCCGCGCATCGGAGGCGCTCGAAGTGCGCGTTGTCGCGATTGATCACCGCCGCCCCACGCGGGGCGACACCTGAAAAGATTTCCGCTTTGGCGTCGGCAATCGCGTCGACCGAGTCAAAGAATTCCAGGTGCACGGGCTCGACGGCGGTGACGATGGCCACGTGCGGGCGAACGAGTCGCGACAGCGGCTCGATCTCGCCCGCGTGATTCATGCCCATCTCCAACACCGCGAACTCGGCAGTCTCGGGACATCGGGCGAGCGACAGCGGCACGCCCCAGTGATTGTTGTAGGAGGCGGCCGACGCGTGCGTCTCGCCTTGCCGTTCGAGCACCAGCCGCAACGCGTCCTTGGTGCCGGTCTTGCCGACCGAGCCGGTAACGGCGACGATCCTTGCCTGCGAGCGTGCCCGCGCCGCCTTGGCGAGATCGCGCAAACCGTCGAGCACGTCGTCGACGACGAGCAGCGGCGCACTGGCTGGCGTGTCCCCGAACCGCGCCGCCGACACGACGGCGAGACCGGCCCCGGCCTGCAATGCCGCAGCGACGAAGTCGTGCCCATCACGGTTCTCGCCGGTGATCGCGAAGAAGGCTTCGCCAGGTGCGATGGTGCGGGTGTCGATGGAGATGCCGGTGATCGAAGCCGGCACGGCACCACTTTGCCGCGCGGCCATGGCGGCCGCCATCGCGTCGACGGTCCACAGCGGACGCGCGCTCATGTCCCGATCTCCTTGAGCGCCGCGGCAACTGCCTCGTGGTCACTGAACGGCAGCACCCGGTCGCCGATGATTTGGCCCGTTTCATGGCCCTTTCCGGCCACCAGAAGAACATCGCCGGTCTTCAACTCACCGACCGCCTTGCGGATCGCCGCGCCGCGGTCGCCGATCTCGCTGGCGCTGGGCGCCGCCGCCATGATCGCAGCGCGGATCGCCCCGGCATCTTCGCTGCGCGGATTGTCGTCGGTGACGATCACCCGGTCGGCCTTTTCCGCGGCAATCGCACCCATCATCGGCCGTTTCCCCGGGTCCCGGTCGCCGCCGGCGCCGAGCACGACGACAAGTCGGCCGGTCACATAGGGGCGTAGCGCATCCAGCGCCTTGGCGAGCGCGTCGGGCTTGTGCGCATAGTCGACGATGATCGGCGCGCCGTTGTGCTCGCCCACTCGTTCGAGGCGGCCCTTGGCGCCTTCGAGGCGTTCAAGCGCGGAAAGCACGGCATTGGCCTCGCTGCCGGTCGCAACAGCAAGGCCCGCTGCGACCAGCGCGTTTTCGACCTGGAAAGTGCCCGCAAGCGGCAACCGGACGGTATGCATGCGGCCGGCATACGAGAGTCGCAGCCGCTGTGCAAAGCCGTCGATAGTCGCATCGAGGAGACGGATACCGCTGCCGTCGCGCCCGACGGTCAACAGCCGCAGGCCCCGGCGCTCGGCGGCGGCGACCACGGCGGCCGCGTGCGCGTCATCGACATTGATCACGGCGCCGCCGCCCGGCACGACAAGCGTCTCGAACAGGCGTAGCTTGGCGGCGAGATAGGCCTCGATGGTCGGATGATAATCGAGGTGATCACGGGAGAGATTGGTGAAGCCGGCGGCTGCAACCCGCACGCCGTCGAGCCGGTGCTGGTCGAGCCCGTGCGAGGACGCTTCCATCGCCAGATGGGAGACGCCGTCATCGGCAAGCTCCTGCAGCGAGCGATGCAACGCCACCGGATCGGGGGTGGTCAACGAGCCGTAGGTTTCCCCCTTCGGCGAGACGATGCCGATGGTGCCGATGCTCGCGGACGGATGGCCGAGCATCGACCAGATCTGGCGTGTGAAGGCGGCGACCGAGGTCTTGCCGCTCGTGCCGGTCACGGCCGCGATCACGGGCGGCTGCTTCGGAAACATTCGTGCCGCGGCAAGCGCAAGCGCTAGGCGCGCGTTGGCGACACGCACGACAGCAACGCCATCGGAAACGGCTGCGGACCACGGCTGTTCCGTGACGACGGCGACGGCGCCGGCGGCAACCGCCGACGCAACGAATCTTGCACCATCCGCCTTAGCGCCGGCGATGGCGACGAACACGTCACCCTGCTGCACCGTGCGGCTGTCCGCCGTGATGCCACGCACATCCATCTCCGCGGACCGCGGATCGAGCTGGGCGTCGGGAAGGAGATCGCGAAGTTTCATCGGCCGTCGTCATTCCGGGGCGCCGCGAAGCGGCGAGCCCGGAATCCATAACCACTGAAGACGCGTTTGTACTCGGCCAGTGCCATATTGGAACGACAGTGGCTAGGGTTCCGGGCGCGCCGGCCACGCCCGCGCCCCCGGAACGACACGCGGCCGGCGTTACCGATTCCCCCTTGCGCTTGCAAGGATCAGCTTGTCGGCCGTCGGCAGGTCGAAGCGTGGCGCGACTCCAAGAAGCGGGGCGATCCGGGCGATCACCTTGCCGCCCGTTGGGACCGCGTTCCAGCCGGAGGTGGCATAGCCGTGGGTGCCGGGGATCGCCTGCGGCTCGTCGAGCATGATCAAGATCAGATAGCGCGGCTTGTCGGCAGGCAGCACGGCGGTGAAGCTGTTGAGCAGCTTCGTCTTGGAGTAGCGCCCGTTGATGACCTTCTCCGAGGTGCCGGTCTTGCCGCCGATGTAGTAGCCCGTGACGTTGGCCTTGGCGGCGGTGCCCTTTTCGGCATTCAGCCGCATCAGGTAGCGCATCATCTCGCTGGTTTCGGGCTTGACGACGCGCTTGGCGAGCTTGGCCGCCTCGTCGGGCGTGCGTTTGAGGAACGTCGGGGGGACCAGCAGGCCGCCGTTCATCAGCGCGGATATCCCCATCACCGCCTGCAGCGGCGCCACCGACAGCCCATGACCGAAGGCGATGGTCACCGTGTTGATTTCCTTCCAGCGCTTCGGCACCAGTGGCTCGGCGCTTTCCGGCAGCTCGGTGCGCAGCCGGTCGAGCTGGCCCATCTTTTTCAAGTACCATTGATGGTGCTCGACACCCATGGCCAGTGCGATGCGCGCGGTGCCGATGTTCGACGAATAGGTGAATATCTCCGGCACCGTCAGAATGCGGCGCTGCGCGTGATAGTCGCTGATGTTGAAGCGGCCGTAACGCAGTGACGACCTCGCGTCGAATGACGACGCGAGGGTCACCTTGCCGGAATCGAGTCCCATGCCAATGGTCAGCAGCTTGAACGTCGAGCCCATCTCGTAGACGCCGGTGGTGAGCCGGTTGATGCGGGTCGGATCCAGCGCTTCGCCGGGATTGTTGGGGTTGTAGTCCGGCACCGACACCATGGCGACGACTTCGCCGGTATTCACGTCGGTAATCAGCCCGGCGGCGGCCTGGGCCTTGAACTTTTTCCGGGCCGCGATCAGTTCGTCGCGCAGTGCATGTTCGACCCGCAGGTCGACCGCCAGCTCGACTGGCTTCTGCAGCCGGTCGGTGGCAAAGCCCGCCATGTGCAGCGCGGCCAGCCCGCGGCTGTCGAGCCATTTCTCGATGCCGGCGATGCCCTGGTTGTCGATGTTCACGTGGCCGATAAGATGCGACACCGTCGGCCCGTTCGGATAGATTCGTTTGTTCTCGTTGAGGAAGCCGATGCTTGGGATGCCGAGCCGGTGAATCTCGCGCATCTGCTTCGGCGAAATCTCGCGCTTGAGCCAGACGAAGCCCTTCTGCGACGAGAGCCGGTCTCGCATCTCGCGCGAGTCGAGGTCCGGCATGACCGCGGTCAACAGCTCGACGGCCTCGTCGACGTCGATGATCTTGCGCGGCTCACCGAAGAGCGACGGTACGATCACGTCCGTGGCGAGGATTTCGCCGTTGCGATCAAGGATGTCGGGCCGAGCGGTCGCCACCCTGTCCTGGGTATTGATCCGGCGCGGGCCATGCGGGTCGGACGTGACGCCGAAGATGATCAGACGTACGGCAATGACCGTGTAGACCAGCGAGAAGACGAGGATGACGAGGCCGACACGGGCAGCCGCCTTGGCGCGGCGGTCGACATTGCGGCCATAGAGCAGGCTGCGCACGAGTCGGCGGCGCCATGGTTCGGACGGCGTCACGGCGGCAGGCGGCTGCATCGCATCCATCTCAGTTCCCACCCTGCTGAGTGCTGCCGGTCGGCACGTCGAGCACGTCGACTTGCTCGAGCAGCGCCGCGATCGCGTCGGAAGCGTCGGGCGGCACGATCTGCGGCGGCCGCTGCGGCAACCGGCCAAAATCGTCGAACTGCGTCGCCTCGACCGGGCGCAAGTTCAGGTGGCGGTCGGCCAAATCTTGAATGCGGGTGGGATTGTCGAGCCGTGCCCATTCGGCGCGTAGCATCGCAATTGCATCGCGCTCGCGGCGAATGTCCCGGCGCACCTTGGCGGCCTTTTCGACCTGGACCGTCGCGTCGAACTTGATCTTGTAAACATAGGCTGCCGCCGACACGAGGCCCGCGATGACGACAAGGTGGAGGAGGCGCAACATGGTCAGTCTCCCCTCAGGATGTCGGCCAGGGACGGCAGCCGTGGCAGCAATGATGCAACGTCGTCGGCTCGCGGCGGCGCGGTGGTGCGCTCAGCGGCCCTCAGTTTTGCCGAGCGGGCGCGGGGATTGGCGGCGATCTCGGACGGCTCCGCCGTGACCGGACGGCGTGTGAGCACAGTGAACGTCGGCAATGGACGCACGATCTCCGGCTGATGGCGCGACCCGCCGCCGGTCCGGCTGCGGTCGGCGAGGAACGTCTTGACGATGCGGTCCTCGAGCGAATGGAAGGCGACGACCACGAGGCGCCCGCCCGGTTTGAGGATGCGTTCGGCGGCAGCGAGAGCGGCGGCGAGTTCACCAAGCTCGTTGTTGACCAAGATGCGCAGCGCCTGAAACGTCCGCGTCGCCGGATGGATGTCGCCCGGCCGCGAATGCACGACGCGGCTGACGACATCGGCCAGCGCAGCGGTGGTCCGGATCGGTACCTCGCGGCGGGCACGCACAATGGCGCGGGCAACCGCGCGCGCGTGGCGTTCCTCGCCGAGCGTCGCGATGACGGCCGCGAGGTTGCGTTCTGAGGCGGCAGCGATCACATCAGCGGCGCTCGGGCCGTCCGCACCCATGCGCATATCGAGCGGGCCATCGTGACGGAACGAGAAGCCGCGCGACGGATCGTCGAGCTGCATCGAGGAGACGCCGACGTCGAGTACGACGCCATTGGTTGCGGCGATGTCGTGCGCCTGCGCGATCGCATCGAGCTCGGAGAAGTGCCCCTGCGTCAGCGTCAGCCGGCCGCCGCTCGTTTCGACGAGATCGGCGCCGGCCGCGATGGCATCGGGATCGCGATCGATGGCGAGAACGGCGCTGCCGGCGGTGTCGAGTATCAGCCGGGCATATCCGCCGGCGCCAAAGGTGGCGTCGAGGTAGATGCCGCCGTCACGCACCGAGAGATAGCCGATCGCCGCGCGCGCGAGCACGGGAATGTGCCGGGCCAGTCCGCCAGCGACCACCGGAGTTCCGGGGCCGCTGCCCGCCGTCATTCCCGCGCTCCAGACGCTTCGCGCGCCGCCATCCGATCGCCCAGACGCGTCTTGAGTGTACGCACCGTCTCGGTGGCCTCCGCAAGATGCGCACGAAAACGCCCGGGCTCCCAGATCTGAAATTTCTGACCGAGACCAACAAACGCCACTGCGTCTTTGATCCCGGCATGCGCCTTCAACGGCTCGGTCAAGACAACGCGTCCCTCCCCATCGACACTCAGCGTCTCGCTGGTACCGAGCAACGCCACCGAGAACTGGTCCCGTTCCTCCGAATAGGGCGGAAACCGCCCAATCAAGGCCTCGATTTCCGCGAGCAGCGCGTTGCCCCCTGCATCCAGCGCCGATTGGTCGAGCGCCGGGTAGCAATAGAGACCGTTGAACCCGTCGCGCGCCAGTACTCCACGAAACGGCGCCGGGATCGACACACGTCCTTTGGCATCGAGACGCAGCGTATAGTTGGATACAAACTGGACCATCGCGGCCCTGACTGACATCGTAACTCGTCGCGGTTCTTCGCGTTCCTGGGCTGGTAGCTGCATACCCCAATGGGAACGTCAGCCCGACGGTATCGCCTTCCGCCGACCGAGCCCCGGACGCGCGCGAAGCACTCCATCGGTATGGGTAGATATGGGCTAGCATGGGGCACTATGGGCGTCAATGCATGCGGCCGGTCGAGACGGTCTGGCTGCAGCGAGTCAACGCTCATTAATGACGGTTAAACTTAAGGAACGGTTGCCGGCGACGGGGATGTGCCGGCGCCCCTTCGATTTCAGAAAAGGCGTTACGGGCGGAACAGGTTCGCCATGCGACACGTTATCTCAGGCAAGCTCGTCACCGCGCCAGCGCACGGTAGGCGGGACAGGGGCTGGACCTCTTCAACCGTACTGGAGGCCTTCCATGATCAAGAAGCTGTTCATGATCAACAAGCTGTTAATGGCCACAGCGGCGAGCGGTTTTGTGCTATCAACCGCCCTTGCCCAGAGCCAGAGCCCGCCCCCGGCCAGTCCGCCGGTTGCAACCCCGCCCGCAGCCAGCCAGCCGCAGACCCCGTCAAAGCCATCTGCGACTGCGCCTGCCGGCCAACAGGTGGTGACGTCGCAGAGGCCCGACCAATGGCTGGGGTCGAAATTCAGAGGCATGGATGTGGTCGGCGTCGATGACCAGAAGATCGGCGACGTTTCCGACGTCCTGTTCGACAAACAGGGCAAGATCGAAGCCTACATCGTCAGCATCGGCGGCTTCCTTGGCGTCGGCAGCAAGGACGTGGCCCTCGCCCCGAGCGCGTTCGAGGTTGTAAAGGGATCGGAAGGCAGCGAGGATACGCTGAAGGTTTCGATGACCCAGGACCAACTGAAGCAGATGGCAAGCTTCCAACCGTACCAGCCTCCGCGGGCGACGACGACAGGCACCGCGCCGGGCGGCGGACCGAGTCGGCCGACAGGCGGCAGCATCCGCTAGGGCAGTCGTCATTTGGTGAGTAACGTACGACACGGCGGCCCGGGCTTTGCCCGGGCCGCCGTGTTCATGCCTTCATCAAGTCTTAAAGCGCTAAAATAGACCATGCGCCCGCGCTGCTATCTCGAAATCACAGCGCACCGCGTGCCGCCATTTCCAACGCGAGCCTCCAGGATCGCATGTTCGCCTTCAACCCGGATTCGTCCGTCGTCTCGGATGTCGTTCCATCACCGAACTGCGGGCAGCGTCTCAACGGGCATGTCCCCGACATGATCCTGCTGCACTACACCGGGATGCTCGATGCGCAGGCGGCGTTGCGACGCCTGTGCTCGCTGGACAGCAAGGTATCTGCGCACTACGTCGTGTTCGAGGATGGGGGCATTATCCAATGTGTACCGGAATCCGAACGCGCCTGGCATGCGGGCTTGTCCTACTGGGCAGGAGAGACTGACATCAATTCCTGCTCGATCGGAATTGAGATTGCCAATCCCGGTCACGATTTCGGCTATCCCGACTTCCCTTCGCGTCAAGTCGCAGCGGTGATCGCGCTGTGCCGCGGCATCATCGCTCGCCGCGGCATCCGCACGGACCGTGTGCTGGCGCATTCCGACGTTGCACCAGCGCGCAAGCGAGATCCGGGCGAAAAATTTCCCTGGCGCCTCCTCGCCGATTCCGGCGTTGGCCTATGGGTGCCGCCGGTGCGGATCGGAAATGGCGCGCCGCGGCTGTCGGCCGGTGCCAGCGGTCCGCCGGTGCACGATCTGCAGCAAGACCTGGCGGCCTTTGGCTACGGGATCGAGGTCAGTGGCGAGTTTGACGCTGGAACCCACGATACGGTCGCCGCCTTCCAGCGACATTTCCGTCCGGCGCAGGTCGACGGCGAGGCCGACGAGTCGACGTGGAAAACGCTTGCCGCTTTACTCGAAAAGCGCCGCGGGGCCGAAAGCACCGACACGGCCCAGCCCGCCGAAGACCCTGCCGCACGATTATCTACTTGACGCAGCGGGGAACTCTTCCCACTCCTAAACTGTCAGTCGGCCGGACGGCCGCTGCGGCACTCACCGAAAGGTGGCCGTGGAGGAAAGTCCGGGCTCCATGGACAAACGGTGCCGGATAACGTCCGGCGGGGTTGATCCCCGCTTTCGCGGGGAGAGGCCCCAGGGATAGTGCCACAGAGAACAGACCGCCTGCCCCGCTTCGGCGGGGCGGCAAGGGTGAAACGGTGCGGTAAGAGCGCACCGCGGGACCGGCAACGGAACCGGCACGGCAAACCCCACCGGGAGCAAGACCGAATAGGGGCGGCGCGGGCTCCTCCTCGCGAAAGCAAGGAGAAGACCCGGATCGGTCCAGATCAGCCGCCCGGGTAGGTTGCTTGAGGCGCCGGGTAACCGGCGTCCCAGAGGAATGGCCGTCACGCATGGCTCTCGGGTCATGCCCTACAGAACCCGGCTTACAGGCCGGCTGATGTGTTGAGGGGGCTCGGTGGGAAACCACCGGGCCCCCGCCAATTTTTCGCCCAAGGACCGCTTTCTCACGCTCTACGACGCTTGCTATATGGAGCTGGCACAACGGGGCGCGGCTTGCCACTTGCAACCCTCGACAACGACCTGCGCACGGCAGCACAGCAGCTTGATGCTCCTCCTCAAATCAATTTCATGCTTCCGCCTGCGTGGGCGCGTCGATAGGCTTCCGTCGACCGATCGCGATCCCGATGTGAGCCACTCCCCATGAAAGCCATGGTCCTGCGTGCGCCGAACGCGCCGTTCGTCATGGAGGAACGCCCCGATCCGAAGGCGGGACCGGGCGAAGCGGTGGCGCGGGTGTTTGCCTGCGGCGCTGGGCTGACGATCGAGCACATCCGCGCCGGCCGTGCGCCGGCGACGTTTCCGCGGATCATCGGCCACGAGATTTCCGCTGAGATCGTCGATGTCGGCGCGGGCGTCACCGAGCTTCGCGTTGGCGATCCGGTGACCTGCTACTTCTACACCTCGTGCGGGCACTGCCGCTGGTGCCGCGAGAACCGGCAGACGATTTGCCCCAACCAGGGTCCGCGCGTCGGCTATCAGATCGACGGCGGCTATGCCGAGCTGATCAAGCTTCCGGCGCACAACTTCCTCAAGCTGCCCGAGGGCCTCGACCACAGGGCCAAGGCACCGGAGGTCGCGGTGATCGTCGACGCATTGGCGACGCCATTCAAGGTGGTGCGTTACGCCAACGTGCGGCCGCTGGAGCAGGTTGCGGTGGTCGGCGCCGGCGGTGGCCTCGGCATCCACATGATCATGATGGCCAAGTGGGCCGGTGCGCGCGTCATTGCGGTGGAGCGCAGCGCCGGAAAATTCGAAGGCTGCCGCAAGGCCGGCGCCGATGCGGTGGTCGACGCGAGCGGCAACGACGTCGCCGGCGCGCTGATGGAAGCGACCGGCGGAGCCGGTGTCGACGTGGTGATCGACTTCGTGTCGAGCCAATCATCGCTGGAGACCGGCTTCGTCGCGCTCGCCCCGGGCGGGCGGCTGGTGACGCTCGGCGGGTCCGGGGAGGACTTCAAGGTTTCGGCACGGGCGCTGCTGAACAAGGAGGCGGTCGTGCTCGGCAGCCGCTACGCTACCAGGCAGGAGTGCCTCGACACCCTCGCATTGGCCGCCCGCGGCGACTTTTGGCCGATGGTCACCGAGGTTCATCCCCTGGCCGATGCCGAGAAGGTACACGCGCGGCTCGCCCGCGCCGAGGTGATCGGACGCGCGGCGCTGACGATCGGCTAGGCAAACGCTCCGTCTTCCGATAGGCACCGGGCCATCGGCTTCCTCTCCCCCGACGTTTCGGATGACGCAAGCAATCAGCAGGTGGGATTTCTGGATCGACCGCGGCGGCACCTTCACCGACGTGGTCGGACGACGGCCGGATGGCACGCTCGTTGCGCACAAGCTCCTGTCGGAAAATCCCGAGGCCTATGCCGATGCGGCTGTGCAGGGCATCCGCGACGTGCTCGGACTTACCTCAGGCGAATCGATCCCGGCCGCCCAAATTGGCGCGGTGAAGATGGGCACGACGGTTGCCACCAATGCGCTGCTGGAGCGCAAGGGCGAGCGCACGCTGCTACTGATCACCGAGGGTTTCCGCGACGCGCTACGCATCGGCTACCAGGCGCGGCCGAACATCTTCGCCAAGAAAATCGTCAAGCCGGACATGCTCTATGAGCGCGTCGCCGAGGTCGACGAGCGCGTTCGCGCCGACGGCACAGTCGAGCGGATGCTTGATCTTGCCGCCGTGCGGACCGAGCTCGAGCGCGCGCGAGCCGACCACATCACCGCGGTCGCAATCGTGTTCATGCATGCCTACCGCTACCCGGAACACGAGCAGCGCGTCGCCGCCCTGGCGCGCGACATGGGATTTGGGCAGGTGTCGGTGAGCCACGAGGTCTCGCCGGTGATCAAACTCGTCGGCCGCGGCGATACCACGGTCGTGGATGCGTATCTCTCGCCGATCATCCGGCGCTATGTGGAGCACGTCGCGGGGGAGTTGCATGCGGGCCGTGCCACGGCGTCACCCTCCCCTGGAGGGGGAGGGTCGCTCGCGAAGCGAGCGGGGTGGGGTGAAGGAACTGGCACAGGCTTCGCGGTCACCCCCTCCCGCCGGGCTGCGCCCGGCGACCTCCCCCCTCCAGGGGGAGGTGGAGACGCGCGCCTGATGTTCATGATGTCCTCCGGCGGGCTCACCGCGGCGGAGTTGTTCCAGGGCAAGGACGCGATCCTCTCCGGTCCCGCCGGCGGCGTGGTCGGCATGGCGGAGACCGGGCGCGAGGCTGGCTTCGAGCGACTGATCGGCTTCGACATGGGCGGTACGTCGACCGACGTGTCGCATTTCGACGGGACCTTCGAGCGCGCCTTCGAGACCGAGGTGGCGGGCGTCCGCATGCGTGCGCCGATGATGCTGATCCATACGGTGGCGGCCGGCGGCGGCTCGATCCTGCATTTCGACGGCGCGCGCTTCCGCGTCGGTCCGGACTCCGCCGGCGCCAATCCCGGCCCGGCATGCTATCGCCGCGGCGGGCCGCTCACCGTCACCGACGCCAACGTCATGGTCGGCAAGCTGATCCCCGACTTCTTCCCGAAAATCTTCGGCTCAAACCAGGACCAGCCGCTCGACGCCGCAGTGGTGCGCGCGGGCTTCACAGCGCTGGCCAGCGAGGTCGGTGACGGCCGCGCGGCGGAGCAGGTCGCCGACGGCTTCATCCGCATCGCGGTCGAGAACATGGCCAACGCCATCAAGAAAATCTCGGTGCAGCGCGGCTACGATGTCACTCGCTATGCCCTCAATTGCTTCGGCGGCGCCGGCGGGCAGCACGCCTGCCTGGTCGCCGACGCGCTGGGTATGACCACGGTGCTGATGCATCCATTCTCGTCATTGCTTTCTGCATACGGCATGGGGCTCGCGTCGATCCGCGCCACGCGGCAGCAGGCGATCGAGGAGCCGTTCGCCAAAGCCGTGCTCGCTTCGATCACTGAGGTGGGCGGACGGCTTGGCGAGGATGCGCGCAGCGAGGTGATCGGGCAAGGCGTGCCGGCCGACGACGTCACTGTGCACGTGCGCGCGCATATTCGCTACGCGGGAACGGATACGGCGCTGGTGGTGGAGGCCTACACCTTGCGGCCATCCTTCGAGACGCCGCCTTCGGCGGCTCCTCAGGATGAGGGCCGGGGTAAGGGGGAAGCGCAGAACTCGGTTCCGCCTCATCCTGAGGAGGCGCGGAGCGCCGTCTCGAAGGACGAGGCGGCCCCAAACATCGCACGGATGAAATCCGCCTTCGAGGCCGCGCACAAATCCCGGTTCGGCTTTGTCGACGAAGACAAGGAACTCGTGGTCGAGGCGGTGTCGGTGGAAGCAATCGGCGGCGGGGACACCTTCGCCGAGCCGGTGCATGCGACGACCGACGATCCCCTCCCCGCACCGACGCAGCGTACGCGATATTTCTCCAGCGGCGCCTGGCACGAGGCCGGCGTCTACCGGCGGGAAGGCCTCAAGCCCGGCCATGCCATCGACGGGCCGGCGATCGTGATCGAGCCGCACCAAACCATCGTCGTCGAGCACGGCTGGCGCGCCACGCTGACCACCAAGGACCATCTGGTGCTCGAGCGCGTCGTGCCGCTGGAGCGACGCCGCGCCGTCGGCACCGACGCCGATCCGGTGATGCTGGAAGTGTTCAACAACCTGTTCATGTCGATCGCCGAGCAGATGGGCGTGGCGCTGCAGAACACCGCCTATTCGGTGAACATCAAGGAGCGGCTCGATTTCTCCTGCGCGGTGTTCGCCGCCGACTCCACGCTGGTCGCCAACGCGCCGCACATGCCGGTGCATCTCGGCTCGATGGACCGCGCGGTCGAGAGCATCATCCGCGACAACATCGGCACAATCCGTCCCGGTGACGTCTACGCGATCAACGCACCCTACAACGGCGGCACGCACCTGCCGGACATCACGGTGTGCACGCCGGTGTTTGACGATGCGCAGAAAGAGATTCTATTCTGGGTGGCAAGCCGCGGCCACCATGCCGACGTCGGCGGCATCTCGCCCGGCTCGATGTCGCCGCTCGCCACCAACATCGAGGAGGAAGGCGTCTACATCGACAACTTCAAGCTCGTTGATCGAGGTCGTTTCCAGACAAGGACACTCGACGACCTGCTCACCGGCGCGAAGTATCCCGCCCGCAATCCCTTGCAGAACATCAACGACATGAAAGCGCAGATCGCCGCCAACGAGAAGGGCGTGCAGGAGCTGCGCAAGATGGTGGCGATGTTCACGCTGCCGGTGGTGCAGGCCTATATGCAGCACGTGCAGGACAATGCGGCGGAGAGCGTGCGCCGCGTCATCGACCGGCTGCACGATTCGGAATTCGACTATGAGATGGACCAGGGCACTGTGATCAGGGTCAAGATCACCGTCGACAAGGAGAAGCGCGAGGCGACCGTCGACTTCACCGGTACCTCGCCGCAGCGGCCGACCAACTTCAACGCGCCGGAACCGGTGGCGCGCGCCGCGGTGCTCTACGTATTCCGGGTGATGGTCGACGACGACATCCCGATGAACGCCGGCTGCCTGCGCCCGATCAACATCATCATTCCCAAGGGCTCGATGCTCTCGCCGGAATATCCGGCCGCCGTCGTCGCCGGCAATGTCGAGACCTCGCAGGCGGTGACCGATACGCTGTTTGGCGCGCTCGACGCGATGGCGGCGGCGCAAGGCACCATGAACAACGTCAATTTCGGTAACGACCGCTACCAGTATTATGAGACGATCTGCTCGGGCTCGCCGGCCGGCCCCGGCTTCGACGGCACCGATGCGGTGCATACGCACATGACCAACACCCGGCTCACTGATCCGGAAGTGCTGGAGTTCCGCTATCCGGTGGTGATCGAGGATTTCCACATCCGCAAAGGCTCCGGCGGGCGTGGAAAGTGGACGGCGGGCGACGGCGTTCGCCGCACCATCCGCTTCCTCGAGCGGATGGAGTGCACCATCCTGTCCGGCCATCGCCGCGTGCTGCCGTTCGGACTTGCCGGGGGCGAAAACGGGCAGATCGGCGAGAACTGGGTACGGCGCAACGACGGCCGCATGGAGCGGCTGCAGGGCGCCGACGCCACCGTGCTCGACGCCGGCGAGGCGGTGATCATCCAGACCCCGACGGCGGGAGGATATGGGAGCGGCGCATGACGCACCGCTGCGCCTGACGCTTGCTCCAGCGTTTCCTTTCCGCCACTCTCACCGGCACGTTGAACGGAGATGCGCCGCGGTTCGCCACGGCCGCAACGTTTTCATGGCCGTGCCGAGCAAACGCGTCGGGCTATTCGTCACCTGTCTGGTCGACCTGATCCGGCCGTCGGTCGGATTCGCCGCCGTGAAACTCCTGGAAGACGCCGGCTGCACGGTCGGCGTACCGCTGCAGTCATGCTGCGGGCAGCCGGCGTTCAACTCCGGCGACCGCTCGACGACGCGCGCCATCGCCGAGCAGGTGGTCACCGCATTCGAGCCATTCGACTATGTCGTCGCGCCGTCCGGCTCCTGCGCCGGCATGCTGAAGACGCATTATCCGGAATTGTTCGAGGCCGATGCCCTATGGACCAGCCGCATCGAGAGCTTCTGCGCCAAGACCTATGAACTCGTCAGTTTCCTCACCGACGTGCTGAAAGTCACTCGCATCAACGCCCGCTTCGACGCCTCTGTCACTTATCACGACTCATGCTCGGGTCTGCGTGAGCTCGGCATCCGGGCGCAGCCGCGGCGGCTGCTGGCGGGCGTCGACGGCCTGACGCTCAAGGAAATGATCGACGCGGACGTCTGCTGCGGCTTCGGCGGCACCTTCTGCGTCAAGTACCCGGACATTTCCAACGCCATCGTCGCCAAGAAGACGGAATGCATCGCGGCGAGCGGCGCCGAGACGCTGCTGGCCGGCGATCTCGGCTGCCTGATGAACATGGCCGGCAAGCTGCGGCGCGAGGGACGCAAGGTACAGGTCCGTCATATTGCCGAGGTGCTGGCCGACATGGCCGACACGCCGGCGATCGGCGAGGCACCGCGATGAGTACCATCACCTCGCCGCGGTTCCAGGAGAATGCACGGGCAGCACTCGCCGACGCGCAATTGCAGCGCGCCGTGCGCGACGCTGGCGGCGGTTTCGTCTCGCGCCGACAAAATGCCGCGGACAAGCTCGTGGAATTCGACCGGCTGCGCGACTCCGCACGCGCCATCAAGGACCATACGCTCGCGCATCTCGACCTCTACCTCGACGCTTACGAGGAGCGCGTGACGGCGCAGGGCGGCAAGGTGCATTTCGCGGTGAACGCCGAGGAGGCCCGCGCGATCGTGCTCGACATCTGCCGCAAGGCGAACGCGCGCACTGTCACCAAGGGCAAGAGCATGGTCTCCGAGGAGATCGGGCTCAACGCGTTCCTGGAGGCAAACGGGATCACGCCGGTCGAGACCGACCTCGGCGAATACATCATCCAGATTCGCAACGAGGCGCCGTCGCACATCATCGCGCCGGCGATCCACGTCACCAAGCAGCAAGTCCAGGCCGACTTCCGCCGCGTGCACACGCACTTGCCGGCCGACCGCGACCTCGACGAGTCGACCACCATGCTGACCGAGGCGCGCGGCGTTTTGCGCGAGAAATTCCTTGCCGCCGACGTCGGCATCACCGGCGCCAACTTTCTGGTCGCGGAAACCGGCTCATCGATCATCGTCACCAACGAAGGCAACGGCGACCTCACCCAGACGCTGCCGAAGGTGCACATCGTTCTCGCCTCCATCGAGAAGCTGGTGCCGACGCTCGAAGACGTGGCGCAGTTGTTCCGGGTGCTGGCGCGTTCCGCCACCGGGCAGGAAATGTCGGTCTACACCACGCTGTCGACCGGCCCGCGCCGCGCGAGCGATCCCGACGGACCGGAGGCGTACCACGTCGTCCTTCTCGACAATGGCCGCTCAGCGATGCTCGGCGGCCCGTTCCAGGACATGCTCCGCTGCATCCGCTGCGGTGCCTGCATGAACCACTGCCCGGTCTACAATGCGGTCGGCGGCCATGCCTATGGCTGGGTTTATCCAGGGCCGATGGGCGCGGTACTGACGCCCGCGGTGATCGGCATCGAGAACGCCAAGCACCTGCCAAACGCGTCGACGTTCTGCGGACGCTGCGAGGAAGTCTGCCCTGTTCGCATCCCGCTGCCGCGCATGCTGCGCGCCTGGCGCGAGCGTGAGTTCGAACGGCATCTGTCGCCCGCCACCGTCCGCGGCGGCTTGGCGTTGTGGGGCTACTTCGCCAAGCGCCCGCGGCTCTATGGGTTTGCCACCAGCATCGCCGCATGGACACTCGCTGCGTTCGCCAGGCGCGTCGGCCGCTTCCGCCGGCTGCCGCTCGCCTCCGGATGGACCGGGCACCGCGACTTCCCGGCGCCGCAAGGCGCGACGTTCCAGGCGATGTGGCGGAAGCGGAAGCTTCCATGATTGTCATCCCGGACGGGCGTAGCGAGCCGATCCGGGATGACAATCGCGATAGCTTCGTGACCGCGCCGCACCGCCCATGCCGGTAATCCGCGTCTATTTCCCGTCCAGCAGCCGCGCAACCAGCGCGTCGATGCCCTTCGCGATTCCGGCTTCGGCAAGCGCGTCGCGCACAAGCTTGCGCAAGGTGCGCGAGGAGGTCCAGAGTACGTTGATTATGGGTCAAGGAATCGAGCCCCTTTTGCACACGGATAAAGTCCGCTGCCGCCGGCGCCAAGCATCTTGTCAAAGCCATGAACAGGGGCAATTCCGTTGGGAAATCATGCCTCAACGCCGAAAGCTCCTCAGCGGAGCTAATCGCGTGGAGCCGAACAAAATGCCGACCAGCCGCGACACCGTGCTCTCCACCATCCGCCGCTCGCTTGGCGTGACCGGCGGCGAAGCGGATCGCCGCGCGGTGGCGCAGGACCGTCTCGCCGCGCACGTCCGCGGCGTCATCCCGGCGCGTGGACAGCTCCCGCCCGAGGAACGCATCGCGCTGTTCCGCAAGATGGTCGCCGCCGCGGACGGAACCACGACCCGCCTGCCGAACGCCACAGACGTGCCGAAAGAAGTCGCGGCGCTGCTGCGCGCGCACAATCTGCCCATGGCGGTCCGCCGCGGCGACGATCCCCGCCTCGCGGCGCTGCCTTGGGATCACGAACGGACCTTGACCGTGAGCGTCGGCGCCGCCGACGGCAATGACCTCGTCGGCCTGTCGTATGCCTTCGGCGCCGCGGCGGAATCCGGGACGCTGATGCTGCTCTCGGGCCTAGACAATCCGACCACGCTGAACTTTCTCCCCGATACGCATGTCGTCCTTGTCAGCGCCGAAGACATTGCCGGCGACTATGAAAGTTTGTGGGGACGCTTGCGCGAGCGCTACGGCGCGGGCGTGATGCCGAGGGCCGTGAATCTCATCACGGGCCCGTCGCGGTCGGCCGATATTGGGCAAACCCTGATTCTCGGCGCCCACGGGCCGCGGCGGCTGCATGTGATCGTTGTCGGATAGCAACGCTTCGGAACGTCGACGGTCCCGAAGCGTTGTTCCTATGCGCCGCCATCGCAAGGAGACAATCATGACCGCAAACACCAAGATGCGACCGACTCCGGAGTCGAAGATCCGGCAGCGGAAGGAAAAGGTGGAGCGGCGCCTGGAGGAGTCCCTCGAAACGGGCCTCGAAGATACCTTCCCCGCTTCCGATGCGATCAACGTGGTGCAGCCGCCACCGAGCCCCGAAGACAAGACCAGGGATTGACCTGACGATGAGCGTGAAGACTACCCGAATTGGATCGGCATCACCATTTCGTGACGATACCGGCCCGATCCAACGAGAGGAGCCGAATCATGATTGCCGGCACCAAGATGCGACCAGCCTCTGACGAAAAAATGCGCCACAGGAAGGAGCGCGAGGAAGAGTCGCTTGAAAAGGGACTCGAAGACACTTTTCCAGCATCCGATCCGGTCGCGGTGACGCAACCGCGAAAGAGTCCCGCCGAGAAGTGCGAGCCTTGAGCCGGATACCTGCAAGCCATTGATTCAAAACAAATGATATCCCGACGGCAGCGCCGTCCAGCCGGATCGGAAACCATCACCCGCTTTTTTGCCACCATTAACCGTCCCGATCGTATACTGAACGGCGTATTCAATGCTCCCGCCCGGCCGTTGGCCGTCGCGCAGGACGAGGCCCCTTAGGATGGTTCGCAGCTATTTCGGCACCGACGGAATTCGCGGCGCCGCCAACCGTGTCATCACACCAGAGCTTGCGCTGAAGGTCGGCCAGGCGGCCGGACTGATGTTCCAGAACGGCGATCACCGCCACCGCGTGCTGATCGGCAAGGACACACGGCTGTCCGGCTACATGATCGAGAATGCGCTGGTCGCCGGCTTCACCTCGGTCGGCATGGATGTGTTGCTCACCGGCCCGATCCCGACGCCGGCGGTCGGCATGCTCACCCGCTCGATGCGCGCCGATCTCGGGGTGATGATCTCCGCTTCGCACAATCCTTACGAGGACAACGGCATCAAGCTGTTCGGCCCGGACGGCTACAAGCTCTCCGACGAGGTAGAGCTCGAAATCGAGCGCCTGATCGATGGCGATCTCGCCAAGAAGCTCGCCAAGAGCGATGACCTCGGCCGGGCAAAGCGTATCGACGGCGTGCAGGACCGCTACGTCGAATTCGCCAAGCGTACGCTCCCGAAGACGCTGAGTCTCGACGGGTTGCGCGTCGTGATCGACTGCGCCAACGGCGCCGCCTACCGCGTTGCGCCGGCGGCGCTGTGGGAACTCGGCGCCGACGTGATCGCCATCGGCGTCGAGCCCGACGGCTTCAATATCAACAAGGACTGCGGTTCGACCAAGCCGAAGGCGCTGTGCCACAAAGTACGCGAGGTGCGCGCCGACGTCGGCATCGCGCTTGACGGCGATGCCGACCGGCTCGTCATCGCCGACGAGCAGGGACGGATCGTCGACGGCGATCAGCTGATGGCGGTGATCGCCGAAAGCTGGAAATCGGACGGCTTGCTGGCCAAGCCCGGCATCGTCGCCACCGTGATGTCGAATCTCGGGCTCGAACGCTATCTGGCGGGCCTCGGCCTCGATCTGGTGCGCACGCCGGTCGGCGACCGCTACGTGCTCGAACGGATGCGCCAGGATGGCTACAACGTCGGCGGCGAGCAGTCCGGCCATATCATCATGGCGGATCATACCACGACAGGGGACGGGTTCGTCGCCGCGTTGCAGATTCTTGCCGTGGTCAAGAAGCTCAGGCGCCCGGTTTCGGAGGTCTGCCACCGCTTCGACCCGCTGCCGCAGGTGCTCAGGAACGTGCGCTACCGCAACGGTGCGCCGGTGCTGGAGGTGCCGTCGGTGCGCTCGGCGATCGCCGGGGCCGAGCGGCGACTCAACGGCCAAGGCCGGTTGATCGTCCGGCCTTCCGGAACCGAGCCGGTGATCCGGGTGATGGGCGAAGGCGATGACCAGAACCTGATCGAGGAGGTTGTCGACGAGATCGTCGAGGCGCTCACGCGCGCTGCCGCCTGACTATGCGGCCCGCCTGAATGTGACTGCTATCAAAGTGCCCCTCGCGACTGCCGTTTACGGGTCCCGGATAGGCGGCGTCGCCGTTCCTCCCAGTTTGGAATAGCTAGAAATGCGGCGATTTCGATTTGCACCGGGGCCCGCGAGCCGTTAGCTAATAGTTGCGCTCCGCAACTAAAGCCGCCGGGACGGCGATGATCGTTTGTTCTTGTAATGTTCTCACCGATCACGCGGTTCGGACGGCCGTCAGCGCGGATATGCCCCGAACCCCAGGTCAGGTCTATGGCTGCCTCGGCTGCAGTCCACAATGCGGCCGTTGCGCACGCACCATCAAGAAGATCATGACCGAGGCGTTGAGCGCCGCGTGCGGTCCCGGCTGCAAGTGCCATCCACACGCACCGACGACCTGACCCCAATCCACACACTTGCGTTCGTCCAGGCACGCTCCGCTCTTGCGGAACCTTCGCCGCTGGCTAGACTTGTTCTAACTTGCGCGGGGGGCGTTTTGCCCGACGCTGGACAGGAGCGTGCCGATGAAAGGCGACCCCAAAGTCATTGAGTACCTCAACAAGGGCCTTCGCAGCGAGCTGACCGCGATCAATCAGTACTGGATCCATTATCGGATGCTGGACAATTGGGGCTACACGGACCTGGCCAAAAAATGGCGCAAAGAATCGATCGAGGAAATGCAGCACGCGGACAAGTTTACGGTCCGTATCATCTTCCTCGAAGGCTTCCCGAACATGCAGGTACTCGACCCATTGCATATCGGGCAGAATGTGAAGGAAGTGCTCGACTGCGACCTGCAGGCAGAGATCAGCGCCCGCTCCCTCTACCAGGAGGCCGCAACCTACTGCCATTCGGTCAAGGACTACGTTTCGCGCGATCTTTTCGAGAAACTGATGAAGGACGAGGAAGAGCACATCGATTTCCTGGAGACCCAGCTCGACCTGGTGGAGAAACTCGGCCTGCAGCTCTATGCGCAGCACTACATCGGCGAGATGGACGAGGACTGAGCGGAACCTGCTCTCCGTCTCGTCTTCCATCATCATTGCCGGGCTTCGTCCCGGCCATCTCGCTCAAGCTGACGATACGGGGCACATGCGGCACGAACTCGGCGTGACCAACTCGGCGACGGCCGCCCATCAAACCCGCAGGAATATCTTGCGGCGGGAGAGAAAGCACGCCAACGCGATCGCCAATGTCAGCCCGACGGCATGGGCGACAAAACGTCCCGCGCCCTGCGACACATATTGATCGAGCAAGCGGCCGACGTCCCCACCAACCAGCCGGATCGCGATCCGCTCGAAACCCACGATCATGTTGATCAGGTAGAGCGTGATGGCGCTCGCCCCAATCCACATGAAGACCGATGCCCATCCCCTCCGCCCCCGAGCGTCGATGATCTGATGAAGGGCGCCGAGCCCCACTCCTCCTTCGTGCGGCATGTGGTCTCCTGCGGAACGAAGTCCTACCGCCGGCAATTCCGAGCGCTGGCAAAGCCCTTCCGGCAACGCCGACACACGGGGCGATGCATCGCAATCCGACCAGTTAATCAGCGTAGTTAATATCTATGGTTAAGCTTCGCTTAAGGTTTTGGTGCGATCGTTCTTTTGATTCTGCAAGCGCGCGGATGCGCCATATGCCTGCGAACGAAAGGATGAGCCATGCGTTACGCCCAAGTCCTGGCCGTCGCCGGAGCGACCGTGCTGTCCGCGACGGCCTCGCTTGCCGCCGACCTGGGGCCGATCATTGAGCCGCCGATCTACGCGCCGCCGGTAAGCTTCAGCAGCTGGTATCTGCGCGGCGACATCGGCATGACCAACCAAACGGTCGGCAAGCTCGACAACGTGCTGTTTCCCGGCACCCCGAATCTGGTGATCCACGACAAGAATTTCGAAAGCGGCATGCTGTTCGGGATTGGTGTCGGCTATCAGTGGAACAACTGGCTGCGCACCGACATCACCGGCGAATATCGCGGCGAGACCGGCTTCCACGGCTTCGATACCTGGGGTTCCGGCGCCGGGGCGCGATTCAACAACTACACCGCCAAAAAATCGGAATGGCTGTTCCTCGCCAACGCCTACCTCGATCTCGGCACGTGGTGGAACCTGACCCCATTCGTTGGCGCCGGCGTCGGCGCGTCGCGTGTGACAATTCACAGTTTCCGCGATGCCGGCACCACCGGCAACCCCGGTTTCCCGACCATGGCCTATGCCGACGCCGCCTCGCGGTGGAACTTCGCCTGGGCCCTGCATGCCGGCCTCGCCTATCAGGCGACGAAGAACCTGACCATCGAGTTGGCGTACCGCTACGTCAATCTCGGCCACGGAAAATCCGGCGACATCATCGCCTTTGACGGCACCAACAACGTCAACAACCCGATGGAGTTCAGGAACCTCTCTTCCCACGACGTCAAGCTCGGCGTGCGCTGGGCGTTCGGTGGCGGCTATGAAGACGGCCCATCCTACACCGCGCCGGTGCACGAGCCACCGCCGACCTACGTGGAGCCGCCGTCGATCTACGCGCCTCCGATCGGCCCCCGCGGCTGAAACCATTATCCCGTTTGAACGATGCAGCGGCGCGGGCCTTCCGCGCCGTCTTGCTTTTCGCACCGCGTCGTGACCGCGCCGGACGGTGACGTCGCACGGTCCGGCTGGAAGGCCATGGCGGGTTAACGAACGCGGTGAATGTTCGTGGTTAAGAAACGCCTTACGCACGGCGAGACGGGTTGGCCGCGTCGGCGTCCGGGGTGAAGTTCTGACTTCAGCGGCCTGCGTCCCGCCCGGAGCACCGCTCTCGCGCCCCGATCGCGCCGTCGCCCGCTGCGAATCGCTATCGAAGATTGAAGCATTGACCGCGCGCCGCGGCTCGCGTATTCCCATCCATGGGACACCCCTCCCCAACGAGGGGCGCCTATCTGGAAGGGTAGATGCCATGACCAACGTGGTGCCCGGCGTGCGGCCGGTCTGTCCTCACTTTTCGTCCGGCCCCTGCGCCAAGCGCCCCGGCTGGAGCCTCCAAGCCCTCACCGACGCAGTGCTCGGCCGCTCGCACCGATCGAAGATCGGCAAGGCGAAGCTGAAGCGCGCCATCGACCTCACGCGCCAAATCCTCGAAGTCCCCGCCGACTATCGCATCGGCATCGTGCCGGCCTCCGATACCGGCGCCGTCGAGATGGCGCTGTGGTCGCTGCTCGGCGCACGGCCGGTGACGATGCTGGCCTGGGAATCCTTCGGCGAGGGCTGGGTCAGCGACGTCCTCAAGGAACTCAAGCTCGACGCCACGGTCATCAAGGCCCCATACGGAGCCTTGCCCGATCTGTCCAAGGTCGATTTTGCGACCGACGTGGTGTTCACCTGGAACGGCACGACCTCGGGCGTGCGGGTGCCGAACGGCGATTGGATCGCCGGCAACCGGCAGGGTCTGACGATTTGCGACGCCACGTCGGCCTGCTTCGCGCAAGCGCTCGACTTTCCCAAGCTCGACGTGGTGACGCTGTCCTGGCAGAAGGTGCTCGGCGGCGAGGCGGCGCACGGCATGATCATTCTTTCGCCGCGCGCCGTAGAACGGATCGAGACGCATAAGCCCGCATGGCCGCTGCCGAAAATCTTCCGGCTGACCAAGGGCGGCAAGATCAACGAGGCGATTTTCGACGGCGATACCATCAACACCCCCTCGATGCTCTGCGTCGAGGACTATCTGGACACGCTGCTATGGGCGAAGGGTGTCGGCGGCCTGCCGGCGCTGATCGCCCGCTGCGACGCCAATGCCAAGGCGATCGACGACTGGGCCGCGCGAACGCCCTGGATCGCCAATCTTGCCGACGATCCGGCGATCCGCTCAAACACGTCCGTATGCCTGAGAGTGGTCGATCGGGCCGTGACATCGTTGCCGTTGGACGCGCAGGCGGCCTTCGCCAAGGCCTTGGCTGCGGCGCTGGAGCGGGAGGGCGTCGCCTACGACATCGCGTATTACCGCGATGCACCGCCCGGCCTGCGCATCTGGTGCGGCGCGACCGTTGAGACGAGCGACGTCGAGGCGCTGACGCTCTGGCTCGACTGGGCGTTCGCCAAGACCAAGGATGCGCTGCCCAAGGCGGCGTAGCTCGCATTCCCATTCATCAGCTTGTCATGCCCCGCGCAGGGGGGCATCCCGTAAACACCAACGCTTCATACCGATCGTGAGCGCAGGGGCTACTGGATCATCCGCCTTCGCGGATGATGACAACAACATAGGCAGAAGCTCCCCATGTCCCCTCGTGTTCTCATCTCCGATGCCCTCTCGCCGGCCGCCGTGCAGATATTCAAGGATCGCGGCGTCGCCGTCGAATTCCAACCCAACCTCGGCAAGGACAAGGACAGGCTTGCCGACATGATCGGCGGCTTCGACGGGCTGGCGATCCGTTCGGCGACCAAGGTCACGCCGAAAATCCTCGAACGCGCGAAGAGTCTAAGGGTCATCGGACGCGCCGGCATCGGTGTCGACAATGTCGACATCCCGGCGGCGACCGCCAAGGGCATCATCGTGATGAACACGCCGTTCGGAAATTCGATCACGACGGCGGAGCATGCCATCACCATGATGCTGGCGTTGGCTCGCGAGATTCCGCAGGCGGACGCGTCCACCCAGGCCGGCAAGTGGGAGAAGAACCGCTTCATGGGCGTGGAAATCACCGGCAAGACGCTCGGCATTATCGGCTGCGGCAACATTGGCGCGATCGTCGCCGACCGCGCGCTCGGCCTGCGTATGAAGGTGATCGCCTACGATCCCTTCCTGTCACCGGAACGAGCGATGAACATCGGCGTCGAGAAGGTCGAGCTCGACGAGTTGTTCCGTCGCGCCGACTTCATCACGCTGCACACGCCGCTGACAGACAAGACCCGCAACATCATCGACGCCAATGCATTGGCGGCGATGAGGAAGGGCGTGCGTATCATCAATTGCGCGCGCGGCGGACTGGCCGACGAGCAGGCGTTGCGGGCGGCGCTCGATTCCGGCCATGTCGCCGGTGCCGCCTTCGACGTGTTCGTCGATGAACCGGCCGTCAACAATCCGCTGTTCGGTCATCCCAACGTCGTCTGCACGCCACATCTCGGCGCGGCGACAACCGAGGCGCAGGAGAACGTAGCGCTGCAGGTCGCCGAGCAGATGTCGGACTATCTGCTGCGCGGCGCGATCTCCAATGCGGTCAATTTCCCCTCGATCACAGCCGAAGAGGCACCGAAGCTCAGGCCGTTCATATCGCTGGCCGAGAAGCTCGGCTCGTTCGCCGGACAGCTCACCGAGACCGGCATCACCAAGGTGCAGCTCTGCTACGAAGGCGCAGTCGCGCAGATGAACACCAAGGCGCTCACCTCCGCCGCGGTGGCGGGCCTGCTGCGGCCGATGCTGCAGGAGGTGAACGTGGTCTCGGCGCCGACTGTCGCCAAGGAGCGCGGCATCATTGTCGAGGAGGTGACACGCGAGGCCGCGGGCGACTACGAGAGCCTTGTTACCGTCACGGTGACGACCGAGCGGCAGTCGCGCCACGTGTCCGGCACGGTATTCGCCGACGGCCGCCCGCGCATCGTCAACATCAAGGGTATCCGCATGGACGCAGAATTCGGCCCGTCGATGATCTACATCACCAATCTCGACAAACCAGGCTTCATCGGCCGGTTCTCTTCGACGCTCGGCGACGCGGACATCAACATCGCGACCTTTCATGTCGGCCGCGAGGCGCCCGGCGGCAACGCGGTCGCGCTGATTGAGGTCGACGGCGAGATTCCGGCTGAGGTCCTCAAGAGGGTGCAGGCGCTGCCGCAGGTGCAGTCGGCGAAGCCGCTGCGGTTTTGATTTCCTCGCAGACGTCGCAGGAGTATCATCGTCCCCAGCAGGATCGCGCTGGCCACGTTCGGCCGCGCGTTCTGACGTCAACCACGACGACGGGAGGGGCGAATGGCAAAGATCAAATCAACTGATGATCGCAAATCGGAGCTTGACGCTAATGGAGCATCGCGGCGCGATGTGTTGCAGGCGGCAACCGGCGTTGCCGCGGGCGCGGCGGTATTGCCGCTGCTGCCAGGCGCAGCCGCGGCGCAGACGGTGGATGCAGACACCGCCACGCTCGAACGCCTCACGCGTGCCAATCCGGCCACGCGCCGCATTCTGCTAAAGGGCGGGACCATCATCAGCATGGATTCCGCGGTCGGCGATTTCGTGCAAGGCGATATTCTGATCGAGGGCAAGAAAATCTCCGCCGTCGGCCGCGATCTCGGCGCCGCCGCCCAGAACGGCAACGCCATTGTAGTCGATGCCAAGGATTCGGTTCTCGTTCCAGGCATGATCGATTGTCATCGCCATGCCTGGGAGCGCAACGATCGGCGAGTACATGGGCGCGACGCATCGCGGATTCGCGCCGCATTACCAGGCCGACGACATGTATGTCGGCAACTTCATCACCGCGCTCGGCTGCATCGATGCGGGCATCACCTGCATGGTCGACAACTCGCACAATTCGCGTTCGGCAGCGCACTCCGACGCGGCGGTGAAGGCGCTGTTCGACTCCGGCATCCGCGCTGTGCACGCCTCCGACGCCGCAACGTTCGGCGAGTGGGACAAGCAGTGGCCGCAGGACCTGCCGCGGCTGCAGCGCGAGTTCTTTTCCTCCGAGGACCAACTGGTGACCCTGCGAATTTTTTCGCGCGGCCTCATGAAGGCGGATTGGGAGACGGCGCGTCGTCTCGGCGGTCTCTGGGTGTCCATCGACGGCGCCGGCCGCCCCAACTCGGCCGAGGTGCTGGCCGACCTCAAGGGCGCCGGACTGCTCAGCGAGCGCTGCTCCATCAATCACGGCTATGGCTTGTCCGATGCCGCCTGGCAGTTGATCCGGGACGCCGGAATTTCCATCAACGCCTGCCCGCGCTCGGATACGCAATGGTCGCTCGGCGGAGCGACGATGGGCCTGCAGGACTCGCTGAACCACGGCATCCGGCCCGGCCTCAGCGTGGACAACGAGACCAGCTACAGCACCGACATGTTCACGGAAATGCGCGTCGCATTCCACTTGCAGCGGTGGGGTTCCCATCAGGCGAGAGCCCGCAAGGAGCCCAACCCGTCGGCGCCATTGAAGATGCGCGACCTGCTCGAATTCGCCACCGTCCGCGGCGCCGAGAATGCCGCTCTCCAGAAGAAGGTCGGGACACTCACTCCCGGGAAGGAGGCCGATATCGTCGTCGTCCGCGCGGAGGACATCAACACGATGCCGCTGACCAATGCAGTGAGCACGGTCGTATCCTATGCCCACACCGGTAACATCGATGCCGTATTCATCGCTGGAAATGCGCGCAAGTGGCGCGGCAAGCTCGTCGGGCACGACTTGAACCGGGTCCGGCAATCGGTGCACGCGTCACGCGACCGGCTGTTCGTGCGGCGCGGCGTCAAGCTCGACGTGCTGGGATAGCGCAAACGCAAAGACTGTCGTCACCAGGCTTGCCCCGGTGACCTCGCTTGGGGCAGTGGGTCCCAATCGAGATGACCGGAACAAGTCCGGCCTGACACGGAGTCGTTGGTACATCCAGCGCAGGTGCAGCGCCCGCTTACGGCACCACGCCGCCGCGGCCGACATTCACCCGATCCGCTTCATACGTCCCATCCGCCTGCTTCACGGCGCGGGTGATACGGATGTTCGCGCCAGGCTTGAGCTCGTTCTTGTCGCCGACGAGGTAGGCGAGGATCGCCGCCTCCGGGGGAACGACGATCTTCTTCTCGCCGCCCTTGTACTTGACCATCAGCACCTGGCCGTCGACGCTCTTGACCGTCTCATCGACTGTGGCGTTGGTCATCGTGCTGTTGGGCCGATCCCAAGGACGGTGGCCTTCACCAAGGCCGCGTTGCGTCTCGGCGAAGATCGTCACCCGGATGGCGCGCTGACTACCGTCCGGTTGCGGCATGGCGCCGACGCCGATGAACGAGCCAGGCTTGACGTCCGCAAGCGTAGCCTTGACGACGCCGAACACCGCGGCGTTGTCCTTCAGTTTGATCTTCAGCACGGCGCTGTCTTTCGCCTTGACGGTGAGCATTGCCCCGTCCACTGCGGTGATGCTTCCGCTCACGGGAACCGACCTCGACTGCTGCGCCCAGGCCGCTGTCGCCGCAACGGCGGTGAGAACCGATGCGGCAGCGATATACGAAGTCCATCTGGTCATGTCGTCCCCCAAATAGCGGTGTTGCGCCGCCGCTGTCCGACGGCGCACGGATCGTTTTCCGATCACACCGGTCGCCCCCGACCTGATATCATCAGCCGTTACATCGGCGGCGTGATTCCGTCCTTGCCGACATAGAGTGCCGCAGCCTGCAGCGTGCCGTCGGGCTGCTTGGCCGCGCCCATGATGATGATCTTGGCGCCGGCCTTGATCTCGCTCTTTTCGCCAGGGACGACCTTCACGATCGAGGTCTGCGGCGTCACAACAACCTTCTTCTCGCCGCCCTTGTACTTCATCATCAACACGTTGCCTTCGGCCGCCGCCACCTTGGAGCCGACCGCCGCATTGGTCATGGTGCTGTTGGGCTGCAGATCCCAGGGCCGATGTCCCTCGGCCACGCCGCGCTGTTGCGGCGTGAAGATATGGATCGCAACCGCCTTTTGGCTTCCATCCGGTTGCGGCATGGCGGTCACGCCGATGTAGGAATCGACGCCGATATCCGCGAGCGAAGCCTTGGCCAAGCCTAGCACGCGGACAGTGTCGGTCGTCTTGATCGTCAGATTGACGCCGTCACGCGCCTTGACCGTCAGTGTGTTGCCGTCGACCTTCTCAATGGTCCCGCGCACGCGCATCATCTGCGGCTGCTGCGCCAGCGCCGCGGAAGCGCCAAGGACCAAAGCAAGGCCCGCAGCGCCGAGCCCGTGCCAAATCTTACTGTTCATGTGCTCCTCCCTGAGCCGCCGGCCGTTTTACGCCGGTCGAATGTGCGGTGAACACCGAACCAGGTGGATTATTCCACCCCGGTTGGGCGAAATCAGTAGACACCAGGCGTACCGCCGCCGTCCACCGAAATGGCGGTCCCTTGGATGTGGCGCGCCGCGGGACTACACAGAAACAGCGTCAGCGCCGCGATATCATCGGGCTGGCCAAGACGCCGCAATCCATTCCTGGCGATCGCTTCCTTGCGCAAATCGTCTGGACTCTTGCCGGCCGCCGCGGCTCGCTGCTGGAACAACTGGGTTGTCCGCTCAGTCTCGGTCATCCCAGGATGGATCACATTCACGTTAACGTCATCGCGCAGCCCGAGCTTGGACAAGCCCTTGGAGAAATTGGCCATGGCGGCGTTGACTGACCCGCCGATCAGGAAGTCGGGTCCCGGCGTCCGCGCCGCGCCGCCGTCGATGTTGATGACGGCGCCCCGCGCCTCCTTCAGCATCGGCCAGAACAGCCGGCAGAGCCGCACGCAACCGAACAGCTTGAGCGCATAGCCGTCGAGCCAAGTATCGTCGGACAGATCGACGAAATTGCCCGCCTGGGTCGCGCCGGCCGAGTTCACGAGAATGTCACAGCGGCCGAAGCGCTCCTTCACGCTGTTGAACAGCTGCTCGCAGCCGGGCAGCGTGCGCAGATCGGCCGCCACCGTCATCGGCTGCGGTCCGCCCGCCTGGCCGACGCTCTTGGCCGCGTCGGCCAGATTCTCAGCCGACGACGCCGCCAGCACGGTCTGCGCTCCCTCCTTGGCAAGGGCCAAGGCGATGCCGCGTCCGATGCCGCGGCTCGCACCGGTGATGACCGCGACCTTGCCGGAAAATTGTGGTGCCATGGTTCCTTCCGATGAATTTTGAGTGTTGAATGCTGGAGCTATCGCGTCTCGTCGATGACGGTGTTGCGCAACAGCCCGATCTCTGGAACCTCGACCTCCACCACATCCCCCGGCTTGAGCCAGCGCGGCGGATCGAAACGAGCACCGGCGCCGGTCGGCGTGCCGGTGAGGATCAGATCACCGGGATCAAGCGTCATGAAGGTGCTGATGTAATTCAGCAGATACGAGAAATCGAAGATGATGCTCGCCGTGGTGTCGTCCTGCCGGATCTCGCCGTTGACCCGCGTGGTCAGGTGCAGCGGCCTGGCGGGATCGATGGCGTCGTTGGTCACCATCCAGGGACCGACGCTGCCGGTGTTGTCGAAATTCTTGCCCTGCGTGACGTTGAACTTGGCGTGGCGCAGCCAGTCGCGGATCGTACCTTCGTTGGCGAGCGTATAGCCCGCGACATAGTCGAGGGCCTGGTCTTTCGGGATGCGCCGACCCTGCCTGCCGATCACCAGCACGATCTCGCCCTCGTAGTCGAGCTGCTCCGATTCCGGCGGCCGCACCAGCGGTGCCTCAGCCCCGACGAAGGAATGGGTCGATCGGTAGAACAGGCTCGGATACTTCGCTTCGTCGGTGTTGTCCTGGTACTCGGCATTGCGGTTGGCGTAGTTGACGCCGACGCAGATGATCTTGCCCGGCGCGGTCACCGGCGGCTGCAACTCAACGTCGGCGAGCGCCACATCGGGCCCCGCGCCTTCAGCGACCGCCTTGGCGGCGCCGAGCGCGCCGGCGCGCAACACCTCGAACAGGCTCGGGTATTGCGGCAGCCTTCGTCCGAGATCGACAATGCCATCGTCCGTGACCGTACCGTAGCTCATTCTGCCGCCGTAACGGTAGCTTGCCAGTTTCATTCGGGATGTTCCGCCAGGACCCGATCGGGCGCATCGCCTTGACCGGTCCGCAGGTGGGCTCGATAATCGCAACGTTAGTCGCGGGAAAAATCACCGTCAAATTCATGATCCGCCGGAGGACCGCCGATGCCGCACATAATCGTCGAATACTCGGCCAATATCGAGGAAAGAGCTCGAATCGACGGCTTGCTCAAGGTGCTGCACGAGGCCGCGTTCTCCACTGGCGTGGCCGAACTTGCCGGCTTTCGCACCCGCGCTGAGCGGCGCGACCAATACCGCGTCGCCGACGCGGATCCGGTCAACTGTTTCGTGGCGATCACCATCCGGGTGGCCCGCGGACGATCGGCAGAGGATCTCAAGAACCTGCTCGAAACCGTCACCGCGGCAGCAACAAGCTACCTCGAACCAGTGTTCGCGGCGGCACCGATTTCGTTCTCGTGTGAAGTGCAGGAGATCGTTCCGGAGATGCGGATCAATAAGAGCAACGTCCGCAACTGGATGAAGACTCGGGAGAGCGCGGCTTAGTGTGTCCCGGGCGCACTGCAGCACGTAGTGCTGCTGTGCAGAACCGGGACCGCCAAACACTGGAACGGTCCCGGATCAGCGGTGCACAACCATCAGGCCGCCTCTGGCGGCCGTCTTGACGCCGACGCATTCGCGTCGGCTATGGTGCTGCACCGCGTCCGGGACACGCAAAGCCATAACAAACGATGCCCATCCGCAAGCCCGTCCTCAACCCGCCGTTCAACATCGTGCGTGCGAGTCATGCGGTGCTCGACGTGCGCGACCTTTCCGCGTCGCGGGCGTTCTATGTGGACTGCCTCGGGTATCTGGTCACTGAGGAAAACAGAGAAGCGATCTATCTGCGCGCGGTCGAGGAACGCAATCATCACTCGATCGTCCTGCGCAAGGGAATGGCACCGAGCGTCGAGGCGCTGGGCTTCAAGGTGGCGAGCGAAGAGGACCTCGACCGCGCCGCCTTCTGGTTTGCGCGCAAAGGCCTGCCCACCTCGTTCCCCGAGGTGCCGCACCAGGGCCGTACGCTGCGCACCTGCGACACGCTCGGCATGCCGCTCGATTTCTATGCGCGCATGGACCAAGTCCCCTCCATGCTGCGCAAGTATGCCGCCTATCAGGGCGCGCGCATCCAGCGCATCGACCACCTCAACTGCTTCACGCCGGACGTGCAGACGAGCTACGACTTCTACGCCGACCTCGGCTTTCGCCTGACCGAGTACACCGAAACCGACGATCCCGATCCCAAGCTGTGGGCGGTGTGGATGCATCGCAAGGGCAACGTCCACGACCTCGCCTTCACCAACGGGCGCGGGCCGCGCCTGCACCACATCGGCGTCTGGACCGCGAGCGCGCTCGACATTTTGCATATTTGCGACGTGATGGCGTCGAGCGGCTTTCTCGCCAACATGGAGCGCGGGCCCGGCCGGCACGGCATTTCCAATGCCTTCTTTCTCTATACGCGCGATCCCGACGGCCACCGGGTCGAACTGTTCACCAGCGACTACCTCACCGTCGATCCGGACCTGGAGCCGCTGCGCTGGTCGTTGCAGGACCCGCAGCGCCAGACGCTGTGGGGACACCCGGCGCCACGGTCCTGGTTCGAGGAAGGCTCGGCGTTCGCAGGGACCCCGGTGCACGAGCCGGTGCTGGAGGCTCAGCCAATCGTCGCGCGCTGAGGCCAAACGGCCGCGGGCGTGTTGACGCCTCGCGCCAATCAGCCACAATCATCCCTGGTTGATGCCGGGAGGAATCGGTGAAGCCAGCGCCGTTCGCTTATACGAAGGCTCGCTCGGTCGAGCATGCCGTCGAGCTCGCCGGGCGCGACGGCGAGGCGCGGATTCTGGCCGGCGGCCAGAGCCTGATCGCAACGCTCAACATGCGGCTGTCGCGGCCGACGCTGCTGGTCGATATCAACGGCCTCGACGGCCTCGACGGCCTCGCGCTCAAGGACGGCGCGGTGGAGATCGGCGCGCTGGTACGTCACGCCCAGGCTGGGCGCTCCGACATCATCGCCAAGAATGCCCCGCTGATCGCCAAGGCGATACCTCACATCGGCCATCCTGCCATCCGCAACCGCGGCACGATCGGCGGCTCGATCGCCTTTGCCGATCCAGCGGCGGAACTGCCCGCCTGCCTCGTGGCGCTCGGCGGCGAGGTGGTGATTGCGGGCGGCAGAGGCGAGCGCACCGTCAAGGCCGACGACTTCTTCACGGGCCTGTTCGAAACGGAGCTGGGCTCGGACGACGTGCTCAAGGCGATCCGCGTGCCGGCCGCGAATGCAGCGACACGCATCGGCTTCGCCGAGCTGGCGCGCCGGCACGGCGACTACGCCTTGGTCGGCCTCGCGGCGGCAGCGCGTGCCGAAGGAGACGGCCTGGCCGATATCCGGCTCGCCTATTTCGGTGTCGGCGCGACGCCGGTGCGCGCCCGCAAGGCCGAGGCTGAGCTTGCGCGCGGCGCGCTTGACGATGCCGTCGCTGCGCTCGCCGACGACCTCGATCCGCCTGACGACGTGCAAGAAACCGGCGCAGTGAAGCGGCACCTTGCCGGCGTGCTGCTGCGGCGGGTGGCGAAGCAGTTGATGGAGGGCCGGCAATGAGCCCTCAGCCGGCCCACGACATCACCCTTATGGTGAACGGCGAAGCGATAGCCGAATCTGTCGAGCCGCGCACGACATTGGTCGATTTCCTGCGTGAGGCGCTTGGCCTCACCGGCAGTCATGTCGGCTGCGAGCACGGCGTGTGCGGCGCCTGCACGGTACGCCTCGACGGCGTCATCGTGCGCGGCTGCCTGACGCTTGCCGTGCAGTGCGACGGCAGGCGAGTCGAGACTATCGAAGGGCTCTCGGACTCCGGCGAGCTTGCCGATCTGCAGGCGGCGTTCGAACGACGCAACGCGCTGCAATGCGGCTTCTGCACGCCGGGTATGATGCTCACCGCCCAGGAACTGCTCGCTGCTGGCGGCGTCCCCAGCCGCGACACAATTCGCGCGCATATCTCCGGCAACTACTGCCGCTGCACCGGCTATCACGCTATTGTCGATGCCATCGAATCCGTCGCCCAGGCTCGGGCGCAACAAGGATGACAGTCATGGATGACGAACACCCGCATCCCCACACGGATCACCATCATCATCACCACGGCGATCCGACGACGATGACCATGTCCGACCGCGCCGACGCCGCCGAAGAGGCGGCAATGCACGAACTAGAGGAACTCGTCGCGACCAAGTCGTCGCTGTTCCATCTCGCTGACGGCGAGGTCAAGGTCGACACCAGCCAAGCCGCCTGGGCCAAAAATCCGAAGGCGCGCTTCCTGATGGGTGCCGACCCGCGGCTGCCGCAGATGCCCGAGAAGCCGACGCTGGTCGACTATTTCCGCTGCCGTTTCGCCTCGACCAACCACCTGCTGCAGAGCGCGACGCACGCGCTCAAAGGCGGCCACCCGGAGAAGGTGGTGATGGCCTGCCTGTTGCACGACATCGCCGTCGTCGGCTTCATCCGCTGCGACCACGGTTACTGGGGCGCGCAGATGATCGAGCCGTATGTCGAACAGGAAGTGAGCTGGGCCATTCGGATGCACCAGGCGCTGCGTTTTTTCCCAGACGAATCGGTCGGCTACGGCTACCCGGAGATGTACGTGAAGCTGTTCGGCCCGGACTACAAGCCGGAGCCCTACATCGTCGCCGAGTACGAGCGGGCGCGGAAGCACAAGTGGTACATGACGTCCCGGCTGATCACCGTGAACGACATCTATTCGTTCGATCCCAATGCCAAGGTCAATCTCGACGACTTCGTCGACATCATCGGCCGCAACTTCAAGCAGCCTAAAGAAGGGCTCGGCTGGGACAACAGCCCGTCCGCGCACATGTGGCGCACGTTGATGTGGCCGACACGGTTCCTGTGAGCTCATGCAAATCGCCGACGACGTCCCGCCCGGCCTGACCGCCCTCGACCGGCCGAATTCATACATCGGCCGCTCGGTGCCGCGGCCGAACCTCGCGCGGCTGGCGCAGGGCCGCGCACAGTACGTGAGCGATGTCGTTCTGCCGCGCATGGCGCATGCGGTCTTCGTGCGCTCGCCGCATGCGCATGCCCGCATCAAGCATGTTGACACAGCGGCGGCGAAGAAGGCGCCCAGCGTGATCGCTGTCGTCACCGGCGCGGAACTCGCGAAGGTGATCACACCCTGGGTCGGTGTGCTGACGCATCTCAAAGGCCTGAAGTCGGCGCCGCAGCACGCCATCGCGATCGACCGCGCCTGCTGGCAAGGCGAGGCCGTGTGCGCCGTGGTCGCGCGCACGCGCGCGGAGGCGGAAGATGCCTGCGAGCTGGTCGAGGTCGAATACGAGCCGCTGCCCGCCGTCACCGATCCGGAAACGGCGCTCGATCCCAAGACGCCGCTGATCCAGCCCGAGCTCGGCGACAATCTCTGTTTCGAGCGCAAGCTCGACGCCGGCGAGGTGGATAAAGCATTCGCCGAATCCGACGCCGTGGTCGAGACCACCTTCATGTTCGGCCGCCATACCGGCGTCTGCAACGAGCCGCGCGCCGTGGTCGCCGACTGGAACCCAGGCGAGCAGCGGCTGACCGTGTATCATGGCACCCAGGCGCCGCACATGATGCAGAACCTGTTCGCCAAGCATCTCGACCTGGCGGAACATCAGGTGCGCGTGCTGACCAAGGACGTCGGCGGCTCGTTCGGCATCAAGGTGCACACTTACGCCGACGAGATGGCGACGGTGGCGCTGTCGAAGCTCCTCAAACGGCCGGTGAAATTCGTCGCCGACCGGGTCGAAAGCTTCGTCACCGACATCCATGCGCGCGATCACCGCATCAAGGCGAAGATCGGCGTCAAGAACGACGGCACCATCACCGCCTTCGAAATCGACGATCTGACCGGTATCGGCCCCTATTCGGTCTATCCGCGTACCTCCGGGATCGAGGCGAATCAGATCGTCAATCTGGTTGGTGGCCCTTACACCTGCATGAACTATCGCGCGCTTGCCCGCGTCGTATTCATGAACAAGAACGTGATGTGCCAGTACCGCGCCGTCGGCCATCCGATCGCGGTCGCAGTCACGGAAGGGCTGGTCGAGCTGGCGGCGGCCAAGATCGGCATGGACCCGGTCGACCTGCGGCGTAAGAACCTGTTCGCCGATGACGCCTATCCTGCCGCGTCCGCCGCGGGCCTAAAGTTCGAGGCGCTGTCGCATCACGCCTCGACCGACAAGCTCGTCAAGATGATGGACTATCCGGCCTTGCGCACAGAACAACAGCGGCTGCGCGGGCAAGGCATCTGCCGCGGCATTGGCTTCGCGAGCTTCATCGAGGTGACCAATCCGTCGGCCGCCTTCTACGGCGTCGGCGGCGCCAAGATTTCCTCGCAGGACGGCGTCACCATGAAGCTGGACGCGCAGGGGTCGATCTCCTGCCATACCGGCGTCAGCGAGCAGGGCCAGGGCGCGGAAGCCGTGATCGCGCAGGTCGCCGCCACCGCCTTCGGCGTGCCGATGGAGCGGGTACGCGTCGTCATGGGCGATACCGACAATACACCGTATGGCGGCGGCACCTGGGCCTCGCGTGCCGCCGGTATCGGCGGCGAAGCCGCATGGCAGGCCGGCAAGGCGCTGCGGCAAAACGTGCTCACCGCGGCCGGCTCGATCCTGCAGGCGCGGCCGGAGGCGCTCGATATCCGCAACGGGATCGTGATCGACGCCGACACCGGCAACGAGCGCATCGGCCTCGATGAAGTCGCGCGCGTCTGCTACTTCCGTCCCGACACGCTGCCGCCCGGTTTTCAAGCCGAGCTGATGGCGACGCGCCACTACGTGCCGCGCGCCTGGCCGTTCGCGTTCACCAATGGCATCCAGGCGGCCTATCTCGAAGTCGATATAGACACCGGCTTCGTCACGCTCATCAAGCACTGGTGCGTCGAGGACTGCGGCACGGTGATCAATCCGCAGCTTGTCGACGAGCAGATCCGCGGCGGGGTCGTGCAGGGCATCGGCGCTGCGCTGTTCGAGCACTGCCTCTATGACGAGCGCGGGCAACTGCTCAATGGCAACATGGCCGACTACCTGGTGCCGATGGCGGCGGAAATGCCGGACATCGAATGCGGTCACGTGGTCTCGCCGACGGCGGATTCCGAGCTCGGCGCCAAGGGCGCGGGCGAGGCCGGCACCGCCGGCGCGCCGGCCTCGGTGATGAACGCGATCAACGACGCGCTGCGCCCGCTCGGCGCCGCGCCGCTCACCGACATGCCGTTCACACCGGGAAAGATTCTGAGAGCGCTCGGGAAGGTGTAGCGGCGGCAACTCAGTCCAGAAACGCAATCATCCGGCCGCAGACGATCACCGACAGCCACAGAACCAGCGACAAGGCACCGGCAAGCTGCAATCGTAGCGGCGGCATGACGTTGGCGGCCGTCTGCTGCGCCTCCCACTGGGCGGCCCTGCGCAACAGCACGGCGTTCCCGATAGCGCAAACAACCAGCGCCATCTTGACCTGAAACAGCGTCGTCTCGGCGTATTCGACCGCGCGAATGGAAAATAGCAATGCACCGGCCGTGATCGCCAACACCAGGCCCGCGATCGAAACCGGCACGAGAACGCGGGCGAACGTTCCGATGGGGATTGCCCGCCGCCATCCCATCAACCGCAGGTCCATTGGCAGGATGGACCCAAACAGGATCGCAAATCCCACGATGTGGGCGGTGTTGACCGAGGCGTACGTCCAACGCGAGGACCGTAACGCGGCGACCGGCGCCCAGTCCTGGATCGCGGTCAGACCTTCGACCAGCATCTACGAGATACGCTCGGGATACAGGTCGTGGTTCTTCCCATTAATGACGACGCGCACCGCTTTGAGGACCTTGAGCTTCTTATCGGTAGCGCGGTTCCCAAGGATCGTCAGTCGGACGCCTTTCGCCAGCATCGAGTCCTTCAAGCCGGCGCGTGCGTTTCGCCAAGGCTGGCCGACCTCGACGGTCCACTCCCCGTCCTTCGCCGTGACCTTCAACATTCCATGAGGATTGCCGAGCTTCGCGGACCTGATCACGCCGGTCAGCTCGTACATCTCACCGTCGGCCCACGACCAGCCGTGATGGGCGAGCGATCCGGTCGTGAAGGCCGAAGAACCTACCAGGACGAAGGCCCCGCAAGCGAGGATAAAGCGGCGTCTGTCGTGCATCTGTCCGTTTCCCGTTGTAGTGGCATATCGTTGTAGTGGCATATCAAAGTATCGGTTTGTGGCGACATTCAGTTGCGTCCCTGCGCTGCCTCGGTCCACTATCATGGAAAATTGAATCGGGAGACGCATGACGATGGACATCAAGGTCGGCAAGGAAGCAATCGCGGAGGCCAGCAAGAAGCTCAGCAATTGGGGGCGCTGGGGCAAGGACGACCAGGTCGGTACACTCAATCATGTGCAGCCCGAGGACATCGTCAATGCCGCGGGCCTGATCCGCACCGGCAAGGTGTTCGCGCTCGGCATCCCGCTCGATCGCAACGGCCCGCAGACCGGCCTGTTCGGCGGACGCTTCAATCCGATCCACCAGATGCTCGCCACCGGCACCGACGCCATCGCCGGCCGGCAGGACTGGAACAAGATTCGCTACGCCGACGACACGCTCAACCTCTGCGTCCAGGGTGCGACGCACTGGGATGCGCTCGGCCACATCTTCTACGAGGACAAGGCCTACAACGGATTCGACGCCAAGCTGATCGATTCCCGCGGCCTGAGCGTGCTCGGCATCGAGCATTCCAAGAGCAAGATGGTCGGCCGTGGCGTGCTGCTCGACATCGCCCGCTTCCGTGGCGTCGATTGGCTCAAGGACGGCGAAGGCATCTCAAATGACGAACTCGACAAATGCGCCAAGAACCAGAACGTTGACATCAGGCGCGGCGACTTCGTCGTCGTCCGCACCGGGCAGATGGAACGCTGCCTCAAGGAAGGCCAGTGGGGCGGCTATGCTGGCGGCGACGCGCCGGGCGTCAAGTTCGAGAACTGCTACTGGTGCCAGGACAAGCAGATCGCTGCGATCTGCACCGATACCTGGGGCGTCGAGGTTCGGCCGAACGAGACCGCGGAGGCCAACCAGCCGTGGCACTGGGTGGTGATCCCGGCCATGGGCCTGTGCATGGGCGAAATTTTCTTTTTGAAGGAACTGGCGGAAGACTGCGAGCAGGACGGCGTGTTCGAATTCTTCTTCTGCGGCCCACCGCTGATCATCACCGGCGGCACCGGAAGCCCGATCAATCCGCAGGCGATGAAATAACAGCATGGACCACGGAATCTGGGCCACCTGGTACGATCTCGCCGACGATACGCGCGGGCGGTTCCTCGACTGGCTGCACGGGACATACCTCCCCGCACTGCAACGCCGGCCCGGGTTTGCCTGGGCGGCGCACTACCGTAATCAGGGTGGCGGTACCGCCATGCGCGCGCTCGGCGAAACCGTCATCGTCCGGCCGCAGGACGAGATTGGCCAGGGCAGCCAGTACGTGATGCTGGTCGGCGCGCCCTCCCCGCATACATTCCTGGCACCGTCAGTGCTCGAGATCGAGGCGTCAGCGGATTACCGCGACATGCTGGCGCTGCGCCATGGCGTGCGCACCGCGATCTTCGCCGAGGAAACCCGCGTCAACGGTCCCGCGATCCGGCATCGGCCGCAAGGCGCGACGCCGGGCCCGGCGATTCAGATGGGCAGCTTCCGCGTGCGCAGCCTCGCGGAAGAATTCGATCTCGGCTGCTGGTATGCTCAGTACCGGCTGCCGCATATGGCGCAGATGCCTGGCTGCATCGCGACGCGCAAGCTCGTGTCGGTCGCTGGCTGGGCTAAGCATGCGATCCTGTATGAATTCGTATCCCTGCAGGCACGCCTGGAGCAATTCGAGGAGCCGCACGAGGCGTTGGCGATGGATGCCAAGGAATGGACCGGGCGCGTGATCCGTTACACCATTCACACGCCGGGCTCACCGGTGGTCGGCGAGCGCACTTGGCCGCCGATCAATCCGCAGGCGATAAAGTGAATATGCCTCTCCGCTGTCGTCCCGGACGACGGAGCGCAGCGACAGAGACCCGGGACCCATAACCACCGTCCTCGCGATTTCCGTGCGACCTGTGGTTATGGGTCCCCGCTTTCGCGGGACGACAGCTCTGGAATAGGAGGCCCCCATGCCCCGCTGGCTCAAACGCGGAATGGACGCAAGCGAGATCAAGGCCGCCGACGCCAAGGTGCGCGAGACGGTCGAGCAGATCCTCGCCGAGATCGACGCGCGCAAGGACGATGCGGTACGCGATCTCTCGCAGAAATTCGACAATTGGTCGCCAGCGTCGTTCCGGCTCACCCCACAGGAGGTCGAGCGGGCAATCGGCCAGGTCGCCAAGCGCGACCTCGACGACATCAAGTTCGCCCAGGCCCAAGTGCGCAACTTCGCGCAGAAGCAGCGCGAGACCATGCACGATCTCGAAGTCGAGACGCTGCCCGGCGTGATCCTCGGCCATCGCCACATCCCGGTGAACTCGATCGGCTGCTACGTGCCGGGCGGCCGCTACCCGATGGTCGCCTCCGCGCACATGTCGATCGTCACCGCGCGGGTCGCCGGCGTGAAACGCATCATCGCCTGCGCGCCCCCATTCAAGGGCGGGCCGCATCCGGCGATCGTTGCCGCGATGCATTTCGGCGGCGCCGACGAAATCTACGTGCTCGGCGGGGTGCAGGCGGTCGCCGCCATGGCGCTCGGCACGCAGTCGATCGCGCCCGTCGACATGATCGTCGGCCCCGGCAACGCCTATGTGGCGGAGGCCAAGCGGCAATTGTTCGGCCGCGTCGGCATCGATCTGCTCGCCGGCCCGACCGAGACGCTGATCATCGCCGACGACACGGTCGATGCGGAAATCTGCGCCACCGACCTGCTTGGTCAGGCCGAGCACGGACCGACCTCCCCGGCGGTGCTGATCACTACTTCGGAGAAGCTTGCGCGCGCCACGATGGCTGAGGTGGAGCGGCTGTTGACGATCCTGCCGACCGCCGACGCCGCCGGCCAGGCCTGGAAGGATTTCGGCGAAGTGATCGTCTGCGAAAGCGAAGCGGAGATGATCGCCGCGGCCGACCGCATCGCGTCGGAGCACGTGCAGGTGATGACGCGCGACCCGGATGTCTTTCTCAATGGCATGAGCAACTACGGTTCGCTGTTCCTCGGCCCGCGCACCAACGTCGCCTATGGCGACAAGGTGATCGGCACCAATCACACCCTGCCGACCAGAAAGGCGGCGCGCTATACCGGGGGCCTGTGGGTGGGAAAATTCCTCAAGACCTGCACGTATCAGAAGGTGCTCACCGACGAGGCGAGCGCCATGATCGGCGAATACTGCTCGCGCCTGTGCATCCTGGAAGGCTTCCGCGGCCACGCCGAGCAGGCCAACATCCGCGTCCGCCGCTACGGCGGCCGGAATGTGCCGTATGCGGAGGCTGCGGAGTGACGCCGCTCCGTCACCCTGAGGCGGCCGCCGTAGGCGGCCCTCGAAGGGCGACGGCCCGGGCCG
>WHTM01000023.1:0-5876 GCA_009377755.1 Hyphomicrobiales bacterium | reverse complement strand
CGCCGCTACGGCGGCCGGAATGTGCCGTATGCGGAGGCTGCGGAGTGACGCCGCTCCGTCACCCTGAGGCGGCCGCCGTAGGCGGCCCTCGAAGGGCGACGGCCCGGGCCGTGCATCCTTCGAGGGCGCTTCGCGCCACCTCAGGATGACGGTGATAGGCTGCAGCGAATGGCGATCGACCTCACTCCCACAGCCTCCTTCCGCCTCGACGGCAAGCGCGCGCTGGTGACCGGCGGCGGGCGCGGGATCGGACTGACGGCGGCCTCGGCGTTGGCGGCGGCGGGCGCGCATGTGACGTTGGCCGCGCGAACGAAGTCGGAAATCGAAGAGGCAGCCAATGCAATCCGCACGCGCGGCGATCGAGCCGAGGCGTTGGTGCTCGACGTTACCGATCTTGAGGCAATGCAGCAGGCCATTGAGGATGCGGAGCCGTTCAACGTCCTGGTCAACAATGCCGGCACCAACCGCCCCGCTCACCTCATGGATGTGACGGTCGCGGATTTCGATGCCGTCATGAACCTCAATTTGCGGGCGGCATTCTTCGTGGCGCAAGCCGTTGCTCGTCGGTTGCTCGACGCCAAGCAACCCGGCTCGATCATCAATATCTCTTCGCAGATGGGGCACGTCGGCGCGGCGCGCCGCACCGTCTACTGTGCCTCCAAGCACGCCATGGAAGGCTTCACCAAGGCGATGGCGGTCGAGCTTGCCCCACACAACATCCGCGTCAACACGCTCGGGCCGACCTTCCTGGAAACGCCGATGACCAAGCCGTTCTTCGAGAACAAGGCGTTCCGCGACGAGGTGCTGTCGAAGATCAAGCTCGGACGGCTCGGACAGCTCGAGGAATTAACCGGCGCGATCGTGTTCCTCGCCTCCGATGCGTCGTCGCTAATGACCGGATCGGCCCTGGTGCTTGATGGCGGCTGGACGGCGGAGTGACACTTGGGGTTACCACCGCAGGCGACGGCAGGATTGTGGCACCGTGAAATGCCTAGTTCATCGAGACATCTCCGCCCGTTCGGCGCTTCGATCCGCGCCTGCAGTGTCTCTTCGCCAAGGTAGCCCATGCATTACGAATTCATGATGTGGTTCACGCTTGTCGCGAAAATGGCTGTCACCGCGCTATTTGTAACCGTGGCGACCATTATGGCGGAGCGATTGGGCGCTACGGTTGGAGGACTGATCGCGACACTCCCGGTCTCAGCCGGTCCGGTCTATGTGTTTCTGGCGCTCGATCATGATTCCTCCTTTATTTCCGCAAGCGCGCTGGCCAGTCTTGCGCTGAATACTGCTACTGCAATTTTTGTCACGGTCTATGTCTTTGCCGCTCAACGACGCTCCATGTGGTTCAGCGTCTCCCTTGCGTTTGTGACGTGGCTCGCCGCCGTCTTGGCGCTCGGTTCTGTCCATTGGACCGCTTCGGTGGCATTTGTTCTCAATCTTGTTGTTTTCACCGCTTGTACTTTCCTGGTCCAACCATTTTGCTTAATACCCATCCCACAGACGACAAGACCCTGGTACGACTTCGCGTTGCGGGCGGCGTTGGTAGCTTCGTTGGTCGGCGTCGTTGTTACCTTGAGCTTCCGAATTGGACCGACAGGAAGCGGCGTGCTTGCCGTATTTCCGGTCATCTACACGAGCATCATGCTCATTCTGCATCGCCGCGTCGGCGGTCCAGCGACGGCGGCTGTGTTGGCGAACGCTGTTCCAGGTCTTGCCGGATTTGGCGTGGCGTTGCTCACTTTGCATCTCACCGCGGTGCCGATTGGATCCGCCGCCGCGCTCGTCGCCGCTCTCGGCGTCGCCGTCACGTGGAACGTCATTATCTATGCAATACGTCGCCGCCAGGCGCTCGCGTGAATTCCTCATCAGCGGCGGCCGTCTGCCCACCGACGGCGGCTGGACCGCCGAGTAGCGGCTACACCAGCGGCGTGTTCGCCTCCTGGCCACACAGCAGGCGGCCGTACAGCTCCCAGCTCGTGGTGGTGCACAAGGACTGGCAACGCGCACGTCACCTATCAGAAGGTGCTCACCGACGAGGCGACGACGAAGATCGGCGAGGCGTGCTCGCGACTCTGCATCCTGGAAGGCTTCCGCGCTCACGCCGAACAGGCCAACATCCGCGTGCGCCGCTACGGCGGCCGGAATGTGCCGTATGCGGAGGCTGCGGAGTGACGCCGCTCCGTCACCCTGAGGCGGCCGCCGTAGGCGGCCCTCGAAGGGCGACGGCCCGGGCCGTGCATCCTTCGAGGGCGCTTCGCGCCACCTCAGGATGACGGTGATAGGCTGCAGCGAATGGCGATCGACCTCACTCCCACAGCCTCCTTCCGCCTCGACGGCAAGCGCGCGCTGGTGACCGGCGGCGGGCGCGGGATCGGACTGACGGCGGCCTCGGCGTTGGCGGCGGCGGGCGCGCATGTGACGTTGGCCGCGCGAACGAAGTCGGAAATCGAAGAGGCAGCCAATGCAATCCGCACGCGAGGGGACAATGCCGAGGCGCTGGTGCTCGACGTGACGGACATCGAAGCGGTGCGGAACGCAGTCGCCGCCGCCGACCCGTTCAACATCCTGGTCAACAACGCCGGCACCAACCGGCCCGCCTACCTTCCCGACGTCACGGTCGAGGATTTCGACCTGGTCATGGGCATCAACGTGCGGGCCGCCTTTTTCGTCGCGCAAACGGTGGCGCTGCGGCTGATCGCGGCGAAGCAGCCCGGCTCGATCATCAACATCTCCTCGCAGATGGGGCACGTCGGCGCGGCGCGCCGCACCGTCTACTGCGCGTCCAAGCACGCCATGGAAGGCTTCACCAAGGCGATGGCGATCGAACTCGCCCCGCACAACATCCGCGTCAACAGCCTGGGGCCGACCTTCTTGGAGACGCCGATGACGAAGCCGTTCTTCGAGAACAAGGCGTTCCGCGACGAGGTGCTGGGCAAGATCAAGCTCGGCCGGCTCGGACAGCTTGAGGAACTCACCGGCGCGATCGTGTTCCTCGCCTCCGATGCGTCGTCGCTGATGACCGGCTCGGCGCTGGTGCTGGACGGCGGCTGGACGGCGGAGTGAAGCGTTTCCCGGGCGCAGCGCAGCACGAAGTGGTGCGCTGCAGACCGGATCGTACACGCTCCGAATATGGAACGGTCCCGGATCAGCGGTGCACTGCTCCGCGCTGCACCGCGTCCGGGACACGCAGTCAGCGAATCTCCAGCACCTGCGGATTGACGATGTTCGGCGGGCGCTTGCCGGTGATCACCGCCACGATATTGTCCACCACGATATGCGCCATTCGCTCGCGCAGTTCGGCGACGCCGCTGCCTAGATGCGGCGTGAGCACGACATTCGGCAGCTTACGCAGTACGTCCGACACCTTCGGCTCGAATTCGAACACATCAAGCCCGGCTCCAGCGATTTTCTTACGCTGCAACGCGCGCACTAACGCCGCTTCATCGACAATCGGGCCGCGCGCAGTATTGATGATGAAGGCAGTCTTCTTCATCAGCTTGAGTTCACGCGCCCCGATCTGATGCCGCGTCTCCGTCTTGAGCGGCGAATGCAGCGAGACGAAATCGGATTCCCTGAGCAACTCGTCCAGCGGCATGTAGATAAGCCCGGCCTCACGCTCCTCGCTCTCCGGCTTGCGGCGTGGCGTCCAGTACAGCACGCGCATGGAGAAGCCGTGCGCGCGCTGCGCCACCGCCTTCCCGATGCGCCCACCTCCGCCGATCAGACCGATGGTCTGGCCATGGACCCACGAACCGGCGAGATGGTTCGACTGCGAGCCGGGAAATTTGCCGGCGCGCACATATTTGCCTCCGACAACCATGTTGCGCGCGACCGCAAGCATCAGGCCGAAATTGATGTCCGCGGTGGCCTCCGCGACGATCGGCGGGCACACCGTGACGACGATGCCGCGCTCGGTAGCACCTGCCACGTCGGTGTTGTCCGGTGTGATGGTCATCGAGCAGATGGCGGTGAGCTTCGGATTGGCTACGACTACGTCGCGGTCGATCTTGTCGTGAAGCCGCGGAAACAGGATATCCGCCTTCTTCACCGCCGCGATTAGGTTGCTCTTGGCGATGATGCGGCTCGAATCCGGGTTAACGGTGACCGACGCCACCTTGCGCAGACGATCGAGCGCGCTCTTCGCGATCGGCTGAGTCACGAAGATGTGCGGGCGCTTCACGAGATCCACCGTACGATACCGGCAACGCCGTCGACCGCGACCTGCGCCCCGTCGGGAATTTTGTTCGTGGCGTCGAGCACGCCGAGCACCATCGGGATGCCGCGCTCGCGCGCGAGCGAGGCGAGGTGCGAGGTCGAGCCGCCGAGCTCGGCAACGACGCCGGCCACCTGCGGCAGGATATGGCTCAGCGCCGGCCCGGCGATGCGCGTGATCAGCACATCGCCCGGCGCCACACGGCTGAGCTCGCATTCGCAGTTCACCACCACCGCGCGCCCGGCGCCCCAGCCGACGCCGGCGGGATGGCCGTTGAGCTTGGGATGCCGGAGCCAGATCGCGTCCGGCACCTGGATCGGCTCGACGTGCAACGGCCGCGCCTGCAGCAGCTTGAATCCCGAATCGTCGAGCGCCCATTCGATCTCGGCAGGACCGCCGATCACGGCTTCCGCCCCCAGCAGCATGCGGCCGAGCGTCGTCGCTTCGCCATGATCGAGGCAGGGCCTGGCGACCAGCTCGGCCTCGACCTTCTGCGGTGCGGCGCCGGGGCCATGGCCGCAGGTGTCGCGGTGATCCTTGCGGCCGGCTTCGATCTTGCGCACGAAGCCCTGGCGCGTGAGCAGGATGCGGTCCGGCACCACTTCTCCCTGAGCGATTGCCGAGCCGAGACCCCACGTAGCGCTCAGAATCATCTGTCCTTCTGCGGTCCTGCTCAGGCCGCCGCCCGAGGCGCGCGCTTCGACCAGCGGCTGGATCAGCACCGCCATCGCCGTATCGGCGGGATTGAGACCGTGGCTGTCCATGTAGCGCCGCGCGGTGGTGGTCCACAGCGCCGCCCAGCAGGCGCGCACGGCGGTGAGAAAATCGGTCTCGTTGTCGAGGCCGAGGAAGCTTTCGAACTGCCCAGCGAAATTCGCGCCGGCTCGGTCTTCGATCAGCGCCGACGACCGCACCACACCCGGCGCGCCCTCCTCCTGCTGGCGGCGCCAAGCCTCCAGCAGCGGCTCGATGATCGCCGGCGCGATCGGCTGCTCATAGAGCCCGAGGCGGATCTCGATCGACAATCGGCGCGAGTGTCCGAGATCGGCGGTCGCGTAATCGCGCACCATCTCGGCGAGCCCGAGCGCTGCGATCTGATGCCGGTAGGCATCGGCGGTGAGACAAAACCCGCCCGGCGTCGGCAGTCCCGCGCGTCCGAGCGCGGCGAGATTCGCCGCCTTCGGCCCGACGCGCTCGGCGTCGGTTGCCGCTAGGGAGGACAGCGGGAAGATGAAGTCGGTCATCGGTTCTGCCCCGTGTCCCGGACGCGGTGCAGCACGCAGTGGTGCACCGCTGATCCGGGACCGTTCCACAGTCGGCATTCGTGACGGTCCCGGTTCTGCAGCGCACCGCTCCACGCTGCGCTGCGCCCGGGACACCGGCTCTACTTCACATGATCCGCATAGCCCGGGATCGGGTCGACCACGGTGATCTGCCTTACCGGGAAGTTCGACACGATCTCGATCTCGTTTTTGTGCACGATCAGCATTTCCTCGATGCGCACGCCGTAACGGAAGCGCTTGCCGTGCTGAGTCTCCAGCGCAAAGGTCATGCCTTCCTGGATCTCGACCGGATGATCGAGCGACCAGATGCGCGAGATCACCGGCGGATCGTACTGCGCGAGGCCGAGACCGTGGCCCCACAAGTTGGCGGCCGCCTG
>WHTM01000002.1 GCA_009377755.1 Hyphomicrobiales bacterium | reverse complement strand
CATGGGTCACGATCTTCTCGATATCTGGGAAAAGACCGGCAAGACCGTGTTCTTCATCACCCACAGCCTGACAGAGGCGATCTACCTCTCCGACGTGGTGCTGGTGATGAGCGCGCGCCCGGGCCGCATTGTCGACACGATTCCCATCGGCTTGCCGAGGCCGCGCGATCTTGACGTCATCGGAAGCGAGAACTTCGGCCGCCTCCGCAACCGCATCTGGCATCTGATCGCGGAGCAACCGTGATGCGGCGGGTCAGAACGATTGTCATCGCCCTCGTATTGCTGATCGTGTGGGAAGCCAGCGTGCGGTTCGACTTCATCAACCAGATCATCTTGGCGCCGCCGAGCGCCATCGTGATGGCGGCATTGACCGATGGCGTTGTCTTTTTCAATGCATTTGCCACGACAGCGGGCGAGATCGGTGCCGCCATACTTCTCGCCTGGACGCTCGGGATTGGCCTCGGCTTGGTGGCGGGTAGTTCGTATCGGCTGGCTGCGGCCACCGCGCCGGTATTGTCATCGATGTTTGCGGTGCCGCTGATCATCCTGTACCCGTTGCTGATCGTTTGGCTCGGCATCGGGCCTGGTTCAAAAGTCGTCTTCGGCGTGCTTTCCGGCTTCTTTCCGATCGCGCTGAACACCATCGACGGCGTGCGCGCGGTCGAGCAGCGCTATTTCATGTTCGCACGATCTGTGGGTGCGAGCGTGCCTCAGACATATGCGCGAATAGTGCTTCCGCTGGCGCTGCCATCGATCGTATCGGGGCTGCGTGTCGGGACCGGGCTTACCGTCATCGGCGTCCTAGTGACGGAGATGCTCGCCTCGCTCGGCGGCGTTGGCTACCTGATCTCCTACCACCGCACGCTGTTCAATACCGGGCATGTTTATTTCGGCATTGCTCTGTCCCTTTTGATGGCGGTAGCAGTGAATCTTGCGCTCACCTGGGTTGAGCGCCGGGTCGGCGGCTGGCGGGTTCTCGAACGAGTGGAGGCCTAGACGGCGATGGCGGAATGGATGGTCGGCGTCGACACTGGGGGAACCTTCACCGATCTCGTCGCGTTTGCGCCGGGCTCGGGGGAACTGCGAACTATCAAGGTCCCTTCGGAACCTTCCGATCCGTCTACAGCGGTCATCAATGCACTCAACGAGTTGTTCAGAACCGGCATAGCGCCAAGCGAAATCGGCTCCCTTGTGCACGGGACGACAGTTGCCACCAACGCCGTGCTGGAATCGGCGGGCGTGCGCGCGGGGCTCCTCATCACCCGCGGCTTCCGGGCCGTCTACGAAGCGCGCGGCTGGGTGCGGCCCGATCCGACCGAACTGCTTGACACCTTTTTCCGCAAACCGCCGCCGCTGGTGCCCCAATCGCGCACCGAGGAAATCCCTGAACGCCTGGATTATCAAGGCACGGTTCTCGAGCCGCTCGACGAGGAAGCGGTGCGCGCAGCGGCACGTCGCCTCAAAGCGAAGGACGTAGAGGCCGTCGCCGTCTGTTACCTCTTCAGCTTCCGCAACCCCGCGCACGAGGAACGTACGGCGGAGATTCTCGCCGAGGAGGAGCCCGCTTGGCGAATCTCGTTGTCCTCCCGCGTTCTGCCGGTGATCCGCGAATACCCGCGCCTCTCGACCACTGTGATCGACGCTTATGTCGGCCCGACCATGGAACGCTACCTCGTTAATCTCGAACGCCGGCTGTGCAAAGCGAGCGTCGCCACGCCACAAATCTTTTTGATGCAGTCAAATGGGGGACTCATGCGCATCGGCATGGGCGCTCGCTTCCCCAATCAGACCCTGATCTCGGGACCAGCGGCCGGTGTTGTCGCTGCGACCGCGCTCGCCGCGGCGAGTGGCCGACGTAATTTCGTCACCTTGGACATCGGCGGCACCAGCACCGACATCAGCGTGATCGCCAACGGGCGGGCACACGAAACGGCGAGCGGCCGCATTGCCGGACAGGACATCGGCACACCGATGCTGGCAGTGCACACCCTTGGCGCCGGCGGCGGCACCGTGGCCTGGATCGGCCGCGACGGGCTGATGAAGGTCGGCCCGCAAAGCGCCGGCGCGATACCAGGACCTGCCTGTTACGGCCGTGGCGGGACGGCACCGACCGTCACCGATGCGAACCTCGTTCTCGGAGCTCTCGGCACGGGAAGCGTGCTCGGCGGGCGGATGACACTCGACCGGACGCTTGCCGAGCGCGCAATCATGGAGGGCGTCGCACGCCCGCTCGGCCTCGATCTCGTCACTGCAGCCGCCGGCATTCTGAAGATCGTCAACACGAATATGGCTGTGGATTTACGACTCGCGTTCCAGAGCCGTGGCGAGGATCCACGTCGGTTTGCCCTCCTCGCCTTCGGCGGAGCGGGACCGCTGCATGCAGCCTATCTTGCCCGCGACGTTGGCATTCCCGAAGTGTGCGTACCGCCACATCCGGGGCTCATGAGCGCGATGGGCCTGCTGCAAACTGACGTGCGCCATCTATACTTGCGTTCTGCCGTGGGGCTCCTCTCATCCTACCCCGTGGACGAAGTCAATCGCATATTCTCCGAGCTGCGCCAGCGTGCGCTCGACGATATCGCCGAGGAGGGCCTCGACACCGCCGGCCTGCGCCTCGCCCAGCAGCTTGACTTGCGGTATCTTCATCAGGGCTATCACCTGACAGTCGACGGACCGGACGGGGAGGTGCAGGAGCAGCACAAGTCCAGCATCAAAACGGCGTTCGACACCTTGCACCGCCGTACCTATGGCGCAAGCGCGCCCGGGGAGGAAGCCGAACTTGTCACGTTGCGCCTCCTGGCTGAGATCCCGGTTCCGCATTTGCGCTTGCCGAAATTGTCGTCGGGGCGCAGGCGTTCCACTGATGCGCTCATCGGCCGGCGTCAACTCTACGATTTCGCACGCGGCACCTACGTTGAGGCCGGCGTTTACGATCGTTCACGCTTCGGTTCCGGCGACCGGATCGCCGGACCGGCCATTGTCGAGCAGTACGACTCGACGACGGTCGTGCTCACCGGGCAGACGCTGGCGGTGGACGAGGTAGGAAATCTCATCATCTCAGAGCAACATGATGACGCTTGATCCAATCACGACCGAGGTCGTCATCAGCCGCATTCGTGAGACCACTGCGGCGATGGCCCACGCCTTGTTTCACAGCGGCTATTCACCGATCCTGCGCGAATCCCAAGATGGCACCGCTGGCCTCTGCGATGCACAGGGCCGAGTCATCATGGTAGGCGGCGGTCTGCAGTACCACTCGGTGCTTTACAGCCACGCCGTGGAGAGCGTGTGCGCGCGCTATCCGCGTGACGAGATACATGAGGGCGACAGCTTCATTTCCAATGATCCGTATAAGGTCGGCAATTCGCATGTGCCAGACTTCGTGGTCATTACGCCGATCTTCCATGACGGCGAGATTGTCGCGTTTGGCGCCAGCGTTGCGCACAAGGCCGATGTCGGCGGCCTCGTGCCCGGGTCATCCGGCGCCGCCGCGCGCGAGATCTTCCACGACGGAGTTCTGATTCCGCCGGTTCGTTACTGGACCAGGGACGGCGTAAACCGCGAGATCGAGGCGATCCTGCATAACAACAGCCGCGTGCCGGAGGTAGTGATCGGAGACTTGCGCGGGCAGATCGGGAGCACCCGCCTTGGCGCCGAACGCCTCAGCGCCCTGTGCACGGAATACGGCCCGGACATCGTGTGCGCCGCGATGGCAGGCCTGATAGCGCGGACAACCGCACGCGTGCGCACCGAATTTGCTCGTTGGCCTGATGGCGAACACGAAAGCGAAGCGCTGCTTGACCACGACGGCGCCGACCGCTCTAGGCCGGTGCGGATCAAAGTGACTGCGCGCAAAAGCGGGGACCGGCTGACCCTCGACTTTTCCGGCACCGATGTCCAGGCAAAAGGCCCCGTTAACGCACCCGCTCCCACCACCCGGGCGGTCTCGTTGTTGGCGGTCATTGCCGCATCCGACCCCACGATCCCGATGAATTCCGGCGTACTCGACGCGGTCGAATTCGTCCTGCCGCCCAGCACGCTGGTCAATCCGCAGTTCCCGGCGACCGTCAACCACTATTTTCCGACTTCGCACATCGTCTACACTTGCGTTCTCGCCGCGCTTGGGAAGTTCAATCCGGCGCGCGCCGTGGCGCCCGCGGGCTTCGGGACCGGCGCAATCGCCATCGGCTACACGAAGGGCCGCGCCGGCAAACCCACCGTGCAGTACGAACTCATGACCACTTCGCTCGGCGGCACCAGCACCCATGACGGGACCGCGTTGGTGCTGCCAATGAATCATTTCACTCCGGGCACGCCGGTGGAAATCATAGAGACCGAATATCCGGTCATGGTGCAACGGTTCGATATCTGGCGCGACTCCGCCGGAGCCGGCCGCCAGCGCGGCGGCATTGGCCATGTACGCGAGTACCGCCTGCTGGTCGATTGCGTTCTCACCGCCCGCACCTCCAATCATCGCCAAGGAGCACACGGTTTGGACGGCGGCAAAGACCCGCCGCTATCGCGGACCATCATCAACCCGGGCACGCCGCAGGAAGAAGAAATGGATTGCATGGAAACCCGGATCGTTCCCGCCGGCACGGTAATCCGCCTTGAGCAGACCGGCGGCGCCGGCTACGGCGACCCGCGCGAACGCCCCGTCCGCCTCGTCCAGGCGGACCTTGATAACGGCTATATCTCGCCCGAGGCTGCGGTCGCCCACTATCAGCAGTCGTGACAGGGATCTATCGTCCACTTGTACTGACCGACTGCGCCATACGTTACAGTTCGCGTGACTACGCTTGCTTACGCGGAGAATGTTGGAACCCAGTTCCTCTCCCTCCGCCAGCGGCTCTGAATTCCAACTTCTCTCGCCGGGCGAAAATTCCCCAGTAATATAACTGCGGGCTTCCGGCGACCGACCTCTGGACTGGCAGCCGACCCCGACCCGCCGAAATGGTTCTCTCCAAGCTGATATTCTCCGTACCTCTGGACCCTGCCAAGAAGTACAGAGCTTAGATCCCATCCGATCGGCGAGTTTGTCACCGCCGGGGGGTAATCTAAATGCTCGCCTTTAAGGACATAAGGCCAGGGGCTCGATCACGTGGCCTCGACACTGCCGGAATCGCAGAAATCGTATCCGTCTCGCGTTTGGGGCCGATGCACTCAACCTCGTGTTCCGGGTGGATGGCCGTCGGCGAACGTCTCGTCTACCGCGGTGAAGAGGCAGGCTTCGAGTTCATTGAGGCCGCGGCAGAGCGCCTAGTCGCCAAGTAGTTCCGCTGGGAGGATAGAATTCCAACTCTATGGTGGCGCCGGCGCATATTCCTCCCGCACGGGGGTGAAAATATCGAGATTAAGGACCGGCTCGTTGCCGACCACCTCGCCCCAATGCATCACGTCCGGCGGGATTTGCAGCAAGCCGCCGGGCCCGAGCACCACGCTCTTGTCGCCGACGTGGAAGCGGATGTGGCCGGCGAGGATGTAGACGATCTGCTCATAGGTGTGCTTGTGCGGCTTGGGCTCGTGCTTCGGCATGAGCTTGTGGAGCGCCAGCGTCGCGCCGTTGCCGGAGAACGACTTGCGCTCGATGCCTTCGCGCACCGGCTGCCACGGGATGTTTTCCCAATCGATCTTGTGCAGGTCCATGACGCATTTCCCTATTTGGCTTCCCCGAGGATGCCCCCAGGGCGGATAAAAAGAAAGATCAGCAACACCGACAGCGCGGCCACGTTCTTCAGCCCCGCGCCGAACGCGACGATGGCCATCGATTGCGTCAGCCCTAGCATGATGCCGCCCATGAAGGCGCCGAGCGGACGGCCGAAGCCGCCAACGATGGCGGCGATGAAGCCTGAGATCGCAAACGGCACGCCGACGTTGAAGGCGGTATATTGCGTCGGCGTGATCAGCACACCGGCAACGGCACCGAGCGCCGCCGACAGCGCGAACGACAGCGCCAGCATCCGCGACACGTTGATGCCCTGCAGCGACGCCGCTTCGCGGTTGAAAGCGCAGGCGCGCATCGCCTTGCCGGCTTTCGTTCGCTTGAAGAACTGGCCGAGCAGGACGATTAGCAGCAGCGACACCCCGACGATCCAGAGAAACTGGTAACTGATGACGACGACCCCGAGCCGAATCGGGGGCAGGTCGGTAAACTGCGGCAGTGTCTTCGGCTGATCGCCGGCGACGATCAGCGCCAGACGCTCGATCACGATCTGCGCCGCGAGCGTCGCGAGAATCATCACGAACATGGTCGCCTTGCGGTCCCAAAGCGGCCGCACCACCACGCGCTCGATGGCGACTCCGGCGGCCGCAACCGCGACAATGGTGACGGCCGCGGCGATCGGCAGCGGCAGGCCGAGCGTGTTCAGAACGCTGTAGGCGATCATGCCGCCCATCATCACGAACGCGCCTTGGGCGAAATTCACGATGCCGCTGGCGTTGTAGATGACGCAGAAGCCGATGCCGATCAGGCCATAGATGCAGCCGACGGCGATTCCGGACAGCGCGATTTGAGGCAGATATGACAGGTCAGGCATGGCCCACCCCGAGATAGGCAGCAATGACGGGGGGACTTTCGCGGACCATCGCGGGTGGCCCTTCCGCGATCTTCCGGCCGAAATCCAGCACGGCGATGGTATCTGCCGTGTTCATCACCAGTTTCATGTCGTGCTCGATCAGCAGCACGGTGGTACCGCGCCCGGCGATGGCGCGGATCGCGCCCGACAGCCGTTTCGTCTCATCCGCCGACAGTCCCGCCGCGGGCTCATCGAGCAGCAGGAGCCGCGGGCGCGCGGCGAGCGAGCGAGCGATTTCCAGAAGCCGCTGCTGGCCATAGGCCAGCGCGCTGGCTTCCGTCTCAGGGGCCGCTTCCAGCCCGACGAACTGCAGCAGTTCGCGGGCCCGCGCCTCGACCTCCTGCTCTTCGCGGCGGGTGCGGCGGGTGCGCAGCAATGCAGACCAAAGCCCGCCTTGGGTGTGGAGATGGCAGCCGACCTTGATGTTCTCCAGGACCGACAGGTTCTGGAAAAGCTGCACCAGCTGGAAGGTACGGACGATGCCGGCGGTCGCGATCGCCTCCGGCGGGCGAGCGGTAATGTCTTCCCCCGCAAACAGGATACGACCGGAATCGGGCGTCTGGAATCCGGACACCAGGTTGAACAGCGTGGTCTTGCCTGCGCCGTTCGGGCCGATCACCGCGGTGACGCCACCTTCCGCGACGTCGAGATCGACGGCGTCGACGGCGACGAGGCCTCCGAACCTTCGCGTCACCGCCTGCAGGGACAGGAGCGTCATGCGCGGCCCTTGCGCGGCAGGAGATCGCTGAGCGCGGCGAGACCCTTCGGGGCGTAGATCAGCAGAATGATGAGTCCCGCGCCGTAAAACAGATCCTGATAATCCTTGAAGCCGCGAAACATTTCCGGCAGCAGACTCACGATCACCGCACCGAGGATCGGTCCGCCCAAGGTGCCGATGCCGCCGACATAAAGCATAGTGAACGCCAGCACGACCATGTGCAGGCCGAACACCTCGGGGCTGACGAACTCCACCACGTGCACGAACAGCGAGCCGGCGAGCGCCGCATAGGCCGCCGAGACCAGGAACGCGGCAAGCTTGTAGTGCGCGACATCGATGCCCAAAGCCCGGGCGGCGTCTTCGCTGCCGGCGATGGCGGCCAGCGCCCGGCCAAACCGAGAGGCGCGCAGGCGCGCCGCGGCCAGACTGGCCAGCAGCACGATCAGCACGAGCGCGAACAGCTTGCCGCGTTCGGAGACGATCTCGTAGCCCCAAAAGGCGAGCGGCGAAATGCCGGAAATGCCCATGTAGCCTTGCGTCACCGACTGCCACTGGGTGGCGATCTCGTATACGATCAGCCCGATCGCCAGCGTCGCCATGGCGAGATAATGGCCTTTGAGCCGCAACGTCGGCCAGCCGACCACCAGCGCCACCAGCAAGGCGAGCGCGAGCCCCGCGGCGAACGCCGCGATCGGCTCCCAATAATAGGTCGCGGTGAGGACGGCCGAGGTGTAGCCCGATAAGGCCGCGAAGGCGTTGTGCCCGAACGACACCTGGCCCGCCGTCCCCATGAAGATGTTGAGCCCGATGACGAAGACCGCGTAGATCATTGCGAACGACATGACGGTGACGAAATAGCCGCCGGCGATGAAGGCATAGGTCAGCATCCCGCAGGCGACCGCCCACGGCAGTGCCACGAAGCCGCGCCGCAGCGGGTCACGAGAGGTAATAGCGGGCAAGTTCGTCATGGGACGTGATCGTGCGCGGATCGATTTCGGCGACCAGCCGGCCAACCGACAACAGGTAAGCGCGGCTGGTCAAACGAAGCGCCAGCGGCGCCTTCTGCTCGACCAGAACGATGGGCAGGCCCCCTTTGTTGAGGAGCGCGAGCGTGCCGAGGATCTCGTCGGTGACCTTCGGCGCAAGGCCGAGCGATGGCTCGTCGAGCAGCAGGATCTTGGGATTTGCCATCAGCGCGCGACCGACCGCCAGCATTTGCTGCTCGCCGCCGGATAGCGAGCCCGCGATTTGGCCGAGCCTTTCACGCAAGCGAGGAAACAAATCGAAGACCCGCGTGCGGCGGCGCTCGAACTCATCGGCGTCGTTGAGCAGGTAGGCCCCGAGCTCAAGGTTTTCCGCGACCGTCATCGGCGCAAAGATGCCGCGGCCCTCCGGCACCAGCACCACACCGCGCGCAACACACGTGTCGGGCGACTGGCGCGGCAGGACCGCGCCGCGAAAACTCACGGCGCCGGAGTTGGCGATTAGGCCCATGATGGCACGCATCAGCGTGCTCTTGCCTGCACCGTTGGGACCCAGCACGGCCACGAACTCGCCGTCCGCGACCGACAGGCTGATCTCGTGCAGCGCCTCGACGCGCCCGTAGCGCGCCGAGAGCTGCCGGACCTCGAGAACGGGCGTCACTTCACAACTATCACGCGCCCGCCGACGATGCTTGCGAGCAGGAACGGGTTGACGGTGATGCCCTGGTGCACGGTCGGCGACATGTTGTAGACGCCGGTGGTGCCCTGGAAGCCGGTGATCTTTTCCAGTTGATCGCGCACCCTCGCGCCCTCGAAACTCTTCCCTTGCTCAATGGCCTTGGCCGTGATCTGGACGGCATCCCAGCCGCGCGCTCCCCAGTTCGGATCGCGGTCCTGGTATTTCGCCTTCCACGGCCCGAGGAACTTGGTGATTTCCGCCTTCATCGGACTGTCGGGCAGCGCGTCATAGACCTGCGATGGGGACGCGACGAAGAAGAATTTGTCCCCAAGCACCTCCGCCACCGGGCGAAAGACCGCTAGGTCCTCGATGCTGGTGAGCATCAGCATGTCGAGGCCGAGCTGCTTGATGTTCTTGGCCGCGGTGAGCGTGGTGCCGCCGAGGCCGATCTTGAGGATCGCGCTGGCGCCGGCCGCATGCATCTTGCTGATCTGCACGCTGAGATCGGCATCGTCCTGCTTGTATTGCTCGATGCCAACAAGCTCGAGGCCATAGTTACTCGCTGTCTTTTCAGCGATGTTCTTTTGCAGAACAGCGTACGGCGATGGGTCGTGCAGCACGCCGATCTTTTTGATCTGGGTTTTTCCTTTGAGATATTCGAGGCGCGTCGCGACCTCGAAACCGGCCGGCGGCAAGGTACTGAACGCCCATTTCACGTGATCGGGGTTCTGGGGCAGGATCGAGCACAGCACCATCGGGATTTGTGCGCGCACCGTGAGTGGAGCGCCAGCGAAATTTCCAGCCGAGACGCAACCCGACAAGAAGATCTCGACTTTGTCGGACGAGATCATCTTGCGATAGACCGTCACCGCCTCCTGCGGCTCGGACCTGTTGTCCTCGGTAATAACCTCGATCTTGCGACCCATGATGCCGCCTTTGGCATTGAGGGCTGCGGCCGCGATCTCGACGCCGTCGCGCCAGCCGCGATCAACCGTTGCGGCATACCCGGTCAGTCCGGCGGAAATTCCGATCTTGTAGACCTGTTGCGCGCCCGAGGGTGCGGCGGACAGCGCCACCGCGAGAGCGGCCAGCGCCGTGAGTAATTTCCTCGTCATGACTTCCCTCCCTTTAAGTTGTGTTGGTTTGAGCGAAGTCCGTAGCCGCCACCTCCCGGCGTCTCGAACAATACGACGTCATCCGGCTGCAAAGTTAGCTTCTTGAGGTCGCGCACCGGCTTGCCGTTAACATGGAATTTGCCGGCCGCCCCTGGCGCACCGCCACCCAGGCCCTCCGGGCCTTCGTCGACCCGGCTCGCGACCGCGTTGAGCAGCCACTCATCCTTGGTTTGGAGATGGAACTGAATGATCTGGCCGTCGCCGCCGCGCATCGCGCCATCGCCGCCGGAGCCGGGGCGTAGCTCCTTGCGGTCGAACAGCACCGGCGTCACCGCCTCGACGATCTCTAGGGGAACGGCGGCAACGCCGGTCGGATAGCAGGTCGCGCTCGGGCCGGTCTTGGTCGCGCGTGCGCCCATGCCGCCTGAATAGTTGAACATCGACGAAGTGAAGTGTCGCCCGTCCTCGCGCTTGCCTTGGATTTGCATCGTCCACACCGCGCCCGACCCCTCGGCCAGAACGCGGTCCGGAATCACATGATAGAGCGCCTTAAGGATCGGCATCGGAACATACATGCCGACGACGTGGCGGGCGTTGACCGGCGCGGGATACTGGCAGTTGAGGATCGAGCCTTCCGGCGCGTGGACCTTGATCGGCGAGAGACTCCCGGTGTTATTCGGCAGTTCGGGATTGAGACAGGAGCGGATCGCGAAGGTTGAATAGGCGTGGGTGTAGTTGAGCACAACGTTGATGCCGCTCGTGGTCTGCGGCGTCGAGCCGGTGAAATCCACCAATATTTCGCCCGCGTCTGGATCGATGATCACGGCCGATCTCAGCGTGATGACCTGCCCGCCTGGCACATCGAACGAGCTTTCGCCGCGGAACGTACCGGCCTTGAGCTTGGAAATCGCTGCGCGGGTCGCGGTCTCCGAGCGCGAGATGATCTCATCGGACAGTTTCTCGATATCGACGAGACCGTAGCGCTGACACATCGCGACTAGCCGCTCGCTCGCCGCCTGCCCGCTCGACACCTGCGCGGCGAGATCGCCGAATACGGCGTCAGGCGTCCGCACGTTCGATTTGATCATGGCATGCAGCACCGGGCACGGCTCGCCGGCGTTGTAGAGCTTCAGCGGCGGGACCCAGAGACCTTCTTCATGCACGTCGCGGGCACCGGCGCCGATGCCGTAGCCGCCGATGTCGGTGTGATGAATCGTCGAGCCGATGTAGGCGAGGATGCGGTCGCCGTCGAAGATCGGCGTCAGCACCGTGATATCGAAGAAGTGCCCGGCCGACAGCCAGGGATCATTGGTCGTGACGACGTCGCCCGGCTTGAGATTGTTGGCAAAGATGCGAACGAGACGCGCGCCGGCAATCGCCAACGAATTGATATGGCCGGGCGTGCCGGTGTTGGCCTGTGCCACCATGCGGCCGCGCCGGTCGAACAACGCACACGCCAAATCGCCGGCCTCGCGCACCACCGGGCTGAAGGCGATGCGCTGCAACGCCTTGGCGCGCTCGGTGACGATGCCAATCAGATTGGACCACAAGATTTCGAGCTCGACCCCGTCCATCGCCTCATCCCTTCCGCGTAAAGATACAGCCGAGTTTATCGACCGTCGCCGTCCAGGCCGGCGGAATGACGGTGGTAGTCTCACGCTCCTCGATGATCGCCGGTCCCTTGATGCTCTGACCCGCGGCAAGTGTGCTTCGGTCGTAGACGGGCACGCCAAGCCCGTCGCTCCAGGCATGCACCTCCCGTGTGCCCTTCGGTTCACCGGGCGTCACCGTCAAGTTCATCGCCCGATTGAACGGGATGATGGGGCCGCGCGCGGTCACCCGCCAAGTGACTAACTCGATGGGAACATGGGACGGATTAACGCCGTAGAGCCTTTTATAGGTCGGCGCGAACACGTCCACGATGCGGTTCGAATCGTGGTGGGTGCGTGGATCCACGTCGAGGGGAACGGTCAGTTCGCTCTGCTGGCCGAGATAACGCAGATCGGCGGCGAAGATCAAAGTCACAGTATCTTCGCTACAGCCGGCCTCCTTCAATGCCGCCGTGGCCTCGCGCGTTAGCTCGCCCAGGATGCGATCGACCCGCACCCAATCCAGCTCGTTAACGCGCACCAGATCGCTGCGCACCAGATCAAACCGCACCGATGTGACCAGGGTGCCGAAGGCCGACAACACGCTCGGCTGCGGCGGCACAATCACCTCGGAGCTTTGCAGCAGCGCTGCAACCTCGCAGGCATGGACCGGTCCCGCGCCGCCGAACGCGAACAGCGGCATGCCGCGCCAGTCAACGCCGCGATCTGTAGCGTGGGCGCGTACCGCCGCCGCCATCGACTCGGTGACAACGCGGAAAATGCCGCGCGCCGCCTGGGGGCAGGAAAGACCAAGATCGTCGCCGAGCTTGCCGACTGCCGCCTCGGCGGCCTTGCGGTCGAGTTTCATGTCGCCGCCGAGGAAATTGTTGGCGTCGAGCAGGCCCAGCACGAGATCGGCGTCGGTCACGGTTGGCGACGTACCGCCGCGGCCGTAGCAGGCCGGGCCCGGCGCGGAGCCCGCGCTGTCAGGGCCAACCTTGAGCAGACCAAGGCTATCCACCCGGGCGATGCTGCCACCACCCGCGCCGATCTCGATCATGTCGATCGAAGGGATGGTGACAGGCAGCCCGCTGCCTTCCTTGAAGCGCCAGCGGCGGTCGACTTCAAACAGGCCGGTGATCAGCGGCTCGCCGTCCTCGATCAGGCAGGCCTTGGCCGTGGTGCCGCCCATGTCGAACGACATCAAACGCTGGATGCCGAGCACCTCGGCATAGTGACAGCCCGCGAGCGCGCCTGCCGCGGGGCCGCTTTCGATCATGCGCGCAGGATTGCGGCCCGCGGTCTCCGCGCCGACCACGCCGCCCGACGACAGCATGATGAGCGGCGAGTTCGGAAATCCCTCGCGCTTGAGGCGCTCGCTCAGGCCCTGCAGATAAGGCAGCGAGATCGGCATGGTGTAGGCGTTGACGGCAGCGGTCGAGGCACGCGGGTATTCGCGAATCTGCGGCGCTACATCCGATGAAAGGGTCAAGAAGACGTCCGGCAGCAGAGCCGCCACTTGCTTGCCGACCGCGCGCTCGTTGTCGGGATTGGCGTAGCTGTTGAGAAAGCAGATGGCGAGCGAGGCTACGCCCTTAGCCTTGAGCTTGCCGGCCAGCGCTTCGACCTGCTTCTCGTCCGGCGCGCGCAGCACCGCGCCGTCGGCCCGCACGCGTTCGGCGACGCCGAACGTCAGTTCCGACGGCACCAGCGGATCGGGAAACTCGATCTGCGGATCGTACATCTCGTAGCGGTGCTCGTTGCGAATATGCAGGACGTCGCGGAAGCCTTCCGTGACCAGTAGAGCTGTCGGCGGGCCTTTACGCTCGATCAGCACATTGGTGACGATGGTGGTGGCGTGGACCACCACGCCGTCGATATCGCGCGGGCTGACTTTGGCGGCCTTCATTACGTTTGACACGCTGTCGAAAAATCCTTCCAGCAAATCGTGATGGGTGGTCAGTACTTTGTTGACGGTCAACACGCCCGATGAATGACGCAGCACGACATCCGTGAATGTACCGCCGATATCCACCGCGAGCGAATACGTCACTGTTATCCCTTCCAGCCAAGATCGCGAGAAACACTGCGGGCGGCTTCGAGGACTGCGTTAAGCTGAGCCGGCACGGGCTTCGGTGCGATGAACTGAGTCGAACCCACAATCGCTATCGAGCCGACAAGCACGCCACGATGATCGAGCACCGGGGCGGCGAGCGTGTTGACACCCGTGACGACTTGGTTCGGCGCGGTGGACCAGCCGCGCTTGCGGACCGCCTGCACCTCGGCGGCGATGGTCTTGGCATCGGTGAGCGTGTGCGATGTCCACGCCGGTCGCGGCGCGCTCAGGACCTTTTTGATCAGGGCCTCCGGGCCGAACGCCAACCAGATCTTTCCATGAGCGCTGGCGTGCAAGGCAAGCCGGGTGCCGGGACGCGTGGTGAACTCCACGACCGACCGGCCATGCATGAGATCTAGCACTACCAGATCGTCATCAAGCAGCGTGCAGAGCGAGACGGCCTGCCCCGTGGTGTCCCGCAGCTTGAGTAACGCGTCGCGCGAGACGGTGACGATCTCGAAGTTGCCGCGCGAGGTTTCGCCGAGGGCCATCAGCTTGACGCCGATCGCGTAACGGCCCGTAGTAACATCACGCCGTACGAAGCCGTGACGGGCCAGCGCGCTGAGATGGCGATACACGGTCGACTTCGACGCCGAGAAGGTCTGCGCAATCGCGGTAAGCGCGATGGGCGACGCCTGTTCCGCAAGGTAATCGAGGATCTGCAATGCAAGGTCGAGCGTGCCGGTGTCTTTCGGAGCCGCGCCCGAGCGCGCCGACGCGGGCGGGACATTCCGTCTCGCAATCTGCCCGCCACTTCCGGCGGAGCGCTTCTTAAGCATCGGGCCTTGTTCCAGCATGCAAAACTCTGTTTCGATTAATGAAACACGCTGGACGATTTTTTACACCAAAACCGGCATCGAGTCTCGCGTCTCTCTCGCGCAAGCCCTCGGTGCCCGGCATGAAGATCGAGATTGCAATAGCAGGCTTTGAAGCGCGGCCGTAGAGTTATGTCATTAATTCCACCAGGCTTTGTTGCTAATCCATTGGGTATTGTCGCAGTTGCGAAGGACGGAACGGAGAATAAGGTCTTCGTAGTCTCACTTGAAGATCACTACTGGGATCCGCATCTCGTCAAGTTGTTTGCGGAGCGAGACGCAAGCCGGCCTCCAAAGCGCCCCATCCCGACGCAAGGCCGCGGCGAGCGCCATGCCAGCGCTACTTCATCTCGGTTGTATCTTCGCCAATTTGGCCAGTTGCTCCCACCTCTTGATCTCCTTCGGAAGGAAGGCGGCAAGAGCCTGCGCACCGCCCGGATACGATGAGGCGTGGGTTCGGGCAAGGAACTGCTTGGTCGAATCCATTTTGGTGATCTCATCGAACCAGGATTCCAATTGGGCCACGACGGATTGCGGCGCACCGGCGGGCAGGAACACCCCCCAGGTCGGCGAGACGTCGAATTCAGGGATGTTGGCGGCTTCCGCCATGGTCGGCAGTTCCACGCCGGGAATGCGCTTGCCCGAGGTGATCGCAAGGCCGCGCAGCTTGCCGCCCGTGATCAGCGGCGTGCCCTGGGTCGAGTCGATGAATTGGAAATCGAGCTCGCCGGCAAACATCTGCGGCAGCGACTGCATGGCCGTGCGGTAGGGGATACCAACCGCCTGCAGGCCTGCGCGCGCCTTGTAGAACTCCGCCGAGGCCAGCGCCGGCGGGCTGCCATAGCCGTAGCTTGCCTTGGCGCCCTTTTCCTTCATCGCGGCAGTCAGCTTTGCAACGCTGGTCCACCCCGACTCTGGACGCACCACGAGGATAAAGTAGCCTTGTTGGAGCAAGGCAACCGGCGTGAAGTCCGTGATCGGATTGTACGGCAGCTTCTTGAACAGGAACAGATTTGCCGCATGCGACGAGGTCACGGACGTAATCAGGATCGTGTATCCGTCGGGCGCCGACTTTGCCACGGCATCCGCCCCGATCGACAGGATCATTCCAGGCTTGTTTTCCACAATCACCGTTTGTCCCGAGACCCGGGCCAGCTTGTCAGCATAGAACCGCGCGACTACGTCGCCGCCGCTGCCTGCCGGCAGGCCAACTACCACGCGCATTTCGCGCGCCGGATACGTCTGCGCGTTCACCGATAAAGAGACCGCGAGCAGAGCCGCGGCAATCCATGCAACGCTACGAATCCTCATGGCACTCTTCCTGGTGTTGCGGCCCAAGCCTTGTACAGCATGCGCCGGGTTTCCTTACTGTCCGGAGACGATGAGCGCATCCAGCGCGGTCGCGCCCTGTCCCTTGGCGTGCACCATCAGCGGGTTAATTTCGATCTCGGCGATCTCGGGGACCGTCTGGATCAGCCGGCCAATCGCCATCGCCACCCGCGCGACCGCTTCGATGTCCGCCGGCGCCGCGCCGCGGACGCCGGTCAGGAGCTTGGCCGAGCGCAGCTTTCCGAGCGCCTCGGCGATCTGCGCTTCGTCCGCGTTGGCGGGCAAAACCTGCACGTCGCCTAGCGCCTCGACCCAGATGCCTCCAAGCCCGAGCAGCAGCACCGGACCCCAGCCCGGATCGCGCTTCGCGCCAACCATTAACTCGATGCCTTTGGGCGACATCTTTTCCACCAAGGCGCCTTCGAGCGTCACATCGGGTGCGGCGCGCTTAATGTTTGCCGTCATCGTGTCCCACACGGCGCGGAGCGCAGCCTCGTCAGCGAGGTTCAGTATCACGCCACCGGCTTCCGTCTTGTGCGACAGTGCCGCGGCTTGCGCCTTCAATGCCACCGGATAGCCGACGCGCTTTGCGACGGCAGCCGCCTCGTCCGCCGTGCGCGCAAGCTCTCCCTCGGGGACGCGCACGCCCGCGGCTCTGAGCACCTGCTTGCCCCGCCATTCCGGCTGCGTGCCCTTGCCGATCGGGGGCAAGCCCGGCAGCGGCGCGGGCCGTGCGGATAGGCGCGCGCGTGCGAGCAGGCGCCCGTAGCGAGTGTAGAGCGCAATCGCTCGTAACATGCGATCCGACGAACGCGAAAACACCGCCGGACTTTCGTTGACGGCCTGCATGATATCGGGAGCAAGCTGCCAGGTGTCGCCAAGCGCCACCATGACCTTGGGCTTCGGTGAGTCCGCCATGCCCTTGTTGAAGGCCCTCACCACTGCGGCGTAGCTAATTGGAAACGAGATGAACAACATGCCGACATTGGGATCGTCGATCAGCGTCTTGACCACAACGGGCAGCGAATCTGGCGAGAAGCCAGCGGTGACATCGAGCGGATTGCCGTAACTGCCGTACGCCGGCAACACCTCGCCGACCTTTTTCAGCGTGGCTGGCTCAAGCTCGGGAAGCTCAAGGCCGACCTCCTCGGCGAAATCGTTGGTAAGCCCCACGTAGGCGCCCGAGGCGGTGAGGATGCCGGGGCCCTTGGCAGGCGGGGTGGGATAGCGCACCAGGATCTCGACCAGATCCATCATCTCGTCCATGGTGGGGACGACGATGGCGCCGGCATCCTCGACCTGCGTTTGCATGGTGGCGAAGTCGCCAATGAGCGCGCCGGTATGCGACTGCGCGGCTTTGCGCGCCTTCGCGCCGCGGCCCGCCTGCATCAGCACGATCGGCTTGCCGGCGGCACGGGCGCGGCGACAGGCGGCGAGGAATTCCGCAGGCCGGCGGATCTGCTCGGTGTAGAGCGCAATCACGCGCGTCGAGCGGTCGTCAGCCAGGAATTCGACGAAGTCGGTGGTTTCGAGGCCCGCCTCGTTGCCGGTTGAGATCACGTAAGTGAGCGGAAGGCCGCGGCCGTCGGTGGCGCGCTGGAAGTGGCCCAGTAAGCCACCGCTCTGCCCAACGAAGGCGACACCGTCCGCGACGCCGCGTTGCGCCTCGCGCGCGAACAGCATATGCAACGTCATGCCGTCGACGTTGTTTGTCACGCCGAGACAATTGGGGCCGACGACGGCGAGCCCGGCCGTCCGCGCGATCTTGGTAACGGCGTCCTGCGTCGCATGGTCGCCGGTCTCGGCGAAGCCTGCGGCGAACACCATGGCCGAGCCGACCTTGCGCCGCGCGCAGGCTTCGATCGCCTCGCGCACGCCGCCGGCGGGCAACGTGAACACGGCAAGATCCACGCCCTCCGGCAGTTCATCCGGACTCTTCAGCACCGGACGGCCATCGATCGCCTCAGCGCTGCGACCGATCAAATGGATATCGCCCTTGAAGCTATTGACCTCGAGCGATTGGAGAATGACCTGGCCCGCGCTGCCTGGGCGAGCCGATATTCCGACGATAGCGACCGATCGGGGACGCAGGAATTTCGCGACTGCCTGTGGGCCGCGTGCAGCTTCGGGGCCGGTCATGCCATATTCCTGTCCGGCTGGAACATCAGCAGGTGCGTGCCGTCATCGAGCGGGTGCCAGTACGGTTTCACCTTCATACCGACTTTGAGTTCCTCGGCTGTACAGTTGATGATGTTGGCGATGAAGTTCACGCCGACATCGAGGGTAACGCTCACCACGGCATAAGGCTCAGCGTTGCGGAAGGCCGGCGTGCCGCGGTAGGTGATTGTGTAGGAGTGCACCACGCCCTTGCCGGACACCTCGCGCCACTCGATGTCGCGCCGCCGCCCGGAGAAGATGCTCACCGGACGCGGGAAATGCTGAAACTTCTTGGTCGCCTTACAATACTGGATGATGAGCTTTTTCTGCCGCGTTCCCTCCCAGTACGGCTCGGAGAAATCGAAGTGATTGATGGTGCGCTTGACGCCCAGCGTGTCGTTCAAGGGCTTGTTGTTTGAAGTATTGGCCATGGTCGCCTCGCTCATTCCGGGACTAGCACCAGGGCCGCGCTCGAGCCCCAGTTGCGCCCGTAGTTGATCCAGCCGATGCCGGTCACCAGCGCATTCTTGGTGTCCTTGACCTGGCGCTTGCCGGCTTCGCCCTGCAATTGTCGCACCGCTTCTACCAGGTTGTGCGACGAGCACGCGGCCTGGCCCGCGGAAATCTGGCCGCCGCCGGTGTTGAGCGGCAGATCGCCGTCATGCGAGAAGTCGTGGTCGCGGATGAACTGCACGCCTTCGCCGGGCTTGCAGAAACCGAAGGCCTCGAACTGCAACATGATAGCGATGATGAAATCGTCGTAAGGATGGAACGAGGCGATGTCCTTGATGCCGAGCCCGGCTGCCCCGAGCGCCTTCTTGCCGCAAACCTCGTGGCCGCTCTTGGTCACATCGACCAAGTTCTCGCCACCCTTGAAGTTGGTCCGCTCGGCATAGCCGATCGGAATGATGCACTTGGAGAGCCCTTTTTCCTTCGCGCGCTTGCGGCTCATCATGAGCAGACCGGCCGCACCGTCGGCCCGCATCACGCAGTCCAAGAGCCGGATCGGGTCGGCGATCATGCGCGATTTCATGTAATCGTCGATCGTGATCGGCACGCGCAGCTTCTCGCAGGCGTTCTCGTTTAAGAGCGCATGCTTGCGTTGCGTGACCGCTAACTTGCCCAGCATCCGGTAGTCGAGGCCGTATTTCGACTCATAGGCCCGGCTGAGCAGGCCAAAGGCGCCCGGCGGGCCCATCAGGCCATAAGGGTCGGTCCACTCGCGCCGGTAGGAGTGGCTGTGGTCGGTGCGATCCTCCAGCACGTGGGTGTCGGCGAACAGCAGGAACGCGACCTCGCACATCCCGTAATCGATCGCGGCGGCAGCCCGCGCGACGCATCCCGCTGCCGAGCAGCCACCAGTGTGGACCTGCTCGCAGAAGCCAACTTCGAGGCCGAGCACGTCGGCCGTGGTTTGCGCCCAGAACGGATTGGCAGCGCCAGTGCCAGTCAGGCCTGCCATCACCAAGCCGTCGATCTCGTTCTTGTCGATGCCGGTCTTGTCAAGCAGCTCCTCGAGAATCTCGCCGGACAACACCCAGACGTTGCGGTCGCTCTTCTCCATCACTTTGGTTTCGGCGTAGGCTACAATAGCATTGTCGCGCAGACTCATAGTCGCTCCCTTGAATTTTGAATGTGCCGCTGCGCTGTTGTGGAATGTCTATTCCGGGCGGACGCGTGGCGCGGTCTTGTCGAGGAACTGATGCAGCCGAGTGATCGACTCGGGGCTGCGGGTGTATTCCGCCACCATGCGCTCGAAGAAGAGACCGTCGTCGTATGACATGTCTTGCAGGCGCGGCAGGCTATTGGTAATGGCGAAGTTCGACAGCGGCGCGTTCTTGCAGATCTTCGCAGCCAATTCCTTCGCCTTGGCCATCGACTGCCCCTTCGGCACGACATACTGCACGATGCCGTAGCGCTCGGCTTCGTCGGGCTTGAGCACGCGGCCGGTCAGCATCATGTCCTGCATGCGAGCAAACCCGAGCAGCCGCGCCACGCGAACTGAGCCGCCGCCGCCGATGAAGATGCCGCGGGTTCCTTCGGGCAGTCCGAAGAAAGCCGTTTCGTCTGCGACGCGGATATGCGCGGCCGCCGCCGTCTCGAGCCCGCCACCCAGCGTCGCGCCGTGCAGCGCCGCGATGAAGGGAATGTTGCCGCGCGCCATCACTTCAAAATAAGTGTTGCGATTGAACTGGAACGGCAACCTTTCCGAACGGCCGGCCTTCCAGTTTTCTGCGGCCCAGCGAAGATCCAATCCAGCGCAGAAATTATCACCGTGGCCGAAGATGATACCGCATTTCGCTTCCTCGCCAGCGCGATCGATGGCCTCGCGCAACTGCTTCATCACAGTCGGATTAAAGCAGTTCCTCTTGTCCGGACGATTGAGACCAACAAGGGCGATCTCGCCCTCCAGCTCGTAGGTGACCGTTTGTTCTTCGCTCATGAACTGCTCCTGGTGTCAACGAGGCAAATCCAGTCCCCGCTGCGCGATGACGTTTCGCTGGATCTCGTTCGTTCCGCCGCCGATCATGCCCATGATGGCATGGCGCAGCACCTGTTCCATCTCGGCGACCGGGGCGCTCTCGGTATCCTCTGAGAGCAGCCCACCCGTGCCGAGGATATCGAGCGCAGCTTGGCCGAGCCGCTCCTGCAATTCGCTTGCGAATACCTTGCCCATGGCCGCTTCGTGGATCGGTACCTTGCCTTGCTCGACGAGTTGCGCGTTCCGCATCTGAAACTGGCGTGCGACCTCGATGTCGGCAGCCAGCGCTCCGATCCGATCGCGGATTGCCGGATCGGCCTTTAGAACCTTGCCGCCGACCACCGCAGTTTTCAGGTATTCGGTGAGATGGTCAAACGCGCGTTCGATGCCTGCCATGCGTGTGCCGCCGATCATGACGCGTTCCGCCGCCAGGGCGTCGGTGATGACTTTCCAGCCGTTGTTCACCGCACCAACCATATTCTTCGCCGGCACCCGCACGTTGTCGTAGAACTGTGCGCTAAAGGTCTTGCCGTAGAGGGCAAGACTCGGCCGGATGGTGACGCCTGACGAGCGAAGATCGACCATCAACACGCTAATACCGGCGTGTTTCTTCGCGTCCGGATCGGTGCGCACCGCAAGCCACATGTACTCCGCCTTGTCGCCGCCGGTGGACCACAGCTTCTGTCCATTCACGACCCAGTCATCGTCGTCGCGGATGGCGCGCGTGCGGAGCGACGCAAGGTCGGAACCGGCCTCCGGCTCGCTGTAGCCCAAGGCAAAGGTGCGCTCGCCGCGCCGGATGGCGGGCAGCCATTCATCCTGTTGCTCATTAGTGCCGTGCAAAAAGAGCGCCTGCGCGACGATCGACTCGCCGGTGTTGTGCGCCTGAACAGGAGCGCCGGCGTTTGCCATCTCGGTAATGAATGCGATCTGTTCGGTCGCGCTTCTGCCTTGGCCGCCGAACTCCTTCGGCCAGCCGATACCAATCCAGCCATCGCTGCCCATCAGTCTTGAGAATTCGACATCCCAGCCGCGTTCCTTGAACGGCTTGCGTAGGTGCTCCGCGCGCTGCTCCGGCGTCCAGTGCTGCGCAAGCCACTCGCGTACTTCCTGGCGGAAGGCGTTCGCGGCAGGTCCCATGTCATGCGCGGGAAGACGGGACATGTTGTCTATTGAACCGGACCGAGCAGGAAATCGGCAAGCTCCGCTCGTGCGCGTGACACGCCGCCGAAGCGGGCGAGATCGGCATGCACGCGCCGGAAATGTCGCGGTGCCTCGTGCTCCTCGGCATAGCCGATAGCGCCCAACGCCCGGTGCGTCTCGATCGATACCGTGCGCAACGCAGGGCTCGCGAAAGCGACAGCGGATGACGCAAAAACGCGCCAGTCCGGATTGTCGTTGTCGCGCGCCGCGGCCGCCGCATCGAGCGCAAGCCGAGCGCCATCCAGGCTAATCAGGCAGTTGGCCAGCTTGTGTTGGATAGCCTGGAATTGACCGATGGGCTGGCCGAATTGCTTTCTGGCCTTGGCGTGATCCACGGCAAGGTCGAATGCCCGATGGGCCGCGCCGAGCGCCCGGCTGGCGCAAGCGAGCCTTGCCACCAAGGCGACGTCTGCCAGAAGTTCGGACGGTATGTCCAGCCGCAGCGTAGGTGCATTCTTCAAGGTGAGCTCGGAGAACGCCGGCACGGCGAGGCCAGGCGTGGCTTCAACCCTCACGCCAGGCGCGTCGCTTGCAACAACCGCGACGCCTCCGTCGAGGAAGACAAGGAAGTGCGTCGCCGTCTGCGCATCTTCGACGAACGAAACCTTTCCCGACAGCCTGTCGCCGCGCGTCTCCGCCCGCCCGGCGGCCGGATCGCCATCGAAGGCGCCGAGCGCCAGCGCAATCGTCGCGTTGCCCTGGCGAAGATCCTCGAGCAGCGCGCGCGCTGTATTCGACGGCTGCGTCGCAAGCGCGAGGTTGGCCCCTACGGCCCCGAGCAAGGGCGCCGGGCACGCGGCGCGCCCCAGCTCCTCGAACACGAGGGCGATTTCGCGCAAGCCGACCTCGGCCGCATTGGAGCCGAGCGATGAAAGACCTTGCCGCGCCATGGCGGGCCACAGCGTCGCAATCGCCTCAGCGTTACCGGAATTATCTACGGCTTTGTCGGCCGGCCAAATGTTTGAGAGGACGTCCCGCACCGATCGCCGGAGCAGGCTGCGTTCGGCATCCGACATGCCGTCTATGTTTTGGGCTGATGAGCCATTCATGGGAGCACGCGGGCGAAAGATGGAAGCGTATTCATTTGTCACACTACCGGCAAGGTGCTGTCCGTTGGCTACGCTGTGAGGTCGGCGGCTGCGATATAGCGGCGTCGCTGCGCCGCCGCGTTCCCAAACAGTGCGGACAGCAGCATCGCCCGCTTGAGGTAGAGACCGATGTCGTGCTCATCGGTGAATCCGATCGCGCCGTGAAGTTGGATGCAGGCCTCGGTGACAATCATGGCGTCTTCCGACGCCTTGGCCTTCAAGGCGATCGCCGTCGCCGGATCGATGCAAAAGGCGTCGTTGTTGGCCGCAATCTGAAACACCAGCGACCGCGTCGCCTCGATCCGAACATAGATGTTTGCCGCTTGGTGCTGCAGCGCCTGAAAGCTGCCGATCGGCTTTCCGAACTGCTTGCGGAGGCGCAGGTAGTCGAGCGTGATCTCATTCGCCTTTTCCATCACGCCAAGCAGTTCGGAGGACAGCGCCAGCAGCACGAGATTGTGGAGCGCGTCCACCGCATTCCGCGATGAAGAATGCGGTGGAATGAGATCGGCCGGTGCATCCGTGAGAGTGAGCGTCGCAAGTTTGCGGCCCTCTACCGTCTGTGTCCTCGATAGTGTGCAGCCCGGCGCATTGCGTGCCACGTAGCACAGCGCGGGTCCGTCGCGCCCCCTGGCATTCACGAGAAAGCCGTCAGCGCCGTCAGCGCAGACAAACATCTTCTTTCCGGTCAAACGGAGCGCGCCGTCCTCCCCCGCCACGTGAGTGCGTGGCGCGAGCGGATCGTCGCCATGGGCGCTCTCTTGGAACGCCGGGACGATCAGTGCCGCGCCTGTCATCGCCCGGTCCAGCACCGGATGCGGCGTGCGCCCCTGCCCCAACGCCGCGGCCGAGATCGCCGCAAGCCCGATCGGCTCGCACACGAGCCCACGTCCAGCCTGTTCGAGCACCAAGGCGAGCTCGGTGAGGCCCAGACCAAGCCCACCCGCGGCACCTGGGACGAGAATGCCAAGCCACCCAAGTTCCCCCGCATGGCGCAAGCGTGGCGCCGAGAAGCTCGGATCCTGCGCGCGAAATCCGCGCGCTGCCTTCGGCCCCGCCGCCTCGATGAACTTGGCGGCGCTGTCGCGCAACAGCGCCTGCTCCGATGTCAGATACAGGTCCATTGATTGCGTCAAGTTGGGAGGTCCAGCACGCGGCGCGCCAGGACGTTGCGCTGGATTTCCGATGAGCCGCCATAGATTGTTACACGTCGCGATTGAAGGAACGGCGTTGCGACATCCACCTCGCCGAAATCAGTCGCGATCGGCCTGTCCGCCAGGGCGTGGCCGCCTGCCGCCTCGATCAATAGATCGTTGAGCGCCTGAAGAAGCTCGGACCCAAAAATCTTGATCACCGACGATTCCGGCCCAAGGCTTTTCTCGTGATTGGTGAGTTCCACAGCGTGGCTGAACATCGCCGACAGCGCCGTGACATTGATGCTGGCCGCCGCAAGGCGATCCTGGAAAGCCGGATCCGCGATGATTCCGGAAGCGCGCGCCATCGTCTTGATGCGCTCCAGCGCCGTCAATGAGAATTGCGGGTTGGAGGTCGCTAGGCGCTCGTGTCCCAGCAACGCATTTGCGATGCGCCAGCCATCATTCAGTTTCCCGACCAGGTTTTCGGCTGGCACGATGACCTCGTCGAGAAATACCTCACTGAACTCATCATCTCCTGCGATCGTCTTGATCGGGCTGATCCTGATGCCTGGGCTGCGCAGGTCAACCAACAGGAAACTGATGCCCGCTTGCCGCGGTTGGGCCCGAGGATCGGTGCGCACCAGCGCAAACATCCAGTCCGAATGATGGGCCCAGGTGGTCCAGATCTTATGCCCCTGCACCACGAAATGATCGCCCTCCAGCGTCGCGCGGGTCGAAAGGCTCGCAAGGTCGGAGCCCGCGCCCGGCTCGGAGTACCCCTGCGCCCAGATCACCGTGCCCGCAATGATGGGCGGCAGGTGTTGCGCCTTTTGTGCCGCGGTCCCGAACTCCATAAGGATAGGGCCGATGTGATTGAGGCCTTGAACCGGCAGATGCGGTGCGCCAATGCGCGCCAACTCCTCCGCCATGATGATCTGTTCGTTGAGCGTGGCGCCCATTCCGCCGTATTGCCTGGGCCAATGCGGTGCGATCCAGCCTTTGCGCGAGAGCGTATGATACCAGGGCATCAGTTCCAGGGGCGACGGACGGGTCGTGCGTCCTCGAAGCGCGACCGGAAGATTGGCCTCCAGCCATGTCCGCACATCCATGCGGTATTGGGCTTCATCGAGCGCGTCACGACGGAACATGCGATCCAATTTTCATTACTGATGCGTGTCCGGATTCGCATACCCCCAAGATTTCATTGCACCTTGATGTTGGCCGCCTTGACGACGCCGTTCCACTTCGCGAGTTCCTCAGCGAGAAACTCACCGAACTCGGCCGGCGTGCCGATCTTGATCTCGGCGCCCAGATTCGCCAAACGCGCCCGGGTCTCTGGAGGGTTGAGGCTTTCGCGAAACGCGCCGTTGAGCTTGCTGATGATCTCCGGAGACGTTCGGGCCGGAGCCACCACACCGAGCCAGAACGTGTTCTCGAGATTCGGAAACCCCGCCTCGATCACGGTCGGCACGTTCGGCAGTTTCGCAATGCGCTGTTTTGAATTGACGGCGATCGGACGTAGCTTGCCGGCTTCGATGTGCGGCAGGCTGGTGGTGCTCGGGTCGGCGACGATCTGGACCTGTCCGGCAATAATGCCAGCGAGCATGGGTGCAGTCCCGCGAAATGGCACGTGCACGATGTCGGCACCGGTTTCGAGCTTGAACAGTTCGGAGAGCAGGTGCGGCGCTGTACCGAAGCCCTGTGAGCCCCAACTGATCTTGCCCGGATTGGCCTTGGCGTAGGCCACCAGCTCGGCGAGCGATTTTGCCGGTACGTCCGGGTGCACAGACATGATGATTGGCGCTTCGATGAGCTGACCGACGGGCACGAACACCTTGACCGGATCGTAGCCGATCTTCTCCTTGTGCACGGCCGGACCGCTCGTCAGTGCCCCTCCCGGTGTGATGAGGATGGTGTAGCCGTCGGGATCGGCCGTAGCCACGGCCTTGGCGCCGATGCTACCGCCGGCACCGCCGCCGCGGTTCTCGACGATGATGCTTTGACCGAGCACGGCACCGAGCCGGTCCGAGATGATACGCGCCATGCCGTCGGTCGGTCCACCGGCAGGGAACGGCACGACCATCCTGATCGGCCGGTTGGGATAGGTCTGCGATTGAGCTTGGGCGGCGCCGATGCCGTGAAGCGCCCATCCGGCGCATAGCGAGGCCGTAATCAGGGCTCTCATAATCATCGTCGCCTCCGTCCTTGGTCAGGCGATGCGGGCCTTTGCTTTTTGCCTGGTATTCCTCAGGAGCCATTGTGAGCAGATAGCGCACCGCCCCGCCGGTCGGTCTTGTTTGACGTTCGACGCTGCCACGGCCTTTAGCCGCTTCTCAATCTCGACGTTTATGAACGTGGCGAACGCGGTCAGCGTCTCTCGTCAAGGTCCACCAAGATCCGGATATCGTCAAGCGCAATCGCTCTGGCGCCACCCGCACCGAGGCGGTCGAAATCATCCGCCCGTTGGTCGACCAAGTGACGTTCCGGACTACCGTCGACGCTGTGCTCAAATCGAACTTATCGGGGACCTCGCCAGGGTGATCCATTTGGCTTAGAACTCAAATGAAAGCAGCCCCACTCCTGGCTTGTTCAGCCGGACGGTGAGCGCACGCCAAGGAGGCAAAATAGGCAGTCGCGCCATTTGCGAGCGACCGCACAGTGAAGGCCTTTTTCGCTCGCCGGCTCTTAGCAAGTCCTCGCAGAATTTCGCTGCAATGCGCGGGGTTTTGCTCTGATTCGCTCGTGGATCGGCGATGGGGCTACCCGCAGGCACCCGCGGCGAAAACGGCGTTTCGGCGCCGCCGCTCGTGCTATGCGAACGCGAGCTGGAAACGTCGAAGTCCAAGTCCGAGTTGAAGGCACTTGTTCTGGAGTTGCTCGAAGGCGCTGCCCACGGGCAGCGCCTTCGCTTTTCCACTACGGCCGCGCTTCCAGGATCATATTGAACGACGTGGCCGCCGCCTTGCGGAACCGGGAGAAGCCGCCGTCGCGGACGACATTTCCGATGCACTTTGCCCCGGCTTGCGCGCCCAGCGCGAGCCCGATCTCCTGATTGAGAGCAGTCGGCACGCATATGTGGGTCGAGCCGGCGTAATAGACCCGTCCGACCGGGTTGAGATTCTCCGCAAGGCTGTCCCCCGCCGCCGGCTCGACCAGCATCAAGCTGCCGTCGGGCTTCAGCGTCTTGCGTATATGGGCAACCGCACCAGCCGGATCGCCCATGTCATGGAGAGCGTCGAACATCGTGACGAGGTCGTAGCCGGACCCTTCATAGTCCTGGGCCCGCGCGACTTCGAAGCGGATGTTGTCGAGCCCGTCGGCATGCTGCCTTGCGTGGCTGATCGAAGCCTCGTGAAAGTCGATGCCGACGAACTCCGAGTTGGGGAAAGCCTGCGCCATCAGCACCGTCGACGCACCATGGCCGCAGCCGACGTCTGCAACCTTTGCGCCGCGCTTCAGCTTATCGACTACACCGTCGAGAGACGGGAGCCACTCGACGACAAGGTGGGCCTTGTAGCCCGGCTTGTAGAAGCGCTCGACGCCGCAGAAAACACAGGTCGAGTGATCGCCCCAGCCGAGTCCCTTGCCTGTTTTGAACGCCTCGGTGAGCTTCGGCTCATCGGCATAGATGCCCGAGAGCAGGGAGAAGCCTCCTGTCACATATACGGGGCTTTCCTCATCGGCGAAGACGGCGGCCTGCTCCGGCGACATCGAGAACGTGCCGTGGCCGGCGTCGTAGGAGACAAAGCCGGAGGCCGCCTGCGCCGACAGCCACTCGCGCACATAGCGCTCACGCGTGCCGGTCTTTTCCGCGAGCTCCGCGGGTCTCATTGCGCCGGCCGACAGCGCGCGAAACAGCCCGAGCTTGTCTCCGATGATCACGAGGGCGGCATTGGAAGCCGCGCCGAGTTCGTTCACGACGGTCCCGAGCAACGGCTCGAGCTTGTTCATGTCCAGATTCATCGCTCATACCTCAATTTGGATGGGCGCAAGGGCGCGCCGTCGGGAAGGGGGCATACTATTGCTGGACATCTCGCGTGAGAGGCGGAATGGTCGCTTCCGAGCCATTTGAGCCAATCGGCCCATGAGCCAGAAACGCGTCCACGTCAGCATTCCGGTGTTTCCCGAGTGCGACCCCTCGATCATCTATGGCGTGTACGACACGCTGTGGGCGGCCGGCCGCATATGGGACAACATGAAGGGGGGAACGCCGAATGGCCTGTTCGTGCCACGTCTTGTCGGGGCCGAAAACGGCCCCCTGGAGCTCATTACGGGCGTCCGCATCTTTCCGCAGGACACGATCACGGCGGTCGAGAAGACCGATGTCGTGTTCATCCCGAACGTCCTCATCGGTTCGTCTCAAACACCACGCTCGCTCGATCGCCGGATGATCGATTGGATCAAACGCATGCATCAGCGGGGTGCGCATCTTTACGCGGCATGCGGTGGATCGATCGTATTGGCGGAGACCGGCCTGCTGGAGGGTCAGGAGGCGACCACACACTCGACCTATGCGCCGCTGTTCCGCAAATACTATCCGAATGTCACACTCCGTATCGAGCGCATCTTGGTGCAGACCGGCCCCGCGCGGAGCCTCTATTGCGGCGGCGGCGCCTCGTCATGGCAGGATCTCGCACTTCTTCTCGTTGCCAAGCACGGCGGCACGGAAGAAGCGATCCGGATGTCAAAGTTCTTTCTTTACCAGTGGCATCGCGACGGCCAGCTTCCATACGCGTCGATGATCCAAAACGTGAATCATGGAGATGCGATCATCCTGCATTGCCAGCAATGGATCGCGAAGCACTACGACCGGCAAGACATCATTGCCGAGCTTGTCCGGAAGTCCGGATTGCGAAAGCGCAGCTTCGACCGCCGATTCCGCGCCGCGACGGGCTATTCGCCCCTCTCCTATGTGCAGACGCTTCGCGTCGAAGAGGCCAAACAGCTGCTCGAAACGAGCGCCGTGGCCGTGGAGCAGATCGGTCATGACGTCGGCTATGAAGATGCAGCGTCCTTCCGCCGCCTGTTCCGCAAGCTCACCGGCCTGGCGCCAGGGAAATATCGGCGCAATTTCCAGCCGCCCGGCAGCGTTGTTGGTAAGGTGACAGCGCCCAGAAAATCTCCGTAGAAGGTCCGCGAAATCCTGCGAGAGAATGTTGGAATACAGTTCCGCTCCCCCGCCGCCATCTCGCAGATTCGACGGGATTCTACGACGCAGCCGCCGATTGCCGCCGGACGTACGCCTGAATCATTTAATTTGCGCCAACAGCCGCCGTTCCCAACGCCCGGTCCGCATCGAATTTAGTTAGCTCTTGTGCTAAGTGTTTTTATGTGATACTTAGCCTTATGGATCAGTATCAAGAGCAACTGACCGGCATCTTCCAAGCGCTTGCCGATCCCACTCGACGAGCGGTGTTAAGGCGGCTGGGCAGAGGCCCTGCAAGCATCAGCGACTTGGCGGAACCATTCGACATGGCTTTGCCGTCCTTCATGAAACACATCCATTGTCTTGAGGGCAGCGGAATGATCCACACGCGCAAGGAAGGTCGCGTGCGGACGTGCGCCATCGAGAAGAAGCAGTTTGCTGCGGTCGAAGCGTGGCTGACCGAACAACGCGCCCTCTGGGAGGGCCGCACCGACAGGCTCGAGCGGTTTGTTACTGCCGCCCGAAAAAAGGAAAAATCTAAATGATTCGATCGTCAAATCCAGATCTCGACCTGACGATAGCGCGTGTCATCAAGGCACCCCGGTCGGTCGTTTGGAGCGCCTGGACAAACCCCGCGAGCTTCGAGCAATGGTGGGTTCCTGCGCCGGCCAAATGCAAAGTTTTGAAAATGGCTCTCCGTCCCGGCGGGTCATTCGTAACCCAGATCAGCGAAAACGGCGGCGATTTCACGCCGCATCTGAGTGGCTGCTTCCTCGCCATCGACGACCTCGAACGGATCGTCTTCACGAATGCCCTGGTCGGTGGATGGAGACCTGCCGAGCAGCCCTTCATGACAGCGATGATCACGCTGCAGGACCATCCGATGGGCACCGACTATATCGCCCACGTGATGCACAAGAACAACGCCGATCGAAAGATGCATGAAGAAATGGGCTTTTACGATGGGTGGGGCACCGTCACTGAGCAACTCGCCAAACTCGCGGAGCAACGGGCGTAATCGAGAGGGCAGCAAGTGCGATCTGTGACGAGCGGCTGGGCAACGCGTCGCCGAGGTGAAGGCGGTCTCGCTCGCTATGACCGGCGCGCATCTTGCACCTTTCTCACAATTTCGTGACCGGGCGCCAAACGCGAGCCTCCCTAGCTTTTGCCGGGACAAGCCGCTATTTTGCGCAACATGTCGGAGAAGGTCCGTCGCCTATCTGCCCTGTTCTTGGCCCTGGCGCTTTCTGTCGGGCTGATAGCCCATGGCATCCAGACTTCCGACATGGCCGTGAAGATGACCATGGCGGCGGCTAGCGACATGCCGATGCCGAGCGGCTGCGGCGGCTGTAGCGGCGATGATCAGGGCGCACCGGCAGCCTGCTTTGCACTGTGTGGCGGCCTAGCGGCTGTTTTGCCGCTCGTGCCCGCGGTCGTCGCAGCGGTCTCGCTGTCTGCTCCGGTGGTTCCAGCCATCTCAGTTGCTGGCCATCACGGCCCGCCCGATCCCTACCCTCCTAGACCCACCATCCTGGGCTGAAGCGCGTCGTCTCTGAGCGACGTGCGCGGACGCGCGTGTGCGATGAGGCACAGCGTGCGCGCTCAAGCTTGTGATGCATGCGGCTCTTCTGGCGTCGCAAGCATCTCACCCCCAAGGCAAAGGATGGTCGTCAATGTCCACTATCAGATTTCCGGCGATCGACCGTCGGGCATTTCTCGTCGGAAGCGCGAGCATCACCGCGGCGGCATCGCTACCGTACCACACATCCGGTGCCGCGACTCCGGTGAGGGAATTCACCCTCGTTGCCGCGCCCGGGCAAGTATCCCTTGTCGGCCCGCCGCATCCGGACACGGATGTATGGTGCTACGGCGGCCGTATCCCCGGGCCCGAGATCCGGGTGCGCCAGGGCGAGCGGGTTCGCGTGCTCGTTGAAAACAATCTCAAGGAAGAAACAACCGTCCATTGGCACGGCGTGCGAGTGCCGAACGCGATGGATGGCGTGCCGCACCTGACCCAGAAGCCGATCGCGCCGGGCGAACCGTTCGTCTACGAGTTCGATTGTCCCGACGCTGGCACCTTCTGGTACCACCCGCATCAGCGCAGCTACGCACAGGTTGGCCGTGGCCTCTATGGTCCCTTGATCGTGGAGGAGCCGGAATCAATCCCGGTTGATCGTGATGTCACGTGGGTGCTCAGCGACTGGCGGCTATTGCGGGACGCATCGATCAGCGACGACTTCGGCGCGATGATGGACGTCAGCCACAACGGCCGTGTCGGCAACACCGTCACGGTCAATGGCCGGGTACTCGAGACCTTCAGCGTACGAGTCGGCGAGCGCATTCGCCTGCGCCTCATCAATGCGGCCAACGCGCGAATCTTTGGCCTCGAGTTCGAAGGTCACAGTCCGCAAGTGATCGCGATCGACGGTCATCCGGTCGAGCCCCACACGCCGCCAAACGGCCGCATCGTCCTCGGCTCGGCCATGCGCGTTGATCTCTTACTCGACATGACCGGTCGGCCCGGGCAGCGCTTTCGCGTGCTCGATACGTTCTACCGCAGTCTCGAATACCGGCTGCTCGACCTCAACTACACCGACGAACTGCCGCTGCGCGAGCTGTCAGAGTTTCAGGCCATCCGGCTCGCCGGCAATCCGTTGCCCGAACCCGACATGAAAGGTGCGCAACGCCATCAGGTCACGCTGGGAGGCGGAATGATGGGCACGATGCAGATGGCGACGATGGATGGAAAGCAAGTCGATATTCGCACGCTCATGCACAATGGCCTGATCTGGGCCATCAACGGTGTCGCGGCATCGGGACACGTGCACGAGCCGCTGCTGACGCTTCATCGCGACCGATCCCACGTGCTGGAACTCGTCAATGACACGGCATGGCACCATCCGATGCACCTTCACGGTCATTCGTTTCGGGTGATCAGCCGAAACGGACAGCCGACAGAGCATAAGGAATGGCAGGACACGGTGCTGCTCGCTCCGCGTGAGCGCGCCGAGATCGCCTTCGTCGCCGACAATCCCGGCGACTGGATGTTCCACTGCCACGTCCTTGAGCACCAGCTTGGCGGGATGATGGGTGTGATCCGCGTTGCCTGATCGGAGGCCTTTCATGCGCACGAAAATTCCAGTTGCTGGTGCCGTCCTCCTGATCTCGGCTGCGGCGGTCGCCGCTGACGGCGATGCGAAACGTGGCGCCTCGGTTTATCGCGCCTGCGTCGCCTGTCACTCCCTTGAGCCTAACGTGCACCTGACCGGACCCAGTCTCGCGGGATTATGGGGAAAGAAGGCCGCGTCGATCGCAGATTACCCGCGATACTCAGAGGCCCTCAAAACTCAGGAGTTCTTTTGGGACGAGACCACACTGAACGCGTGGGTCGCCGACCCGGCCGCCTTCGTTAAAGACAATTCTATGACCTTCCGCGGGATCAAGGACGATAAGACTCGCGCCGATCTCATCGCGTTTCTCCGGCTTGCTTTTGCTCCCGACGGCGCCAAGTCCGTCGTGGCGAAAGGCTTGCTCCCTGCGCGGATGGCGCGTGGACAGGTGCCGGAATCGCTGGATCGGGCGAGGCCCGAGGAGCAGGTCGTCTCTGTCCGTCATTGTCGCAACAGCTTCTTCGTCGTCACCGCGAACGGCACCGAGCGGTCGATCTGGGAGATGAACTTGCGACTCAAGGTCGATTCAGGCCCGAACGGCCCGAAGGGTGGGAAGCCGGTGCTGACGCAAAGCGGAATGCAGGGAGATCGCGCATCGCTCGTGTTCTCCGGTCCCGCTCAAATCAGCACATTTGTTCAAAGCAAATGCTGATCGTTTGCATAGAGCCATCAATCATGGGGCCGGAAACAAACAGGAGACGATGGATGATCCGTACAGCACTCTTGGCCATGTTCTTTTCGCTGATTTCCGCTGGCGGAGCGGACGCCGCTGAACGGCCCCTGGCCACGCTCTTCAAGAATCCGCAGTGCAGCTGCTGCGAGCAATACGCGAAGTATCTGCGCCGAAACGGCTTCGAGGTGAAGGTCGTCGCGACCCATGACCTATCGCTAATCAAAGAGCAGCACGGCGTGTCCGGAAAGTTTGAGGGCTGCCACACCACATTGATTGGCAACTACGTGGTCGAAGGCCACGTGCCCGTGAAGACGATCGACAAGCTTCTGACCGAGCGTCCGGATATCAGGGGCATTTCGCTTCCGGGCATGCCGCAGGGGTCGCCTGGAATGACTGGGCAGAAGGCCGAGCCCTTCACGATCTACGAGATTGGAAGCGACGCTGATTCCAGCGTCTACGCGGTGGAATGATCGCCGGAGGCTAGGCCGATGACATCGGCGATGAGAGAATTCGACTGGGGTTATGAGCTCGGAATGTACGCAGGGACCGCGGTAGGCGTCCTTGTCGTGGTCTTCGTTGCGTGCGGGCTCGTTCTTCTCGTCAGGCATCTGGCCAAGAGCAGCCGGCATCGCCGATCGGAGCGACTATGAACGCCGATTCAACCCTGACAACGACCCATCCAGCGACGGCTAGAACGGGCATGCGATCGCCGCGATTTCGCTATCTCATTCCAGTCACGCTCTTCATCGCGCTTGCGATGATCCTTGGCTGGGCTCTGGCGCACAATCCGCGTGAGATTCCTTCGGCGCTGATCGGAAAGTCGGTGCCGCAGTTCAGCCTACGCCCTGTCCAGGGCCGCACACTTGGCCTCTCGGCTTCCGATCTCATTGGCGAGGCCTCGCTCGTCAACGTGTTCGCCTCATGGTGCGTGGCGTGCAGAGAAGAACATCCCCTCTTGATGCGGATGAAGGCGGACGGTGTCGTCCCGATCCACGGCCTCAACTACAAGGATCGGCCCGACAATGCCGCGCGGTGGCTCAATACTCTGGGCGATCCCTATACGCGAACTGGCGTCGATCGTGGCGGCCGTGTCGCCATCGATTGGGGCGTTTACGGCGTCCCCGAGACCTTCGTGATTACGAAGGACGGGCACATCGCCCACAAGCACATTGGACCGCTGACGCCGAAAGATCTCGATGACACGATTCTCCCGCTCATTCGGAGGCTCCAGCACCAATGAACTCTGCCTGCACGTTCATCCTGCCTCGCCTGGGCATCCCGCTGCTCGCAACGAGCTTACTCGTGGCAGTCGCGCCCCTCGCACCAGCGCAGCAGCCGCCAAAAAACTTTGTCGAGTACGAAGCGCCGAAAGCAATTGCCGCAATTGCCTTCGTGGATGGCCAAGAGCAACCGCGGAGCCTCGCCGATTTTCGGGGCAAGGTTGTCTTGCTCAACATCTGGGCGACCTGGTGCGGCCCCTGCCGCCGCGAGATGCCGTCACTCGATCGCTTGCAGGGAATGCTGGGCGGTGCTGATTTCGAGGTCGTCGCGCTCTCGATCGATCGCGCCGGGATCGAGGTCGTTCGCAAGTTCTATGCGGACGTCGGCATCCGCAACTTGGCCATCTATATCGACAGTTCCGGCAGGGCGACGCGAGAACTCAGCACTATTGGAGTGCCGGCGACGCTGCTTATCGACCGCGAGGGTCGAGAGATTGGGCGGCTGGTCGGACCCGCCGAGTGGGACGAGCCTGAAATTGTCCAGTTTCTGAAGCGCGTCGTCTTACAGAAAGCCGGCGCGGTCCTGCCAATGTTCCGTTCAGAGCGCGCCAACAAAGGAATTGCGCCCACCCTGGCGACCGAGTTCGACACCCAAGGAGCCAGTTGGTCTGCAAGACAGTCACTCAACATGGGAGGGACCACATGACCACGCCCACAACGACTGAGCGACCGGAGTCGTCGCTCACGCACGACTTGATCTACGCAGCTCGCTACTATCTCGGGAGCCGGCGCGGACTTCTGGTCCTGGCCACTATCGCGGTCGTCGCGGGTGCCGCGTTCAATTGGAACTGGCTGGTCGCGACCGGCATCGCGCCAATCCTTCTCACCGCGGTACCCTGCGCCGTGATGTGCGGGCTCGGCCTCTGCTTCAACCGCTTGTTTGGCGGCGCGTGCGCGACGGAGCAGTCCCGCCCGATGGTCGCAGCGGACCGAGCCGACGAAATATCCGCGCAGCCCAATCGCGCGCCTGCCATCAGCCCGACGTCGGATTGCTGCCACGATACACCTGAGGCAGTTGCCGCCGCACAAGAAACAATTCCGTCAGACAATGAAAGGAGAGACTCCCATGCGTAGCCACATGAAAATACTCGTGATCGCCTCCGCCCTCATCACAAGCTTCGCCATTGCACCCGCCCTTTTCGCGCACGACAGCCGCGAGCACGGGATGATGGGCCCCAACGGGATGATGGGTCGCGGCGGCATGATGGGTCGCGGCGGCATGATGGAGCACTGCGGCCAGATGATGCAGGAGACGACGGGCGGCTCCCGACGCCCGAACGACCAGTGGAGGAAGGCCCCATCGACACCGGGCGAGAAGAGCTGACCGACCATCGGAGTGCAGATATGCCTTACCTGAAACCATTGGCGCTCGCACTGCTGTTGGTGTCACAGCCGGCAACGGTGTGGGCGCATTCGATCAAAGACCTGGAAACGCTCATGGGCGATCAGGAGAAGTATTTCCAGTCGATTGACAAGGCAGCGCCGGACTTCGCGTTGCAGGACGCCACTGGCAAACCTGTTCGGCTTTGGGACCTGCGCGGCAAGGTCGTCGTCCTGCACTTCATCTACGCGGGCTGCCCCGATGTGTGTCCGTTGCATGCTGACCGGATCGCCGAAATTCAGTCGATGGTGAACCAGACTCCGATGAAGCAGCAGGTCCAATTCGTGACCATCACGACCGATCCGAAGAACGATACATCCGATGTACTGCGCGCCTATGGTGAGCTGCATGGCTTCGATCGCGTCAACTGGATCTTCCTCACGACCACCCATGGGCAACCGGAGGACGCCACCCGCGAACTTGCCGAGCAGTTCGGGCACAAATTCATGAAGCAGGAAGACGGCTATCAACTCCACGGCATCGTGACGCACGTCATCGATAGGGATGGACACTGGCGTGGAAACTTTCACGGTCTGAAGTTCGAGCCCACCAACCTCGTCGTGTTCATCAATGTGCTGGTCAACGATGCGCAAAAGCCACATGGGCACGAACGGCAAAGCACCTGGGACAAAGTCAAGGAGCGACTTGGACTTTGACGATGTATGAGAATTGGACGATGTATGAGAAAAACTCGCGTCGCCCCGCTGTTCCGCATGGGTGGGGCGTCCGACGTCGCAATGTCACAATTTTCGCCGCCTCACTCATGACGGTCGCAGCGATGGTCGCGCTGACATACGCTGCGGTTCCGCTCTATCGATTGTTCTGCCAGGTGACGGGCTTCGCCGGCACGCCCCAGATTGCCACCGCGGCGCCCGGTGGCGTAGGAACGTCGCTGATTGCCGCTCGTTTCGACGCCAACGTCGCGCCGAATCTCGCGTGGCGCTTCACGGCGCCCAATCCGGTCCAAGTTCGCCTCGGTGAAGAGAGCTTGGTGACCTTCACAGCAGTCAATTTCGGGAACGAGCCGCTTCTCGGGACCGCCACGTTCAACGTCACCCCACTTCAAATCGGCGAGTATTTCAACAAGATCGAGTGCTTCTGCTTCACTGAGCAATTGCTGCTGCCGGGCGAACGCAAGGTCCGGTGTCGTTCTTCGTTGATCCAGCGATTGCCGAGGACGACGAGGGGAAAAGTGTCCACACCATCACCCTCTCTTACACCTTCTTCAACAAGGGTCGTCCGGCGCTCGAAGCATATCTCCGAGCGCATCAGGCGTCCGCGAGCGCGACCAGAGCTGCGAACCCATGATGGGACCTGGTCCAGCCCGATGGTCAGACGGGGCGAGCGCCGCATGGCTGGCAACGCTGCGCCGGTATCTTGCGGTCGCAATCCCAGCCAATTTCGTGTGGGAAGCCGCGCAATTGCCGCTCTACACGATCTGGTACGAAGAGACTCCCGGCAAGATTGTCTTTGCTGTCCTTCACTGCACGGGCGGCGATGTTCTGATTGCGGGTGCGTCCCTGATGGGGGCGCTGCTGCTGTTCGGCAGTGCGCGCTGGCCGGATGAACACCACATCGCGGTTGCCGCACCCGCCGTCGCTGCTGGTCTTGCCTACACGGTGTTCAGCGAGTGGCACAACACGGAAGTCCGCGGCAGCTGGGCCTATTCGAGCCTGATGCCCACGTTGCCGGGGACCGGGACCGGACTCACGCCATTTCTCCAATGGCTCGTCATTCCAATCGCTGCGTTCTGGTGGGCGTGCCGTCACCGGGCAAGTCAGTTCAAACCAATCGAGGAACCGTCATGAAGGCAATCGTAACCCGACGGGCCGTGCTTGCCGTTCTGGTTGTTATCGTCGTCGGTGCCATCGGCGCACTGTACGCCAGCCGTTCATTCTCGCAAGGCAACACGACGATCGCGGCGCTCGCCAAGGATACTCATTTCCACGGCATCGCCGTCGATGTCGTGGATTCGTCTCGAATCTACCTCGCAACCCATCACGGGCTCTATGTGACGGGGATCGACGGTCAGGCGCAACGGACTTCGGAGGTGCGCGACTACATGGGATTCACGGTCCACCCGACCGATGCGACGATCCTGTTCGCGAGTGGCCATCCGGCCGGTGGCGGAAACCTCGGCTTCATCGTGTCGAGGGACGGCGGCCGTACCTGGACCAAGCTGTCGGACGGGATCGGCGGCCCGGTCGATTTCCACCAGATGGACGTGAGCAAGGCCGATCCGCGCGTCATCTACGGAGTCTATCAGTCCCTTCAGCGGAGCACTGATGGCGGACGAACCTGGAAACTCGTGGGGCCGCCACCGGGCGGCATCGTCGCCCTCGCTACCTCCAGCATCGACGCAAACACGCTCTACGCGGCGACTCAAAGCGGGCTACAGCGAAGCACGGACGGGGGGCGAACCTGGACGGCCGAATCGGATCGAACCGCAACGATGGTGCACGTCACCCGTGACGGTACGGTTTATGCCTTCATGATTGGGATAGGCCTCGTCCGTGCCGCCGAGAAGAACCCCGCTTGGCAAGTCGTCGGAAAGGGATTCGGCGAAGAATATCTGCTGCATTTTGCGGCCGACCCACGCGACCCACAGCGGCTCTATGCCGTCACGTTCAATTCGCGGACGCGTGCTCAGAGCGTGATTGCGAGTCGCGATGGCGGTGGGCGTTGGATACCGCTCGGAGCCGAATAGCACGCGAACAGCGGCGTATCGACGTTACTGTTGGAATGAGCGGCCAGCGAAGATTCGGAAAGATGGCATGCGGGCTGTATTCTCGATTGCCGATCGGATTACCGTGGCTGGTGGCGGGACGATCGATCCTGACAGGAACCCCTGACGAGGTCCGGAACGACAGCGAAGTGCGGCGCGCGCGAGACATCGAGTCGCCCTTCATCGAAGCGCTTGCCTCGCCCTCGGGCCAGGCACGGTACCGAGTTCAGCCTCCCGCAAAGCCAGGAAGCGCGCGCCCTCATGATCTTGCCGCAGCAGCGCGACACGGTCGATCTTGATCGTACCGCGTCCGTGACTCCGAAGGAACAAATTCGACAGCAGATGACAGAGGATGTCGCCACGATCGTCAGCGACTGTGCCGGTCAATGTCAGGTGAAAACAAAAGTCATCGAGGACATACGGATAACCCCAGCGATCGACGTTTGATCGCTCGCGTTCACTCAAGGTCGGCGTCATTCGGCGTTCACGATCGTCCGATGACAGCGGCGCCCGGAACCGGTCGAAATACCGCACGCAATCCGCGGCAAGCGTATCGACAGCCGTGTCGCGATCTCTCGGCACGATCGCGATGAATTTGCCCAGCGCGCGCACCACGGGCCGGATTTCCGCAACGCCGCGCGGCTGGCCGGCAAAGCCGGCGAACGCATCGAGCAGGGCCGCCTCATCGCATTCGGGCGTAAGTCGGAATGGTGCGCACAGGGTGGCATGAAAGCCGTAGCGTCGAGGCGCTTCCGTCAATGCGGCCCAATCCTCCGGCAGGCCCGTGTCGCGCGGCAGGGCGACGTCTGCGCCGGTATAGCAGTCGTAACCGAGCATGCCGCTGCCGAATCGGTAGAATGTGCCGCCTGCAGGCGGCACGAAGTAGATCGCATAACGTGCGGAACCGCTCACCGTCCCTCCGTTAAGAGTCATCACTCCGCGCGCCTGCTGCCCACAGACGCTCGGCCCCGTCGCGCTGGACAATACGTCCGCCGACGATCGTGGCGACGAGACGCGGCCGATGATAGTTCGCCGCGTCGACCAAGACGAGAGCGCCCCGCCGGCCGGACCCAATTTCGACCGCGATCGTTCAGGCCGACTGCCTTTGGCGGCGCCTCGGAAATGAGCGGCCAGGCCTGCACCCCTGTACTCCCGCCGCCAGCTCGGATCGGCGGGCCCGGCCGCTCACGACCCCTTTGTACTTGTCGAGAAAGTCGGCGACGGACAGCGCGCGGAAATCGTCCAGCGCGGCATGCAACTGTTCGTGACGCCAGTCCCACCAAGCGAGGCACTGCAATCGTTGGGCGATCGAATCGGGGAAGCGCTGACGCACGGGCCGCGCCGGATTGCCGGCAACGATCGTGTAGGCCGGCACGTCCTTGGTCACGATGGCTCCCGCGGCGATGACCGCGCCGGTGCCGATGGTACGACCTGGCAGGATGACAGCACCGTGGCCGATCCAAACGTCGTGCCCGACAACCACACGATGGGAGCGCCGCCAAGCAAAGAATTCGTGCTCATCTTCTTCACCGGGAAAGTAGGCACCTGCGCGGTAGGTGAAATGTGATTGGCTTGCTCGGTGCATCGGGTGATTGCCCGGATTGACACGGGTCATGGCGGCGATCGAGCAGAACTTTCCGATACTCGCGTATGCGATATCGCTGTCGTTGACGATATACGAGTAGTCGCCAAGTTCCACTTCCAGGAGCTTGGTACGCGCGCCGACTTCCGTGTAGGCGCCAAGTCGGCTATCGCCGACGCTTGCGGTCGGATCGACAAGAGCAGTTGTCGAGAGTTCTCTTGTCATAAGCGACCCACAGCTTCGCGTAGCATGCCAATTGCATCATCAGGTCTCAATGACAGTGCGATGACGTTGAAGTGACATCGCCCATATTCCACAGGCGCGCACAAAACCGCCCGGCTGTCACATTCGTGTAGGACAAGCCCGATACGCCTTGGTCAAACAGAATCAGGGGCGTCGTGCTTGTTATCCATCCGCGCCGTTTGCGGATGATCAATCGGTCGAACCCCGCCGGGAACGGAAGAGAGGCCCGTAAATGCTGCTCCTTGAAGGAGTCTCGCGCCGTTTTGGCAACCTTGCAGCCGTCAATGGTGTCTCGCTCTCCGTCGAAGCTGGCAGCTTCGTCGGAGTGATCGGGCGATCGGGGGCCGGCAAATCGACCCTGCTCAGACTGATCAACCGGCTGGTCGAGCCATCGGAAGGGCGAGTCTCTTTTCACGGAACCGACGTGACGGCGCTGCAAGGCCGCGCGCTACGCCAGTGGCGAGCTCGGTCGGCCATGATCTTCCAACAGTTTAACCTGGTGCCACGCCTCGACGTTCTCACCAATGTGCTCATCGGCCGTCTCAGCCATCATGCAACGCTGCCATCGCTGTTCAACCGCTTCACGGCGGCCGAGCGCACGATGGCCGTCGAATCTCTCGATCGGCTCGATCTCACCGCCCACGCCTTTCAGCGCGCCGACACCCTGTCGGGAGGCCAGCAGCAACGGGTGGCGATCGCGCGCGCGCTCATGCAGGATCCGGCGATTCTCCTGGCGGATGAGCCGATCGCCTCGCTCGATCCGCGCAATGCCGCCTGCGTGATGGACTCACTTCAATCGATCAACCGAGAGAGTGGCCTGACCATCCTTTGCAATCTGCACACGCTCGATGCGGCCCGCCAATACTGCGACCGCATCATTGGGATGGCGAAAGGCAAAATCGTCTTTGATGGTGCGCCGGCGGCGCTTACGCCCGCCGCAACGCGCCAGATCTACCATGTGCCGGACGGCGAAGACCTGTCGGAAAGTATTACGTCAACCATTCGCCGGCCGGTCCGGCAGCCGGAAATCGCCGTCGCGACGGCCTGACGCGCGTTCCGATTGTATGTGCTTACAAGAAAGGAGACCCACATGATGCGATTCCACCGTTGGCCGCACATTCTGCTCGTCGCAACGGTTGCGATAAGCGCGATTGCCACGCAAGCCTCCGCGGACTGGCGCGACAAGTACAACGTCCTCAAGATCGGCTCGGTCACGGTCGAGAACCAAGCCGCGACCGTCACGCGACTCAAGCCGTTCTCCGATTACATGGCGAAGAAACTTGGTGTGAAGGTCGAGGTGTTTACCGCCTCTGACTACGCGGGAATCGTTCAAGCCCTTTCGGCTGGCCAAATCCACCTCGGCCGTATGGGCGGTGCCGCGTACGCTGCCGGATATATCGATAGCGAGGGTGGCATCGAGCCGCTCGTCATGAATGTCGAGCCGAACGGCGGCAAGGGCTATCATTCCGTTCTCATCGTCAAGTCGGGCAGCCCGTACAAGTCGCTCGACGATCTCAAAGGCAAGACGCTGGCTTGGGCCGATCCGAACTCGACGTCGGGCTATCTTGTTCCTAACGCATCGTTGCGCGACGCCGGCATCGACCCGCAGAAACACTTCAGCCGCACGGTATTTTCCGGCGGCCATGAGCAGAGCGTGCTTGGCGTGCTGAAGGGAAATTTCGACAGCGCCTTCACATGGACCTCGCCGGGGCACCAGGCCGGGCAATTCCGCATCATGATGGATCGCGGGATGCTCAAGCTCGAAGACGTCCGGATCATCTGGCAGTCGCCGTTGATTGCCAATCCGTTGTGGGCCATCTCGAAGAGCATCCCGGTGGACATGAAGAAGGATTTGCTCGCCCTGTTCGTCAACCTCGCCAAGGACGACATGGCCATGGCGGAGGCGGCGGCACAGGGTAAGACCAGCGGCTTCGAGCCGGTCGCGCACGCGACCTATAAGACCTTTGTCACCATTGCCGAAGATCAGCGCAAGGCACGGCGGCGTCGGTAATGAGCACCTGACGGTCTCTTTGGCGCAAGCAGAGCGGGCCAAGTCGCTTGGCCCCGCTCTGGAGCTCGGTAGCCAGCAAGCAACACATGCATTCGCCCGTGACCGCGGCGCTTCCAGGGGGTGGCTCGCTCCCCCGCAGCCGAATGCCGGACACCACCTTGGCGGTCTTTGAGCGAAGCTATGCTGAATTGCGCCGCGCCCGGCGGGCAAGGACGGTGCTCGGATTGCTCTTGTTCGTCGTGCTGTTTGCCGGCTCTGCGGTGATCGGGAATTTCAATCCCGCGACCTTGGTCGAGGGCGCGCCGAAGCTCGGCGAATACGTCGGCCGCACGCTGCCGAAAGTTCGCTGGGACCACCTGATCGAGGACCTTGCCTACTGGTTCTATGGGCTGCCGAAGTGGCTCGATCTGATGGTCGAGACCATTCTGATGGCCTACCTGGCGACGCTGCTCGGCTCGGCCGGCGCATTCATGATCGGCTTCTTTGGCTCACGCAACCTCACGCCAGCCACCTGGTGCTATCACCTGGCGCGTCGTGTCAGCGAGTTCTTTCGCACCGTCCCCGACCTCGTCTTTGCACTGATCTTTGTCTTTGCCTTCGGGTTGGGGCCCCTCCCCGGCATTCTCGCCATCGCAGTTCATTCCCTCGGCGCTAATGGAAAACTTTTCGCCGAGGCCAATGAGAACATCGACATGGCGCCAGTCGAGGGGCTCCGCGCGCTCGGGGCCAACTGGGTCCAGACCATGCGCTTTGCGGTGGTTCCGCAGATTCTTCCCAACTACGCGTCGTATGTCCTGTGGCGGTTCGAGATCAACGTTCGGACAGCCGCGGTTATGGGCTTTGTCGGTGCCGGTGGCATCGGGATGGAGCTGGTGACCGCTGTCCGCTCGCTCTACTATGAAGATATCAGCGCCATTCTCATTCTGATCGTGCTGACTGTGAGCCTGATCGACATCGGCTGCGAGAAGCTGCGTCATGCCTTGATCGGCCGCGAGGCGCTCACATGATCGCCGTGCAAGCGGATATCGACTTGGCGCGGATCGCAGCGATCCGCGCCAGAATGCCGCGCGCCTTCACCCGCGGGCCCGGCGAGCGGTTTGCGCTGTGGGTCGGATGGACCGGATTCGCGCTGTTGACCGGCTATTGCTTGTGGCGCTTCAATTTCTCGCCGGTGTACCTGTGGAACGGGCTTGGCGAGCTTGGGGTGATCGTTCGACAACTTTTCCCGCCATCCATGGGGGAAGCACCTGGTGATATCTTCTACGCCCTGCTTGAGACTCTGGCGATGGCGTTCCTCGGCACCTTCCTCGCCGCGGCGGTGGCGGTGCCGATGGCATTTCTTGCCGCCAAGAATACCTTTCCGTTCTGGCTGCCGAGGTTTGGCGTCCGCCGCCTCATGGATGGCCTGCGGGGCGTCGATCAGCTGATCTGGGCGCTGATCTTCGTTCGCGCCGTCGGCCTTGGACCACTCGCGGGCATCATGGCGATCTTCATCTCGGATATCGGCACGCTGACGAAGCTGTTCTCCGAGTCGATCGAAAACATCGATCGGCGTCCGATGGAAGGGTTGCGCGCATCGGGCGCGAGCTCAGTGCAGACCCTGCGCTTCTCGGTATTGCCGCAAGTCCTCCCGATGTTCCTGTCGAGCGCCCTCTACATGTTCGAATCCAATGTCCGCTCCGCCACCATTCTCGGCATCGTCGGCGCCGGCGGCATCGGTTTTCAGCTGTCGGACCGCATCCGTGCGCACTACTGGGAGGAGGCGTGCTTCATCCTGATCATCATTCTCATTACCGTGGCCTGCATCGACGCCGTCTCGAAGCGTCTGAGGCTGGCGATCATCGGCAGCAAGGCAGGTGGGCGCGAGCTCTGATATCCTTGGCCCCTTGGCCGCGGTTCGAATGCCGGTCAGCTTTCCACCACGAATTCGACCCGCTCAGCGGCGAACCGCGCTCGCGTGACGAGTAGCGGCTGCCCACGTAAATCGACGTCAACGCTGTCCACGAGCAGGATCGGACTGCCGGGCGCGAGCGCGAGCCGCATGGCATCGCCGGCCTCGGCAAGTGTTCCGATGACCCGTGTGCTTGCCCGCCGGTAGTCGGCCACTCCGAAATGCGCCAGCACGCTGGTGATGGAGCGCTTTGCCGCGTAGACGCGCGCCGCGTCGGGGAAGCGGGCGGCGGACAACCAGGTCGTTGCGACACAGACCGGAACGCGGTCGGCTTGCCGCAACAATTCCAAGCGGACAACCGTTGAACCAGTCCGGACCGCCAGCCGGTGAGCAATCTCGGCTTGCGCCGGTTCGGTTGCCTTCGCAATCAGGCGGCCACCGGCTTCTCGCCCACTGGTGCCGATAATCTCGGAAAAGCGCGTGCGCGGGCGGATCGGATAGGCAATCCGCTGCGCTTCCACAAAGGTGCCGCTGCCGCGCATGGCGCGCACGAGCCCGCGCTCGCTGAGCTCCGCCAGCGCGCGGCGCACCGTGTGGCGATTGACGCCGAAGAGTGAGGCGATGTCCTTCTCGCCGGGCAGCTTTGTGCCCACACCATAGGTTCCTGCCGCGATTGCGCGTTCGAGCCCGTCGGCGACCTGGCGCCACAGCGCGATTCCCGTCGGTTCCCCGGCGCGAGGGGGACCCGCATGGCGTCCGTTGGGGAATATCATCCGAGTGTCATCAAAGCGTCATTGCCAAGAGGTACAAAGTTGTCTAGTAACATAGACATCTTGGTCAATGCCAGTCAGCTTATCGCAACAGGCGACGGAAAGCCCGCGGAACATGGACGTTGCCGAGCGCCGCGCCGCGATGAAGCTGCTCGTCGCAGCGGAGACGAAGGAACTGGCCGGCTTGCTGGCAGGCATCGGGCCGTTGCCGACACACGAAAATGTCAGGCGTCCTGAGACCGGCCTGGTGATGGTCCGCGGCCGCATCGGCGGCGATGGAAGTCCATTCAATGTCGGTGAAGCAACCGCTTCGCGCGCCGCGGTTCGCCTCGCTGGCGGCGAAATCGGCTTTGGCTACGTGTTGGGCCGTGACCGGGAAAAAGCGCATCTGGTCGCGCTTTGCGATGCCCTGCTTCAGGATAAAAGCCGTCGCTCCACAATAGAAAGAGCAGTTCTGGCGCCGTTGCGGTCGCGGCTCGAAGCTGAGCGGGAGCTGGCCGCAGCACGTACGGCAGCGACGCGGGTCGACTTCTTCACGCTCGTGCGAGGGGAGGATTGAGATGACAACTGCCCTCGCTCTCGCCTTCGTCGACCCAGGTCTTTCGGCGCAGTCCTCGTTCCGCAGCATCATGGACGCGATGGCGCGGCCCGGAACGGTCGTCAGCCTCTCGGAACAGGTCGCCCCGCCCCACCCACTCTCTCGCGGCGGCGCTGCGGTCGCGCTCACGCTGTTCGATCAGGACACGCCGGTCTGGCTCGATACAGCTTTGGCCGCGGCCTCCGATGTTGCTTTCTGGCTACGCTTTCATACCGGCGCGCCGATTGTGACCGATCCGCGCCAGGCGGCATTCGCGATTCTCTCCGACCCGGAGCGGGCGCCGCCGTTCGAAGCCTTTGCGCTTGGGACGCTGGAATATCCGGACCGGTCGGCGACGCTGATCCTGCAAGTCGACAGCTTGGAGCGGGGGCTGTCGCTCTCAGTGACCGGGCCCGGGGTCAAGGATCGCAGCACACTGCGCGCGATGCCGCTACCGCCTGACCTGCCGCAACGGCTCGTCACCAATCGCGCGCTGTTTCCGCGCGGGGTCGATCTCCTGCTGGTCGCGAACACAGCGGTTGCCGCCCTGCCCCGCTCCATCACGCTGATCGAGGAGAGTTGAGGTGTATGTCGCGGTCAAAGGCGGCGAGCGCGCCATCGAGAATGCCCACCGTCTCCTCGCGCATGAGCGTCGCGGCGACCGCAACGTGCCGGAAGTCTCGCTTCGCCAGATCTCCGAGCAGCTCACTTTGGCCGTCGACCGGGTCATGACCGAAGGTTCGATCTACGACCGCGAGCTGGCGGCACTCGCCATCAAGCAGGCGCGCGGCGATCTGATCGAGGCCATCTTTCTGCTGCGGGCGTTCCGCGCGACCTTGCCGCGGTTCGGGTCGACCGAGCCCGTCGACACCGGCGAGATGCAAATCCGCCGGCGCATTTCCGCAACGTTCAAGGACTTACCCGGCGGTCAGGTGCTTGGTCCCACATTCGATTACACCCATCGCCTGCTTGAAACATGGGCCGATGAGCCTGACGAGCCGGCGTCCGGGCAGGCACAGAGCGAGCCGACGCCGCGCGTCACCGATCTGCTCGGGGTCGACGATCTGATCGAGCCGTCGCCGCAGAGCGGGCCGGAAACGCCGGCGGGCGACCTCACCCGCGAGCCGCTGGCGTTTCCAGCCGCTCGTGACGTTCGCCTGCAGAATCTCGCTCGTGGCGACGAGGGATTTCTGCTCGCTCTCGGCTACTCTACCCAGCGCGGCTATGGCCGCACCCACCCGTTTGCCGGTGAAATTCGCCTCGGCGAGGTCGAACTCGAGTTCTTCGCCGAGGAGGCCGATTTCGCGCTGCCGCTCGGGCGAATCACCGTAACCGAATGCCAGATGGTCAATCAATTCCAAGGGTCTGGCACGACGGCGCCGCACTTTACCCGCGGCTATGGCCTGGTGTTCGGCCATTGCGAGCGCAAGGCGATGAGCATGGCCTTGGTCGACCGGGCGCTGCGCGCACACGAGCTCGATGAAGAGATCAAGGCACCGGCGCAGGATGAGGAATTTGTCATGTCCCATTCCGACAACGTACAGGCAACAGGCTTCGTCGAGCACCTGAAGCTTCCGCACTATGTCGACTTCCAAGCGGAACTCGGACTACTGCGTCGCTTGCGTGCGGAGTTCGAGCCTGAGCAAACCGACGACGCTGCCACGCAGGAGGCGGCGGAATGAACGCACCGGCCTATAATTTTGCGTATCTCGACGAGCAGTCCAAGCGCATGATCCGCCGCGCCATTCTCAAGGCTATCGCGGTCCCCGGCTATCAGGTGCCATTCGCCAGCCGTGAAATGCCGATGCCTTACGGCTGGGGAACCGGCGGCGTGCAAGTGACGGCCGCCATTCTCGGCCCGCACGACTCCCTCAAGGTCATCGACCAGGGTTCCGACGACACCACCAATGCGGTGTCGATCCGCAAATTCTTCGCTAAGACCGCCGGCGTGCAAACGACCACCAGCACGCTTAAAGCGACGGTGATTCAGACCCGGCATCGCATTCCCGAAACCCCGCTTCGCGAAGGCCAGGTCCTCGTCTTTCAGGTTCCTATCCCTGAGCCATTGCGCTTCCTCGAGCCGCGCGAGACCGAAACGCGTCGCATGCATGCGCTCGCCGACTACGGCCTGATGCATGTGAAGCTCTACGAGGACATTGCCCAGCATGGACGCATCGCCACGACTTACGCCTACCCGGTGAAGGTCGAGGAGCGCTACGTGATGGACCCTTCGCCCACGCCCAAATTCGACAATCCGAAGATGCACGACTGTCCCGCCCTGCAACTGTTCGGCGCCGGTCGCGAGAAGCGCATTTATGCCATCCCGCCCTACTCCAATGTCGTCTCGCTCGATTTCGAGGATCACCCGTTCGAACGGTACCGGCATGACGGCAAGTGCGCGCTATGTGGCGCCGTCGATAGTTTCCTCGACGAACTGATCATGGACGATCACGGCCGGCGCATGTTTATGTGCTCGGATACCGAATATTGCGAGACACGTCGCGCGCTAGGCAACGGTGCACAGGGCTTCAGCAAGGCGACGGAGGCCGCTCCGGCATGATCGGCCTCGGCAACGAGCGGCCTTTGCTGGCGGCGCAAGGGCTTTCGAAATGGTACGGACGGCAGCTCGGTTGCCGCGACATCTCGTTTCAGGTGCACGAAGGCGAGGTCCTGGCCGTGGTCGGCGAGTCCGGCTCTGGCAAATCGACTCTCCTGCAGTTGCTCTCGACGCAGCTTGAGCCGAGTGCCGGCCGTATCTGCTATTGTATGCGCGATGGTATCACGCGGGATCTCGCCGCACTCAGCGAAGCGGAGCGTCGTTTCCTGTTCCGGACCGATTGGGGCTACGTGCACCAGGACCCGCCCCTTGGTCTGCGCATGGCGGTTTCCGCCGGCGCGAATGTTGGCGAGCGGCTCATGGCGGTGGGCTGGCGGAACTACCGCCGCATCCGCACGACGGCCGTTGATTGGCTCGATCGCGTCGAAATCGATAGCCGTCGTATCGACGAGACGCCGCGCACCTATTCAGGCGGCATGCGGCAACGCCTGCAGATCGCGCGCAATCTCGTCACCAATCCGAGACTGGTCTTCATGGACGAGCCGACCGGCGGGCTCGACGTCTCGGTGCAGGCTCGCCTTCTCGATCTCTTGCGCGGAATTGTCGCGGAGCTCGGCCTCGCCGCAGTGGTGGTCACCCATGACCTCGCTGTCGCACGGCTGTTATCGCATCGGATCATGGTGATGAAGGGTGGCGAGGTGATCGAAAGCGGCCTAACCGACCAGGTACTGGACGATCCACGCGAGCCTTATACCCAGTTGCTTGTGTCCTCAGTGCTGCCACCATAGGGCCCGAGAAATGCCTGCGCTCAAACTGTTCGACGTGGCCAAGACCTTCACCATGCACCTGCGAGGTGGAATCCGCCTGCCGGTTGTCTCCGGCGTGACGTTCGATGTTGAACCCGGACAATGCGTTGTGCTCACGGGGCCCTCGGGCTCAGGCAAATCATCGATTCTGAAGATGATCTACGGCAGCTATCGATGCGACCATGGGCAGATTTTTCTACGATATCAGACATCGTTCGTCGATATCGCGGCCGCGGAGCCGCGGCACCTGCTGACGTTGCGCCGGCGCGCAATAGGCTATGTCAGCCAGTTTCTGCGTGCCGTACCAAGGGTGCCTGCGCTCGATGTGGTTGCAGACTCGCTCGGCCCAACCCGCGGCAAGGATAATCGCACGCGCGCTGCAGAACTGCTGCGCAGGCTGAATATCCCGGAACGGCTGTGGAGCCTGCCGCCGGCAACCTTCTCAGGTGGCGAGCAACAACGTGTCAATATTGCCCGCAGCTTTCTCCACGACATGCCTGTCCTACTACTCGATGAACCGACCGCGTCGCTGGATGCGCGCAATCGAGAACTCGTGGTCGATCTGATCACTGAAAAGAAGCGGCGCGGCATTGCCATTGTCGCCGTCGTGCATGATGAGGATGTCCGTGAGGCAATTGCTGACTCTCTCGTCGATGTGACCCTTTTTGCCAAGGCCGCTTGAACAATGATTGACGCTCCAGAGCTGTTGTTGACAAACGCGCGTGTCGTTCTTGCCGATTGCGTCATTGAGCACGGATGGGTCGCGGTCGCGGCTGGCGTCATTGTCGAAATCGGAGAAGGAACGGCACCGGGCCGCGGTGAAGATTTCGCGGGCGACCTGCTGTTGCCTGGGCTGATTGAACTTCACACCGACCATATTGAAGCGCATTACGTGCCGCGCCCTAAGGTCTACTGGGATCCCGTGGCGGCGGTCGTTTCCTACGACGGTCAGATCGCGACGAGCGGCATCACCACGGTGCTCGACTCATTGCGCGTATGGCGCGAGGAAGGCGCCGAAGACGTGGACGGTCAGGCGGCCACGCTTGCCGACGCCATTGCCACTGCCCGCGACGCCGAGTGTCTTCGCGTCGACCATTGGCTGCATTTGCGCTGCGAAGTGCCCATGCCAGGTGTGATTGCCGATGCTGAGGGATTAATTGACCGGCCGGACGTTCGCTTGCTTTCATTGATGGATCACACGCCTGGTCAGCGCCAGTTTCGCGATCCGGAGAAGCTTCGCGCCTACTATCGCGGAAAGACAGGCGGCATGGCCGATGCCGACTTGGACATCCTCTTCGCCAAACGGCTCAAGTATCAAGAGGATCACGCCGCCACCAACTATCGCCGATTGGTCGAGCTTGCCAATACCCGCTTCATCCCGCTGGCGAGCCACGACGACACGACGCCCGAGCATGTAAACGAGGCGATCCGCGACAAGGTCGCAATCGCTGAGTTCCCGACAACTGTTGAAGCGGCTGAGGCGTTGCATGCGGCCGGCGTGCGCGTCTTGATGGGTGCACCCAATCTGGTTCGCGGCAAGTCCCACGCCGGCAATGTGGCAACGGCTGAACTCGCGCAAGCCGGCGTACTCGATGTTCTGTCGTCGGACTATTTGCCGTCGAGCTTGCTGTTGGCCGCACTGCGGCTGCCAAAGGTCGCGCCTGCGATCGACCTCCCGGCAGCCATACGCACGGTCACCAAGACGCCCGCTGAAGCCATCGGTCTGAACGACCGTGGCGAGATTACGCCGGGGAAGCTCGCCGACCTCATTCGTGTCCATGTTATGGATGACATCGCCGCCGTGCGTAGTGTTTGGCGCGGCGGTCGCAGGGTTGCGTGAGCCGGCTTGGGGGCTAATGTCCCGAATCCAAAGTTCGCATGACCTCGCGGCGCCCTCTTAGCGAACTTCGGATTCGAAAGGACACTGGTGTCGCGATTGGCCTGCCGCAACGAGGGCAGGAACTTCAAATCCACCACGCTAGCAAGTTATGAGTCTCGTGTGGTTTGGTTCAAAGGGTTCTCTTGTTGGACTCGCGGCAGCAATGAAGAGAAATTCTAAACCACCCGCTAGGTAACCGCGGATGCGGAGCAACGAGCAAATCGGGCCGGGGCAGATCGTGCTCGTCGTCGGCCCCAGCGGCGTCGGCAAGGACACGTTAATCGGCCAGACACGCTATTTGTGTCGCGATGATCCGAGCATCGTATTCCCACAACGCATTGTCACCCGCCCGGCATCGGCGGCCGAGGATCACAAGACGATCTCAGCCGCCGAATTCGAGCACGCGTTGGCCGCAAGCAGATTTTCCTTGTGGTGGCATGCACATGGGCTCAGGTACGCCTTGCCGCGATCGATCGACACCGACATTCGCATCGGCCGAACAATTGTTTGCAACGTATCACGCACCACGATCGAACCCGCGCGCAAGCGCTATGCGCGAACCCGGGTAGCGCTCATCACTGCGCCGGTTGACCTGCTCGCAGCGCGTCTGGCGCAACGCGGACGGGAGACGTTCGAATCGATTGCGGACCGGATTCGGCGCACTGAGACGCTGGACGGCAGTTGGCAACCTGATTTCGTAATCGAAAATGTCGGCCCGATCGAATCCGCCGCCGATCAGCTCATGGACATCATCTATGAGCGACGGTCGTTATCGCCGGCAGGAAGGCCATGACGAGCGAATGACTTGCCGGCCACGTGCGAGATGAAGCTCGCTCCGGGTATTTACGCTTTGGTCATCAGCGGCCGTTAAGATCGCCAACAGTAGTTTCGGTTTCCGTCGGATAGCGGGCTGCCGACGCATCTCTGCCGGTCACTCACAGCTCGAAGCCTCAGCCGCTGCCATCAGTTGAGCTTGCAGCCCTGCACCGGGTCCTCGAAATTCGGGTAGGTATCGATGACCTCGAACGCGACGTCGCTGCCTTTCTGGACCGTCTTGACGATATAGACGTTCTGCGTCGCCTGGTGGTTCTTGGCCATCTTCATCGGGCCGCGTGGACCGCTATAGGCGACCTTCTCGATCGCGCCAACCAACGCAGGCCGGTCCTTGGTGTCGCCGTTGCGCGCTTTCACCGCCTCGATGATGAAGCGCATCGCGTCGTAGCCCATGACCGAGAACTCTTCCGGATCCTCGCCGAACTTCTTCTTGTACGCCTCGCGGAATGCGCGGTTCTCCGGCGTGTCGAGTTCGACGACATAGTTCGACGGCGAGATGACGCCGAGCGCCGACGGCCCTTGCGCCTTGCGCAGCACTGGCGGCGTAAGACCGACGGGACCGAACAGCGGCGTCTTCGCCTTCATGCCGAACGAGTCGTACTGCTTGACGAACAGCAGCGCCTCGGCGGCGAAGTACACGGCAAAAATCGCGCCGGGATTAGCGCTGCGCGCTTGTGAGATATACGGCCCGTAGTCTTGCGTGCGTGCGAAGGGGGTGAAGGTTTCCCCGACGATCATCCCGCCGCCGGCAAGGTACCCCCGCTTCATGGCAGCCACGTACTCATGCGGCGCGACGAAGTCGGAGGCGAGGATATACAGGTTCTTCGGCGCATGCTTGGCCATCCATAGGCCGATCGGCTCGGTGATCTGTGCGCACGAATACGACGCGCGGAACACGTACCGGTCGCACTTGGCACCGGACAGCAGGTCCGTCGATGCATTCGAGATCACCAGCGGCACGCGTTGCGAAGACAGATACGGCGCAACCGCCAGCGCAACCGCAGAACTGATGATCCCGGTCATTACCTCCACGCGATCCGACAGCACGAGCTTGCGGGACTTGGCGAGACCCATGTCCGGCTTGCCTTCCGTGTCCTCGTGCAGCATTTCGATCTTGCGGCCGGCGACCGTGCCGCCCGCCTCCTCGACCGCGAACTGCATACCCTTGAGCTGACGTTGGCCGAGCACGGCGAAGACGCCCGAGGTCGGCATTAACACGCCGACCTTCAGAGGATCGGCCGCGAACGTCGGCGTCGTCAATTGAGCGACGAGAGCAATGGCGAACGCGCCAACGACAGCCAACCGCATGATGTCCTCCCCGAGAGCCCGATGCACATGAGCCGTTACCGGCACCTTATCAGCCCCACGGTCGCGCCGCCAAGGCTCGGCGCGCATGGCCGCATGCAGCAGAATGCGACATCAATCGCGACCCAGGCTTGCAATCCCGACGATTGGTGTAAATCATCCGGGCTCGTTCGTACGGTCGGGTTGCCGGGGATGTGTATTAATGCAGAGCGAGAATAGCCTCGTATGGCGAGGCGCCAACATCCACTACCGGCGTTCCGGCCGCGGCCCGGCGCTGCTGTTGCTCAAGAGCGAGGATTCGCTTCCGGCTGATCCCGACTTCCTCGCCGCGTTGTCGCAAGACTTTGATGTCGTCGTGCCCGATCACCCGGGCTTCGGCCGCTCGGCCTCGCCCGAATGGCTCAAGGGCATCGGCGACGCCGCATATTTCTACCTGGATTTTCTCGCGCAGCTCAACCTCAAGCAGGTGCATGTGGTCGGATGCTCGCTTGGCGGATGGCTCGCCGCCGAGATCGCCATCAGAGATTGCGGCCGGCTCGCCTCCCTCAACCTGATTGCACCGTTCGGCGTCCGCCGCAAAGGCGTCCCCTTCGGGGACATCTTCCTGTGGACACCTGAAGAGAATCTCCGGAACCGCTTCTTCGACCAGGCGCACGCCGAACGATTCCTCGCGGCCGCTCTCGCCCAGACTCCGGAGCAGGCGACGGCCCATCTGAAGGACCGGTACACGACGGCGCGCCTGGGCTGGAATCCGCGTTTCCACAATCCGGAACTCGAGCGCTGGCTGCACCGTATCGACCGGCCACTGCACCTCATCTGGGGAGACTCGGACCAGGTGGTACCCGCGGCGGTCGCCGAGACATGGCGAGAGCGTCTGCCGCAGACGCGGCTCACGATCGTTGAACGATGCGGCCACCTGCCGCAGATCGAACAACCGAAGGCGACGGCGGATAGGATCAAGGCATTCATCATCGAGGTCGCGCCGTGAAGTTCTTTGCGTTCCATCTGATGCCCTATCGTCACCTCGATTTCGAGGTTGCGGACACCTACCGCTCCTATTGGGTGGTCCTGCCGAATAAGCACTACGATCCGAAGCAGGGCGCGCGTCTCTACCAGGAATACATCGATCAGCTCGTGTTTGCCGCGAAGGTCGGCTTCGATGGCATTTGCGTCAATGAGCATCACCAGACCGCCTATGGGCTGATGCCGGCGCCAAATCTCATCGCCGCCACGTTGATCGACCGCACGCGCGGCATGGACGTCAAGATTGCGGTCATCGGGCGCGCGCTGCCGATCGTCTCCAATCCGCTGACGATCGCGGAGGAATTCGCCATGCTCGACAACCTGTCGGAAGGGCGGCTGATCTGCGGCTTCGTACGCGGCATCGGCTGCGAATATCACGCGAGCGGGGTCAATCCGATCTATTCGCACGAACGCTTTCACGAAGCGCACGACCTGATCACCCGGGCGTGGACCGAGGAAGGGCCGTTTGCATTCGAAGGCGAACACTACAGCTTCAACTACGTCAACAACTGGCCGCGCTGCGTGCAGGCGCCGCATCCGCCGATCTGGATTCCCTCGCAGGGCTCGGGCGAAACGATCGAATGGGCGGCGGCGCCGGAGCGCAAGTATCCGGTCATCATGGCGTTCAGTCCGACCGAGTCCGTCATCCGTTTCCATGAGGCATATAGAAAGCAGGCCGAGAGCTTCGGTTACCAGATCAGCGGCGATCAGCTCGGCTGGTCGAGCCCGACCTATGTGGCCGAGACCGACGAGATCGCGGAGCGCGAGGCAGCCCAGCATCTTGAGGCGCTGTTCAACCACTTCTTCCACATCACGCCGGAGCTGATGTTTCCCCCGGGCTACACGTCCATTCGCTCGCTGCAGGCGATGCTGGCGGCCCGGAAAGGCCTTGCCGCCGAACGGGTGACGTTCCAGAGTCTCCTGCAGCGTGGCAACTGCATCGTCGGCGGCCCGGCGACGGTGCGCGACAGGATTGCGGCCGTGCACGCCAAGACAGGCTTCCGGATCATGGTGCCGATGACCCAGTTCGGAACGTTGCCCGACGAGCTCGTGAAGAAGAGCACGCAGATTTTCGCCGAGGAGGTCGCGCCCCACCTCCGCTCCTTGTGAGGCGGTCTTATGCCTGCCGCTCAGTTGCAACCATGAGATACGGTGTCTGGACGCCATTGCCGCATACGATCCGGCCGGAGCCGCTGATGAACGAGGCTATTCGCGAATCCGGCACGCACGGTCTCACGAGCGGGCCCGACAAGGCGTTCCGCCTCGCGGTCGACATGGTGCGCCGCGGGGAGGACCTCGGATTCGAGACCACTTTGATTGCGGAGCGCTGGATCGGCACCGACCACTCCGCCTGGCTCTTGGCGTCCGCGCTCGCGCCACTGACCAGTCGGATCGAGCTGATGGTGGCCGTGCATCCCGGCATCATCACACCTCAGGCGGTGGCAAAGCTGGCCGTTTCGCTCGACCGTATCAGCGGAGGGCGCGCCGCCATCAACATCGTCAATGGCTGGTGGAAGGAGGAATTCGAGACGTTCGGCCAGGGCTGGTGGCCGCACGACGACGATGCGCGCTACCGCCGCATGGACGAGTTCGTGCACGTCCTGCGCGGCTTGTGGCAGCAGAACGAGTTCGACTTCCAAGGCGAGTTCTACCGAGTCGATCGGCAGGGCCTGCCGCTCAAGTCCGTCCGCCTGCCACATCCGCCGCTCTACGCGGGGACGCGAAACCCCACGGGAAAAGAGGTGATAGCCCGCGACTGCGATTACTGGTTCGTCGACTGCCTCAGCGACTATCGACTCTGGGAGCAGAACCTCGACCAAGCCGCCGCCGCCATCGCCGAGATGAACGCGCGCACGGCGCACTACGGTCGCAGCATCGATTTCGGCATGTCGTGCCACGTCATCTGTACCGACTCGACGGACAAAGCCATTGAGCTCGCCAATCAGCTGGAGGAGCACGGCAAGACCAATCGCATCGCCTTCATAGCCGCAAAGGCGCTCGGCCCGGGCCTCGTCGGCACGCCCGAGACGATCGCCGACCGCATCCGCCGCTACGAGGCGGTCGGAGTCGGCACGCTGATGCTCCATTTCCATCCCATGGTGGAGGGCATGGAAGGATTCGCCCGGCAGGTCATGCCGCTTCTCGCGAGACAGGCCGCATGACGCCCCTTGGATCGTGACGAGAGCCATCGGGCGTGCACAGCTCCACCCTAACCATGATGTCGCCCAGCACCTCCGTCATCCACCGCAGGCGCCCGCGCCCTCCCCTTGACACCACCATCCACGGTCAACAGATGCTTTCCGATCCACAGTTCTTCGCCGAACAATTCCTCAATTCGCTGCAGTTCTCGATGCTCCTGTTCCTGCTCGCCATCGGGCTGTCGGTGGTGTTCGGGCTGATGGATTACCTCAACCTGTCGCACGGCACGATCTATATGTTCGCGGCTTATGTGGCGTTCTCGATCGCACAGCTCGGCGGTTCGTTCTGGGTGGCGCTGGCTGTCGCACCGGTCGTGGCGGCGGCCGTCGGTGTGTCGCTATATTTCCTTCTGCTCAAACGCGCCGAAACCGGCGGCCACCTGACCCAGGTTCTGCTGACCGTCGGCGTGATCTACATGGGCACCGACTTGATCCGAATCGTTTATGGCGATCTGCCCAAGGGCGTCCCGCAACCGGAAAGCCTGAGCAGCGCCGTCAACTTGTTTGGAATTCTCTACCCGGCTTATCGTCTGTTCATCATCGCCATCGGTCTGCTGGTTATGATCGTACTCTACTTTGCACTCGAGCGTACGCGGCTCGGCGCACTGGTGCGCGCTGGCGTCGATGACCGTGCAACCGCCGAGACGCTCGGCATCGACATCGGCAAGGTGTTTGCACTCGTGTTCGGCATCGGCACGTATCTCGCCGGCGTTGCCGGCGTCGTGGCGGCCCCGGTTTTCGGCGTCTATCCGGGCATGGACGTGAGCATTATCATCCTGGTGCTCATCGTCGTTGTGGTGGGCGGCCTCGGCAGCCTCAAGGGCGTTATTGTCGGTTCGCTGCTGATCGGCTTTGCCGACACGTTCGGCAAGATACTGCTGCCGCAGTTCGCCATGATGATGATCTATCTCGTGATGGCGCTGGTCCTCATCTTCCGTCCAAGCGGGCTGATGCCGGCGCGGCGCTTCTCGGCGTCTGGTTGACCATGGCGAGCCGCGCTTTCGTCCGCAGATCGATCGGCCTCGCTCTTATTGTCGGGGCAGTCGTCGCACAGAGCTTTGCCGGCTTCTTCACGCAGGAGCTCATCGCCGAGGCGGCGATCCTTGCGATCTTTGCGTTGAGTCTCGATCTGCTTGCGACTTGCGGGCTGATTTCCTTCGGTCATGCCGGCCTGCTCGGCATTGGCTGCTACGTCTTCGCCGGCCTCACCGTGCTGGCCGGCGGCAGTCCCAACCTGGCGTTCCCCGTCGCGATCGTGTCCGGCGGCGCTGTCGCGTTCATGGTCGGCCTATTTGCGGTGCGGACGACCGGCGCCTTCTTCATCATGGTGACCTTGGCCGTCGCCGAGATGCTTTACGCCTGGGGCTTCCGCAGCAAGATGTTTAATGGCGCCGACGGGATGGGCGGCATTCCGCGGATCGATCTCACCGCAGTCGGCATCGATCTCAACAACCCCGGCACCTTCGCGTTGACCGTGATCGTGGTTTGCGCCGTGATCTGGCTGCTGCTCGAACTGGTCGTGGCCTCACCGTTCGGACGGACGCTTGCCGCCATCCGGCAGAATCCGAGCCGGGTCGCCGCCCTCGGCGGGCACGTTTATTTCTACCGGCTCGCCGCCTTCACTGCCTCGGGCATGGTCGCCGCGCTCGCCGGGGCATTCAAGGTGCAGCATATCAATTTCATCTCGCCCGACCTCGTGAGCTGGTTCGTCTCCGGCGACGTGCTGATCGCCGTCGTCATCGGCGGCATCGGCACGCTTGTCGGCGGGCCGCTCGGCGCAACACTTCTGGTCCTACTCAAGGAGACTCTCTCATCGAACCTCGGACACTGGTATCTCTTTCTCGGCATGATCTTCGCCTTCGTCGCACTGCTGATGCCGAAGGGGATCGTCGGCTATCTCCTGGACCTGAACGATCGACTGGCCGCCCGCAAGCGCCCGTCAGAGTGCCGACAGACGGAGAGAGCCACGTGATCGCCCTCGAAACCCGCTCGCTCTGCAAGTCATTCGGGTCGCTGGCGGTCACCCAGGATGTCAGCCTCGCCTTCGAGGTCGGCTGGCGCTACGCCATCATCGGTCCGAACGGCGCCGGCAAGACCACCTACTTCAATCTGCTCGCCGGCAATCTGCGCCCCGACGCGGGCAGCATTCTTTTCTCGGGCCGTGACATCACCCGCCTCGACGTCACCAGCCGCGCACGCGTCGGCATCGCCCGCTCATTCCAGCGCAACAATCTGTTCCCGGATTTCACCGTGCGGGACAATCTCGCGCTCGCCTGCGCGCTGCGCGCCGGCACGGCGCGAGTATTCTGGCGGCCGATGCGGCAGCTGACATCGGCTCACGCCGAGGCCGACGACCTCGCCGCGCAGGTCGGCCTCACCGAGGTCCTGGGCACTGCGGTGCGCCATCTGAGCTACGGCAGCCAGCGCCAACTCGAGGTCGCGCTCGCGCTCGCCTGCAAGCCGCAGGTGCTGCTGCTCGACGAGCCGACATCGGGCATGAGCCCGGAAGAGACCTCGCGCATGCGCGTTCTCATCGCCGACATCCCGCGCACGCTTACGGTCATCGTCGTCGAGCATGACATGGACATCGTGCTCGACTTCGCCGACCGGATCATCGTGCTTGACTATGGCCGAGTCCTCGAACAGGGGACGCCGGCCGAAATCCGCGCTTCGGAGGTCGTGCGCGAGCGTTATCTCGGCAAATCCGCCCTCGGATATTCCGGAGGGCATGCCCCGTGAGCGAGTCGCTGCTTCACGTCGACGATCTTCACACCTATCTGGGCGATTCCTACGTCATCCAGGGCGTATCGCTCGCCGTTCCCTCCGGCAAGGTTGTCGCCCTGCTCGGACGCAACGGCGCCGGCAAGACCACAACACTGCGCTCAATCATGCGCATGGTGCATCCGCGGCGCGGGCGCGTGACCTTCGATGGGCGCGACATCAGCGCACTTGCGACCTTCGAGATCGCCCGTTCGCGCATTTCCTTCGTGCAGGAGACGCGCGCGATCTTCCCGTCGCTCTCGGTCGAGGAAAACATCGCGGTCGCGGCGCGCCCGGCCGAGAACGGCAATGGCTGGACCATGCAGCGCATCTTCGACGATTTCCCAAATCTCGCCGCGCGCCGTCGCAACGGTGGCTCGCAACTATCCGGTGGCGAGCAGCAAATGCTGGCGATCGCCCGAGCGCTGGTGGCTAATCCGCGGCTCATGTTGCTCGACGAGCCGAGCGAAGGACTTGCGCCGCTCATCGTCCGTCAGATCGCTGATATCATCGGCAATCTGAAGCGAGCCGGCATGACCATGCTGCTCGTGGAGCAGAATTTTGTGCTTGCCACCGAGGTTGCCGATCATATCGTGGTCCTGGGCAAGGGGCGTGTGCGCTGGACTGGAACGAGCGAAGAATTACGCAAGTCCGACGAAATCCGACACACGTGGCTCGGCGTATAGCTCGCGTGACGTTCGCGATGCGTCTTCCGCCGGGGCGTCGGGATACCTGCTTATCACACGCGCTGCGTAGTTCGTTGGGCCTCCTTAGTCGAGGCTGGGTGACGTAGTCCCGCCTGCTGGATGAGCGGCATAACCTCGTCAATGAATCGCGTGAGGCCCTCCTCATAACGCGGCCACGACAGCAACGCCCCGTCGAGGCCGACGCTCGCGAGCTTGTTGATATCGTCGGCAACTCGAGCGGGCGAGCCGACCAACGGATAGCCGCCCCATCCGGCAATAAAGTGATACTTGGCGCCTTCAAGCTGTTCCTTGGGGAGGACGCCGGACTGCAGCCCCATGATCCGGACGAGATTGTCAACCGCTTGCCAGTCGCCTTTCTCGCGCACGTACCACTCGCGGAACTTCAGCGCGTCCGCGTCCGTGTCACCGATCACGCAATAGCAATTTGCCCACACCTGGATCTCGCGGCCGTATTCCTTGCGGGCGAGCAAACGGACCTCGTCGACGTCCTTACGCGCCGTCTCCATGTCCTGCCCCTTGATGTGTATGAAGATCATGTCGCAATACTTGGCTGCGAAATGACGCCCGACGCCCGAGCCGCCGGCATTCATGATCGGCGGGAATGGACGCTGGATGGGTTTGGGCTGGTGGAAGCCGCGTCTGATGCGAAAATAACGGCCGGAATAGTCGAACTCTTCTTCAGCCGTCCACAGCTGCTTCATCACCTCCAGCCATTCCGTGGCATAGGCGTAGCGCTCGTCATGCTCCATGATCGTGGCGCCGAACATTTCGAGTTCCGGCTCGAACCAGCCGCAGACGACGTTCAAGGCAAATCGTCCGCCGGTGATGTGGTCGATCGTCGTCGCCTGCTTTGCCGCAACGATCGGATGGATGGTCGGAACGTGTGATGTCGCAAATACCGCGGCGCGTTCGGTTGCGCCGCCGACACCGGCTGCCCAGGTGAATGTCTCGTAGCAGGCGCCATTGAAGTTGGTGACCCCGCCAAAGCCACGCCAGCGCGCAACCGGAACAAGGGCTTCGAAACCTGCGGCGTCCGCCATGCGCGTCAGCCGCTTCACATTGTTCCACGTGGGATGAAAGACGCCGTCGATCGTGGTAATCGCGCAAGCGTTGTCAACGTTCAGGCCGAACAGTCCAAGTTTGAAACGATTGGCGCCTTGTAATGCGTTGCTGTGGCTCATGAGGACGTCCAGTTGGTCTGCGGTCACGGATGTTGCGCCTATAGTCAAGAACCATCCTTTCGTAGAAGGACCGAGGCTTAGGTGCTTGCGGCAAGGCATCACGCGGCAATTGGAGACTCGTGAAGGCTGACCGGTCGTCCGAGTCCTTTGGGTAGGTTTCGACGAAGAAGCCTGGATTTCCGCGGTGTACTGGCGATATCCAACGCCTCGGCAAGTCGCTCCAACTGGGATGCATGCGGTTAGCCTAAATCACAATACGCTTCCGTCGGCGGCGATGGAAATGGGGGAAGGACCGAGTGGTGGACGCAAGGTCAACGCAATCTTCCGCCCCGCGCTCCAGGTTCCGCCTTGCAGCAACTGTGGCATCTGAAACGAAGCGCCGACCTTCAGGATGTCGCGGACGTTGGTCAGCAATTGGTCCATCAGCGCGACCGTCAACGCACGCCATTCGACGACGAACTGCGAGCCGACCTCCCAGCGCGTGCGAGGATCGAGTTGTTGGCGGGCGCGAATGACACCGAAATCCACCAGCAGGCCGCCGTTGCGATATTCGGCCAACGCCGTGAGCTGCTCGACGCCGTCAACCTGCAGCCCCGCCATCTCGAGCGGCTCAATCAGCGAGTAGACTAACCATTGTGATAGCTTATGGAACGGTACAATTCCGTCGCTTTGATCGCCGGTGCACACGGCGGGATGCCGGCCCGCATCACCGATCGGAAACCCCTCCACAATGAGGCCGGAGGGCCAGATTGCCGGGAAGGCATCGAGCAGCGTGGTCAAAAGGTCAGAAGCCGTCACGCGTCCTTGCGGCGAACACCGGATGAAATGGTCGACGAGATGTCCCGGCCGGGCGAGGCTTGTGCCGAACAACGCCGGCTGGCTCGCCAAGGCGCGACCAAGCCGCTGCAGCAATGCCGTACGTTGATCCAGCCCAACCAGCGGGTTGTCGGCTGCAACCTGAAGGCCACGCCCGAGCGTCACGGCATTGAATTGCTTCAGCGCCACGTGGTCGACGCGCCAGGGCCATGCTGGATCCGACGAGAAACAGCCGGCTTTGAACATGTCGATGCTGGCGATCGCGAGACCCTCGGAGCGCGCTTGGATGCGGTTGCTCTCGGGATCGCGATAACGCCAGGCGTCGCCAGCGCCGGCGTCGAGCAACACACTGACCACAGCGAGATCGACAGCCGTGCGCGCCAATTCGATCGGCCCTTCGGCGGCGACGCGTTCGGTGATGCCCTGCCAACGATCAACTCCATCCGCGCAGAAATGCCGCCAGCGACTGTGATACGGGATCAACAGGTCAGGGTAAGCTTCGCGGGTGACGTCGGCGACGTATCGCGCGACGTCGTCAAGCCGCCCGGTATCGAGCGCAAAGTATGGCGAATGCCGGTCGGCGACCCAGTCATATATGCATTTGCAGCGCTCCCGCACGGCAGCGGCGTTCCGCAATGTCAGAAGCTCCGACGATTGCGTATCATTTTGAGGACGTGGCGTCGCGGCCGTCCCCTGGAGAAGGTCCTGCATCATTCTAATCGGTCGATGGCCGTCCGCCGGCAAAGTATCCAGCGGAAATCTTTGCTTCGATCTCGATACGGGCCGCGGCCGGAATCATATCCTCGGGGAGCGGCACCTGCTCGTCGATGGCGATGCCTTGGCGAATGAGCGCGTCGCGCTTCATGTTGCTCATGGAGACGAAGCGATAGATGCGCGTGACGCCGAGCCAATGCAGGACATCCGGCATCAGGTCCTGGAAACGCATGTCCTCGACGCCTGCCACGCATTCGGTCCGCTTGAAATACGCGTCCGCTCGATCACCATCCTGCTGGCGCTTGCGCGCGTTGTACACGAGAAATTTGGTCACCTCGCCGAGCGCTCTGCCTTCCTTGCGATTGTAGACGACGAGACCGACGCCGCCGGCCTGCGCGGTCTCGATGCAAATTTCGATGCCATGGGCAAGATATGGACGGCAGGTGCAGATATCGGAACCGAAGACATCGGAGCCGTTGCACTCGTCGTGCACACGACAAGCCACCGGGGTCCGCTCGTCGCCGAGCTTGTCCGGATCGCCGAAGCAGTACACCGTCGTGCCCCCGATCGGCGGCAGAAAGACCTTGAGATCGCCATGGGTAACGAGTTCCGGATACATGCCCGCAGTCTGCTCGTGCAGGTCGCGCCGCAGTTCGGATTCGCCGATGCCGAAACGCTCCGCAATACCGGGCAGGTACCACACCGGGTCGATCGCCGCCTTCATCACGCGCACGCTGCCACGCGCCGAGACGACCACGCCGTCGCGCCGAACCCTTCCGGCTTCGACGGCGGCTCTGATTTCCGGAATGTCGATATGCGCCCGCGTCACCGCGATGGTCGGCCTGATGTCGTGGCCGCCATCCAGATATTCGCGAAATACAGTACCGATCAGATGGCCCCACGGATCGATCGACACGATCTTGCGTGGGTCGGCCCATTGCGGATACGGACCAATATGATTCGCTGGGGCGGTGTCCGACAGATCGGCGACATGGTCCGGCGCGAGCGTCCGCGCGGCAATGGCAAGCGCGCGGTATACGGAATACCCGCCGGCATGGGTTCCAATGACGTTGCGATGGCTGATATTGCGCAAGGTGGCCACGATCGGCCCTCGCAACGCGGCGGTTGCGGCGCCCCATCGCAAGGGCGGTCTATCTGTCGCGTGAGTCGCAGGCAGCACGCCTTGCACCAATGTTGAGGGACGTTCGACCTCTGGGCCAGATACCGGAATCATTCGTTGACACTCCACGCACGTCGACACAGGCACCACGCCTGTGCGTTAGTTGCGATCGCAAGCCCGGCGACTTGGACCGCGAAAAAACGCACAGAATAATTGCCAGCAGCACCTTGCGCAAGGTAATTCGCGCATCATCGATATCACAATGCTGTGGCAGGGCTTCAAGCCGATTTCGGTCGCCGCGGCGAAAGCGTTGCCCCAGGTCGGCCCGCATCCGTACGCATGCCTTCCAGGACGCGCGTGAGCCGCTCGGCAAACACTGCTGCTGGGACCGACAGATTGCGCGCCCGCAATTGCCCGAGCACGAGGTTGGCCCTCGGGACATCGCGGTCATCAATGTCGCGTGCAACCAGCCCGTATTTCCTGCCCCGTGACAGCGTTCCAATCCGGATTTGGAACGAGATCAGGCCCGCATATGTTACCAGCCCGCGCAGCATCTCGAACGAATTCGACTCGGCCGCGATCTGAAAGCTTACCCCGGTGCGGGTGATGATCTCCTCCAGCAATTGTCGGCCGCCGATGCTGCGTTCCGCCAAAGCGACCGGATAGGCGGCGCAATCGCGCAACCGCAAGTGCCGCCGGCGGGACAAAGGATGATCCGACCGCATCACTGCGACGAGGCGCTGCTCAAGCGTCATCAATGGTTGGAAACTGGCAAGATACGGCGGGCGGAACACCAGCACGAGGTCGACGTCATAGGCGGCAAGCGCGACCATAGCCTGCTCGTGGTCGAACACTTTGACTTCGAAGGATACGTTGGGGTACCGGCGGCGAAAATCGGCAATTTCGCGCGGCAGGAATTCCAGCGCCAGAGCCTGGCTGCATGCAATACGAACCGTACCGCGCCGTAGTCCCTTGAGGTCCTCGACCTGCGACTTCATCCGCTCGACGTTGCCTTCCTGCTCACGCAGGTAGTGCACGAACAACTCGCCGGCGGAGGTAAGCCGCACCCCGCGCGGCCGCCGTTCGAACAGCGCCGCTCCGAGTTCGTCCTCGAGGTCCATTATACGGCGATTGACCGCGGACGCGGTGACGTTGAGGTGATCCGCCGCCTTGCGGATCGACCCCGCCCGCGCGACCTCGTCGACGTACCGAAGGATGCGTAAGTGCTTCACGGCGTTGGCCTACCGGTTTGGTGATGCATTTTCGACATCACACTAGCAAGAAATCGGCGGCAGATGTGAGCACTTGATTGCGCTAGTGTCCCGGTTCCGACGTTCGTATCCCATTGCAGCACGCGCTCGTACGAACGTCGGAACCAAAGGGACACTAGCAACTATATGATTCTAGTGTGGCTTTGGATTTGACGTTCCTACGAAGGGCTCGCCGCAATGCTGGTAGGAACGTCAAATCCGCCACACTAGCGTTCGACGGCGAGGCACGCGGATTGCAGTGAGAAACTATGTGGGCGCAGGCGCCTGCAAACTCCGGCTGCAAATCTCGTTCGCAGACCTCGTTCGCATATGGACGGCGCACGGATCCTTGGATCCCATGATTTGCCGGGCAAGTGACCAAAGATTGAGCGCCGCGCGCCTACGGCGTGAGCAGCGGCGTTCCTGTTTGCGCGCCATCGGAAACAGCGTGACACGAAAGCCCACCTCTCGGCGATCGGAGTGCCGGATCCGGCGCCACTATCCGCAGAACCGCGAACCTCTGTCAGGAGTGCACAATGACATCACCGGCACGATCCTTGTTCCTCGCGTTGACCGTCGTTGCGGGCCTTACGAGTCCGATCATCGTTAGCCCCGCACACGCGCAGACCAAGCTCAAGATGGTCCTCAACTGGAAATACCAGGGTCCGCAAGGAATGTTCTTCCTTGCGGAGGACCGCGGGTATTTCAAGAAGGAAGGCCTTGAGATCACAATGGATCAAGGCAACGGCTCGGGCGCCGCCGTGCCGCTGGTCGCAAACGGCACCTATGACATCGGCTTCGGCGATATCAACGCACTCATCGAATTGGCGGCGAAGAGGCCGGAAATCGCGCCGGTCGCCGTCTATGTGATGTTCAATCAGCCGCCGTTCACGATCGCGGTGAAGTCGGATAGCCCCATCAGGTCGCCCAAGGATCTGGAAGGCAAGACGCTTGGCGGCGCGGCCAACGACGGCGCGCTTAAGCTGTTTCCTGCATTCTGCAAGGTCGCCAAGATCGACTGCAGCAAAGTCAAGATGACGAACTTCCAGCCGAACCTGCGCGAGCAGATGCTGATGCAGGGTCAGGTCGACGGCACTTTCGGTTACGTCAACACGATCCGCTTTTCCGCCAAGCTGATCGGCATCGGTGACGACAAGATTCGCTATATCAAGTACGGCCACTACGGGATGGATCTTTATTCCAACGCCATCATCGTTTCGAGGCAACTGGTGAAGGAGAAGCCCGAGGCGGTCAGGGGGCTGATAAGGGCAATCAATCAGGGTCTGCTGGATTCGCTGAAGGATCTCGATGGCGCGGTTGCGGCGGTGGCAAAGCGCGAGCCCCTGATCAAGACTCCCGTCGAGCGCGAACGCTTCGTCGCCACCCTCGAGGATGAGATGAATCATCCGGAAATCGCGAAGATCGGTCTCGGCAGCGTCGATCCGGAGCGGTTGAAGAAGTCGATCGATATCTTGGTCGAGGCCAACAATCTGCCGCGAACGCCGTCGATCGGCGAGATCTTTACCGCCGCCTTCCTACCGCCCGCCAAGGACCTTCCGAAGAAGTTGTTCTGATGCGCGTTCGCGAACCGCTGCGGCACGTAGCAGTGAGCTCGCACCCATGCTGTGCTTGGCCGGGCAGGAACAGGACCAACGATGGATCTCATGCTCAAGGGGCGGGTTGCCTTGATAACCGGCGCTGCAAAGGGGATGGGCCCCGCCATCACGAAGGCCTTTGCAGACGAAGGTGCTCGCCTCGCCCTGGTCGGCCGCGATACGGCGACGATCACCTGTGTTGCCGACGAGATACAGGTTGCCGGCGCCGAGGCCATCGTCATTCCTTGCGATCTCACGGAGGCTGATCAATGTGACCGCGCCGCGGATGCGGCGAAGATAAAATATGGACGCATCGACATCCTGGTGAATGTCGCGGGTGGTTCGGGTCCGATCGGCAAGACTGGTGTGCAAACGTCTCCGCAGGAGTTCGACGACATCGTCAAGCTCAACATGAACGGCTGCTTCCACACCATGCGCGCGGTGCTGCCAACCATGATGCATCAGCAATACGGCAAGATCGTCAATGTCGGTGGAACGTTCGGAATGCGCGGACGCGCGGGGCGGATGGCTTATTCCGCGTCGAAGTGGGGCTTGCGCGGAATCACCAAAAGCTTCGCGCTCGAGGTCGGCTCCTACAACATCAACGTCAACTGTGTTGCCCCCGGCATGGTCGACGGGCCGCGCTTTCGCGACAAGGTCTGCGCGGACATGGCGCAGCGCCTCGGTATTTCGACCGAAGAGGCGATCACGCGGCACGCCAGCGACTATGCACTCAAGCGCGTCTCCACCGATGCCGATATCGCCAATGCGTGCCTGTTCCTCGCCAGCGACGCGTCGCGCCAGATCACCGGCATCGACCTGCCTGTCGATGGCGGTTGGGCGATGCTATGAACAAGGCAACGATGGGCATCACGGCCGATCTTGTCATCCATGGCGGATTGCTGGTCACTGCGGACGCGGTGATCGCGGCGAGCGTCGCCGTCAAGGATGGGATCGTCCGCGCAGTGGGCGCGGCTGAAACCATGCCGCCCACCCGAGAGAGCCTGGATGCGAGCGGGATGCACATCCTTCCCGGCGCGATCGACGTACACGTGCATTTTCGTGACCCGGGCTATCCGCACAAGGAAGATTGGCAGTCGGGGACCGCCGCGGCGGCTTTCGGCGGTGTCACAACCGTCTTCGACATGCCCAACACCATCCCGCCGACGGGGACCGCGGAGGCGCTCGCCGCCAAGCATCGAATCGCGTCGGCGAAGGCTCATGTGGACTTCGGCCTCTACGGCCTGCTCGGCGATGACACGATCGAGCACGTCCCGGCGCTCGTCGGCGGCGGGATCATCGGCTTCAAGCTCTATATGGGCAACACGTTCGGGAAGATTCCGACACCGTCCACCGGGGCGATGCTCGAAGCGTTCGAGGTGGTTGCCCCGACCGGGAAGCGGATTTCCCTGCATGCGGAGACAAACTCGATCATGGAGCGGCGTGAGAGCCGGATGCGGGCCGCCGGGCGGACTGATCCGCTTGCGCATCTGGCCGCTCGCCCAGCGGTCGTCGCGATCGAGGCGGTGAGCCGTGCAGCGGCGATTGCGGAGTGGACCGGCGCCCGGATTCACATCCTGCATATCTCATCTGCCGAGGAATTGCGTCCGCTGCGCGACGCCAAGGCGCGCGGCGTCGACATCACCGGAGAGACCTGTCCACAGTATCTCTTTCTCTCGACGGACGACTACGATCGCCTCACCGGCATCATTCGCGTCAATCCGCCGGTGCGCGAGCCCCGCAATCAGGAACCGCTTTGGGCCGCACTGGCCGACAACACGATCGATCTGGTCGCGACCGATCACGCACCGCACGCGATCGACGAAAAGACCCGCAACGACATCTGGACCGTCGATTGTGGATTCCCCGGCGTCGAGTCGCAGATGCCGCTGATGCTCACCGAAGTCAATGCGGGCCGCGCCAGCATCTGCGATTACGTGCGCTGGAGCGCGGTCAATCCGGCTAAGGTCTGGGGGTTGTATCCGCGCAAAGGCGCGATTGCGCCGGGTTCCGACGTTGACATCGCGATCATCGATCTGGGGCGCAAATGGGTCCTCGATGACGCCAAGCTCCAGTCGCGCTCCAGGATTACTCCCTGGAACGGTCGCAAGGTCGTTGGCCAACCCGTCCATACACTGGTGCGCGGCCGCTTCGTGATGCGCGACCGCGCCCTCATCGCCGAAACACGGGGATGGGGCCGCTCCATTCACTCCATCCAGGCGATGCCGGAGCCCAAGCCACGCAACATCGACCAGTCGATGAGCCGCATCCTGCAATCCCCATCCGCCCGCAGTCCTGTGAACGAGACGGCCTGATGCTTGCACCACCGTCGGCTCCGCCCCATGCCGAGACCTACGTCGCTCTCGAAAGGGTGACCCATACTTATGGGCGCGATGACCGTCAGGTCAAAGCTCTCGACGAGACGAACCTCAAGATCGACAAAGGCGACTTCATCGCACTCGTCGGCCCGTCCGGCTGCGGAAAATCGACCATCCTGAAGTTGGTGACAGGTCTGCTCACTGCGTCGAGCGGATACGTATTCGTTGCCGGCCGCGAGGTCGGCGCAGAACCGGTCCGTGTCGGCATTGCCTTCCAGAATCCAACGCTGCTGCCGTGGCTGACGTTGCGCGACAATGTCATGCTTCCGCTCAAGATCGTGCCACCGTTCCGGCAGGAATACCATGCCAAGCGCAGGACCGAGTTCCGCGACCGCGTCGATGCGTTGCTCGATCAGGTCGGCCTCGGAGGATTCGGCAGCAAGTATCCGTGGCAACTTTCGGGCGGGATGATGCAGCGCGCGTCGCTGTGCCGCGCTCTCGTACATGAGCCGCAATTGCTCATGCTCGACGAGCCCTTTGGCGCGCTCGACCAGTTCACGCGCGAGGAATTGTGGGCGATCATGCAGGAACTTTGGATCGCACACCGGCCGACCGTTCTGTTGGTGACTCACGATCTCAAGGAGGCCGCGTATCTCGCCAACCGCATCTGCGTCATGCAGGCAAGACCGGGCCGCATCATCGACGACACGATCGTGCTGTTTCCGCGTCCGCGTACGATCGCAATATCATTCGACCCGAGGTTTGTCGCGTTGACGCAGCGATTGCGTGAACTGATCGTTGTGGCCAGCCCTCCGAAGGATTCAAATCCGTGAACGCGCAGTTTCGCCGACGGATTGCATCGGCCGCCCTCATCATTGGCTTCTTTGTCGCGTGGGAGCTGCTTTGTCTGGCATTCAACGTCAAGGACATCGTACTTCCGCGTCCGAGCCAAATCATCGTCACGCTGATCGAGCGCATCCCGGCGATCTGGCCGCATGCGGTACAGACCCTCTACACGACTCTTGTCGGATTCGCGCTTGGCATCGCGTTCGGCGTTCTCATCGGCGTGGTGATCGGCTCATCCCGGCTCGCCTACGACGTGGCCTATCCGCTGCTCGTCGGCTTTTCGAGCATTCCAAAGGTCGCAGTCGTGCCGATTTTCGTCCTCTGGTTTGGTGCCGGAACAGTGCCTGCGGTGTTGACCGCCATGATTCTTTGCATCTTCCCGATCGTCGTCAACGTGGCGACCGGCCTCGCCACCACCGAGCCCGAGCTCGAAGACGTGATGCGCGCGCTCAAGGCCAGCAAGCTCGACATCCTCCTGAACGTCGGCCTGCCGCGCACGATGCCCTACTTCTTCGCCTCGCTGAAGGTTGCGGTGACACAAGCCTTTGTCGGCACGGTCATTGCCGAGACGGTGGCATCCAATCGCGGCATCGGCAACCTCATGATGATCGCCAGCTCCAGTTTCGATGTTCCGCTGGTGTTCGCCGGGCTGCTGATCCTGGCGGCGCTCGGCGTCGCGCTCTACGTCATCTTCTCGTTCATCGAAATGCGTGTGACGGGGTGGGCACGCCGCAAGGACGAGTTCGCGTTGGGATAATCGTGCCGGACAACCATGAAAGGGTATCACATGTCGCTCAAACGCTTTGCCGGCGCGCTCGCCATGGGGCTGATGTTGTCCATGTCAGGTGCTGCGGCGCAAACGCCGACCAGCATCCGCTTCACGCTCGACTGGAAGTATCAGGGCCTGCACGCCTTCGTGTTTTGGGCCAAGGAGAAGGGTTATTTCAAAGCCGAAGGTCTCGATGTTCAGATCGATCAGGGCACCGGCTCCGCGGCAACCGTGACGCGCATTGCGTCCGGCACCTATGACGCCGGCTTCGGCGACATGAACGCGATCATCCAGCTGGCCGGCACCAAACCTGGAGAGCAGCCTGTGATGGTCTACATGATCTACAACAAGCCTCCCTTTGCGCTGATCACCAAGGCATCCAGCCCGGTCAAGACGCTGAAGGATGTCGTCGGTCGCAAGATGGGAACGCCCGCCGGCGGCGCCGCCGGAATTCTGTTCTCGTCACTCGCCAAGGCGAACGGCATCGATCCGTCGAAGGTGGAAATCGTCAATATGGCGCCGAACCTGCAAGAGCAGATGCTGCTCACCGGCCAGGTCGATTTCTCGGCGGTATTCACAGTCACCAGCTACGTCAACCTGATCGGACAGAAGCTTGATCCCGACAAGGACATCCGGTGGTTCTACTATTCGGACTATGGTCTTGGTCTCTACTCCAACGGCATCATGGTCTCGCGCAAACTCTTGACCGAAAAGCCGAAGGCCGTGGCCGGCCTGATCCGCGCGCTCAACCGAGCGATGATTGAAGTCGCAGCCAATCCAGATCCGGCCATCGCGCTCATGATGAAGGTCGAGCCTCTGATGAACGCCGGGCTGGAGAAGCAACGGCTGGTGTATGCGTTAAGGACGCATTTCGTGTCTCCGGAAACCGACAAGATCGGTGTCGGCGACGTCGATGACGAGCGCATGGTAGGCTCGATCAAGCTTTTGGTTGAGGGCTACAACCTCAAGAGTACGCCGAAGGTGACAGACGTGTTTGATCGTTCGTTCCTGCCGCCGAAGGAGGCACGCGTCCTGAAGCTCGGCATGTAGGCGGCGGCGTCAGAGGCGTGACATTGACCGCGAATCGTATCGAAGTGTCCTGGCTGTTGCCGAACGCTGTCGATCCCGCCCTCGCCAACCGGATCATTGTCGTCGACGAGGGCCGTGTTGCCGCGGTGGAAGCGAAACAGGCGGCCGCGGCGGGCGATCTTGTCCTGCCGGCGCTCGCCAATGCCCACGACCACGCGCGGGTCGTGCGGCTGAGCCAGGTCGGCAGCCTCGATGTGCCGCTGGAAGCCTGGCTTCCCTACCTGACGCTGATCCCGGCCGTCGATCCTTGGCTTGCGTCTGCCGTTGCCTTTGGGCGCACTGCGCGCGGCGGCGTTGGTTCGGTGATGGCACACTATACCCGCGTACAGGGCCTGACCGACTTTCCCACCGAGGCGCGTGCGGTGGCGAAGGCGGCCCGCGATGTCGGCATCCAGGTCGCCCTCGCCGTGCATTGCCGTGACCTCAATCCGCTCGTGTACGATCCGCATGATCGGCTTCTCGAGCACCTGTCGCCCGCGGCCTGTGCATGCGTCTCGCGCCGGTTCTTGAAGCCCCCGTTGCCGCCGGCTGAACAGGTGGCGATGGTCGAGGCGGTGGCCGCCGACATTGAGGGGCCGGGCATCACGGTCCAATACGGACCGGCGGGGGTACAGTGGTGCACCGATGAGATGCTGCGGCGGATCGGTGAAGCGTCAGGCCGCACCGGTCGCCGGGTGCACATGCATTTGCTGGAGACACAATACCAGCGCAACTGGGCGGACCGCACCTATCCGCAAGGCATCGTCCGCTATCTGGACGAGATCGGGCTCGTGAACGAGCGCGTGTCCTTTGCCCACTGTATCTGGCTGCGGCCGGGCGAAATGGAGCTGATCGCCGAACGCGGCGCCACGATCGTGATCAACACGAGCTCGAACTTCATCGTCAGCTCCGGCATCGCGCCGGTTGGGAGGATGCTGCGCCGCGGCTGCCGCATCGCGATGGGGCTCGACGGACTGGCGTTCGATGAGGACGAGGATGCATTACGCGAGATGCGTTTAGCCTACGTCGTTCATAAGGGCTCCGGCTTCGATATCCGGATGGCGCGCGCCGACCTGCTGCGTTTTGCAACAGAGAATGGCCGCTTCGCCGTGACCGGCCAGACCGATGGCGCGCGAATTGCCCCTGGAGCGCCTGCCGATCTCCTGATCCTGGATTGGCAACGGCTGGCAGCGGAACTGGTGGAACCGGATGTGCCGGCGCTCGACCTGCTGTTGGCCAAGGCGCGACAGGAGCACGTCAAAGGCCTGTACGTTGCCGGCCGAGAGGTGGTGCGCGACGGTGCCGTCACCGGCATCGACCTCCCCGCGCTCGAGGTGGAACTTCTGTCCGCGTTGCGCGCTGCGTTCGATACCACGGCGGATGTCCGCGCCGCCATGCCGGAACTGCGGGCGGCGCTACAGTCGCACTATTCCGGCCCTCTCTATTGTGCCTGAGCATCATGCCAACGTCCAAGGTTCATCGCATACCCGCCGCCGCACCTGACGACGTCAGCGGCATCGAAGCCGCGATTGCCGCCGGCCGGATCGACCCGGGCGGTGTGGTGGCGATTCTGGGCAAGACCGAGGGAAACGGCTGCGTGAACGACTTCAGCCGCGGGTTCGGGACCCTGGCGCTGACGCTGCTCTTTCAGAGATACCTGTCGAAAGCGCAGGCGGAGCGGATCTGCCTCGTGATGTCGGGCGGCACCGAAGGCGGGATGGCGCCGCACTGGACGATTTTCGAGCGCGCCGAGACCAATGCCGCCAATGGGCCGGCTCTCGCCATCGGCCACGCCCACACGGCGCCTTTGCCTCCCGAGCAGATTGGCCGGTTTGACCAGGTTGAGGCGGTGGCACACGGCGTGGCTGCGGCCATGGCCGATGCAGCGATCGACGACCCGCGTAATGTCCACTTCGTGCAGGTCAAATGCCCGCTGTTGACGGCGCAGCGGATCGAGGAGGCGCAGCGGCGCGGCGGAACGGTGGCGACGCACGACACGCTGAAATCGATGGCGTTGTCCCGTGCCGCCAGTGCTCTCGGTGTTGCGGGTGCGCTCGGTGAGATCGACCGAGGTTCGTTACGGGACAGCGACATCGGTACCCACCTTGGTCTCTGGTCCGGGCGGGCAAGTTGCTCAGCCGGCATCGAACTTCTTGGCCACGAGATTGTCGTTTTCGGCATGTCGCCGGCGTGGTCGGGTCCGCTCGTCATCGATCATGCGGTGATGGCGGATGCGATCGATGTCGAGCCTGTGCGCGCGGCTCTTGGCCGGGTGGGCATTGCGGCCGCGGGCCAGCTCACGGCGCCGCAGCGGGATCGGCTTGTGGCGGTATTGGCCAAGGCCGAGTCGAGCCACAGCGGCCTCCTGCGCGGTCACCGTCACACGATGCTGGACGATTCCGATATTTCGGCGACCCGCCATGCCCGCGCCTTCGTCTGCGGCGCACTCGCGGGCCTTATCGGTCATGCCGAGATTTACGTGTCGGGAGGCGCGGAACATCAGGGCCCGGACGGCGGCGGTCCGGTTGCGATCATCGTTGATCGATCGGCGATATAATATCAGCAACGGGACATTATCGTCGTGCCGCCGCTGGCTGCCACCGCAGCGAGCGCGCTTCGATGCGCCGCAGGGCAAGATCGATAAAGAAAGCGATCACAAGCAGCAGCGCCAGGCCGGCCAGAACCTCGCGCATGCGAAGTCTGTGTTGACCCTGCATGATCAGGAAACCAATGCCCGAGTCGCCGCCGATGTATTCGCCAACAACAGCGCCGATGAGAGCGAAGCCGACGCTCGCCCTGAGACCGGTGATGATCCACGAAATCGCAGCGGGGAGATAGATATGGCGTGTCAAAGCCCACCGCGACGCGCCCCACAACCGGGCGCGATCAAGGAGTTCGGTGTCGACCTCCCTGAGTCCCCGATAGGTATTGAAGAAGCAGATGAAGATGATGAAGGCGGCAACCAACACGACCTTCGGCGTCATGCCGAACCCGAACCAGACGATAAACAGCGGCGCCAGAGTGAGCCGCGGGAACGAATTCAGAACGACCATGATGGGATCGAAGACTGTCGCAATGCGCGGCATGAACGCAAAGACAAATCCCAGCATCGTCCCCAGAGTAACGCCGAGCAAGTAGCCCAACGCAGCTTCCGACAGGGTCAAACCTAGATTCGGAAGGATTATGCCGACGCGCCACCATTCCTGCAGGATTCTGTAGATCTCGGTCGGCGAACTGAAGAAGAATCTGTCGATCCAATTGAGTTGGACGCTTACCTCCCACATCACCAGGAACGCTGCGACAACGGCGAGGCGCCCAAGCATCCATGAGGCACTCTGCATCATGATACCTAGCCTCGCCATGCCGCCGTCCTTCGCTCGATCTGGGTTAGAAGTTGATCGAGCGGCACCACGACCAGAAAGACCACCGACAAGCCGGCCATGACGGCATTCGGATCGTTCTGTGACTGGGCGAACGCAATCAATGAACCGATGCCGGCAGTCGCGCCGAGGTATTCGGCAACGATCGCCCCGAGAAACGCGAATCCGATCGAGACCTTGAGGCTGGACAACAACCAGACCAGCGAGGCCGGCAAATAGATTTCCTGCACCAGCGCCCAACGGCTTGCCCCCATCAGGCGGGCACGGTCGATCAGAACCCCCTGCACGCTTCGTAGGCCTGCTTCGACATTGAAGTACACGATGAAGAAGACAATCAGGGTAACCAGCGCCGCCTTCGAAACGATGCCGAGGCCAAACCAGATCATAAACATCGGCGCCAGCACAATTCGCGGCACCACCGCGAGGATGGCGAGCAGCGGGTCGAACAGATTGCGAAGGAACGGCACGAACAGAAACAGCAGCCCTACCATGATCCCCAATACGGCCCCAAAACCGAAGCCCAGCATCGCCTCCGCTACCGTCAGATAGAGATGGTGGAAGATCGAGCCTTCGCGGAACCAATCCACAAGCTGGACGAACACGAGAATCGGGTCTCCGAAAACGAAGCGCACATCGGGATTGAGGTAACTGGCCAGCATCCAGCCGCCGAACACGGCAACGACTACAGCCGTCCGCCAGGCTACAGCCTCTCGGCGTGACAACTCACGCGTCGCCACGGCCGCTATCCCTCCAGCCCCTGCGCGTAGCTCATCTGCACCTCGTCACGCATCTCATTCCAGATGCGAGTATAGAGATCGTGAAATGCCTGTTCGGTCCGAACATTCAAGATATCGCGCGGTCGCGGCAAATCGATCCAATGCACCGACTTCACGCGACCCGGCCTCGCGGTGAGGACGACGACGTAATCGGAGAGCGCGATCGCTTCCTCGAGATCGTGCGTGACAAACACCACTGTCCTTCGGTCGCGCGTCCAGATGTTGATGAGTTCGTTCTCCATCATGTTGCGGGTTTGCACGTCGAGCGCACTGAACGGCTCGTCCATGAGTATGGTCTGCGGATCGGAAACCAGCGTACAGGCGAGCGACACCCGCTTGCGCATGCCGCCCGAGAGCTGGTGGGGATAGGATTGTTCAAAACCTTCCAGCCCGACGGTTCGGATCCAGGCACGGGCGCGTTCGCTTCGTTCGGCGCGCCCAATGCCTTGGAACTTCAGCGGCAGGGCGATGTTGTCAACGGCTGTTCGCCAGGGAATCAATGCGTCCGATTGGAACATGAAGCCAACGTCGGTGCGAAGCCCGGTAACCGGTTCGCCCCTGATCTTGATCGTTCCGGAAGTCGGGACGAGCAACCCCGAGATCATGCGCAAAATGGTCGACTTACCGCATCCCGAGGGCCCGACCACGGAGACGAAGGTGCTGGACGCCACCGCAAAGGTGGCGTCCTGGAGCACGGTCAGATAGCCGCGTTGCGTCTTGAAGGTGTGGGTGACCTGGCTGATCTCGACGGCATTGACCGCCACGGCCTCTCCTCTCCCACTCACTTTGGCAGAAACTGGGTATCGATCACCTTCGCGGGGTCCAGCTTGAGGTCCTTCGGCAATTCCCCAATGTCCTTCATTAGATCGATCGTGAGGGTCACGGACGATATCGGGACCTCACCATCGTCCGAGACGGCGGGGATGACATTGGCCAACACCTTGTCAACATCCGACCGCTTGCGAAGGCTCTCGGGCAGGACCGCGGCAACCTCGGCCGGCTTGTGCGAGTGTATCCACTTCAGCGCCTCGAGATTCGCCTCGACGAATGCACGCGCGACCTCGGGATGCGCCTTGATGAATTCACGGCGCACAACAATCGCGACGGTTGGGAACACGCCGTTGAACACCTTTTTCGTATCCTCGACACCATGCAGATCAAGAAGAACTCTGCCTACGCCTTCGGAGACCAGCGTCGTCGCCGTCGGCTCGCTGGCGAGCATCACGTCGACGCGCTTCGAGCGCATGGCCGGTATCCACCCGCTCACGCCCCCGGTGGAGCGCCAGGTGACGTCGCCGGGGGCAATGCCATAGGCCTTGGCAATTCCGAATCCGACCAGATGATGGCCCGAGCCGAGACCGACCACGCCGAACACGCGGCCTTTGATATCGGCCGGAGTCTTAATCTCCGGCAGATCGGTGCGCGCAAGCAGCGTCATGGTCGGGTTTTTCATGAGCTTGGCAAGAACCACCAGGTCCTTGCCTTCCGCCTGCGCCTTGATCGCATGTTGCACGTAGACGATACCGATATCCTGCTCGCCCGCGAGCAGCGCGAGGATCGCCGGACTCGGTGTCGGCGCGTAGGTCACTGAAATCTTGCGGCCGATCTTCTTCTCGAGGTTACCGAACGTGACCTTCTCGGCGACGAGGAACGGTAGCCACGTGAACGACGGCGTCGAAGACATGACGACCTTGAGCGGCTCGGCGGCGTGGGTCGCTCCGAGACCGCCCGCCATCGGCAGCGTCACGAGCGCCATCAGGAATGCGTGGATCGTGCGTCTGGACGTGATCATGGCTTTACTCCTGTTGTCCGGCACCGGTTCAGCCGCCTGCGCTAGAGCTAGTGCATCGGCCATATCGACTTGACGACGTCTTCAAGTCCTGTCCGCTTGATCAGTGATTTCGCCCGGTCCTGAGCTTCCTCGTACAGGTCATGCTCGTTGAGCGTCAGCACCTTGCCGCCGCGCATCAATATCTTGCCGTCGACGATGACGGTGTCGGCACAACCGCCATGCGCGCAGTAGACGAGGTTCGCGATCGGATTGTGCACCGGCTGCCATTCCGGCCGCATGATGTCGAGCATCGTGACGTCGGCCTTCTTGCCCACTTCGAGGGAACCGAGGTCGTCGTCCCATAGCATGCAGCGGGCGCCGTTGATCGTCAGCATCTCGACCGCCGTCTCCGGGCGCAGCACCTTGGGATCGAGCCGCGCTTCGTGCAGTCCGCCGACGACGAGGAACGCCTGGCGTATCGCGTCGAGGTAATTGCTCGACATCGCGGAGTCCGACCCGAGCGACAGGGCAAGGCCGAGCTCCAGCATCTCGGGCGTCTTGCCGTGGCTGACGTTGCCCATCGCTTGGTGCATCGACGCGCTGGGCGCCAGCGAGATCTTCACGTCGCGCTTCTGCAGCATGTGCAGTTCTTTCGGGTCGACCCAGCCCATGTGCAGCAGCAGCAGATTGGGGCCCAGCAGGCCGAGCTTCTCCAACCGCGTGATGTCGCCCATACCGTACTTGAGGTGCGAGGCGATCACCTCGTCGCGGTTCTCGCAGGCGTGGCCGATGATGCCGACGCCACGCTTCTCCGCCAGCTTCGCCAGCCGGCGCAGCAGGTCGTCCGAGCACGCGACCGGCACACGCATCGAGAACCACGCCTTGAGCCGCCCATCGAGCGCGCCGTCGAATTCGGCGACCATCTCGTCGGCGCGGCCGACCGCCTCGTCGGTCGGCTCGAAGAACCCCTTCGGCAGGCTGCCCATCACGGTCTGGCCCATGTCGAACACCGTGCGGGCGATCATGCCGCGCATCCCGCTCTCTTTGACAGCCTGCGCGGTCTCGGCCGCGAAGTAGCTTCCGGGGTCGGCGAAACACGTGGTGCCGGCGCGGATCATCTCGACCTGGGCAAGACGCGCGGCGCAGAGCGCGTCGCCCTTGTCCATGTGCGCCTCCACAACCCACAGACGGCGGAACAAGCGCTCAGGACCCGAATAGGCTTCGTCGCCACAGCCGCGTCCGAGCTGCTGGGCATTGTGAACGTGGGTATCGAACACGCCCGGCAATGCCAGTTTGCCGCGCCCGTCGATGACCTCATCGGTCGTCTTGTCGATCGAGACCTCGCCGGTCTTTCCCACGGCGACGATGCGGCCATCCTGGATGACCAGGGCGCCATCGCAGATGATGCGGCGGTCGCGGTCGACGGTGACGAGATAATCGATATTAGCGATGATGAGACGCGCCATCGGGCAACGAAACTCCTGATCCGTTTGTCAGCGTTGGTGACGGCATCCTTCGCGTCGCGGCGGTCCGCGAACGGCGCGCCGGCGGATTAAAGCCAAGGGCGCGCGATACCTTTGCCGCGGCCTCCGCGACCAGCGGCGCATAGCGGGCGCGCTCGCGCGATCGCAGGCGAATGGCCGGCCCGGAAATGCCGACGCCGGCAACGACGCGCCCCTCCGCGTCGCGAATCGGTGCAGCGATGCCGTCGACGCCCGGTTGCCAAGCCCCGCGGCTGATCGAAATCCCGGTGCGCCGAATTTGCGACAGCTCCGCCAGCAGATCGCTACGGTCGACGATCGTATCCGGCGTCGCCGGCTGGAGGTTGGCCGCGACCGCCTCGATCAGCGCTTCCGGCTGGAAGGCCAGCATGGCCTTGCCCGTGGCGATGCAGTGGGCCGGAACACGCCCGCCGACCCGGCTGTAGGCGCGGATCGGGTGCTGACACTCGATCTTGTCGATGTGCACCACGTCGCCGCCGTCGAGCACGGAGAGATGAACCGTTTCGCCGGTCGAGGCGGACAGCTCGGCCATCGGCCCGGCGGCAACCCGCTTGAGATCCAAGCGCTCAAGGACGGACGAACCGACCTCCCAAAGCTTGAGCGACGCGGCGTAGCGGCCGCTCTCGGCGTCCTGGTTGACGTAGCCCAGCCGCATCAACGTGGTGAGCGGCCGGTGGACGCTGCTCTTGCTCAGGCCGAGCGCGCTTGCCACGTCGGTCACACCCTGCGGCCGATCCGCCTCGGCAAGATGCTCAAGAATGCGAAGCGCCTTGACCAAGGTCTTGTCCATGACATCCGGCCGGAAAAATATGGAACAGTGTTCCAAATATCCCACTGAATGGACGGGCCTGTCAAACGATCGGCCCTGGCAGATGCGCGCCTCACCTCTGAATGGATTGCCGGCATTGCGCTGGATCCGCACCTTTTTTCGGCAGTCACTCACGTCCGGCGAGCATCACAGTGGCAGCGATAGTCGATGCAACAAAGAGCTACTAGAATAGCCAGATGAACATTGCGGAAGGGAACAAGGGAGGGCTGGAGTCGCCGGCGGAAAACCGGCGCACCCGGAGTCTGCGCGGTGCGCTCGCCAGGGTCGTAAGGCTAGTCTCCGTCACGCTCGCGATCTATGTCGCCGTGTACGTCTCGACTCTTTTCGACCTCGCCGGCATTCAGCTCTATGGATCACACCGGGCGCTCGTCTACAGCGGCATTCTGTTCCTGCTGTTCATGCTCTATCCGGGCACGTCCAAGGGACCATGGAATCGCGTTCCCTGGTACGATTTCGTCCTCGCGTTCTTCGGCGTGACGGCCTCGCTGTATGCCTTCATCTCGTGGGACAAATGGAGCTACGGTGTTACCCTTCCGACGTGGCAGGAGGAACTGCTTGCTGTCGCGTTGATCGCCGTATCGCTCGAAGGGGCGCGTCGGGTCCTGGGATGGGCCTTTGTCGCTGTCGGCCTTGCCTTCATCATCTACCCGCTCTTTGGCAAGTACCTACCGGGCATGCTGGCGACTCCGCCGTATTCGTTGTCGCAGCTCACGCAATTCTTCTACCTCGCCGGGGGAGGCAGCGGCATCTTCGGCGGGCCGATGGAAATCTTCACCACGACGGTTGCGGTCTTTTTGCTGTTTGGGGCGTTTCTGCAACACACCGGCGCAGCCGGCGTTTTCATTGATGCAGCGGTGGGAATTGCCGGACGGTTTCGCGGGGGAATGGCCAAGGTTGCCGTCGTGGCGAGTTCGCTGTTCGGGCTGATCAGCGGCGTCGGCGCTGCCAATGTGCTGGTGACCGGCTCTTTCACCATTCCCGCGATGAAACGGCTGGGCTACCGGCCGTCCTTCGCGGCAGCGGTCGAGGCATCCGCGTCGACCGGAGGCATCCTGATGCCGCCCGTCATGGGCGCCGCCGCTTTTCTGATGGCCGATATTCTCGGTGTATCCTATTGGTCGATCGCGCTCGCGGCAGTGCTTCCCGGAATTCTCTACTACGTCGCGATGTTTACGATGGTGGACTTCGAGGGAGGCCGCACCGGCCTCCGCGGCATCCCGACGACGGACATCCCGCCGCTTCGGAAAACCCTGTCGCAAGGCTGGTTCCTGATCGCTTCGATTGTGGTCCTGCTGACGCTTATGGGCTACTTCGGACACCCGGTGGACCAGTCAGCCCTGATTGCGACAGTTGTGCTCGTCGCGCTGGCGTTTGTCCCCACCGGACGCCTCCGCTTCTCCGGGCTGATCAAAGCGCTCGACGATGGCGGGCGCCTGTTGGCCGAGATCGGAGCCGCCGGCGCCGTTGTCGGAATCATCATGAGCGGCTTCACGCTGACCGGTCTTGGCGCCTTTCTGCCGACCGTCATGCAAGCGCTGTCGGGCGACAATCTGTTCCTGTTGCTGCTGTTTGCAGCCGCGGCGTCGATCGTGTTGGGAATGGGCGCGCCGCCGCTCCTTGTCTACGTGCTGCTGGCTGCAACAGTCGCTCCGACGATCATCCAGTTTGGCGTGAGTCCGATCGCAGCCCATATGTTCATCTTCTATTTCGGGCTCATGTCGATGCTGACGCCACCGGTCGCGCTGTCGTCGCTGATCGCTGCACGCCTTGCCGGCGCCGGATTCTGGCAGACCTCGATCGAAGCGGTCCGGCTCGCCATCGTCGCATTCATTATTCCGTTCTTTTTCGTCTATCAGCCGGCGCTGCTGATGCAGGGAAGTTTCACCGGCACTGCCATCGCGGTTGCGACCGCACTTCTGGGGGTGGTTGCCTTGAGCGGGGCGCTGACCCGCTATCTGTTCATCCGCGAGCTCACTTTGCCGGAAGCCTTTGTCGTCGGCGTCGGGGGGCTGCTGCTGCTTTATCCGGAGCACTATTCCGATGTGGTCGGATTTGTCCTTGTTGTTCCATCGATCGTCGGTACGGTTTTTGTTCTCGTCCGCCGTCGCCGAAAGGAGATGTTGCAGCGCTCGATGACATGAGCTGCGTTGCAGGCGACCTTAAGGATCGTCCGCACGCAATCGATCGACTATCGCCAGGGTCACAAAAAAAGGGAGGACTGAAGAATGCTGAACATAACCAGCGCCACCCGAACGGCGCGGACCGCCCGCATGACGGTTGCGGCGGCTTTGGCCGCCGGCTGCATGCAGCTTTCCGGTGCAGCATCGGCGCAGGCGCCGAGCATCGCGACCTTCGCCGTGCCGCCCGAGGGAGCGAGCGGCTATCTGATAGCCTCGGGCTACAGCAAGTTGCTTTCGGCGCACACTCCGATTCAGAAGGTCGTTCTCCAGCCGTTCGCGAGCTCATCGGCGTGGCCGGTCCGGATGAACACGGGCGAAGTGCATTTCGCACAGCATTGCGGGTACGAGCAGATTCTGGAGGCCTACACCGGCACCGGGCCATTCAAGTCGGTTGGAGCCCTACGCAATATTAGAAACATCGCGACAATGTATGGACTGCCCTGGTCCGTGCATGTCGTCGATCCGAATGTCAAATCGATCGCCGACCTCAAGGGCAAGACGATCTTCGTGCAGGTAAGTCACACGGATCATGTTACCGCGCTGCGGGTCATGTTGAAGGTGGCCGGGCTGGACTACAGCAAAGACATCAAGGTCATTCCGTTCCGCTCCCCGACCGAAGCCGTTCAAGGAGTTTCCACCGGACGCGGCGAAGCGATCGCCTTCGGCCTCATTCCGAGCCTCGTCGAAATAAAGCGATCCAAGGGCATGCATACGATTCCGATCCCGGCTGACCTGGCGCAAAAGGTCAAGGCGGCGGATCCGGTCTGGGGCGTGACCACGATCGCCAAGGGGCGCGGACCGCTTGCTCCCGAGGCCGACGTTCCGGCGTTGGAGATCGAGTGCGGCATGGCAGCGGCCGCGCAGACCAGCGCCGAGACAGTCTATCAAGTGGTCAAGACCGTCTACGACCGTCACGGCGAGTGGAAAGGCGTCCACCCCCTGGCGAACCAAGCAACGCTGAAGAAGGCGCTCGAAATCGTGGTCGTGCCGTTCCATGACGGCGCAATCCGCTTCCTCAAGGAATCGGGCGTCTGGACGGCGGAGCTGGACGCAAAGCAGAAAGAGCTATTGGGCAAGTGATGGTCTGGCGGAGCTTGAAGCGCTTTCCCAACCGAAAAAGTCCGAGCCAAAATACCGCCCGCACGAGGCGGCCTGAAACTCGTTCTGTCCGGTGATCTGCTGCATCCGGAGGTGGCGAATGGCAGTTGCTCGGTCGCCGTCGACGACAATAGACCACAAGAACGTCTGCGACGAATTGTACGGCTGCGTTGGCGGCTGGCGAGCGTGGTGAAAAACTCTTCGCTACGTCAACGAACGGAGGCTGATGTGCTGGCCCCTGCGGCCTTGATGCGCGACCGGCTCGCCATGTACAACGCCAATGGTCTGCATCTTGGCGTGTTCGGCGCGAACTGCTCCTCAGGCCGTTCAGCCACAACGGTTCCGGAACGTTGGTCAGCCAGTTGGCGGGACTGCCTGCAACTCGGCCGCATGGCCGACGAAGCAGGCATTGACTTCATGCTGCCGATCGGGCGCTGGAAGGGCTACGGCGGCGACACCGACTTCCACGGCGCGACGCTCGAAACCGTGACTTGGGCTACGGGATTGCTGGCGGCGACGACCCGGATCACCGTGTTCGGGACCGTGCATGCGCCTCTGTTCCATCCGTTGATCGCCGCTAAGGAATTCGTCACCGCCGACCATGTTGGCGCTGGCCGTTTTGGCCTCAATCTCGTTGCCGGCTGGAACGAGGGCGAGTTCGAGATGTTCGGCGTCGGCCAACGCGATCACGAGACACGCTACGCGTTTGCCCAGGAATGGCTGGACGCGGTCAAGCGTGCCTGGTCCGAGCCGGACACGTTCGACTTCGATGGGCAATTTCTCAAGCTCAAGGGCGTGCGTGCCTTTCCGAAACCCCATGGCGGGACGCGGCCGATCATCATGAACGCCGGCTCGACCCCCACCGGCCGGGCGTTCGCGTTACGCAATTGCGATGCGTTCTTCACCGCCAACTCCGCCTCGCGCACCTCGCTTGAAGCGGGCCTAAAGCAAGTGGAGGAGATAAAGTCCGAAGCGCGAGCGCTGGGCCGCGAGATCGAAGTTTATACCATAGGCCAAGTGATCTGCCGGCCCTCCCAGAAAGAGGCCGAGGACTACTATCGCCATGCGGTCATCGACAATGCCGACTGGGGTGCGGTCGAGCGCATGCTAGCGCTGCGCAATATCACGCCGCAGACGGTCTCGCCGGAAGAATACGCAGCCAAGCGGCAGTATTTCGCGGCCAACGCGATCGGCGGCTATCCGTTTGTTGGCTCGCCCGACAAGGTCGCCGACGAGTTGGCGAACCTTGCCCGATCCGGGTTGCGCGGCATCGCGGTGTCGTTCGTCAACTATCTCCTCGAACTGCCGTACTTCTGCGACGAGGTGCTGCAGCGACTTGCACGGCACGGGGTGCGGGCCCCGCGCCCGCGCTGACTGTCCGAGGCTTGGGCAGCGCTTGGTCGTCGTGCCGCGCCGGGTGGGGAGAAGACCTACTGAGACATAGCAGGTGTGATCAGCTTGCTGTCCGTTGTGCTGGCGGGAGATAGAGGCAACGGTCAACCAGGACGCTGCACTCGCGAACGGGTAGACGTGTGGGACGCGCTGCGCCGCAAAGGCAAAGGCTGAGAAGGAAGCCGGCGCCTCCAGACCTTATACCCTTCAGCCCTTCACGCCTCAACGATCTTGTCTACGCGGAGGTTATCTGTCGACGCCAAAGCGGCACGCAATTTCTCTGCCTCGATAGGCTTCTGCAAAACTGGCAAAAACGTCTAATCGTGAACATGACATGAGACGATGACCGGCACTCCTCCAGGATTTTTCCAAGGCACCGAGATGCCGACCGCCGGTTGGTGGGAAGCATTGTGGCCCGACCCTGCCGGTGTTCTCGCCGCAGTGGGGCTCAAGCCTGGAATGGAGGTGATCGATCTATGCTCCGGCGATGGCTGGTTCACGCTGCAAATCGCCAAGATTGCGCGCCACGTCGTTGCGATCGACATCGATCCCGCCCTGCTGGACGTAGCGCGTCACCGTTTGACCGAAAGCGGCCTGACGAATTGCGACTTCGTAGCAGGCGACGCCTACGACCTGGCCAGGCTGGTTCCGGGCCCGGCTGAGTTCGTATTCATGGCGAATGCCTTTCACGGCGTCCCGATCGGCCGCGATTTGGCCCGTGCGGTCCGCGCAACGGTGAAACCCGGCGGTCTCTTTACCATCGTGAACTGGCACCCGCGCCCGCGCGAGGAAACGATGGTTCTGGGCGAACCGCGCGGACCAGGGACTGAATTAAGGTTGTCGCCGGAACAGACCATCATGGCCGTCGCGGCGAGCGGCCTGAAGCTCGCTCGCATGAATCGACGTGCCGCCTTATCACTACGGCGCGCTATTTGAGCAACCGCCGGCCCAAGAGTAGTGATGCATTATCGTAAGCCGTATCGCTGGGCCAAGGGTCGCGCGCGCTTGATCTGCCTTGCCGATAAAGCCCGAAAAGGCGCACCATCGCGCCTGTCACCGCCATAGTGTCGGCCACGAACGTGTCTAAGGTAAGGCTTATTGAAGATCGCGGCGACGCAGCGTGCTGAAACAAGGAGGCACGCATGAACATCAAGAAGATATTGATGCTGGCACTCCTCAGCGAGCCAACCCTTGCTGCTGCGCACGAGCCAGTCACGGGTATTTGGGAGTCGCACCCAAGGGCAGCAATTACCATCGTTGTCGATACGAGAGGTGCGCGTCTCATAGGACCTGGTTGGGAACGTGCGTTAAACCCCGTAAGAGGCAAACCCGTTCGGGTCCAGCTTGATGAGACGAGCTGGTTCATACTTCGTCTTCGTCGCGACGGCGCGTGGGTGGGAACGTATTACCACTCGGCCGTAAGGCCAGAGGAGAAGGGAGAATTCAAGCGGCACCTCATGTTCCTCACCCGCCAGTGAATTGTGCGGCCAGCAGCACGTCGCACGGATCGCTGCGAGCGTCAGGGCCACTCATGTCGCCGTAGCGGGCGCTGTGGCGAGATCGTCGCAGCGACGCTCCTCAGGATGAGGCCGGGAGCGGCTCTCGGTCGATGCCGCGCCGTGTCTGGGACAAGTGTCACTTCGCCTTCTGCATCTTCGTCACCGTGATCTGGCCATTGACGCGATCGGCTTCGAACTTGACCTTGTCGCCGACCTTGACCTGCTTGAGCATCGCCGGGTCTGCGACGCGGAACACCATGGTCATGGGTTCATTCATGTCGAGATTCTTGATCGGGCCGTGCCGCAGCGTGATCTTGTTCTGCTTGGCGTCGATCTTGGTCACCTGACCGTCGGCCGTCTGCCCGAGCGCCACGCCTGACATGCCTGTGGCGATGACGAACATTCCGGCGATAATGAACGCAAATCTTTGCATCGTTTTTCTCCAGCCTCGTTCCATCGTCTTATTCACTTGACGAACACGGTTCCAATCATCCCCGCTTCGCGGTGGCCGGGAATCAGGCAGCCGAACTCGAACGTGCCGCCCTTGGTGAAACGCCAGACGAACTCGTCCTTCTTTTTCGGCTTGAGGCGTTTTGCGTTCGGATCGTCATGCTCCATATCCGGGTTCTTTTTCATCTCCTCGGCATGCTTCACGTTCTCTTCCTTGGTTGCGAGCACAAATTCGTGGTCCAATTCACCGTTGTTGCGCAGAATGAATCTGACCTGCTCGCCGCGCCTGACCTCGACCCGATCGGGGATGAACATCATCTTGCCGTCGCCCTCGCGCATGACGACCTGCACGATGCGCGCCGGCTTCTTCGGATTGCCCGGCTCGCCGGCGGAGAAGCCGCTGTTATGGCTGTGTCCCGGCGCTCCGGGTGCGGCAAGAGCGGCAGAAGCGAGCGTTGAAACCACAATCAGTGACGCAGCTGTGAGTGCTCTATTCATGTGCATGCTCCCTTTCATCAGTGGCCCTTGTGGCCACCTCTTGGTTTGATAACTTTCATTTCGACAGCTGGTTTAGCCGTCGGCTTGTCATAGCGTCGGCGCGGCGGCTCGCCTGCGGCAGCGGTTTGCAGTTCCCAGGCGACGGTTCCTTCTGGATGCTTGTACCAACCCGGATCCTTGTAATCGTTGGCGGCAAGCCCCTCGCGCACCTTCACCACCGTGAACATGCCGCCCATCTCCATCGGTCCGAATTGGCCGAACCCGGTCATCATCGGCAGCGTGTTGTCGGGCATCGGCATATCGGCTCCGTGCTCCCCCATCTCCGCCATGCCGGCCGACCCCATCGGCATGTAGTCGGGAGAAACGAGGCCTCGCACAGTTCGGACCAGATCGCGCTTATCCACGCCGATGAACGTCTTCACGTTGTGGCCCATTGCGTTCATGGTGTGGTGAGACTTATGACAATGGAGCGCCCAATCGCCGGGCACGTCGGCGACGAACTCATAGGCGCGCATCGCCCCGACCGGCACGTCGATCGTGGTCTCCGGCCAGCGAGCGCTTTCCGGCACCCAGCCCCCGTCGGTGCATGTCACCGAAAAGTGGTGCCCGTGCATGTGGATCGGATGGGCGGTCATGCTGAGGTTTCCGATCCGAACCCGCACGCGATCACCCTTTCGAATCGCGAGATGATCAATTCCGGGAAAAACGCGGCTATTGAAGGTCCAAAGGTTGTGGTCGAGCATCGTCATGACCTTGGGGACGTAGCTGCCCGGGTCTATATCGAGAGCATTGAGCAGGAATACGAAATCGCGATCAACGCGCATGAACTGCGGATCGCGCGGGTGCACGACGAAGAACCCCATCATGCCCATGGCCATCTGCACCATTTCGTCGGCGTGCGGGTGGTACATGAAGGTGCCGCTCTTCTTGAGCTCATACTCATAGACGAAAGTCTTGCCGGGCTTGATATGCGGCTGCGTCATCCCGCCGACGCCATCCATGCCGCTCGGCAGCAGCATGCCGTGCCAGTGAATGGTGGTATGCTCGGGCAGCTTGTTGGTGACGAAGATGCGCACCTTGTCGCCTTCCACGGCCTCGATGGTTGGGCCCGGCGACTGGCCGTTGTAGCCCCATAGATGCGCGTTCATGCCGGGCGCGATCTCGCGGACCACCGGCTCGGCGACCAAATGAAATTCCTTCCAGTCGCCGTTCATGCGCCACGGCAAGGTCCAGCCGTTCAGCGTCACCACCGGTTGATAGGTGGGCCCCGTCGGAGGGAACAGCGGCGGCTGCATGGAGGGCGACGTGGCGGTCGCGGCTTCCGGAATGGCCGCTGCCCGCGCACGCCCGCTGACGGCCGCCGCCCCGGCCAACGTTGCGGCGGAAAACCCGACGAATTTGCGTCGTGAGAGTTTCATGTTGTACTTCCTTCAGTGGCCGCCGGACGGTTCGGCCGCCGTTTGCATCATGGTTGCTGTCGTGCTTGCGCTGCCGTTCGCGCCGCCGATGAGTGCCGTGCGCAGATCGGCCTCCGCGATCCAGAAATCGCGCTGCGCCTCCAAGGCGGCCGCAGTCGAGTTGATGCGCTGGCGCACCTCGCTAAACAGTTCGAACACGTCGATTTGCATCGCGTTGTAGCGAAGCAGCGTTTCCTCCGAGATGATCTTGCGCAGCGGCAAAATTTCGCGGCGGTAGTGGCGGGCGACGTCGTAGGCCGAGCGGTACGCCTGGTAGGCTTCGCGCGCCTCGGAGCGGACATTGACCGCTTTTGCGACGAGGCGGTTGACCGCCTGCATGTATTGCTCTTCAGCTTGCCTGGCGCGGACCTCGCCGAAATCGAACAGCGGGATCTCAAACTCCACTTCGAATCCGCGCTGGCGCGTCTTGTCGCCGACGGCGTCGGTTGTCGTCTTGGAAATCCCCGCCACCTCCAGGAGATTAAGGAAGCGTGTCGCGCCCGTAAGGTCGTAACTCTTGGCGAGCGCTTCGATCTCGATGCGGGCGATCTGCAAATCGACGCGCCGCGCGACCGCTTCGGTCTCGACGCTTGCAAGGCCGCGCGCACGAGACGGAAGTGACGGCAAGCTGCGCGGCAGCTTGAAGGCAAGGGCGCGGCCCCACAAGCCCATCAAGCGGATCAACCGTTCGCGTTCGGCTTCGGTCCGGTTGCGGGTGCTCGCCAGTTGCGCGGTCAGTTCAGCGGCAAAGACCTGGTTGCGCGCCTGGTCAAGCTTGTTCATCGCTCCGCTTTCGCCAAGCCGCTTGGCAAGTTCATTGGCAGTATCCGCCGCCGCGCGCGCCTCGGCGAGATACCCAGCGAGTTCGCGCGCGGCGACCGCCCGGAAGTAGGCGCGCCGCGTCTCGGCGGCGATGCGCAGGGTGGCTTCAACCGCCTGCAACTGTGCCTGATGGAAACGGTCGGCGGCGATCGCCGCGCGCGCCGGCAAAGTCGCAAGCGACAGGATATTTGCGACGATGCGGCGCTCGATTTCCAACTCGCCGCCTCCCGCCAGCCGTTCCAGCGAGAAGCGTGGGTTGGGTGGAAGGCTCGCGCGCACGCGATCGGCCTCGGCCAGGCCAAGGACGTTGTAGGCCGCCTGGAGGTCGCGGTTGCTGAGGACCGCGATCTGCACCGCGTCTTCAACGGTCAGCGGCTTCTTCAGCAAGCGGTCGACGATCATGCGTGCGGTGGCTGCGTCGTCCGCGGAACGCAGGGCAACCACGTCCTTCTTGAGTTCCGTGCCGGCGATGCCGCTGACCGCGTCCATGCCGCGGTCCGGCGAGAATGACGCGCAGGCGGAGAGAAGCAGGGCGCTTGAGAGAGCCAGGCCTGGAAGGAGGCGTGTGCGCATGGCCCGCCTCACTGTTTGGGCGCAGGGGTCACCCTGCGGTTCTGCTCAAGCCACGGCCGCGGCTCGACCGGGCGCTGGCTGACATAGCCTTCCGTGGTGGAGCGATAACGCGACGCGGCACCGGGGGTGCGTGGATCGGAAGGATCCCCGCCGATGAGGGGGGCTGACGGCGCGCGGACACACGCTTGCAATGCGAGACCGGCAAGCGCGAGCGCCAAAAGGCTACGCGGAGACCATCTTGGAAGACGCGCAGTCGCGAGCCGAACAATGCCCAAAACGCGCGCCAATAATTGCGCAAACATGAACCCTCCTGACTGACGAACCAAAGCACGGCGCGCGCGGCCAATGCCGCGCCTCGCCGCCTGGAGCTGCAGTCAGGCGATGGGAGGTCTGATGATGCGATCCGGGCCGCGCCCGCCGAAGGCGCTGTCAAGGGCAGGGAAAAGAGCGGCAAAGACGACCGGCTTGGTCAGCGTGACCTCGGGTGTGATGGCGAGAATGCTGGCGCAGAAGAGGCCACAGCAGGTGTCAGCCGAAGCGCTGCCGTCCCCCTCGGAACTCTTCTCGGGGACGCCGTCATGCGCATGACGATGGGCCGCGCCATCTCGGTGGGTATGTCCTTGGCCCTTCTCGGCTTGCGCCGGCGCAGCCCCGTGCGTGTCGGTGAGGCCATGCGTGGCGCGCACGGAGTCCATGAATGCCAGCGCGGTCGAAGGCGCAAGGGCACAAGAGGCGTACAGCAGTGCGAGCGCAAGCGCCGCTTTGATCCGCATTCCTCTTGTGAGCCGTGACAACATGGGGTCGTGATTGAACCGGATGAGGCGACCGAAATTGACCGCCGACGTTATTAGGATAGGGCACGCCACTTGTTTTGCAAGCTGGTTTTCGTCGGATGGCCGTGATCCTAGGAATCCGCCAGGCTTTGACCAGGCCTGTAGATGGCGCCGCGGGTGCAGTTCAACGCTACGACGATGGCCGACTGCGCGACAACTGTGTCGCATACGCCAACTCGGTCTGCACGACCTGCCGTTACCAGCCACACTGAAACCCAACGGCATCGATCGGTGCCTCGATCGAGCGCCCAATGGCAAGCCGTTCATACTTGCTGCGAAAAAAGACCAAAGGTTCCATGTCGGAACGCTTGCCCGCGTGCAATGTCACGACACGCCCGACGATAATGAGGTGGTCGCCCCCGTCATACTGGGCGTAACGATCGCATTCGAGGCAGGTCAGACTGTCCGCGAGCACCGGCATGCCATGGCTACCGACACGATAAGGGACGCCGCCCCACTTATCTGTCAGCGCTCGCGCGAACGCAGTAGAAAGTTTGCCCTGATCCTGCGCAAGCACATTCACTACGAAGTGCCGAGCGGCGAGCCAGACCGCAAAGGCGCTGGAACCGCGTGCCATGCTGAACAGAATTAGCGGCGGCTGGAGCGAGACCGAATTAAAGGAACTCACGGTTGCGCCGACCCATTCGCCCGTTGCTGTGACCGTCGTGACCACAGTGACGCCGGTCGGGAACAAGCCGAGGGCATCTCGCAGCTCTCGGTCCGAAAAAGTTTGCTCCGCGCTACGATTTCCTATCATGTCCGCGCGTCCAGTCTTCCGATGCGCAAATAGGTCAGCTCAGTGAGTTCCGCTTTGCCGCCAAGAAGAGAGCCGTCGAAACATTTTCGCACGGCCGCCACCGGCTGAAATCCTACGTCCCCTTCTACGCCATCGTCACAACTTGCTCTCTCGAGATACCACGTTCGGCCGCGATCTTGCGTTCGAGCGCAAGTCGCGCATGGACGCGCGCACCATCCGAATTGATGTTGATAAGCGGCCGACCGCTCAATCGTCGCAGCGTGGCGTGCTGGGCTTCGATGACAATCTCGTCCTCCTTGAAGGCGGCCTCGATCGAATGAAAGAGCTGCTCGGTCGCCTCAGGCTCATTCTGCCGATAGCCATTGGCCGTCGACCAGAAGAACCATGTCGTGTCCTCCGTCTCGGGGGTGATCCCGTAAAAGATCCGCAGGCCGAACCCTCCCTCGCGAACGCGTTCCTCATAGGCGCCCTTACCGACGTCAAGCGCCCCGGTAAATTGCAGGATGCAGGATGGCGCGACGTACTCAAATTCCTGCCAACGGTCGACTCGGCCGTTGAACTTCACGGCGCTTGCGTAGAGTCCAGGCGGAATGCAATTGAGCATCCAGCGCGTGAACTTCACGCCATCTGTCGTCGGGCTCGTGTGCATCTCCGCTTTGGCATAGGCGTCCGGGTCGCTGGCAAGCGTCGATTTATGAACATAGGCGGCATGTGTCTGATCAAGAAGATTGTCGGAAACGAGCAGGTAGTTGCACTTGAGAATTTCACTCTTTGCCTTGTACGGCCAACTGGCATGCCAGGGATATCGAACGATCTGCTCGGGATTGGCTTTTTGCGGATCGCCCATCCAAATCCAGACGATGTCATCCCTCTCCTCGAGAGCGTAGTGGCGGACCTTCGCGCTTGGCGAGATCATTTTCTGGCCGGGAATATCGACGCAGCGGCCGCCGCCATCGAACATCAGTCCGTGATATTCGCATCGGATATGATTGTCGAAAACCTCGCCGTGCGACAACGGCATTCCGCGATGGCAACAGCGATCCTCGAGCGCAACGATTCGGCCGTTCTTGCCGCGATAAAGAACGACGGGCTCGTCGAGAAAGGTGCGCCCAAGTGGCTTACAGGTGAACTCGCTCGACCAGCCTGCCACATACCAGGCGTTCATCAGATACATGGATGTCCTCCCGATCGTCACGCGTGCCGCGTGGGGTTCCATCCCGCCAAGGCCCAGGAATTGCGGGCCCAAGCGAGGCTATGAACGCAAGCCCCACCGCGCACACGGGTCTGAGCCCGCCGAAGAAACGCCAGGCTTGCTTTCGCTGCGCTTCGCGAAGTCGTTTCCGCATGCGCCATCGTCATAACCATTGAATATTAGGTAATTTATAAAGCTTTTCAAGCGAAAAGGTTGGGCAGGATCCGCACGGAACTTCAGCAGGGCAGCCAGCGCCATCCGCCGAGGGCGGCTTGGACGGGAACCGAAAGCCACCCTTGAACCGGAGCGTTTTGAGAATCGACGCAAATGCGGTAAGCCACGCGCCATGACAACAAACGCTGAACTTGATGGCGATCGAGTCAGGCTGCCGCGCCGGTCGCCAGGCCGATCCGCCAAGATACCACCGCTGACGATTTCACGACCGGAAATGCTGGTTGACGGCTCCGACCGTCAATTCCGGCGTTTGGTGCACGGTCTGTTCGGTTTCCTCGCGCGCCACGAAGCCGTGCGGTCCGGGCATGCCGCGCGCATCGGATTGGTCGGCATCGAATACACGGTTCTGATCTCGATCAGGCACCTGTCCGCCGAGGAAGGCGACGTCAGTGTCAATCGTATTGCCAACCACCTGCATCTGAGCGGCGCCTTCGTCACTACGGTTACTAACAAACTGCTTAAGCGCGGGCTCATTCACAAATCCGTCGATCCGGCCGATCGCCGGCGCGTCAAACTCGAAGTATCGGATAAGGGCAATGCGCTGCTCGCCGAGCTTGCACCGGTTCAGCGTCAGGTGAACGACGTGCAATTTGGCTGCCTGAGCGCGAGCGAATTCCGTCAATTGCTCAAGATGACCGAGCGCTTGATCGAGAGCAGCGATCGCGCCGTCCGATTACAGGCTTACCTGGCAAGTCAACCGGATTCCGGGGTGCGCTCCGCCGCACTGCGTGACGCGCCTCGCAACCGTGGCGTCACGAAGAAACGGGCCCCGCGCTCGCGATCCTGACAGTCCGGGCGGCCCCGCAGACATAGAGTCCGCTGCCCGTCCACCCGGTTGCGGAACTGCCGGTTACGGCCGTTGGACAGCAAATCCGGCGAATCCTTGTCGCGGGCGTTGCTGCGGTCTGGTGCGCCGCGCGCGCCCCGCCGCAGGAGCAACGGCCCTCTGCCGGCCATCCGTCTACCGGCTATCCGAGACCGCTGGGCCTTTTTTGTTCATCCGACCAAAAAACAGCAAGAATCGATGATGAAATAGCAAGCTTGAAAAGCTAACGTAGTTAAGCAATTATCGGAGCCAATGCTGAGACGGTGGCGCGCCGCTGGAGGGGGATGATGCTGATCAAGCGCACGCTGGCCTTCATCGACGAAGCGGGCGTCGAGGCGGGACAACGCGTCGATCCGGTCCTGCGCAAGGTCGCAGCGGTCGCGATCATCGACAACCCATTCGCCGGACGTTTCGAACGCGACTTGAGCCCGCTCACCGATGCGAGCGTGGAGATCGGGCGTCACATCTGCCAGCTCGCCGTCGCGCTCATGGCCCCGCACAAACCCACAAGCTACGGCAAGGCCGCCGTGATCGGAATGAACGGCGAGCAGGAGCATGGGGTCGCCATGCTGACCACCGTGTTCGGCAACGTGATGCGCGACGCCGCCGGCGGCGGAAAGGCCTGGATCTCGTCCTTCACCAAGCGCGCGGCGCCCGGCGCGACCATAGACATTCCACTCGCGCACAAGGACGCGCTTTACGTGCGCTCGCATTACGACGGCATCACCATCACGCTGCCCGATGCGCCGTTGCCGGACGAGCTAGCCATCATATGCGCGTTCGCCAATCGCGGCCGTCCCAACCACCGTGTGGGTGGACTGGCGGCCGCCGATATCAAAGGCATTGACGGGTTGACGTAACGGATGACGACAAGAGCATCGGACACGCACTAGGGAGCCGACCATGACGACCTGCAAGACCGGCGCAGAGCATATCAAGTCTCTCAAGGACGGTAGGACGGTCTACATTGACGGCGAATTGGTCCCCGACGTTACCGAACATCCGGCGTTCCGGAATTCCGTCAAGTCCGCTGCAATGCTCTACGATTTCCAGGCGCGCCCGGAAAACATTGAGCTGATGACGTTCAAACCCGAGGGCTCGAACCGCCGGATCAATCGCGCTTGGCAGATGCCGCGCAATTACAATGAAATGGTGCAGCGTCGCAAAGCCATGCAGGCCTGGGCGGGGCTCTCCTGCGGGTTCATGGGCCGCTCACCCGATCATCTTGCATCGGCGCTGGTTGGTCAGCGCATGGGGATCGAAGTCTTCCGCAAGCATGGCGAGGATCGCGCCAAGGCATTGGCTGGCTACTTCGAAGAAGCCAGCCGTAACGACTACTATCTCACCTATGTGATCATCAATCCGCAGGCTGAACGGGGAAAGGACTGGGGCGAGCAGGCCGAGGACCTGGTTGCGCGCATCGTGGACGAGGACTCGGGCGGCATGACCATACGCGGCGCCAAGATGCTCGGGACCAGTTCTATCATGGCCAACGAGGTGCTGGTTGCGAACCTGCAGCCTTTGAGGCCCGGCGAAGAACACCTCGCCTTCTCCTGCGCGTTGCCCATGAACGTCAACGGGCTTCGCGTCCTGTCCCGCAAATCCTACGAAGCGGCGGCCGTCTCCACCTTCGACAACCCGATTTCGTCACGGTTCGACGAAAACGACGCACTGATTTATTTCGACGACGTCAAGGTACCCTGGGAGCGGGTCTTCGTCTATCGCGATACCGACATGTGCCGCGCACAATTCCACGACACGCCCGGCCACGCGTACCAGAATTACCAGGCGCAGATACGGCTATCGGTGAAGATCAATTTCCTCGTCGGCCTTGCGCACAAGATCACCGAAGCGATCGGTACAACGAACATGCCGCCGATCCGCGAGCAGCTTGGCTATCTCGCGGCCCATGCCAGCATGGTCCACGCCACGATGGCCGGCATGGAGGCCGAAGGAAACATGCGCGGCGAATGGTGGGTGCCGAACAAACACTACATGTATTCGGCGCAGGTTCTGACACAGGACCTCTACCCGCGCGTCATCAATACCCTGCGTGACCTTGCGGGTGGCGCGCTGATCATGCTGCCCTCCTCGATCCGCGATTTCAACGATCCTGAACTCAAGCGGATCATCGACCTGACGCAGCGCTCCGCGAAAATGCAGCCGGAGGAAAAGGTCAAGTTCCTCAAGGCGGCATGGGACGCGATCGGCTCAGAGTTCGGCTCGCGCCACACCCAGTATGAGATGTTCTACGCTGGCGCACGTTTCGTGACGGCCGGCCACAGCTACCGCACGTTCAATTGGGAAGGAGCGACTGGATTGGTCGACCGCCTGATGGCCACCTACGACCTTTCGGAAGAGCTTTCCCGAACGCCTCGCTAGCGTCTGAGTGCGAAAAATGGGCACCGGTTTTCGGAAAAGGTCACACGCAAGAAAAAGGTACGCACCGATGGTAACGCGCGCATGAAAGTCGCGATCATCAATCTGGGTGAGATCGTGTCCGGCGACTGGCACAATCCTTTCGTCGCCGGTGACACGATCTTCATTGACGGCGAGCATATCGTATCGGTCGGCTCCGCGAGCGCGCAGCCCGTGGACACGGCCGACGTGGTCATTGACGCCGGCGGTATGACGGCCATTCCCGGCCTCATCGATTCCCATGTCCATATCACCTTCGGCGACTACACCCCGCGCCAGCGCACGGTCGGCTATCTCGAGAGCTATGTCCATGGCGGCGTCACGACATCGATCTCGGCGTCGGAAGTACACGTTCCCGGGCGGCCGGGTGACGTTGAGGGCGTCAAGGCGCTGGCCGTCGCCGCGCAGCGCTGCTTTGCCGATTGGCGACCTGGCGGAATGCGTGTGATCGCGGGATCGGTGATCTTGGAACCGGGCCTCCAGGCCGCGGATTTCCGCGAGCTCGCGCAAAAAGGGGTTCGCCTGGCGAAGGCGGGATTCGGAGCGGTGAAGACGGCCTACGACTACGTTCCGCTGGTTGCGGACGCGAAGGCGGCCGGGCTGCTGACGACCTGCCACACTGGCGGCTCCTCGATCCCGGGGTCGGGAGCGATTACGGGCGATCATCTGCTTAAGATGCACCCGCACGTTTCCTTCCATATCAACGGCGGGCCAACGGCCATGCCGGACGCCGACTTCGAGCGCGTCATCGTCGAGTCGGAAATTGCCTTGCAGGTCTGCACCGCCGGGAACCTGCGCACAACCCTGCTCTGCGCCCGACTCGCCGACAAGCACGGGGCATTCGACCGCTTCATTATCGCCACCGATACGCCGACGGGCAGCGGGATCATGCCGCTCGGGATGCTCTACACGATTGCGCATCTCGCCAGCCTGACCGACATTCCGCCGGAACGCTTCATCTGCGCGGCGACCGGCAGCAACGCAAGAATCTACGCTCTGGACAGCGGTCTGCTCGCGCCGGGCAAGGCCGCTGACATCGTGCTAATCGATGCGCCCGACGGCGGCACGCAACCGACGGCACTCGCCGCCATCAAGCACGGCGACATCGCTGCCATCGGCGCGGTGATCTCCGCGGGCATCCCTCGGTTCGTCGGGCGCAGCAGGAATACGCCGGGAACAACACGCAAGGCGCGCGTCGTGACTTCGCGCATAACACAGGACTTTGCAGCGATCGCGCACTGATACCAGGATGCAACCGTTGCGACGAGTTCCTTTGGGGTAGCTGATGATGCTACGAAATGGCGTCGCTAGAGTCGCGGGGAACTGCCGAACCGGGCAGCAAGCTTCATCGACTTGTGCCGCGTCAGGCCAGCCTGATCGCGGTGCGATGTTCCGCCAGGTAGACTTCATATCGAGCAAGGGTCTGGCGGACGCATGATCTACCAACAATTGATCAATGGCCTGATGCTTGGGGCGTCTTATGCCCTGATTGCGATCGGCTACACCCTCATTTTCGGAGTATTGAAGCTGCTCTATTTCGCACACGGCGAAGTATTCATGGTCGGTGCCTTCGTCGGGCTCTATCTCGTAATCCTTGGTGGTGCCAATATCTACGTCGCCCTGCTAGGCGCAATGATCGCCTGCGCCATGCTCGGTGTCATTGCGGTTTATGTATCGGTTCGCCCGGTCGCCAAGAATCGCCCGCTGGCGCCGCTGATCAGCACGATCGGACTTACAATCGTTCTGCAAAATCTTGCGGTCTATATCTTTGGCGGCCAACAGGTGGGGTTTCCCGAGACTGTCAAGCAGGAGCTCTACAACTTTGGCCCGATAACCGTCAGCTCCGTACAAATTTTCATACTTGCGATCGCAACCACGCTGATGGTCGTGCTGTGGCTGTTCATCGAGCACACCAAGATGGGACGCGCCATTCGCGCGACCGCCGAGAACCATGAGACCGCGGCGCTGCTTGGGGTCAATGTCAACCGCGTGGTGCTCATCACGTTCATGATCGGATCGGGTATCGCCGGCGTTGCCGGCGTTCTCGACGGCATCAAGAACAGCGGCATCTCGCCGTTCATCGGTCTTGGCGCGGCCGTCAAAGGCCTCATTGTCATGTTGCTCGGCGGTCTCGGCAATGTACCGGGCGCCATGGTCGCCGGCCTGCTTCTCGGCATGATCGAGATTCTATCCGCAGCCTACATCGGCACCACCGAGCGCGATTTCTTCTCGTTCATGATTCTGATCCTCATTTTGCTCTACCGGCCGACGGGTCTGTTCGGAACACGCATGACGGAAGAAAGGTAGCGTCGCCGATGCTGGACGGCCTGCTCGATGGTTACACGCGTTCGCTGCTGATCTTCGCCGGCATCAACGTCATCGCCGCCTACAGCTTCTATGCACCATTCAAGACCGGCCAGGTGTCGCTGGGCCAGGCGGGCTTCATGGCCGTTGGCGCCTACGCGTCCGCGGTTCTGACGCAGAAGTTCGGCATGCCGTTTGCGGTCGCGCTGATATTCGGCGGCGTGGTCGCCGGCTCGATCGGCGTTGTAGTCGGCTTTCCGGCGCTCCGCATCAAGGGCATTTATCTGCTGCTACTGACGCTCGGGTTTGCGGAGATCATCTCGGTGATCGCTTTGAGCTGGGACTATGTCGGCGGCGCGCAGGGATTTCGGAACATTTCATTTAACCCTTTCACCCTCGAATACGTCATAGGCGTGATCGTCGTATTGCTCGTGTTCTTCGCCCGGCTCGAGCGGTCGAGCCTCGGCCGGGCCATGGATTCGATCCACCAGGATGAAACCGCCGCCGAGGTGATGGGCATCGATGTTGTGCGCATCAAGTTACTGGCCTTCGGGTTTGGTGCCGGCATCGCGGGACTGGCTGGCGCGCTCTACGCCCATCACGCGACCTACATGGACTCCACCACGTTCAGCATCATGCTTGCGGTCGAGATTCTGATGTTCGTGGTGGTCGGCGGAGGCAGCACCTATTGGGGGCCCCTGTTCGGCGCCGCGGTTCTCAACGCCATTCCGGAATTCCTCAGGGCGTTGCGAGAGTGGCTTGAACTCGTTCCGGTGGAATGGACGAACTTCTATCCCGTGAACCGGGCGTATGATTTCCTTCACGACTTTCTCGATTTCGAGAACGCGAAGCGCCTCATTGCTTTTGGCGTCATCCTGATCGTGATGATGATCCTTAGACCCGACGGCCTGCTCACGCGCGATTCATTGCGCTGGTTGCGGCTTCCACGGTGGAAGGTTCGCCATGCGTGAGCAGGTCGCCCGAACAGCTTGCCTTTCGATCGAAGGTCTGACCAAACGCTTCGGCGGCTTCTACGCGCTCAACGAGCTCCACATGGAAGTCGCGCAAGGCCATATTCACGCGCTGATAGGCCCGAACGGCGCCGGCAAGACGACGTTCTTCAATCTCGTGACCGGCGTGCTCCCTGCCGATGCGGGCAGGATCGTCTTCAACGGTCAGGTGGTGGCCGACACCCGCCCGTCCAAGCGCACCATCAAAGGCATCGCCCGCACTTTCCAGAACATACGGCTGTTTCCGCATTTGACAGCAATGGAAACAGTGATGATCGGCTCGCACTGCCGCGCCTTCCCTTCGGTGTGGAAGGCGCTCGGCAAGGCGGTGCTGCAACGTCCACTAGGCGAAGCCGACGAGGAACGCCAGATGCGAGAGAACGCAGTCGAGCTGCTCGAATTCCTTGGGCTCACCGACAAGCAGGACGCCAAGGCGTCCGACTTGCCTTACGGGGAACAGCGCAAGCTGGAATTGGCGCGCGCTCTGGCCACTCAGCCACGCCTGCTGTTGCTCGACGAGCCGACCGCAGGAATGAACCCGCGCGAGACCGACGAACTCGACGACGTCATCACGCGTGTTCGCGACCGCGGTGTTACGATCATTCTGGTCGAGCACGACATGCGGCTGGTCATGGGCGTCTCCGACAGCGTGACGGTGATCAACTTCGGAACGAAGATCGCAGAGGGACCACCCGAGAAGATCCAGAGCGACCCCCTCGTCGTTGAGGCCTACCTGGGCGAGGACGTGCAGCTATGACAGTGCTGACGATTCAAGGCTTGCGATCCGGGTATGGGAGAATCGAGGTCTTGCATGATGTCGCCGTTTCGATTGAACGCGGACAGATCGTCACGTTGATTGGTGCCAACGGCGCGGGAAAGACGACATTCCTAAAGACGATCTCCGGACTGATCCGGGCGACGGCCGGCACGATCGAGTTCGAGGGCAAGAGCATCGAGTGCCTCCCGCCGCACAAGATCGTCGGCCTGGGTCTGAGCCTAGTGCCGGAGGGCCGCGCCGTTCTCAAGCGGATGACCGTAATGGACAACCTGCGCATGGGCGCGTTCACGCGCAGCGATCCGGACATCGCTCGCGACATCGATGCGGTCTTCGACCGCTTTCCGGTGCTGGCAGAACGGTGGAATCAACTTGCGGGAACGCTGAGCGGTGGCGAACAGCAGATGTTGGCGATCGGACGCGCCCTGGTCGCGCGCCCCAGCCTGTTGCTGCTGGACGAACCGTCACTTGGCCTTGCGCCCAAGTTCGTCACCCGGATTTTTCAGACGCTTCGCGACCTAAAGAGCGAGGGCAAGACCATTCTTTTGGTCGAACAGAACGCGCGCCAAGCGCTGCAGGTCGCCGACAGTGCGTATGTGTTGGAGCGTGGGAAGATCGTGTTGAGCGGGTCCGGCGAGAGTCTGCTCAATACGCCGGAAGTGCAGGAGACCTATCTCGGCCAGCGTGCGGCCCGAAGCCATGGGATACGAATTCCCACCTTTCAGGTCGATGGAATCGCATGAGTTCAGCAGGCGCTCCGAAGCCAGGACGCCCGCTGAAATCCGATCGTCAACTCTTGTGGAAGGGTATTCCAATGCGACCGATAGGAAATCTGGCGAGTTCGGTTGGGCTCGCAACAGTGATGTTCGTTATGGCGCCGACCTCCGATGCCGAGGCAGCGAAACTGGCTGGACGCAGTGTGAAAATCGGCTGTCAGGTGTCCTTGACCGGAAAGGGTACCGAATGGGGCCAGGCGGCCAAGGCCGCCATGGAAGTCGCGGCCGAGGAGATCAACGCCAAAGATGGCATCGGCGGCATTCCCTTGGAGCTGATCTGCTACGACACGCAGACGCTGGAATCGGAAGCGCTCAAGACCGTCAGCCGGCTGGTCGAGCGCGACAAGGTGCTGGCGATCTCGGGGCCGTGCTTCAGCTCGGAATTCGAGACCATCGCGCCGCAGCTCGACGCGCGTTTGAAGACCGTCATCATGTCTTACTGCTCCGCGAAGCCAGGCCTCTCCGCCATGAGCAAGTGGGCGTTCCGCAATACGCTCACCAGCGATAAACAGCTCACGCCTGTCGTCGAAGCGTGGGTGAAGGAATACAAGCCGAAGAAAGTCGTGATCATCTACGACGCCGAGGATGCGGTCTCTAAGGCCGAAGGCGCGATCATCCTGCCCGCGCTGTTCAAGAAGCATGGGATCGAAATTCTCGATATGCTCACCTACCGCACCAAGGACACCGACTACTCGGCACAGATCACGCGGGCGAAGTCGCTTGGCGCACAGGGCATCGGCCTCGGCTCCTGCTATCAGAACGCCGCAGCGATCGCCAAGGAAGCCCACAAGCAAGGCCTGACGGTTCCGATCATCGGCGGCGCCTGTGCGAGCGCACCCGGCTTCATCGAAATCGCGGGCAAGGCCGCGGAGGGCGCCTACATGTCGACGGCGGCATGGGGCGACGATCCACGTCCGGAAGTGCAGGCGTTCATGAAGAAGGTGGTGGCCAAGCTTGGTGGCAAGCAGCCACCCTACAGCGGTCCCCGCGCCTACGACATTGTCTTCGCCTTCAAACACTGCATCGAGACGACGGGCGTGACCAACAAGCCCAGCGATCTCTACTCCGACCGCGATAAGATTCGCGAATGCCTCCAGGGTCTCAAGAAGTTCCCGGGAGTCGCAGGCGAGCTCACGATGAATGAAGTACGCGACGGCGTAGGCGTCACCGCCATCCTCAAGGTGGTCAACGGCAAGTATACGAACATTGCCAAGTGATCGATATGCCGGGGTCACAACTCGTGTCGATCAATTCACTCAGAACGGCGCCCAATGCCATGGGCGCCGTCTTTCTCACGAGACATGCACGTGTCGGGCCACGCGACGGCCAGGAGTTTGTAGGCAAATCGGCTGGGGCTGCGTCGTTGCAGGACGTCCGGTCTGGGACCCAATCCGAAAATGAATGGCAACGGCGGTTCCAAAGTTACGATGCCGGCGGTTTGCCCCAGCGTCGCCAGCCGAACCCCACCAGCGAGGTCGCGCAGCATTGGTGGACCAACCTGCCGTGTCGCTGCGATCTTTAGTGTGAAATCATCCACGGCCTGCTTGACGGGAAGCTCTTTGCGCCGTTCTTGTCGCGTTTGACATACCGCATCGACTTGCCGCTGCAGCATGTGCAGGCGGCCCCGTGCTTGCTCTTCATCTCCGACAGGCTGGTCGGTGCATCGGCGCTGCGTTCGTTGGTGGCAAAGGCGGCGCGACGTTGCGAGCTCATGGAGGCGAGTTTCGGCGCGGTTAGCAGCACGCGAGGCGCCTGGAAGCCGCAGTCAGGACATTCGTTGGGCAAGGCATGCTCCACCATAGGACGCATCGCCGTGAACGGGCCGCATGAGCTGCATAGATATTCATAAACAGGCATGGCGTGGGCCCTCTTCGATGTCCGGTGCAGGGCACAAACCGCCCCGCACTACGCTTGCTGTGGCGATCACTTGTCAGGCGACATCGGAATGTCGACGCCGCCTTGGACGTGTTTTGTCGGCCCGGCGGCGTTCGGCATCACGTCGAAATCGAAGATATCGGTCGGCAGCCACAAGGTGGCGCAGGCATTCGGGATGTCGACCACTCCCGAGATGTGGCCCTGTACCGGCGCGGTACCGAGGATGGCGTAGGCCTGTGCCTTGGAGTAACCGAACTTCGTTAGGTACTCGATGGCATTGAGGCAGGCTTGCCGGTAGGCAATGTGAACATCGAGATAATACTGCTTGCCCCACTCGTCGACCGAGATGCCTTCGAAGATCAGGTAGTCGTTGTAGGCGGGCGTGATCGGCGACGGCTTGAAGATCGGGTTCTTGATCCCGTATTTCGCCATTCCGTCTTTGATCACGTCGACCTTAATATGCAGCCAGCCGGCCATCTCGATGGCGCCGCAGAAGGTGATCTCGCCATCGCCCTGACTGAAATGCAGGTCGCCCATCGAAAGGCCGCCACCCTTGACGTAGACTGGGAAGTAGATCTTCGAGCCGCGCGACAAATCTTTGATGTCGCAATTGCCGCCATGCTCGCGCGGCGGCACGGTGCGGGCGCCTTCGGCGGCGATCTTGGATTTGACGTCACCCTTAGCGCGACCGGCATGTGCGGTCGACGGAAACGGTGGGTTGGCGAGCGGCGGTACGCGCGACGGATTTGTGGCGATGAAGTCGACCTCGCGCTTGTTCCAGGTCTCCAGCAGCTTTTGGTCCGGCAGGCAGCCGATTAGGCCGGGATGGATCAGGCCGGCGAACCTGACGCCGGGCACGTGGCGAGAGTGGGTGTAAAGGCCGGAAATGTCCCAGATCGACTTCTGCGCCAGCGGGAAATGATCGGCGAGGAAGCCGCCGCCGTTCTTCTTGGAGAAGAAGCCGTTGAAGCCCCACAGGCTCTCTGGCAGTGCGCCGACGTCGAGCAGATCCACGACCAAGAGATCGCCGGGTTCGACGCCCTCGACGCCGATCGGACCGGATAGGAAGTGCACAATCGATAGATCGATGTCGCGCACGTCGTCGGCCGATTCGTTGTTCTTGATAAAGCCTCCGGTCCAGTCGTAGGTCTCGACAATGAAGTCGTCGCCCGGCTTGACCCACTCCACCATCGGTATGTCCGGGTGCCACCGGTTGTGGATCATCTCGTTCCTGTACGGCGAGTCCGAGAGATCGATCTCGATCAGAGGCTTCGGTGAGCGGCTCCTCTGCTGGGTCATCTCCCGGCTGATGGTCGATACTTGCGCCATGACTTTCCCTTTCGGAGTGAACAAATCTTCTAAACGGCGAGGAAGCGGGCGATCGCCGCCTCATCGACCTGGTCGCGACTGTCGGAATGCACGATGCGGCCGTTCTCCATGACCAGGATGCGATCGGCGACGTCGAGCACGAAGCTCAAGACCTGCTCGCACACGACGATGCACAGATTGCGCAATTGGCGGATTTCCTTGAGCACCTTGGCGATGTCCTTGATGACCGATGGCTGAACGCCCTCGGTCGGCTCGTCGAGCAGCAGAATCTTGGGATTACTAGCGAGCGCGCGGGCGATTGCGAGCTGCTGCTGCTGGCCGCCGGAGAGATTGCCAGCGCGCCGTTTCTCGAACTCCCACAGGATCGGAAAGAGGCTGTATATTTCATCCGGCACCTTGCTCTCGCCAGTGACGACAAGACCGGTCTGGATGTTCTCCTTTACCGTCATGGTGCCAAAGATCTGCCGTCCCTGCGGCACGTAGGCGAGCCCGTATGCCACCCGCGCATGGCTCGGCAAGGCCGTAAGGACGGCGCCGTCGACCCTCACGTGGCCGGACTTGGTCGGGATCACGCCAATCAGCGACTTCATCAGCGTCGATTTTCCCATGCCGTTGCGGCCGATCACGGCGACGATCTCGCCGGGCGCAACTGTAAGATCGATCCCGTGCAGTACGTCGCTTTGCCCGTAGGCAACATTGAGATTGCGGACGTCGAACATCATTTCTCCGTCAGTGACCGAGATAAACTTCCTTGACCTTTGGATCGGCCTGGATTGCATCCATGTTGCCCTCGGCAAGCACCTTGCCTTGGTGCAGCACCGTGACTCGGTGGGCGATGCTTTCGACGAACTTCATGTCGTGTTCGATGACCACCACGGAGCGGTTCTGAATGATCTTGTTCAGGAGTTCCGCGGTCTTGGCCCGCTCCGACACGCTCATGCCGGCGACCGGCTCGTCGAGCATCAAGACCTCGGGATCCTGGATCAGCAGCATGCCGATCTCCAGCCACTGCTTCTGGCCGTGGCTCAGGGTCTCAGCGAGCCGATCGAGGTGATCAGCGAGGAAGATCATCTCGGTGACCTCGCGCACCCGCTCGACAATCTCAGGAGTCCGGTTCCAGAGCAGCGCACCGACCACGTTGCGGCCGCGCGGGAGCGAGATCTCAAGGTTCTCAAACACCGTGAGATCCTCGTAGATCGACGGCGTCTGAAATTTACGGCCGATGCCACGCTTGACGATGTCATGCTCCTTGAGGCCGGTGATCTCCTGGTCTTTGAACTTGATCGAGCCGGAGGAGACCTTGGTGCGGCCGCAGATCAGGTCGAGTACCGTGGTCTTACCCGCGCCGTTCGGGCCGATGATCACCCGAAGCTCACCCTTGTCGATGTAGAGGTTGAGGTCATTGACTGCCTTGAAGCCGTCGAATGAGACGGTGACACCTTCGAGCGCCAGGAGGAAATCGGTCGAGTTCGCCATCGGTATCCCCCGTGCGGCTATTCGGCGGGCGCGGGGTTTGGCACGACGACGCCGTCCTGCCCACGCCGGTTCCGGCTCCACAGCTTCTCGATGTACGGCAATACCTGGTCGGTGAAGATGCCGGCCAGCCCGCGCGGGAACGCCAGCGCCACCGCGATGAACAGACCGCCCATCGCGAACAGCCACAATTCCGGGAAGCTCTCGGAGAACGCGGTCTTAGCCCAATTGACCAGCAGCGTTCCGATCACCGCGCCAACCAGTGAATGCCGCCCGCCGACGGCGGCAAAGATCACCATCTCGATCGACGGCACGATTCCGACGAAGGACGGTGACATGAAGCCGACCTGCAGCGTGAACATGGCGCCGCCGACCGCTGCGATGGCGGAGGCCAGGCAGAAGATGAAGATTTTGAAGTCGCCGACGCTATAGCCGGAGAAGCGCACCCGGTCTTCCTTGTCGCGGATGGCCACGAGGATGCGCCCAAGTTTGCTGCTGAGAACAAAGCGCGCGAGCAGCATCGAGCCGAGCAGCAGGATGCAGCAGACAAAATAGAGGATGTACTTGGCGCCATCGGTGCGGATGTCCCAGCCAAGCAAGGTGCGCAGGTCTGTGATGCCGTTGATGCCGCCGGTATAGCCCTGGCGGCCGATAATCAGGATGGTCATCACCGCGGCGAGCGCCTGCGTGATGATGGCGAAGTAGACGCCGCCGACCCGCCGCTTGAACATCGCGGCGCCGAGAATGAAGGCGACAACGGCCGGCACGACGATGACCGCGATCAGCGCGAACGGCAGCGAATTGAACGGCACCCAAAAAAACGGCAGCTCGGTGAGCTGGTTCCAGTCCATGAAGTCGGGAATGCCTGGCGTCGACTGGATCTTTGTGTTTGCCGCGCTCGAGGCCTCGAGCTTGAGGAACATCGCCATGCAATAGCCGCCGAGGCCGAAGAACACGCCCTGGCCGAGGCTCAGGATGCCGGTGTAGCCCCAGCACAGGACCAGCCCGACCGCGACAAAGGCGTAGGTCAGATACTTGCCGATCAGGTTCAGGCGAAAGATGTCGAGGGCGAGCGGCAATACGACCATGATCAGCAGCGCGATCAGGGCGAAGCCGATGAGTTCGAGATTGCGGTTGTTGGTTGCTGCGGCCGACATTGCGATGTCACCTTCTGACCTTGAGGGCGAAGAGACCTTGGGGACGCAGCATCAGGAGTCCGATCACGATCAACAGCGTGAGCACCTTGGCCATCGATCCCGACAGGAAGAATTCGAGGGTCGATTGCGACTGTGAGATGGTGAGCGCGGAGGCGACGGTGCCCAAGAGGCTCTGCGCGCCGCCGAACACGACCACCAGGAAGGTATCGACGATGTAGAGCTGCCCGGCGGTCGGGCCGGTCGAGCCGATCATGGTGAAGGCAGAGCCGGCAATACCGGCGATGCCGCAGCCGAGCCCGAAGGTGAGCCGATCGATGCGGCGGGTGTCGATGCCGACCGCGCCGCTCATGGTTCGGTTGGTGACGACGGCGCGGACCTGCAGTCCCCAGGTCGATCGAAACAGCAGGAGCGCGACAATCCCGGTGATGATCAGCGTCAGGGCCATGACAAATAGGCCGTTGATCTGCACCTCGATCACGTCGGTGACCGACAGCGCCCCCATCATCCAGTCCGGCAATTGCACACCCACCTCGCGGGCCCCGAAGATCGAGCGGAACGCCTGCTGCATGATCAGGCTCAAGCCCCAGGTAGCGAGCAGGGTGTCGAGCGGGCGAACGTATAGATGGCGGATCAGCAGCCATTCGACGGCGAGGCCGATCGCGCCGGAGGCGATGAAGGCGATCGCCATGGCGACGAAGAAGTAGATTGCGTAGGCGCCCGGCAGGTAAGTCTGGAAGCCATGAGAGGTCAGGTAGGTCATGTAGGCGCCGAGGATCATGAATTCCCCGTGCGCCATGTTGATCACGCCCATCTGGCCGAAGATGATGGCAAGTCCCAACGCCATCAACAGGAACACCGAGAACAGGATCAGGCCGGCGAAGGCCTGCATGGCAAAGATCGAGCTGAGCTCGCCGAGCGAATAACCCATGACCATTGTTTTGCTCCGTTGGCCACCGAGGGAGCGGTCCTGTCCCCAACCTGCTGCGCCGCGCCCCGCGGGGGCAGCGCATTGCGCCGGATCACTGGTAGCCCTTGGGGAACGGGTCCGGCTCCATCAACTCGGCGGTCTCGTAGATCACGTCGTATTGACCATCGGTCCGCGCACGCCCGACTCGCGTCTTGCTCCACAAGTGATGGTTCTTGTGGATGCGCACATAGCCTTCGGGCGCGCCCTTGAACTCCACGCCAGGTGAAGCGGCGGCGATCTTGTCGATGTCGAACGAGCCAGCTTTTTCCACCGTAAGCTTCCACAGCCAGGGGCCGAGATAGGCGGCCTGCGTCACGTCGCCGATGACGGTTTTGTCACCCCAAAGCTTGTGGAAGGCGGCGACAAACTTCTTGTTGTTCGGGTTGTCGAGTGACTGGAAATATTTCATGCAGGCATAGGCGCCGATGATGTTTTCGCCGCCGATGCCGTCGATCTCGTCTTCCGTCACCGAGATCGTCATCAGCGTCTGTTTGGTGAGATTGATGCCGGCGGCCTTGAGTTGCTTGTAGAACGCGACGTTCGAGCCGCCGACGATGATCGCGTAGATCACGTCCGGCTTGCGCAGCTTGATTTTGTTGATGACCGAATTGAATTGCGTGTGCCCGAGCGGGAAGTATTCCTCGCCCACGACCTTCAGCTTCAATTTGTTCTCGATGTGCTTGCGCGCGATCTTGTTGGAAGTGCGCGGCCAGATGTAATCGGAACCGAGCAGGTAGAACGTGTTGGCCTTCTTCTCCTTCTGTACCCAGTCGAGTCCGGCGATGATCTGCTGGGTCGCCTCCTGACCGGTATAGATCACATTCTTCGATTCCTCGAGACCTTCGTAGAACGTCGGATAGTAGAGCATCCCATTGTATTGCTCGAACACTGGCAATACCGCCTTGCGGGAGGCGGATGTCCAGCAGCCCATCACAGATGCGCACTTGTCCTGCACCAGCAACTTCTTCGCCTTCTCTGCGAAAGTCGGCCAATCGCTGGCGCCGTCCTCCTGGATGAATTTGATCTTGCGTCCGAGCACGCCGCCGGCCGCGTTGATCTGTTCGATGGCGAGCTTCTCCGCCTGCACGGAGCCCGTCTCGGAGATGGACATGGTGCCGGTGACGGAATGGAGAATGCCGACGGTGACTTCGGTATCGGTGACGGCAAGGCCCGTGGTGTTCACCGTCGCGGTCGGCAGCGTTTCGCCCATGGCGTGCGGTGCAACGAGGGCGCTCGCCGACAAGGCCGCCGTGCCGACAAGCAGTTGGCGGCGAGAAAGGGAAAGATCGGTAGGCCGTTTGACAGACATTGGACGCCTCTATCGAGCTGGAATTGGTGGATGAGCAGAACTCCACACTTGAAAAGCGTGACCCGAAATGCTGCAATGCAGCATACGTCGATTGACGTATATGCCTACGTCAAAGCGCGCACCAAAATGCTTGCAAACAGGAGGCTTTTTCGATTCTAGGCCGCGGCCGGGGCGGTTGGCCGGCAACTGCCCTTTTTTGCGGCGCACAGCGCTCGAATCTTGCGCGCCGCGCCGCTAGGCGATGCAAGGCGCGGGATGCGGGCGACCTGCCGGACCGCGATTGACGAGGGATGGCAGGCAGCGGGTGCGGCGCGTCGCGATGACAGAGCGTGAGCCATGACGGCGCAGCAGCGGATTGTTCGGATCAGACGCAACTATAATCAATGGGTCGCCAACCAGACGCTCGAAGACTATGCGTTGCGCTTCACCGCCAAGCGCGCGCGGCGCTGGTCGAGCTTTCGGGTGGCAAACACGGCGATCGGCGCCATCTCGTTTCTCGCCCTGGAGGCCATAGGGGGCGCCATCACGGTCAATTACGGCTTCGCCAACGCGACCGGGGCGATCCTGGCAGTCAGCGCCGTTATCTTCATGACCGGCCTGCCGATCGCATATTACGCGGCAACCTATGGCGTCGACATCGACCTGCTGACGCGTGGAGCGGGGTTCGGCTACATCGGCTCCACCATCACGTCACTGATCTACGCATCCTTCACGTTCATCTTCTTTGCCATCGAAGCGGCTATCATGTCGCTTGCGCTGGAGATGTGCTTCAATATTCCTCTGTCGATCGGCTACGTCATCAGCTCGCTCGTCGTCATTCCCTTGGTGACCCACGGCATAACCTTCATCAGCCGATTTCAATCGTGGACCCAGCCGATCTGGCTCCTGCTGCATCTCCTGCCATTCGGTTTCATTGCTGTCGCCGACATCGAGGCGCTGAAAGGTTGGACGCAGTTCGCCGGAGTCGGAAATGAGAGTGGACAGTCCTTCAACATCCTTCTTTTCGGTGCGGCGTCAACGGTTCTGTTCTCACTGATCGCCCAGATCGGCGAGCAGGTCGACTTCCTGCGTTTCCTGCCGCCACGTAGCGATGGCCGCCGGCTTTCGTGGTGGGCAGCCTATCTCTCGGCCGGGCCGGGATGGATCGTGCCCGGCATGCTGAAGCTGCTCGCCGGCTCCTTCCTCGCCTATCTCGCGATTCAGCACCTAGTGCCGCCGAGCAGGGCGGCGGAGCCGACCCAGATGTACCTGGTCGCGTTTCAATATGTCTTTTCCTCTCCGCAAGTCGCTCTCGCCTTCACCGGCGCGTTCGTCATCATCTCGCAGATCAAGATCAACGTGACCAACGCCTATGCCGGCTCGATCGCCTGGTCGAATTTCTTCTCGCGGCTGACCCACAGCCATCCCGGCCGCGTCGTCTGGCTGGTCTTCAACGTCGCCATCGCGCTGATGCTGATGGAGCTCGGCGTATTCAAGGCGCTGGAGCATATTCTTGGGCTCTATTCGATCGTCGCGGTCGGCTGGGTCGGTGCCCTCGTCGCCGACCTTGTCGTTAACAAACCGCTGCGGCTAAGTCCGCCCTTCATCGAGTTCAAGCGGGCGCACCTTTACGACATCAATCCCGTCGGGGTTGGCGCCATGGTGCTGGCGACGGTCGCCGGAGTTGCCGCAGTTTACGGCGCATTCGGCACGCTGCTGCAATCGCTGTCGGCCTTCGTTGCGCTCGCAGTCGCGTTTGTTGCCGCTCCGGCCATCGCCATTGCAACCAGTGGCCGTTACTACATTGCCCGCAAGCCGCGCGAGGATTGGGCCGGGCAGACCAGCATCCGCTGCGCCATCTGCGAGCACCAGTTCGAGCCGGAAGACATGGCGTATTGCCCAGCCTATTCCGGGCCGATCTGCTCGCTATGCTGCTCGCTGGAGACGCGCTGCCGTGACTGCTGCAAGCCGCAGGCGCGCCTATCCAATCAAGTACTCGGCGTGCTCGAGAAGATCGTGCCGCAATGGTTGATCCGCTCGTTCAATACCGAGGTCGGACGCTATATCGGCGTGCTGTCGTTGTTCGTCGGCATCATCGGCCTGGTGCTCTTGTTCGTCTATTTCCAAGTCTCGTTCGATTCCCTCGTCAACAAGGCAGTGCTGCAGTCGACGCTTTGGACCGTGTTCTTCATCCTCACCATCATCGGCGGGATCGCCGCCTGGCTGTTCGTGCTGGCGCATGATAGCCGGCGGGTGGCGGAGGAAGAGTCGCGCCGGCAGACCGAATTGCTGATGAGCGAGATCGAGGCGCACAAGCGCACCGACGCCAAGCTGCAGCAGGCCAAGGAGGTGGCGGAGGCCGCGAGTCAGGCCAAGAGCCGCTACGTCGTCGGCCTGAGCCACGAGTTGCGCACGCCGCTCAACGCCATTCTCGGCTATGCGCGCATCCTCGAGCGCGATCCGACCCTGCCGACGCGCCGCATCGATGCGGTCAAGGTTGTGCGCCGCAGCGCCGAGCATCTGTCCGGCCTGATCGACGGCCTTCTCGACATTTCAAAGATCGAGGCGGGTCGGTTCCACCTCGACCGCAACGAGATGCGCTTCAAGGACTTCCTTGACCAGCTTGTCGACATGTTCCGTCTCCAGGCAGTCGCCAGGGGAATCGAATTTCGCTTCTTCCCGGCGAAGAATCTTCCCGACGTGGTGGCGACCGACGATAACCGGCTGCGGCAGATCCTGATCAATCTTCTGTCCAATGCGATCAAATTTACCGACAACGGTCACGTCAGCTTTCGCGTCAGCTACCGCAGCCAGGTGACCCGCTTCGAGGTCGAGGACAGCGGGATTGGCATCGACTCCAGCGACCTGGAACGCATCTTCCTGCCGTTCGAGCGCGCACGTTCGGTCCGAGCCCAAGCAACGGCCGGAACAGGGCTTGGCCTGACCATTAGCCGCCTGCTCACCGAAATCATGGGAGGAGAGATCCGGGTCGCCAGCAAGCTCGGCGCCGGTAGTACCTTCTCGGTCAAATTGCTGCTCCCGGAAGTCGCGCGCCCGCGCGCCGCCCCCATGATGGAGGATGCGATCGTGGGATATGCCGGCGCGCGTCAGACGGTCTTTGTCGTCGATGACAATCCCGTTCAGCGCAACCTCATTCGCGATCTGCTGGAACCGATCGGATTCGATGTCGTGGTGACGGCAGGCGGGGCCGAATGCCTCGAGCTGGCCCAGAAAAGAAAGCCGAACCTCATCCTGCTGGATGTGTCGATGCCGGAAATGGATGGGTGGGAGGTCGCGCGGCGTCTTCGGCAGGACATGCGCGAGCGATCGGCGATCGTAATGCTATCGGCACTTGCTATCGACAAGAGCCGGGAGCTCGGGCCGGATCGGATGCATGACGATTACCTGATGAAGCCGCTCGATGTACGTCAATTGCTGGAGAAGATCCACACGCTCCTGGACATCGAATGGGTCTACGAAAGCGTCAATGTCCCCGCCCCTCCGCCAGCGAGCGCCGCAAAAGAGGGAGCGATGGCCCGCCACGACCTCGACGAACTTACCCGCCTTTGCCAGATCGGCCATCTCCGCGGGATTCAGGACAAGTTGCGTGAGATCGAGCTTAGCGCGCCGACACAACGAGACCTCGTCACGCAGATCCGCGCGATCGTCGATACCCTTGACCTCAAGCATTGTGCGCGAGTCCTCGAAGCGATGCGTGACTGACATGTCAAGGTCGAAGGCTCGCGACATCGTCCTTGTCGTCGACGATTCACCGGATACGCTCCGCATGCTGACCGATGCCATCGAAGATGCCGGCATGACCGTTCTTATTGCGCGCGAGGGCGAACAGGCCCTATTGATGATCGAAAGAGTCACGCCGGACGTCATTTTGATGGACGCGATGATGCCCGGCATGAACGGCTTCGAAACGTGCCGCCGGCTCAAGCGCAACCAGACCTTGGCTCATGTACCAGTCATTTTCATGACCGGGTTGACCGAGACCGAGGACATCATCAAGGGCCTCGAAGCCGGCGGTGTCGACTACGTGACCAAGCCGCTCGTGCCTGAGGAGTTGATCGCACGGATTCGTGTGCACCTCGCCAATGCGCGGATGACGCACAGCGCGCACGCCGCATTAGATGTGTTCGGCCGCTTTCTCTTGGCGGCGAACGGCGCCGGCCGCGTCCTGTGGTCCACGCCGCAGGCCGCGAAACTGTTGCGGACCGCGCTGAAGGACATCGAGACCGAGAACTATGTCGTCCCCGGGCATGTGCGCGTGTGGCTGCAACGCCGCGTTCACGGCGGCGACGTAGGCATTCCGGCCTCAGTCAAGCTCTCAGCCGACATGTCAACGATCAGACTTGAACTTACATATATCGGCCAGGTCGGTGGTGATGAATTCCTGTTGCGGCTAACCGAAGGCGACCTTAGCAGCGACGAGCAAGTCATAAAGGCCAAGCTCGCCCTCACCCAGCGTGAAGCGGAAGTACTGTTGTGGATCACGCGCGGTAAGTCGAACCGCGATGTCGCCGAGATTCTGACTCTAAGTCCGCGAACGGTGAACAAGCATCTCGAACAGATCTACGCCAAGCTTGGCGTGGAGAACCGCACGTCCGCTGCTGCCTTGGCCATGCGAACACTCGGGCTCCGCTAGGAGTGGCTGTTGTGCGCAAAGCGGCGCAAGCCCGGATTTTCGGCTATTTGCGCACTTCTCCGCCGAATCCGATCGTCCTCGATCGTGCCCTTGCCGCCCCATCGGCCATTGGACCGTCACGCCGGAAACTTTTCAGCTTCCGAAGCGTTACGCGTTTAGCTTTTGTGTTTGCTGGGCGTGGCGGGTCGGGCTGTGAAAGTTCGCGATGTCTACAGACTGCTCCACTCTATCGAAAATTAATCGCTCATTTGAAATTGCATTCGTGTTTGGTGCCATCTTGCTGTCGCTTGTTCCGGCACCCGCTTCGGCTCAAGGCTTGCTCGAAGCGCTGTTCAGCATTTTCCGTCCGGGTGCATCTCCCACAAAACATGCTAACCCGTCCTCGCCTTCGTCAGGCAATCCCCACCTGCGACGCCGGCCTACGGAGACACAACGCTCCCCTCCGACGACTCGACGTTCGTTTTCACAGTCTAGACGCCCGAAGATCAAACCCTCGGCAACTAAACACGCGCCTTTAGAAGCCGGAGCTTGGTTTTCGAGGAGCACACGCTCATTCACAGCGACGAATCATTTTCGCAAGAAGAGAATACGCGATGTGTCCATATCGTTCTGTGTTAGGACCTGCGATGGCCGTCATTTTCCGATCGCAAATGATGGGGATACAATGACGGCGGCAGAAACGTGCAGCGCTTTCTGTCCGGCAAGCCCTACGACGATATTCAGTGGCGACAGTATTGACGATGCGAACGCTCCCGATGGCTCACTCTATGCTGACCTCCCGAACGCATTCGCCTATCGCCAAAGGATCGTTGAGAATTGCACCTGTAATGGCAAGGACCCGTTTGGGCTGGCATCGGTGGATGTAGATCAGGATCCCACCCTGAGACCTGGCGATATTGTCGCGAAGAGCACGGGACTCATGGTCTATAGCGGCAGCGGTCCCAACGACAATATGGCCCGATACACGCCGATAAAGTCATATTCTGCGATGCCCGCGGACATTCGTCACGAACTATCTAGCATGAAGGTCAAGGCTGTGCCGGTCGCCCGTGTGGCTGTCAGCCCGACACCGACCGAATCAAAATCCGTAACCGAAGCGAAGGACCCGCGGTAAAGCGCGGGGAACACGCATTTCTGTCCTCTTACTTGTTACTTGCCGCCGAATGCGCGGTAGATCGTCTGGCCGGCACGGCCGGTCGGCTGCATGCCGAAGCGCTTCTCTGCCTCTGCGATGGCCGCGCGGGTGGCCGGACCGATCTTCCCATCCGCCTCGCCGATGTCATAGCCGCTCGCCAGCAGCAGCTTCTGCAGATGGAGGCGCTTGGCGCGGGACAGGCCAGCATCGTCGGTTGGCCAAGGCGTTCTCAGCGACGGGTGGCCGGCGAGCCGGTCCGCGAGATGGGAGATGGAGATGGCGTAGGATTCAGCATGATTATAGGCATAGACCGTGTCGAAGTTGCGGAAGGTGAGGAAGCCCGGCCCCCGCAGCCCGGCCGGCAGAAGGAGACCGGCCTGCGCGCCACCGGAAAGCTTTGCCCCGTCCGCGCGCACCAGGCCACGGTGCGCCCAGGTCGACAAAGCTGCCCTGTTCTTGCGTCCCGTCGGACCGCTGTAGCCGGGCGGCACCTTGACCTCAATCATCCAGGGCTCGCCGGGCCGCCAGCCGGCGCGCTTCAGATAATTGGCCGTCGAGCCCAGTGCATCGGCGACGGAGTTGACGAGGTCACGCCGTCCGTCGCCGTCGAAATCGACGGCGAGGCGCTGATAGGTCGTCGGGATGAACTGCGTCTGTCCGAAGGCACCGGCCCACGACCCATTGAGCTCGCTCAATTTGAGATCGCCGCGATCGACGAGCTTCAGCGCGGCGATCAGTTCACCGCGCCAGAAGGCCGTCCGCTGCCCTCCTTGGCACACAAGAGTCGACAAGGCATGCGGCAGGAAGCTATCGCCCGTCTCCTGCCCATAGTCGGTTTCAATGCCCCAGACCGCTACAATCACGTGGCGGTTGACACCGAAGCGCTGTTCCACCGCCCGCAGGATGCGGTCGTACTTGCGCATCATGGCGCGGCCGTCGCTGACGCGCTGCTCGTCTACCAGAAAGGCGAGATAGTCCCAGATCGGCGTCTTGAATTCGGGCTGCACTTTCGAGAGGCGCAGAACCTTCTCGTCCGGTTGTGTGACATCGAGGGCCTGTGAGGCGACGGATCGGCTGACACCGGCCCTGACGGCTGCCTCCCTTAGGCCGGCGACACAGGAGGAGAAGTCCGTGGCTGTCGCATGACTGGCCCAGATGACCGACAGAATCACAAACAGGGCTGTTGCCCGCATACTCTGGCTCCATCCGAATACCGGGCTTCATCTCTACACTTCGGGATCGAAGTGTAGAGATACCACGCGCCCTGCCGACCCTCCGTCGCAGGGCTGGCATAATGGTGCCGTGGCACCCTGAACAGGTGGTTGTTGTCCCGACAACCAAAGCTGGGCGAGTTTAGTTGACGAACGGTAAAGGCGAAGTCGTGAATGAGCAACGAAGGAAAGGCACGAGGTCATCTTGGTATTCGCGCAACGGCTCCGGATCCCTCACGTTTGCGACGATGAAGGCAACGTACGGACCATGCTTACTCTGCGCTCGCGCTACTGCGCCCCACGATGGCTCGGCCTTTGCGGAGCATTACAACGCGGAAGATGCACGGGCCTACCCCTGCGCGCCGCGCATGTCGGCTTCGATGGTGAGACGCGCCGGCTCCTGGAAGCGCAACCGGTAGACCTGCAAGTTCTCCATCACACGCTGCACGTAGGTGCGCGTCTCCGTGAACGGAATGCGCTCGACCCAATCTACGACGTCCACATTGGGGTTTCGCGGATCTCCGTAGCGCGCGATCCATTCCTTGACGCGTCCGCGCCCCGCATTGTAGCCGACAAAAGCCAGGACGTGATTGCCGTCATAGTTGTTGACGAGGTCGGCGAGCTCGGCCGAGCCCATCTGCAGGTTGTAGGCGGGATCGCTCAGGAGTCGCTTGGCATCGAACTTGATTCCGAGCCGGCGCGCGATGGTGTGGCCCGCGGCGGGCGTCACCTGCATCAGCCCCATCGCCTTGGCGACCGAAACAACGTTCGGATTGAACGCGCTTTCCGCCCGTGCGATCGCGTAGACAAGGCTCGTGTCGGCCTTCGGCCCGATCGAGACGTACTTGGGCAGCCCGACGCCGGGGAAGGCGTATTGATCGAAAGCAAAGCCGCGCGCCAGCGCGGCCTTGCCGATGGACAGCATGGCGCGCGCGTCCTTTTGCCGGGCGGCGATCTCGGCAATCAGCGTCAGCACGTCGACGTCGCCGACGCGGTCGAGATCGGCGACGAACGGAACCACGAGATCTCGGTTGCCGGTCGCGTAGAGCAGTTCAACCGCACGCACTAGGTCGACATTGCGCATGGCCGCGCTGCGCACGCTGTCCAAGGCCGGCGGCCGACGCACCGTAATCTCGCGGCGGCCAAGGCGGGCGCCTGCCAGTTGGCCGTAATAGGCAGCCGAGTGCTCGGCCGCCGCCTCGTAATGCCGGCGCGCTTCGCTGCCACGGCCGGCCGCTTCGGCGGTGCGTCCGAGCCAATAGCCGGCCCGGGCAAGCGACGTCGGGTGCGTCGTGATCTGCAAGATGCGGGCGAAATGCCGCGTTGCCGCGTGCGGATCGTTTAGAAACCGCAGCGCGATCCAGCCCGCCGTGAACGGCTGGTCGACGCGGAGGCTCTCCTTCGACGGGAGGGCGGCATTGCGAGCGATCCGGTAGGCGATCTGCGCCTTGCCGTCGTCGAGCAGCTTGCGCACCAGGATGCGGCGCTCGATCCACCATTCATCGGCATCGTGTACGACACGCGGATCGTGTGGCGCCGACAGCATCAATTGGGCGGCTTCGCTGATGCGGTCGCCGCGCCGAAGCCACTGGATGCGCGTGAAAAGATAGGCGGGATCGTTGCGGGCGGCCGGCGGCACTGCGTTCAACAAGGCGGCCGCATTCTTGGCCTTGCGGTTCACGGCGACACGCGCCTTCACGATCGCGACCTCGGCAGCCCCGAGGCGCTTTGCCGCACGTACTGCCGTCGCGAGGTCGTCTGCATAGAGACGCGTACCCATGCGCGCCTTATGGTCGGCCGCCGTGAGCAGCGACCCAAACATCTCCAGCACCTGTGCTTCGAGATCGGCTGAGAAATCGTCCTCGCGCCAGGCCGACCGGGCATATTTCTCGGCTGCAGCGCGGTCACCGTGCACCAGCAGCGCTCGCGCCATCGCCAGCTTGCCAAGCGCCCCGAGCGGTTCCTGGTCGGAGAAGAAGGCGAAGACGGCACGGGGCTCACGCCGCTCGACCCAGAGCCGGGCTTCCGCACGCCGCCGGAATATGTTCAGGCTCGGCCAGGACGGATTAGCGCCCCCGAATGCGGCGTAGCGCGCAAAGCTGGCCGGCGCGTTGTCGGATCGCAAGATCACCCATTCCACTAGTTTTCGGCCGGCGGTGTCATTGATCTGGCCGCGGCGATCCGCTGCTGCGTCGGCTTTGCCGCGCCGGGCGAGACTGATCGCGTCCCTGAGTGCGTCAAGGTCCGTGTTCACCAACGGCGTTGCCGGCGCATAGGCAAGCGGAGCGCTGGCGGCCGGCGCCGGAGAAGGGAGCATGGGAGCTGTCGATGCGAGAAGGTGGCCGATTGCGTTGGCGGCCGTCGTAGTCGCTCGTGCCGAAGACGTGGGTCCGGCCGGAGCAACGATCGCAATCGTCGATACGGCTTGCGGGCGCGGACGCGGCATTGGCACGCGCCGGTCTGCCTTCAGGCGGCTTGCCATACGCCGGTTCGCCGGCGCGCGCCTACTGTGCGGCGCTGCCATCCGCGCACGGGGCTTGACCTTCGGCTTGCTGGCCGCCGACCTCTGCGTTGCCGCAGGTTTGTCGCTCTCCGGCGCGCTGACCGCGTGGGAGCCAGCCGCCAACAGCGCGGCGCAGGCAACAAGCGAGATTTGGGCAAGGCGGGCGCGAAACGACTGCATCATAGAGTCCTAACGTCGGCCGAATAGGGTGCGGCGATGGCTGTGAGCTGGGTCAGCCCCCCCCTGGGGATTTCCACACGAAAACGTTGAGAAAATGCAAACCTGAGTCAAATTTGCCACAATTGATCTTCAAACTACGGCAAAAGCTAGGCAGCGGAGACCATTGCCGGCTTGGCTACCGCGACGTACCGTCGCGGACTTTTTACTCGGTCCGTCCGGGGCGTGGCGTGATCAGACGAATGGCCACTCTAGGATGGGAGTGTTTTGGGAATGCATTTTGGAAGCCGGGACCGACATAAACACCGACACAGCTTTTCGATCCAGTTCGTGGCTTCTTCCCTTTTATGTGCCGTTTTGAGTCTCGCTCCAACCCAGCCGGGCCAGGCTGGCGAACTGGATAATGCCCGCTCAGACACCACCGTCTTGCTGCAATCGTCCAAGCAACTGCGAATCGGCATTGTCGGCGATTCGATGGCCGGTGACCTTGGGGATGGGATGCAGAAACTTCTGCGCGACCGGGACAATCTTGAGGTCGTCAAATTAGCCAAGCCTGCCACCGGCCTCATGCGTGACGATGTTTACAACTGGCAACGTGCCCTGAAAGGCTTCGTCCACAAAACGAAACTCGACGTCATCGCCATCATGATTGGCGGAAACGATCGCCAGTCGATTTGGATGAACGGCCGCAGGCTGTCCCGCGGATCCAAAGCGTGGCTGGCAGAGTACGAACACCGCGTCGCGCGGTTCATGAAGCTTCTCGCAGCAGCGGATGCCAAAGTCTATTGGGTCGGCTTGCCGGTGGTCCGGTCCGAGCGGATGAGCCGAGACTACAGAAGGCTGAACCAAATTTTCCATGCACAGTCCCAAAAGCATGGGCTCACCTATGTCAGCACCTGGGAGACCTTTGTCGATGAGAACGGCGGCTATTCGTCCTTTGGTCGCGACCTGAACGGAGTGAAGCGACGTCTACGCAAGGAGGACGGAATGCATTTCACCAACGACGGCGAACTTCGGCTAGCCCACGCTGTCGCCCGTGCGATTGGTCGTAATCTGAGTGAGATCAAGACAGCGCGCTGATGCTTGCCGAGTATGTTTCAAAGTCGAGAATGGCCGCATGGACAAGAGTCGATCTGCTGCGCCTGACCAGAGGTTGTTTGCAGATATGCGCGGTTAGCCCGGCCACGACACCAGCAACGCTCGTCGGCACTCATGCTTTTTCCCACACTCACTTTTGCGCTGTTCTTCATCGTAGTCTTCGCGCTCGCCTGGATTTTGCAGTCGCATGCCGAGCCGCGCAAAATGCTGCTGCTCGCGGCGAGTTATTTTTTCTACGGTTGGTGGGACTGGCGCTTTATGGCCCTGCTCGCTGGCAGTTCGGCGGTCAACTACCTGGGCGGACTGCTGCTCGCGCGCACCGCCGAAGACCGCTCGCGGCGCTGGATCGTCGCCGTCGTCGTCGCCGCCAATCTCGCCACCCTCGGGTTCTTCAAGTATTATGATTTCTTTCTCGACAGCTTGACCGATCTTCTGCTCAAGTTCGGCCTGCAGCGCGACATGCCGTTTCTGGAAATCATCCTGCCGATCGGCATCTCCTTCTTCACCTTTCAGGGTATCTCCTACGTGGTCGACGTCTATCGTGGCCATGTGAAGCCGGTGTCTTCTCCGCTCGACCTGTTTCTCTACATCTCATTTTTTCCGCAGCTCGTCGCCGGACCGATCGTGCGCGGTTCGGACTTCCTGCCGCAGTTGTCGAAACCACCCCAGCTCACGCGCGTCGCTGCGGTCTACGGCTTCCTCCTGATATTGGCCGGAATGTTGAAAAAGACGGTGGTGGCGCACTATCTCGCCGTCGACCTGGTCGACCCCGTCTTTGTCGATCCCGCAGCGGCGAGCAGCGCCGACCTCGTTGCCGCGCATTACGCCTATGCCATTCAGGTCTATTGCGATTTCTCGGGCTACAGCGACATAGCCATCGGCACGGCGGCACTACTCGGCTTCCGCTTCCGGAAGAATTTCGACCGCCCCTTCTCCGCCACCTCGATGCAGCAATTGTGGCAGCGCTGGCACATCTCTCTGTCGACCTGGCTACGCGACTATCTCTATCGGGCGCTGCGCGGCGAAAAACGAGAAGCCGGTTGGCGCATGTACCGCAATGTGTTCTTGACCATGCTGCTGGGTGGCCTGTGGCATGGCGCCAACTGGACCTTCGTCATTTGGGGCGCCATTCTCGGCGCAGCACTGCTAATCGAACGCATCGTCAAGGGCCGCTATCACGAATGGCGGGCGCAGATGGTTGAGCGCAAAGACGCGTCCGCTGCGCAGCCGAGCGGCGGGGCCAGTCAAGCCGGTCCATTCGTTTCTGGCTTCATCGGCTGGTTCGTCACCTTCCATGTGTTCACCGTCGCCGCAATCTTCTTTCGCTCGCCGGACCTGGACGTCGCGACCAGCTATTTTGAGCAAATGTTTTCCTGGGCCGGCAGCGTGCACCTGTTCAGTCCGTTTCTTCTCGTCCTGACTGCGGGTTCGGTGGCGGTGCAGTTCCTGCCGGGCAATGCATTGGAGAAGACGGCCGAGAGATTGCGCAGCGTGCCCGCATCCATGCTTGGGCTCCTGTTCGGCGGCGGGCTCGTGCTGACCAAGTTCATTGGCCCCGAAGGCGTTGCGCCCTTCGTTTACTTTCAGTTCTAGGTCACATGACGGACAAATCCATGCATGACAAGCCCTCCGGATATCGCTGGTTCCCACGCAGTCTGAAGTCCCTCCGCCGTTTCGGCGGTCGATCAGAAGACAAGATGTCTGATACCAATGCGAATGTCCGAGCCAGCGGTTTCGCCATGGTGATCGCGTTTGCACTGATGTCGCTTTTCAACTCCAGCGACTTGCGCAGCTTCACCCGCGACTTGCCAGGCAACTGGTTGACTGATCAATTGGTGATGGGCGCCGATCAATGGCACGAACTCATGCTCGCGTTGGGGCCAGCGCATGCCCGGCCGGCTGTGCGTGACCTGTTCGATGAATTCTACGAGATGCGCTGGTGACGGCCAAGCCCAACAACGCAATCATCGTGCACGGCACGTGCGAGCGGGCTGAATATTTCAGTCCGGATCATCCAACAACATCACCAATTTCCAAAAGCCGGGATGTCACTCCAGCGGCCATCGCCGGCGTCATCCGGAGAGCGCCTTATGGATGCCGACAAACTGGGGCGGCGCGGCGCCATGCTTCGGTCATGATACCCTCTTAGCACCCTCCCCCAAATTCCAGCGGTCATTCCGGGGCCGAGCCGAAGGCCGGAGCCCGGAATCCATAGCCACAGTTCAGGGTTATGGATTCCGGGCTCGCCGCTTTGCGGTGCCCCGCAATGACTCTGTGCTATTGGTGAGCCATGTTTTCCTTTTTCGAGAAAGTTCTTACCCCCACCGACGTGCCCGAGCGGCCCGAGCCACCGGCCGGGCTGCTGGAGTTCTATTGGCACTTTGCGCGCCAGGCGAAGGGTCTGTTCCTCGCCCTGTTCGCGATCGAGTTCTTCGTCGCGATCTTCGATACCGCGATCCCGTGGTTCATCGGCCGCATTGTCACACTGGTGACCAGCGTCCCGGCCGAGCGCTTCCTCGCCGAGACCTGGCCGTGGCTGGTCGGGATGGCCGTCGTCATCCTGGTGGCCCGGCCCGCCATCGTGTTCGCCCGCTATCTCGTCACCAACCAGGCGATCGCGGGTCCGTTCACGAACCTGATTCGCTGGCAGAGCCACTGGCACGTGGTGCGCCAGTCCTGGGCGTTCTTCCAGAACGACTTTGCCGGGCGCATCTCCAACCGGGTGATGCAGACCGGGCCGGCGCTGCGTGAGAGCCTGGTCTCCTCGGTGACCGCCGTCTGGTACGTGATCGTCTATGGCGTCACCGCCGTGATCATGACGTCCGCCGCCGACTGGTGGCTGGCGACGCCGATCCTGTTGTGGTGTGCCGGCTATGTGGCGCTGCTGGTCTATTTCGTGCCGAAGCTGCGCGACCGATCCAAGCTCACCTCCGAGGCACGCTCCTTGATGATGGGCCGCATCGTCGACAGCTACACCAACATCCTCACCGTGAAGCTGTTCGCCCGCCCGCGCGACGAGGATGACTATGTGCGCGACGCGGTCGAGCACCACACCGGCCGCTTCCTAGCGCAGCAGCGGCTGATTACCGCGTTCGGCACCATCCTCGCTATCCTCAACGGCGGACTGGTGGCCGGCTCCGGCGCGCTGGCGCTGGCGCTATGGCAGCGCGGTTCGATCGACGTCGGCGCGGTGGCCATGGTGCTGCCGCTCACCTTCCAGCTCACCAACATGTCGCGCTGGATCGCCTTCTCGGTCACCGAGATCTTCGAGGAGATCGGGGTGGTGCAGGAGGGCATGATCACCATCGCCAAGCCGCTGCAGCTCACCGACAAGGCGGGCGCGGCGCCGCTCGCGGTGCACGCCGGGCACATCGTATTCGACGACGTGCACTTCGGCTATGGGCGCGAGACATCGGCCCGCGAAGACGGGTGTCTGCGCCCTTATGCTGTGCTCGACGGCTTTACCCTTGACGTGAAGCCGGGCGAGAAAATCGGCCTGGTCGGGCGCTCCGGCGCCGGCAAATCCACCGTCGTCAATCTGATGCTGCGCTTCTTCGATCTGGAAGGCGGGCGCATCACGATCGACGGCCAGGACATCTCGACGCTGACGCAGGAATCGCTGCGCTCGCAGATCTCGATGGTGACGCAGGACACCTCGCTGCTGCACCGGTCGATCCGGGACAACATCCGCTACGGCTGCCCGGGCGCCACCGAGGAAGACGTCATCGTCGCGGCGAAGCTCGCGCACGCGCACGAGTTCATCGTCGACCTCGAGGACTGGCGCAACCGGCGCGGCTACGACGCGCAGGTCGGCGAGCGCGGCGTCAAGCTCTCCGGCGGCCAGCGCCAGCGTGTCGCGATCGCTCGCGTGATCCTGAAAGATGCGCCGATCCTGGTGCTGGACGAGGCGACCTCGGCGCTCGACAGCGAGGTCGAGGCGGCGATCCAGTCGAGTCTCGGCACGCTGATGGAAGGCAAGACGGTGATCGCCATTGCGCACCGGCTCTCGACCATCGCGCGCATGGACCGGCTGGTGATCCTCGATCGCGGCCACATCGTCGAGCAGGGCTCGCACAACGAGCTGCTCGCCAGGGACGGACACTACGCGGCGCTGTGGCGGCGCCAGTCCGGCGGCTTCATCGACGCCGAGGCGCAGCAGGCGGCGGAGTAGCTATCTCGCGTGTCCCGGACGCGGTGCAGCATGCAATGCTGCACCGCTGGTCCGGGACCATTCCAAATCGCACCGCTCCGCGCTGCGCCCGGGACACAGCTACGCAAGAAGATGCTTGTTTTGCTGCTTTCATCGTTTCGCGACTCTGCGCATAATAAGACTCTATCCCAACAACATGGCGCACCTGTGTGGAGTGCGGCAAGCGATAGCGGAGAATGCGACGATGGCGGTGCTGAAGCGACGAACGTTCTGTCTGGCGGTGGTGTGCGCGATGCTCGCGCCCTTCCTGGCAAACGCGCAGGAGAGCTATCCCTCACGGCCCGTGCGCGTAATCCTCGGTTTTCCGCCCGGCGCAGCAACCGACGTGGCGGCGCGCGCGCTGGCGCAGCAGCTCAGCAAGCTGCTCGGCCAGGAATTCGTGATCGAGAATCGTCCGGGAGCGGGCGGCAATCTCGCCACGGGCGCGGTCGTCAAGGCGTCGAACGACGGCTACACCCTGCTGATGGGAACCGTGGCCAGCACCGTCCACACGACGCTCTCGCCGCAACTTAATTTCAGTTTCGCCAAGGACCTCGCGCCGATCGCGCTGGTGGCGACCGTGCCAAACATTCTCGTCGTGCATCCCTCGCTCGGCGTGAAGAGCGTCGGCGAGTTGATCAAGCTCGTCAAATCGAAGCCCGGCGAAATCAATTACGCGTCGTCGGGCGTCGGCACGGCGCCGCATCTATCGGCCGAGCTGTTTAAGGTCGAGGCCGGCCTCAACATGGTGCATGTGCCCTACCAGGGCAGCTCGAAGGCGATCACCGACGTCATTGCCGGGCGCGTGCCGGTGATGTTCTCGCCGGCTTCGACCGCCTTGCCGCACATCAAATCCGGCGCACTGGTGGCGTTGGCTTCCACGCGGCCGCAGCGTACCGCCGCCGCTCCGGACCTGCCGACCATGGATGAAGAAGGGCTCAAGGGCTTCGACACCGGCGTGTGGTTCGGCCTGATGGCGCCGGCTGGCACGCCCAAGGCCATCATCGACAAGCTTGCCGATGCGACCAACAAGGCGGTCGACTCCAAGGAAGTGATCAAGGCGCTGCACCAACAGGGGATCGACACGATCGGCAGCACGCCGGAGGAGTTCGCGCGCTACATCGCGAGCGAGACGAAGAAGTGGGCCAAGGTCATCGAGGCCGCGGGCCTCATGAAAACCAAGAAGTGACCGTCTGAACGTGTCGTCTTTCGCATAGGAGCACTCCCATGAGTAAGCTGCGCGCGCGCGAATGCCGCGCCTTTTTCGACGCCGTCACCGAGAAGGCCGACGAGATGGAGGTCCCGCTCTCGATCGCCATTGTCGGCCCCGAGGGTAATCTCATTGCGCTCGAGCGTATGGACGAGGCGGGGTTCATCACCCCCGAGAACGCCTGGGCCAAGGCCTACACCGTGGCCGCGTTCCGCTCGATGAGCCCGCGCTTCCCGGACGGCCTCGTGATCCAGCAATGGTTCAAGGAGCGCAATCCGCAGATGATGATGAACGCTGCCGTGTTCACCGGCGGCCGCATCGCCGCCTCCGGCGGCTCGGCGCCGATCTTCCGCGGCAACGAGATGGTGGGCGCCTATGCCCTGAGCGGCGGCACGTCGCAGCAGGACGAGGTCATCGCCGAATACGCGCGCGAGAAGGTCGGCTGGGCCAAGACGCCGGAGAACGACGACACCCCGGACGACGTGAAGGCGCACATCAACGAGCTATATGTCAAAGCCGGCCTTGGTCACCGCAAGCTGTGATCCAATACTTTGATCACGCCGCGTAGCCGAGCGCCCTCCCCGGCATACCTCCGAAGCTTTGCAGCATGCGCTCGCGCCATTGCGCGACCGGATCGTCGGCCTCCAGCAGCTTGAACGGGCTGATGCAGCGCGCCCACTGGAAGCCGCCGATCACGATGTAGTCGGCATAGGCCGGCGCGTCGCCACACAGGAATGGCTGCGTGCGCAGCGTCAGCCGCAACGGATCGAGCGATTGGCGGAACGCCGGCAGGCGCTGCTCTCGGTCGGCGGAAATCTGTTCCAGCGTCATGCCGAACCGTTTCTCGCGGCTCTCGCGGAAATAGCCGCGGTCCTTCTCGTGCACATGCGCATGAATGTCGGCGACGACGAGCCGGATCATGCCCGACAGTTGCACCGCATCGGCCCAGCTGTTGACGAAGCGCGCCAGCGCCCGGCCGCCGGAGCCGCTGAACAGCGACGGACGGTTGGGATAAGCGTCTTCCAGATGGTTAGCGATGTTCCACGAGTCGGAGACGACGGTCTCGCCGTCGATCAGCACCGGCACTCGGCCTTGCCCCGAGAAGGCGATCACGTCCTTCTCGGTGAAGCGCCAGGGAATCGTCTCGACGTCGAGCCCCTTGTGCGCGAGCGCGAGCTTGGCGCGCCAGCAGTAAGGGCTGAAGCGCCGCTCCGGATCGGCGCCGGCGAGGTCGTAGAGCTTGCGGGTCATGGGAGGCATATCCACTTGTGGCCTCCTTCGAGACGGCGACTTCGTCGCCTCCTCAGGATGAGGTCCAGCCTATGCGGCCCTCATGGTGAGGAGCGCCGCGGAGCGGCGCGTCTCGAACCATGGCCGCGTGCACTTGGCCGTTACCGCGCCGCGTCGGCGGCCGCCGCTACCGACGCCGCCGTCTGGCCGAACAGAATACGGCGCTCCTCCTCGGTGCGGATGCCGCCCTGGTTCGGATTGATCTCCTTCGCCTTGGCATAGGCGCGCTGCGTCGCCGGCCGCGCCTCGATGGTCTTCAGCCAGCGCTTCAGGTTCGTGAAATCGTCGATGTTCTGCCCCTGGCGCTCCCATGGAACGACCCACGGATACGATGCCATGTCGGCGATGGAATAGTCGCCGGCCAGGAACTCTCGGCCCGCCAGGCGCCGGTCCATCACGCCGTAGAGCCGGTTGACCTCTTTGAGGTAGCGGTCGATCGCGTACTGAAGCTTGTCGAGGGCATAGTTCTTGAAGTGGTTGTTCTGTCCGGACATCGGCCCGAGGCCGCCCATCTGCCAGAACAACCATTGCATCACGTCGTAGCGCGCGGCGCCGGAGGCGGGCAGGAACTTGCCTGTCTTCTCGCCAAGATAGACCAGCATCGCGCCGGACTCGAACACCGCAACCGGCGCGCCGCCACCCTTGGGATCGTGATCGATCATCGCTGGAATACGATTGTTCGGCGAGATCGCGAGGAACTCGGCTTTGAACTGCTCGCCCTTGCCGATGTTCACCGGGAAGATCTTGTAGGGGAGGCCTGTCTCCTCCAGGAACATCGTGATCTTGTGACCGTTCGGCGTGGTCCAATAGTGCAGGTCGATCATAGCTTCAAGTCCTTGTGATGCGTGGCGCCGCCAAGACCAGCATAGCCTTGCGCGGATCGGATGAAATCTCAGCCCGGAATAAATCTTCCGTGAGCAGGCTTATACACCGACTGCGGTCGCGTCGAGAAGCGAGGCCGCGGGACGTAGTTGCCATACGACGGGCGTCATCATCCGCGACAGTGGATAATCCAGTCACCACCGGAATCGGCGAACGATCGAAAGTCCTGTGGTTACCGGATGCTCCGCATGCGCGGGCACGACAGTCAGAGTATTTGCTCACCGTACCCGGCGCCAACGGATGCGGCCGTAGCTGCCGTCCGCGTCCGGCACGGTGGTCAGCGTGAGATCGTCGCCGGCGAGGTGGATGCGGCGCACCCGCGTCTGCCCGACGAGGCTGGGATTGAGCGCCATCTCGATGTGATGGTGCACGCTGCCGTCCTTGACCTCGAAGCGCCCGGCATAGGCAACGACGTCCGACGCCGTTTCGGCACGTTCGAGGGCGCTGAGGCCGTTGAGATCCATGCGGCTTTCCGCTCCCGGCACTGGCCTGCGGCCGGCAAGCGTGCTGACGACGCCCATGAAGCCGTCGGCGGTGTAGATGATCTGCGAATTCCGGGTGGAGCCCGACACCGCCGTGCCGTCTTTCCGGACGGTTTCCTCCCCCAGGCCGCGGTATACGCCGACAAGGTCCTCATTGGTCATTCTGTGGCTCCATCGCATGATTCCGCGGCCATCCAAGCATGGGACCATGCGGAAACGCCAGCATGCCCGGCGGATTTGCGTTGAATCAAGCCTTTCCCCCGCCATACAACTCGGTATGATTCAGCCGAGCGGCGCCACAGGCGCCGGCGGACCGGATGGCCTTGGCCAAAGGGAGGACGCAAACCATGACTGCAATCCGTGGCTATGTGCCACCGACCGACGAAAAGGGCGCGTTCGGCGTTCATTCGCTCGATCAATTCGTGCTCGCCGTTCCCGACCTCGCACCGGCGCAGACGTTCTATTCGAACTTCGGCCTCGACGTGCAGGAGAAGGGCCGCTCAGTCGTACTCAACACCTTCGGCCACGACCACCACTGGGGCTCGGTGGTGGAGGACGGTAAGAAGAAGCGCCTGCATCACCTCTCGTTCGGCTGCTTCGCCGAGGACATCTCGCGGATGAAGGCGCGCATCGAGGGGAACGGCGTCAAGCTGCTCGATCCCCCTGCAGGCTTCGAGAGCAACGGCTTCTGGTTCCGCGATCCGGCCGGGCTGCTGATCGAGATCAAGGTCGCCCCCAAGACCTCGCCAGACCGCAAATCCGATGCCGCCTGGACGCCGGCGCCGGAGGGCGTCGCATCGGCTCCCAATCGCAAGATTGCCGGCGTCGTCCGCCCGCGGCGGCTGGCGCACTGCCTGATCTTCACCACCGACATCGACAAGGCGATCAATTTCTACGGGCAAAATCTCGGGCTGCGGCTCTCCGACCGCTCGGCGAACATCGTCGCCTTCATGCACGGCATCTACGGCAGCGATCATCACATGATCGCCTTCGCGCAGTCGGATGCGCCGGGCCTGCACCACTGCAGCTGGGATGTGCCGGACGTCAACCAGGTCGGACTCGGCGCCATGCTGATGGCGGACAAGGGCTACACCAAGGGATGGGGCCTCGGCCGGCACGTGCTCGGCTCCAACTTCTTCCACTATGTGCAGGATCCCTGGGGCAGCTTCTGCGAGTACTCGTCCGACATCGACTACATCCCGAAGACGACGCAATGGGAGGCCGGCGACCACGCGCCGGAGGATTCGTTCTATCTCTGGGGACCAAATCCGCCAGACGACTTCGTGATCAACTACGAGGCGGCGAATTGACCGGTTTTGCCAGTCGCTAAGCCGTTTCGTGATCTCACCGGTGGCGTGTCCCGCGACGCTTTCGCCGACATACCAACCTGCGCACAATGCCGTTCTGGATTCACTATCGGCCCCGAGAAAAGCGGTCCCGCATGCGCTACTGGCTTATTCTTCTGATGCTGTCGCCATTCGGCGGCTTTGCGACACCGGTATCGGCCCAAGGCGTTCCAAACCAGGCGCGGAACATTCCCAACCCGGACCAGCCGCCGCTGCGCCTCGACACGGAGATGGACCAGGGGACCGGCGCGCTGCGCGATGCATTCGTCAAACGGCCCGTGTACTACCGCACGCGCGAGGCGCCCGGCACGATCATCGTCGACACGTCGGAACGGTTTCTCTATCTGATCAAGGGCAATAATACCGCCATCCGTTACGGCATCGGCGTCGGCCGCGACGGCTTCCAATGGGCCGGCCTGTTGCGCGTCGCCCGCATGGCGGAGTGGCCGGACTGGACGCCACCCGACGAGATGATCGTGCGCCAGCCATACCTTCCCCGCTGGATGGCCGGCGGCCCGGGCAATCCGATGGGCGCGCGCGCCATGTATCTCGGCACCACCGTGTACCGCATCCACGGAACCAACCAGCCGGAGACCATCGGCCATGCCGTGTCGTCCGGCTGCTTCCGGCTGGTCAACGACGACGTCATCGACCTTTACGGCCAGGTCTCCGTCGGCAGCAAGGTGATTGTCCGCCATTGAGGCTGCGCCGGCGAGGGCACCGACACAACCGCCTGGCGATTGTGGTGTTGCGTTGCCCTGACTCCTGCGTCCCTTGAGCCCATGGACATGACCACCGACCAGACGCTCGCCTTCGCCATTCTCGGTGCGACGTTGGTCCTGTTCGTCTGGGCGCGTTGGCGCTACGACGTAGTCGCGGTGTTGGCGCTGCTCGCGGTCGTGTTGACCGGGCTTGTCCCGCCGACAGAAGCCCTCGTCGGATTTTCACATCCGGCGGTGGTGACGGTGGCCGCCGTGCTGATCATCAGCCGCGGACTTCAGAACGCCGGTCTTGTCGACGTCGTGGTCAAGGCAGTCGCGCCGCTGCGCGGCCGCGAGAATCTGCAAATCGCGGCGCAGTGCCTCGTGATCGCGGTGCTGTCGAGCTTCATGAACAATGTCGGCGCGCTGGCCCTGATGTTGCCGGTGGCGCTGCGCAACGCCTACCGTGACGGCTACCCGCCGGCCAAGTCGCTGATGCCGCTGGCGTTCGCGTCGCTGCTCGGCGGCTTGACCACACTTATCGGCACGCCACCGAACATCATCATCGCCACCTTCCGCGCGCGCGAACTGGGCCAGCCGTTCGGCATGTTCGACTTCACCCCGGTCGGCGTCGCCGTGGCGGCAGCCGGTCTCGTATTCCTGGTCCTGGTCGGCTGGCGGCTGTTGCCAATCGCGGGCCGCAGGGGCGAGGCCGAAAAGGCCTTCGAGATCGACGGCTATATCACCGAGGCGCAGGTCGGCGATGATTCGAAGGCCGCCGGCATGACGATCGCGGAGCTCGAGGAACTGACCGAGAGCGAAGTGTCGGTGGTCGGGTTGATCCGCAACGACGACCGCCGGCTGGTGCCGACGGGATTCGTCCGCATCCGGGCCGGCGACATTCTGGTGCTGCGCGGGGACGCCGACGCGCTCGAGTCGGCGATCGCCGGGGCGAAACTGGTACTGGTCGGCGAGCAGGACAAGGCATCGGAACTGTTGCGCTCCAAGGACGTCGACCTTGTCGAAGCCGTCGTCAGTCCCGGTTCGATGTTGATCGGCCGCACGCCGTCCTCGATGCGGCTGCGCCTGATTCACGGCGTCAACCTGCTGGCGCTGGCGCGCCAGGGTCAGCAGATGCGCGAACGGCTGAGCCAGGTGAGGTTCCGCTCCGGCGACGTGCTGCTGTTGCAGGGGCCGGCCGAGCGCATGCCGGAGATCCTGGCGACTCTGCAGTGCCTGCCCCTCGCCGAACGCACGCTGGGCATCGGCCGGCAGCGCCGGCTGGTGTTTGCCGGCGGCCTCTTCGCCTTGGCGGTGGTGCTGGTCGTGGCCGGCATCCTGCCGGTGCACATCGCCTTCATCGCCGCTGCGGCCGGCTTCGTCGTGGCCGACGTGGTCAAGCCGACCGAGATTTACACGACCATCGACTGGCCGGTGATTGTCCTCTTGGCGGCGCTGTTTCCCGTCGGCAGCGCGCTCGAGACGACCGGCGGCGCCGCGCTCGTCGCTGACGGCGTCCTGCGCATGACCGAAGGCCTCGGCGTGGTCTGGGTGCTGCTCGTGGTGCTGGTCGGGACGATGTTTATCTCCGATGTGATCAACAACAACGCCACCGCGGTGCTGATGGCGCCGATCGCCGCCACGGTGGCGACGCGGCTCAATGTCAGCGCCGATCCGTTCCTGATGGCGGTGGCGATCGGCGCCTCGTGCGCGTTCCTGACCCCGATCGGGCACCAGTCCAATACCCTGGTGATGGAGCCCGCTGGCTATCGCTTCGGCGACTACTGGCGCGTCGGGCTGCCGCTGGAGGTGGTGATCGCCGCCGTGGCGCTGCCGATGATTCTCCTGGTGTGGCCGCCGTGAGCTCTACCGCGCGGTGCGCCCGGCGATGAGCGTTCTCGCTCACCTGGGCTTGATTTCGCCGTGAGCCGGGAAGAGGTTACAGCTTCGCCCAAGGTCGACCCGGCCGCCTGGAGGCTGGGGGTTCAGGGGTCATTGGCTGCGATGCGGGAATCCGGCGGCACCGGCGAGCAGTTGGCGCGGCTGATGCGGCGCGCGCAGGAAGGGCAATCGGCCGCCTATGCGGAGCTGCTGCGCGAGGTCGCGCCACTGTTGCGCAGCGAAATCCGGCGCCGCCTTCGTTTCCTGCCGCCGCAGGATGTCGAGGACCTGGTGCAGGACGTGCTGCTGTCGCTGCACGTGGTGCGCTCCACCTACGATCCGGCCCGCCCGTTCCTGCCCTGGCTGATGGCGATCGCCCATAACCGGGTCGTCGACGGCATCCGTCGGCAGGTGCGGCGCAATGCCAACGAGGTCGCGGTCGATGAGCCGCCTGAAACCTTTGCCACCGATGCGACGAATAGATTCGACGAAAGCTATGGCGACCCCGAAGCCTTGCGGCAGGCGATGCAGCGCCTCCCGCAAGGACAGCGTACCGCGATCGAACTGGTGAAGCTGCGGGAAATGTCGCTGAAGGAAGCCGCCGCCGTGTCCGGGATGAGCGTCCCGGCCCTCAAGGTCGCGGTGCATCGCGGTATCGGCGCGCTGCGCAAGGTTTTGAACGTCGAGGGCAAGGCGTGAACACCGACGACCTCATTCGGCAGCTCTCCGGTGCCAACGCGCCGGTGCGGCCCCTGCGCCCGCCCTGGGCGCGGGCGCTGCTGTGGCTGGTGCTGGCGGTGCCGTACGTGGCGCTGGTGATCCTGCTGCACCCGCATACGCCCGAGGTGGCCGAATCGATGACCGATCTGCGCCTGGTCATCGAAATCCTCGCCGCGCTGGCGACCGGCGTGACCGCCGCATGGGCGGCGTTCGCCAGCACCGTTCCCGGCGCCGATCGCCGCATCCTCTGGCTTCCCGTGCTTCCGGGCTCCGTGTGGGCGGCGACTCTCGGCGCCGGCTGCCTCGATGATTGGTTGCAATATGGCGCGGAGGCGTTGGCCCTGCGGCCCGACTGGGACTGCCTGCCGCCGGCCATTTTGGTCGGCACTTTGCCCCTGATTAGCATCCTCGTCATGCTCCGGCGCGGCGCGCCGCTGCGCCCGCGGCTCAGCGTCTTGCTGGCGGCGCTCGCCGTCGCCGGTCTCGGCAATGCCGGGATGCGGCTGTTTCATCCCGGCGATGCAACCATCATGATCCTGATCTGGCACGTCGGCGTCGCGTTCGCGCTGACGGCGCTCGCCGGCCTCGCCGGAAAGGCGGTCCTCAGCTGGCGGCAGGCGTGGGCGCGCGTGCAGCCCCGCGGCTACGCTTGATCGGCTTGGTGCCGCCGCTGCCGCTCAGCGGCAGTTCCCAGATTTCTCCGGTGAGCATCGGGCCAAAGGTATCGTGCGTGTCTGTCGCCACCAGGCGATAGCCGGCCTGCTGATAGACGTGCCGCGCGGCGGTGAGGATACTGTGGGTCCACAGCACGATCTTGCGATAGCCGGCCTGGCGGGCGAAGCGCGCGCACTCGGCGACCAGCCGCGCGCCGATACCGAGGCCGCGCGCCTGCGGCTCCACCAGCAGCAGCCGCAGTTGCGCCACCCGCTCCGACTTCTTGACCAGGAAGACGCAGCCGACGTTCTCGCCCTCGCGCTCGGCGACCCAGCAGCGCTCGCGCGTTGCGTCGTAATTGGCGACGAAGTCGGCGACGATCTCGGCGGTGAGTCCTTCAATCCGCTCGTTCCAGCCGTAGTCGCGGCCGTACCACACGCCGTGGCGCGCCACCACCCACCCCATGTCGCCGGCCGCCGGCGGCCGCAGCACGTACGGGACCTTCGGTTCGGTCTTGGCGCCGAGCAGCCCCTCGATCGCCTGCATCGCCTCGACCAGGCGTCGCTCCCCCGCCTCGCCGAGATTCTTCAGTATCGCCGCGACATCCGCCTGCGAACGCGCATCGAGCAGCGCGACGGCCTTGCGCCCGCTTCCAGTCAGCGACAGCAGCGACCGGCGGCCATCGCTGGCCGACGACTGCCTGCCGATCAGCCCGCGCTTGGCGAACCCGCGCAGGATGCGGCTGAGATAGCCGGGGTCGAGGTCCAGCGAGCGCGCGATATCGCTCGCCGCCGGCTTGTCGCGCCGGCCGAGCTCGAACAGTACGCGCGCATCGGTCAGCGAGAACGGGCTCTGCAGGAACGGATTGCGCAGCACACCGATGCGCTGCGTGTAGAAGCGATTGAACTGCCGCACGGCTGCGATGCGTTGATCGAGGCCTGGCTCCGGCATTAGGGGCGCCCTCCCTTTTTCGGGGATGGATGCCATCGTCAAATAACTCAATGACAGAGTCAACTATCTTGAACGGCCTTTCCCAGACGCGCGGTCCCGCGCATCATGGGCCATGCATCCGAAGACATCCGAGCCCCCGCCCGCCCGGCAGGTGACCTGCCCGCGCTGCGGCACGCGCTTCGGCTGCCGCCCCGGCGGCGATTGCTGGTGCGCGGCGGAGCCGGTGCGGCTGCCGCTGCCGGACGATACGGCGAAGGCCGAGTGCCTGTGCCCGGACTGCCTGCGCGCGCTGGTGCCGCCGATTTGAGGTTCCTACAGCAGTTGCCGCAAGCTCGTTCAGGAACTTCAAATCGAGAAAACGGCACTAGACTCATAGACTTGCCAGTGTGGTGGATTTGAAGTTCCTGCCATTTTTTCGGCGGGCTCTTAGCAGAAACTTCAAATCCAAAACCACACTAGAATCATAAAGTTGCTAGTGTCGCTTGGATTCGGAAGTTCGCTCCGGAGCCCGCTGCAAAATCAAGCGAACTTCCGAATCGCGACACTAGTGCCCCTTTGCTTCCGAAGTTCGTGCCAGAGGTTGCTGCGATTTCACGAACTTCGGAAGTGGGGCACTGGCCGCAACCACACGGTGAACGCTCGCCCCTTCCCACACCGCGGCAAGCGGATCATAGTTGCGCGACGCCGCAGCGGAACGAGGGGGGATGAATGGAACTCTACCACAACAACATGTCAGTCTGCGCCCAGAAGGTCCGGGTCGTGCTTGCCGAAAAGGACCTGAAGCCGCTCGAGCACCATCTCAATCTGCGTGCCGGCGAGTCGCACACGCCCGAGTATCTGAAGCTCAATCCGAAAGGCGTGGTGCCGACGCTGATCGACAACGGCGAGCCGATCATCGAGTCCACCGTCATCTGCGAGTATCTCGACGACGTCGGTCCCGGGCCGGCGCTGCGCCCCGACAATCCGATCAAGCGCGCAAAGATGCGAAAGTGGACGATGATTCCGGACACCGGCCTGCACAAGGCTTGCGCCATGGTCACGTTTGCGATCGCGTTCCGGCATCAGGAGCAGTCAAAGCAGCTCGCCGCGCTGGGGCCCGCCGACCGGGAGGCGCGCATCGAGCGCAACCGGCTCGGGCTCGACGCACCCGGCGCCGCCGAAGCCGTCATGCACCACGTGCAGGTGCTGGACGACATGGCGCGCCAGCTCGACAAGACACCGTGGCTTGCCGGCGACCAGTTCAGTCTCGCCGACACCGCGGTGCTGCCCTATGTCATCCGCCTGGAACAGCTGATGCAGTCGTGGCTGTGGGAGAAGGGCAAGCGCGCCGCGGTCGGCGATTGGCTCGCGCGCTGCAAGGCACGCAAGGGCTTCGCCGGCATCGCCGCCTATATCGATCCGAAATATATCGAGTTGATGACACCGACCGGCAACGAGGCGCGGCCGAAGGTCGAGGCGATCGTCGCACGCGGGACATAAGGCATCGTTACATCATTCAGACGCGGAACACGTGGAGGCACAAGCCATGGTGCTCGAAGTCGCACAGATCGACGTGAAGCCCGGAATGGAGCAGGATTTCGAGGCGGGCGTCGCCAAGGGGGTCCCGATCTTCCAGCGCGCCAAGGGATGCATGGCCATGGAGTTGCAACGCTCGATCGAGTTGCCGAGTCGTTATCGCTTGTTGATCCGCTGGGACGCACTGGAAAACCACACGGTCGATTTCCGCGGTTCCGCCGACTATCAGGAATGGCGCAAGCTGGTCGGCCATTGCTTCGCCGAGCCGCCGGCGGTGGAGCATATGAACAAGGTGGTGGAGGGGTTTTAGCTGCCACCCTCACCGCCGTCATCCCGGCCGAGTGAGCGAAGCGAACGAGAGCCGGGACCCATATACCCCTGTGATGCGAATGGGTCCCGGCTCGCGCAACGCTTCGCGTTGCTTGGCCGGGATGACAGCGGAGAGGGTTCACCCCTTCGGCACCAGCCCAAACAGCTCCGGCCCGTAGGCCTTGCGCGCCTCGTCATGGAGCGGCTGCACCGCCTTGACGAAGGCATCGTGCCCTTCGCGCGGCAACGCGGCGATCTCGCAGCCTTCCGTCTTGATCGCCGCCAGTGATTCCTCGTGCTCCTTCACCGTCTCCGCACGCTGGAACGCGACGGCGGCGTGCACAGCCTCCTGCATCGCCCGCTGCAACGCCGGCGGCCACGACTCGAAAGACGCCCGATGCACGAAGATCGGCCGCGAGATGTAGAAGTGGTTGGTGAGCGTGTGGAAGCGGTGGAACTTGTGCACCCCGTAGGTGACCGTGTTCGCCAGCGGGTTCTCCTGCGCGTCCAATGTGCCGGCCTTGATCCAAGCGATCGCTTCGGTGAGGTCGCATTTTACCGGCGTGGCGCCGAGCAGCGCAAAGGTCTTGGCCTGGATCTCGCTCGGCAGCACGCGGATTTTCATTCCCGCGAGATCGGACGGCACGTGTAGCGGCCGCAGGCGGTTGGAGATGTGGCGCATGCCGTTCTCGAACCAGTCGAGCACGCGATACGGGATGCGATCCTCGATCGCCTGCGCCAGCCGCTGCCCGAGCGCGCCGTCCATGGCGGCGCGCGCCTGCTCTTTGGATTGGAAGAAGAACGGCAGGTCGACGATGCCGAGTTCCGGGACGCGGTCGGTGAGGTAGCTCGACGACTGGTAGCCGAGCGTCAGCACGCCGTGCTCGACCAGCCACACGATCTCCTCGGCGCGATAGCCGAAATCCATGATGTTCCAGACGTACTTGATGTCCACCTGGTCGCCGAACTCGGCGGCGAGCCGGTCGCCGATCAGCTCCAGCCCGCGGCTGAATGAGGTGGCCGGCGGACCGTAGCCGGCCATGCGGATGGAGACGGGCGCGGTCATGATGAATCCTTAGCGCAATTCCTTTGGGAGTACAGCCGAGGCGCCCGAAGAACGTCCTTTTCTCGCCGCATGCAACGTCCCATATTCGCCCCGATGCCGAAATCCCCCGACAAGCCCAAGCGCCACCCGGCGAAGCATTCGAAGAAGGACCCGGCGAAGCCGACGCGCGCCAAGGCCGCGCGGGAGCGGCTGGCGCCGATCGCACCGGCCCTGGCGGAACTGCTCAATCCCGGCATCGCCAAGGGCACCGCCGGGCTTGGCTCGGGCACCGGGTTGCAGCAACCGCCGGACAATTCGCGGGACAGACGCGCGGACTTCTCCAACGCCCACAAGGCGCGCAAGTCGACGCCCAAAGGCTTCGGCGAGGCACCGCAGTCGGGATACGTGGGCAGGGAGCTGGCATCGCTTCCCGCGGTGAACACCAAGCTCGCCGAAGCACTCGGCTATCGCATACCGGGCGACGGCGACGGCGATGACGATGTCGCGCCGCCGTCGGGTGTCACCGCCACGGCGAATGCGCTCGACCGGCTCCTGCGCGAAGGCCGCAAGGAATTCGCCGAGCAGGCGGAGGCGGGAAAGGTGTGGGTGCCGCACCGGCCGGCACGCCCGGAAAAGTCGGAAGGCGGGGTCCGCCTGGTCATCAAGTCCGAGTTCGAGCCAAAGGGCGACCAGCCACTCGCCATCAAGGAACTGGTCGAGGGCGTGAACCGCACCGAGCGCACCCAGGTGCTGCTCGGCGTCACCGGCTCCGGCAAGACCTTCACCATGGCCAAGGTGATCGAGGCGACGCAGCGCCCGGCGCTGATCCTGGCGCCCAACAAGACGCTCGCCGCGCAGCTCTACGGCGAGTTCAAGTCGTTCTTCCCGGACAACGCGGTGGAGTATTTCGTCTCCTACTACGACTACTACCAGCCCGAGGCCTACGTCCCGCGCACCGACACCTATATCGAGAAGGAATCCTCGATCAACGAGCAGATCGACCGCATGCGCCACTCGGCGACGCGCGCACTGTTGGAGCGCGACGACGTGATCATTGTCGCCTCGGTGTCGTGCATCTACGGTATCGGCTCGGTCGAGACCTATTCGGCGATGACCTTCACGCTCAAGGCCGGGCAGCGGCTCGACCAGCGGCAGTTGCTCGCCGACCTGGTGGCGCTGCAATACAAGCGCACCGCCGGCGACTTCTCCCGCGGCACGTTCCGGGTGCGCGGGGACACCGTCGACATCTTCCCGGCGCACTACGAGGACCGCGCCTGGCGGGTGCACCTGTTCGGCGACGAGACCGAGAAGATCGAGGAGTTCGATCCGCTCACCGGGCGGAAGACCGACGACCTGGAATTCGTGAAAATCTACGCCAACTCGCACTACGTCACGCCGCGCCCGACGCTGATCCAGGCGATGTCCGCCATCAAGCAGGAGCTGCGCGGCCGCCTCGACGAACTCAACGTCGCCGGCCGCCTTTTGGAGGCGCAGCGGCTGGAGCAGCGCACCCGCTTCGACCTGGAGATGATGGAGGCGACCGGCTCCTGCGCCGGCATCGAGAACTATTCGCGCTACCTCACCGGCCGCAAGCCGGGCGAGCCGCCGCCGACGCTGTTCGAATACGTGCCCGACAACGCGCTGGTGTTCGTCGACGAGAGCCACGTGACCGTGCCGCAGCTCGGCGGCATGTATCGTGGCGACTTCCGCCGCAAGGCGACGCTGGCCGAATACGGCTTCCGCCTCCCCTCCTGCATGGACAACCGGCCGCTGCGGTTCGAGGAATGGGACGCGATGCGGCCGCAGACCACCTGCGTCTCGGCGACGCCCGGCTCATGGGAGCTGGAGGACTCCGGCGGCGTGTTCGTCGAACAGGTGATCCGCCCGACCGGGCTGATCGATCCCCCTGTCGAAATTCGCCCGGCGCGCACCCAGGTCGACGACGTGATCGGCGAAATCCGCCAGACCGCCGCGAAGGGCTACCGTACGCTGTGCACCGTGCTCACCAAGCGCATGGCCGAGGACCTGACCGAATACCTGCACGAGCAAGGCATCCGCGTGCGCTACATGCACTCCGACATCGACACCATCGAGCGCATCGAAATCATCCGCGACCTGCGGCTTGGCGCCTTCGACGTGCTGGTCGGCATCAACCTGCTGCGCGAGGGCCTCGACATTCCAGAATGCGCGCTGGTGGCGATCCTCGACGCCGACAAGGAAGGCTTCCTGCGCAGCGAGACGAGCCTGATTCAGACCATCGGCCGCGCCGCGCGCAATGTCGACGGCAAGGTGGTGCTGTACGCCGACTCCATCACCGGCTCGATGCAGCGCGCCATGGAAGAGACCGGGCGGCGGCGCGAGAAGCAGGTCGCCTACAACACCGACAACGGCATCACGCCGGAGAGCATCAAGCGCTCGATCCACGACATTCTGCAAAGCGTCTACGAGCGCGACCACGTGCTGGTGTCCACGGCGGGCGGCATCACCGGCATCGGGGAGGACGACACCGCCAGCATCGGGCATAATTTCGAGGCGGTGATCGCCGACCTCGAGACGCGCATGCGCGAGGCCGCCGCCGACCTGAACTTCGAGGAGGCCGCGCGGCTACGCGACGAGCTCAAGCGGTTGCGCGCAACCGAGATGGCGGTGATGGATGATCCGACGGCGAAGCGCCTTCCTTCACCCTCCCCTGGAGGGGGAGGGTCGCGCGCCGGAGCCCGTCAGGGCGAAGGCGGGCGGGGTGGGGTGAAAGGATCGCTGCGCGATTCACCCCCTCCCGGCTCCCCCCTCCAGGGGGAGGTGGGAGCAAGTGGCCCGCGCTCCACCCTCGGCCGTCCCGGCATGCGCGGCGGCTTCAAGAAGCGGCGCGGGCGCTGATTACGGCTCCGCCGGCGCGACCGTCGCGTCCGGCTGGTCGCTGCGCCTGAGCGCGTCGGCGACGAAGCCCGCGGCCTTCATCTCCTCGACGAAGCCGCGCAGATATTCGGCGCCGGTGGACCGCCCCTGCGGCGTGCCCATCGCCTGTTTGATTTCCATGAAGCGCCCGTCCAGCACCCGCACCGCGGGATCGGTCTTGGCATAGGCGACGATCGGCTGCTTCACGCCGGCGGCCGCTTCCAGCTTGTCGGCCTTGAACAGCGCGACGCCGTCCTCGCCGCGCACCAGCGTAGCGTGCTTGATGGTGCGGGTGAGAAACAGATCGTAGGCCGAGCCCCTGTTGACGGCGATGCGCACGCCCTCGCGGTCCACCTCCTCGACCTTGGTCAGCTTGGAGTCCTTGGGCACCATGTAGACGCCCTCGATGATCACGTAGGGCGCGGTGAACGCGATCTCGGCGGCGCGCACCGGCTCGACCGCCAGGAACAGAATGTCGATGCCGCCGGCCTTGACCGCCTCGAACACCTTGCCCGCGGCATCGAACGGATGCAGCGCGACCGGCACGCCGAGCCGCTTGCCGAGCTCGGCGGCAAGCTCCGCCGTGACGCCGCGCGGCTCCCCGGTCGCCGGGTCCTTCTGCGCCAGCACCGAATTGCCGAGATTGATGGCGACGCGGAGCTTGCCGGTGGGGGCGAGGTCGGAAACGGCAGCGGAGGTGGGTGCGGGCATGGGGGAACCTTTCGGGGGAGGAGGCGGGCGGGTTGTGCCCCAGCGTAGCGAGGATGGGGCGGAGCGCAATGCGGGTTCAGTGGATTCAGCAAACGAGGCGCATCACGTCGGCGACGGCACTCCCGCGCGAAGTGCACCGCGCGTCAGCGTGGTTGCCTCACCCCTTGCGGGGGAGGCCGGCGCGAAGCGCCGGGAGGGGGGGCGAGAATGCCGGCAGGCAGCCGATCCGCTTTGGGTCTCAACTCTGTAGCTTTTCGAGGTAGAGCGGCGTGCGTGGTGGCTTCTTTAAAACCTCCGCAAACAGCTCCAAAACTTCCTCCTCATAAAATCCTGCGGTTTGCAGTACCTTGATCGCGGACGAAAGAACTTCATTTGCAATCGCGTATTTGTCCGGGTTTTCCATGTACGGTGGCCGAGGTCTCATGGGTTTCACTCCGCTGCCATTAAAGAATTGTAGGCATAAGTCTTCCAAGTCAGCGCATAATTTTCGTCAGCTTGATTTCCCCAAGACGTCCAACCGCGTCTGGCCCCCCTCGCGAACAATTCCAGGTAGGGCCCCGCGCTGCACGCTTCAATGATCGCGTATTGCTCATCGGGCTTGCGCGAGTGCTCGCGCTTGCGCGTCGCCAACAGGTTCACCTGTCGTCGTCCGGGTGCGAGCGTGCGCGCGTTCTTGCCGCGCACGCCGAACAGGATCAGTTCGGTGACGTTGCGGAAGTAGAACCCAACACCGCGCCCGTCGGAGCCGCCGTCCTTGCGTACCTTGTGCCAGACGATGTTGCTCTTGTAGGTGAAGCCCCATGCCTGCATCACCGCGATCCCGTCCGGCAGCATGGCGTTCGGGCACCACAGATAAAGATGCGAGGGGGTCGCAGCGATCTCGCCGACCGGCAGCGCCTTGATCACATCGAGCGTCATCGTGCCGTAACGCGACAGCCGCTTGTGCTCCGGCGCCATCTTGCCGGTCCGGTTGGTGAACTGCCATGGCGGATCGGCGAGGATGGTGGCAAAGCGGCGGCCCTTGGCGAAGCGCAAGACATTCTCACCGGCGTCATGGCCGGGCTTGTCCCGGCCATCCACGTCTTTGGCCCTTGTAACAAGACGTGGATCACCGGGACTCGGCCCTTCGGTCCGGCCCGGTGATGACGGCTCCGGTTTGCGGAAACTCTGTGCCGACTGCCCGTTAGTCTTCGACATAGGCTGTCCCACGAATGCCGAAAACAACAACGGGGCATCCTCGCCGTCAAGCCGCGGGCGTAGCTTCGCCATGTGGGTCGTCGAGTTACCAAAGCTCTTGCCTCGACCGACCTGTTTGAAAATTTGCTGCAATTCCGTGCACCGCGTGATGATGACCCCGGCGTCGATGGCACGCAGCTCGAACAACAGGCGAAAGTTGTTCAGGTCGCGGTCGTAGAACGGGTCTTTGTTGTTCCACTCGACCTCGAGCGCCACCCGGTTTTTGTAGCAGTCGACCTTGTGGGTTGGCGTGATGAACTCCGACTTGTCCACGACAATGCGCGTCTTGAACTGCTTCTCGACCCAGCCAAGCTTTGTGAAATGGGAGTCGAGTTTTTTCGCGATCAGCCCCTTCGAGCCCCCCGGTTTCAGGATGTCGCTGCGTAGCAAGGTAAACCCGCGAAGCACGTCGAGAATATCGCGCCATTTGTCCGGATGCGCCGCCGCCAAAATCGCCAAGCCATTGCGCCATTCGTGCACCTCGAAGCGCTCGGCGATCTCGGCAGGGACAAGGGCCTGATTCGTCATAGGCGCCGTTGTCAGGGCCGGAGCGCATAAGGCCCACCCTACAGTGTTCGTGATATGTTCTCAATACTGGAAAATAATCCTTGACATGCCTAGGAAATTAATCCATATCCGCCGCGCCTCGCTCACCGAGGGGCGTCAACCGGTGACGCCAGTTGATGGAGCGGGGTGCGGCGCCACGCAAGTCGGGCTTGCCCCGACTTGCGCATCCTCAAGTGCCGATCTCGGGTAAACCCGAGATCGGTGGGTCCGGCCTCGTCAGCCGGGCACTCGGAGGCCTCGGGTCACCGTCCGACCCCACTACGGGCCCGCCCCTCCCGGCTATGTCGGCGGCAGGTTCAGAGCCTCGGAGGCCTCGGGTCACCGTCCGGCCCCACTACGGGGGCCTGCCTTCAATGGCTGGACGCGGGCTGAATGAACGGTGGGGAAATCTGCCGGGATCAGGGCAGAGCGAGTCTCCCCCTCCGGCCCCGGAAGCACGGTCCCGGGGACAGAAATCGCCACAGTGGAGCGCCGAAAGGCGAGCGCGTCTCGTGGACGTTTGCGCAGACTGCGTAAACTTGTCTGCGGCGCAAGACGCGCTCGCCGCGCCTCGCAAGCGTGGCTGTTGGCGCGCCTCCCAGCGCTCCGCTCCGCTCCCCTCACCGTGCGTGAGGGAGAAAAGGAAAGACGGCGTACCCGGCGCCGACACAAACAACACGGGCGGCGGAGCGTTGGCTTCGCGGGCTGTTTGACATTCGAAGACGCGCGTCGGCTCTTGACGATTTGCCGGATTTGGCGAAAGCCTGTCTCCGCGGAACCGTCTATCCCGCAGGGAGAGTGACATGGCGAAAGGTCAGATGCGGCCCAACAAGGAAAAAAAGAAGCCGAAGGCGGAGAAGAACAAGAAGAAGAAGGGCGGAGCGGCACCCTCGCCGTTCGCGCAGGCATCGGGGCAGCCCGGCCAGAACCCGTTCGGCAAGAAGAATTGACGGCGGCGCAGGGCGCCGCCGCGTAGGCAAGGCAGATCTTGGGCAAGGTCATCAAGCTCGCCGCGAGCGACGGCCACGGCCTTGCCGCGTATCGCGCCGATCCGCCGGAGCCGAAGGGCGGCGTCGTCGTGCTGCAGGAGGCGTTCGGCGTCAATGCGCACATCCGCTCGGTGTGCGACGCCTTCGCCGCGCACGGCTATGCGGCGATCGCGCCGGCGCTCTACGACCGGCAGCAGAAGAACGCCGCGTTCGGCTACGATCCGGACTCGGCCCAGCAGGCGCTGGCGCTGCGCCGCAAGCTCGTCTATGCGGACGCGCTGCGCGACATCGCGGCCGCGGTCACCTCCCTGCGGGTGCAGGGGCGCGTCGGCGCCGTCGGCTATTGCGTCGGCGGCTCGGCGGCCTGGCTCGCGGCCGCGCACCTCGCGGTCGATGCCGCCGCCTGCTACTACGCCTCCGACATCGGCAAGCAGCTCGACGAGCGCCCGCGCTGCCCGGTGATCATGCACTTCGCCGAGCGTGACCACATCATCCCGATGGAGCACGTGGAGAAGTTCCGCACGGCGCATCCGGAGGTGCCGGTGCACGTCTATGCCGCCGCGCACGGCTTCGACTGCACGGCGCGGCCGTCGACCCATGACGCGCCGAGCGCGGCGCTCGCGCTGGAGCGGACGCTGGCGCTGTTTGCCGCCCACGTGGCGCGCGCCTGAGGCATTAACCATCGCGCTTGCCGTTGCGGATCATGCAGGCGAAGCGCCAAAGATTCGCCACGCCGCCGTCGCATATCGGAGCGGGGAAGCGAGCATCGTACGGTGCCGCGCAGGCCGCTCTACGATCGACGCCACATCCATGACGACAGTAACTCGTTTGTCGACGATGCTTGCAGTGGCCGGCGCCGCGCTCGCCGTCATTGCAACGTGCAAGGCGGTCGCCTTCGAAGCGATCGAGCCTCACCCCAATACCGCTGCGCAGGCGGAATCGTTCGCGGACATGCCCGAGCCGGCGGACTGGGGTGCCATCGACTGGCATCCCGGGACGGAGCCCGCGTCCGATTCCGTCCAGCCGCCCGGAACGCGGCCGCGCTGGACTATGCCGACGCCGAAATCTGCTCCGGCGACCAGTTGGAACCGCACGGAAAAAGCCGATGGCGCCGCCGACGTGACCGTGAAGCGGGCGCTGCCGCTTGGGTGGGACAGCCAGGTCGGTGCCGATTTCAACCTGGCAGCACCGCCACGGGATGTGCCCGGCCCGGTCAACCCCGCCGCGCTGCTTCCCGGTACGGCGTCCGACCCGTCGGCCGGCGCCGCGTGGGCGTTGGTATCGACGCCGGCCCTCGACACTCCCCTGGGCTCGGACAAGGCTGCGATCGATGCGCGCCTCGACTCCACCCAGGAACTGGGCAAGGTCGGCGTCAGCGCCAGCAAATCGGTGGCGTTCGGCCGGCAATTGTCGCTGACGCTGAAAGGCGGATATGCGGCAACCGAAACATTCGCCCACAGCGCCGGTGCGCCGCTGCCGGCGAGTCCGTGGGGCGGTAGCCGCGTCTACACCACCGAGCACTTGGCCACGCTCACGATCCTGCCAACGCAAACGGCGGTTGCCGCAGGCCGTACGATGTCAACGGTCGGCGAGCGGTGGCTACACACACTCAGCGCCGAGCAGACGCTGTTCGCGGGCGCGAGCGTCGTCGGATCGGTCAGCGAGTCGCCGGAAGGCCCATTAAACACGAGCATCGTCGCGAAGTACCGTCGGCTCTGGTGACGCGCGGGGCCGCTCCCCTCGCCCACAACATCTGCGGCGGCCGCAGCCGCCGCGGACCTCATTTGTTCATGACCGCGCTCCGCCAGCGCTTATTTCTTATCCATCGATCCGCCCGAGGTGCCGGAGCCGCGCCCCATGGTCGAGGCGTCAGCCTGGATCACCGCCGCCACCATCCGGTTCTTCGGATCCACCAGCACGATGTCGTCGTTCTGCAGCTTGGCGTAGCTGTACGGCTTCACCGACGGTATTTCGTTGGCCACTATCATGGGCACCGGACGCAAGGCGACCGATTCGGGAACCTTGGCGCCGATCGCGGCCTGCATGCTCGCGGGCGCCACCATCTCGCCGGACAGCTCCTTCGCGATCGTCTGCTTCTGCAAAGACGTCAGCCTGAGCTGCGCCTGCGTTGCGCCGCTTTGCGGCATTGCGCCGACGGACTGACCAGTCAATTGGGCGCTGCCGGCAGCCCCGGGCATCTTGTCGCCCGCGGCGAGGCCAGCGCTGCCGAGAATCGCGACCGCGATCGTTACACTGCGAAGGGGGTGAGGCATCAATGATTCTCATTCATTCATTCGAGGTGCCCCCTGCTCAGGGAACGGCGCAGCCCGCCGATCGTTGCCGCCGCCAAACAAGATTGTCGACGAATTGGGGCCGGCGTTCCCCGAAGCGCAAGAAGCCCGCCGCAATCTCGCCCTCGCACCGTCACAGTCGCGTGCGGCAATTGGTCCGGCCTGGCGATGCGTCAAGGCAGTATCCCTGTGCCTGAGGAGTAGAATATGACCGTGATCAGACCAGAACGGCTTGGCGATATTTCGGAGAAAGTGGCTGAGTTCGAAGGCGAACTGCAGGATGTCGTCCGCAAGAATGTAACCTATTGGCGCAAGCCGCAGGACGGCGGTTCCGATGGCTCCGAGGGCATCAGCGTAGTGATCCAGCGCGTCGCCGGCGCGTCGCTCGACGAGATCGATCTCGTTATCGGGCAGTTGGAGTCCATGCGCGAGAAGCTGCGCCGTGAAGGCGAACGCGTCCAGCGCGAGATCGCCGGCTATGCCGAACTCAGCCAGTCGGCAATGTCCTCGGTAAAAATCATTGCCGAGAGTCTGGGACGGTGGGAGCAGCCGGCAGATCAGCTTCCCGAAGCCGGGTGATCCCGCAGCGTTAGGTGCGACCCGCCGAAGCGGCCTGCAACGCGGCGGCCGCACGCATCGCCGGATCGCCGGTTACCACCATGCGTAGTCGCCACGCCGCGCCTTGAGCGCGTTACGTTCCCGGTGAGCGCTGTGCCGACAACGATGCCGGAACCACCGGCACGCGGTGTTCGACGACGAGCTGGGTATCGACGTGGCTGCGCACGACAATCACGCCGACGGCGAACACCACCGCTGTCACGGCGCCGAGGATGAAGCCGAGAATTTCCAAACTGGCGCGGTCAACCATTTGTCGGCTCCCAGAAGCTGCGTTTGCCCCGCGGTCGATTCAACCGACCAGGTCATTCGGATGTGCTCACCGCGAATGCCCCTGCCCTGCTTTCGTTCCACAGAAAGGTCATCATCCTATCTGTCCATTCATTTGATAAAATTTTGGTTATTTCGGCGGCGCGGCTCGGCGGCGGCGCTGCGGCGTATAGCCGTTGGGCGGCCAAGGCATTAACTTTGGCCCATGCACGATCCCCACAAAGCCAAGCTGGCGGAACCCAACCGGCCGGAGGAAGACGAGTCCGCCGATCTCGCCGAAAGGGAGGATGACGAGGCCAGTCTCCCCGAGCTTGACGACGCAAGTGCCATCGAGCTTCAGGCCGAAGCCTCCGGCTCGGTCGGGCGCACGGTGCTTGTCCGCCTCGCCAAGCTTGCGCCGCCCACACCCGGCGTCTACCGGATGATCGATGCCAACGGCGATGTGCTGTACGTCGGCAAGGCGAAAAACATCCGTAAACGCGTGCTCGCCTACGTGCGTCCGGCCGGGCACGACACCCGCATCGAGCGGATGATCGCGGCGGCCACCAACGTCGAATTCGTGTCGACCGAGACCGAGACCGAAGCGCTGCTGCTGGAAGCGAACCTGATCAAGCGGCTGCGGCCGCGGTTCAACGTCCTGCTGCGCGACGACAAGTCGTTCCCCTACATCCTGATCACCGCAGACCATTGGGCGCCGCAAATTCTTAAGCATCGCGGGGCTCGCGCGCGCGAGGGCCGCTATTTCGGTCCGTTCGCATCGGCAGGCGCGGTGAACCGCACAATAACGGCGCTGCAGCGCGCGTTCCTGTTGCGCTCCTGTTCCGACTCCTTCTTTGAAAGCCGCACGCGCCCGTGCCTGCTGCACCAGATCAAACGCTGCTCCGGCCCCTGCACCGCCGAGATTTCGTTCAGCGACTATGGCGAGCTCGTGCGCGAGGGGACCGCCTTCCTCTCGGGTCGCAGCCGGTTGGTGAAAGAGGAGCTTGCGGCCGAGATGGAGAAGGCATCGGCAGCGATGGATTTCGAGCGCGCCGCGGTCTATCGCGACCGGCTGGCGGCGCTCTCGGCGATCCAGTCGCAGCAGGGCATCAATCCGCGTGGCATCGAGGAAGCCGACGTATTCGCCGTGCATCAGCAGGGCGGATTCAACTGTGTCGAGGTGTTCTTCTTCCGCACCGGCCAGAATTGGGGCAACCGGGCCTATTTCCCCAAGGCTGACCGCTCGCTCGCCGAAGGCAATGTGCTCGAGGCGTTCCTGGCGCAGTTCTATGATGACAAGCCGCCGCCGCGCCTGATCTTGATCTCGCGCGATTTCGACGACCGCGTGCTGCTCGCCGAAGCCCTGAGCACCAAGAGCGGCCACAAGATCGAGGTCGTCGTGCCGCGCCGCGGCGAGAAGAAGGACCTGGTCGAGCATGCGCTTGCCAATGCGCGCGAGGCACTCGGCCGCAAGCTCGCCGAGACCTCTGCGCAGCAGAGGCTGTTGCAAGCGCTGGCAGGGGCGTTCGGCCTGCCGCGGGTGCCGCGCCGCATCGAGGTCTACGACAACAGCCACACTCAGGGATCGAGCGCGGTCGGCGCGATGGTCGTCGCCGGCCCGGAAGGCTTCCGCAAGAACCAGTACCGGAAGTTCAATATCCGTTCCGCCGAGCTTGCGCCCGGCGACGACTACGGGATGATGCGCGAGGTGCTGCAACGCCGCTTCAAGCGGCTGCTGGCGGAGGCGCCGCGCCTAACCTCTCCCCGCGGGGGTATACCCTCTCCCCTTGAGGGACAGGGTGGTTCCGAGCGCAGCGAGGAACCGGGTGAGGGGTCCAAGGCCAAGGACCAATACCCCTCGTGCGGCCTCGCGGCCTTCCAGCCGCTCAGCCACCCTCTCCCCCAAGGAGAGAGGGAAAGTGCGCAAGTGGATGGGGACGACGACACCGCCTCCCCCTGGCCCGACCTGATCCTGATCGACGGCGGCCAGGGGCAATTGCAGGCGGCACGCGCCACGCTGGACGAGTTAGGGATCGCCGACGTGCCCATGGCTGCAATCGCGAAAGGGCCGGACCGCGACGCCGGACGGGAAACCTTCTTCCTGCCGGGGCGCGCGCCGTTCAAGCTGCCGCCGCGCGATCCGCTGCTCTATTTCGTCCAACGGCTGCGGGACGAGGCGCACCGCTTCGCGGTCGGGTCGCACCGCCAGCGGCGCCACCGTAGCATCCGCGAAGCGGGCCTCCAGGAAATTCCCGGCATCGGCCCGACGCGCAAACGAGCGCTCCTGCACCATTTCGGGACGCTGAAGGCGATCGAACGGGCCTCGCTCACCGACCTCGCCCATGTACCCGGCATCAGCGTCGAGACGGCCCGCAAGATCTATGATTTTTTCCACGACTCAGGGCAGTGACAACCGGCATCTGGTGCATTTCTGCATCCCTTGATGTCCCTTTGGACACACCGATTTCTGCGTTAAACAGGCGATGAAAACAGATGGGCTCCGGAGCTTTGGAATGATCATCAAACGACAAGAGGACGTGACCACGAAGGTCCTTGAAGCCTTCAGTCAGACGCCTAGCCCGCGGGTGCGCGAGATCCTTACCGCTCTGGTCAAGCACCTGCACGGCTTCGCCCGCGATGTACGGCTGACCGAGAAGGAATTCGAGCAGGCGGTCGGTTTCGTCGTCGGGCTCGGTCGGAAAACCACCGATACCCACAACGAGGCGGTGCTGATGGCCGGCTCGCTCGGCCTGTCCGCCCTGGTCTGCCTGCTCAACAACGGCAACAACGGACAGACCGAGACGACGGCCAATTTGCTCGGTCCGTTCTGGCGGATGAACTCGCCACGCACGGAGAGCGGCGGCTCGATCATCCGCTCACCGACGCCCGGTCCGGCCATCTTCGTCGACGTTCACCTCAAGGACACCGACGGCAAACCGATCGCCGATGCCGAGTGCGACGTCTGGCATTCCTCGACGGAAGGATTCTACGAGCAGCAGGATCCGAAACAGGCCGACATGAACCTGCGCGGCAAGTTCACCACCGACGCGAACGGACACTTTAGCTTCCGCAGCATCAAGCCGGCCGGTTACCCGATCCCGATCGATGGGCCGGTGGGCGATCTGGTACGCGCCACCAACCGCCACCACTACCGGCCAGCCCATCTGCACTTCCTGTTCTATAGGCCGGGTTTCAAGACCCTGATATCGCAGATTTATGTGAATGATGACCCGGTGCTCGAGACCGACGTCCAGTTCGGGGTGACCAAGGCGTTGATCGGCAACTATATAAGGCACAATGGCAGCGAGAAGCCGCCGTTGGCTGACGTCGAGGGCGAGTGGTACACCCTGGACCAAACGTTCGTGATGGAACGGGGCGAGGCACGATTACCGAGGCCGCCGATCCGGTAGCCGGCCGCCAAGGCGTCCGCCGCGCAGCCGTCGTGGCGGTCGGTTCGCATGGACGGCCAAATTCCGCGATGCGTCATAATTCGGTCTGTTGAGGGTTCAATCAGCGGAGTATTGTTGCGCCATGGATGCCGCCACGACCAGGCGCTTGTCGGCCCGTCCGCTTGCCCTGCCCAACCTGCTGACCTATGCGCGGATCGCCGCCGTTCCGGTGGTGGTCGCCTGCATGTACTCGTCGACCATCCTGCACGGCGGGTTGTGGCTGCGCTGGCTGGCGCTTGCGATCTTCATCGCCGCCGGCATCACCGACTTCCTCGATGGCTATTTCGCCCGCGCCTGGGGCCAGCAGTCCATGCTTGGCAAAATGCTGGACCCGATCGCCGACAAGCTGTTGGTTGCGTCAACCCTATTGATGCTCGCGGCGGAGGACACCATCCGCGGCTGGTCGTTGCTCGCCGCGGTCGTGATCCTGTGCCGCGAAATCCTCGTCTCCGGGCTACGCGAATATCTGGCCGAACTGCGGGTCAGCATTCCGGTCACGCGGCTCGCCAAGTGGAAAACCACTGGCCAACTCGTGGCAATCGGCTTCCTGATCGCCGGTGAAGCCGCCGATGCGATCGTCCCGGTGACGATCGAAATCGGGCTGACGCTGCTGTGGCTCTCCGCGATCGTCACCCTCTATACCGGCTGGGACTACCTGCGCGCGGGGCTGCGCCACGTCATCGAGGAGTGAGCGTGAAGATTCTCTACTTCGCCTGGGTGCGGGAGCGGATCGGCAAGGCGGACGAGGAACTCGATCCGCCGGCCGGCGTCGTGACCGTCGCAGATCTCATGCGCTGGCTCGCCGGGCGCGGCGAGGAATATTCATACGCCTTCGACAATCCGAAGGTGATCCGCGCTGCGATCGACCGCCTGCATGTGCGTGCGGACACTGCGATCGGCAGTGCACGCGAGATCGCCTTCTTTCCGCCGATGACGGGAGGCTGACGCATGGCCGTGCGGCTGCAGCACGAGCCGCTCGATGCCGTCGCCGAGGTTGCGGCGCTGACGCGCGGGCGCACGGACATCGGCGCGATCGTCACCTTCACCGGCATCTGCCGCGGATCGGAGGACGGCGCGCCGATCACTGCGCTGACGCTGGAGCATTATCCGGACATGGCCGAGGCCGAGATCGCCCGGCATATCGAGGAAGCCGAGCGGCGCTGGGCGCTGCTTGGCGTCACAGTGATTCACCGTTACGGCCGCATCGCGCCGGGCGAAGAGATCGTGCTGGTGATCACCGCCTCGTCGCACCGGCAGGACGCATTCGCCGCCGCCGAATTTCTGATGGACTACCTGAAGACGCGCGCTCCGTTCTGGAAGCAGGTCGAGCGCGCCGGCCACGGCAGTTGGGTGGATGCGAAATCGGCCGATGACCAGGCTGCCGACCGCTGGACGGCAACCGGCCATGACGCGGCGGCGGAATAGAGCGGGACCGCGGCCAGGCGGGGAAGCAGGCGCTGGCCGCGGTTCACCGCAGCCGGTCTGTCGCAAGGCGTATCGGCGGCAGGCACCATAACCGTGCTCAGGCAGGCCGGCGCTCCGCGAACGCCGTGCTGACAACCGATACCACGGTTTCGCCACCTTGGTTGAGACCGACGGTTTGGACCGAGATCAGTCCCCAGCCCGCGCGGCTGTTGGACAGCCGCTTGTCGATGACCGTGCTGGAATAGGTGATGGTGTCGCCCACATAGACCGGCTTCAGCCAGCGCAGATCGCGAAAGCCTGGAGAAGGCCCGAGCGTCGGCACCGGCTCACCGCCGGCGGCAATCTCGGCGGCTTTGCGCTGGCGGTAGTCGACCATCATGCGCATCCACACGGCCATGGTGTGCCAGCCGGAGGCGCAGAGTTTACCGAAGTGCGAGCGCTGCGCCGCCGCCTCGTCTAGGTGGAACGGCTGCGGGTCGAAGCGTCGCGCAAAGGCCTTGATCTCCTCGGCCGTGAAGGTATGCGAGCCGAACACGATCGGCTCGCCGATGACGATGTCCTCGTAGAAATAGATCACCGCGGGCCTCGCCGGTTCATGCCGTGTTTCCGGTCTGGCGCCGGCCCAGCATTAGGCTGGAGGTCATCGTCATCACCGCCGCACCGTTCTGGTTGACCAGGTCGAAGCGGAAAGTGACGAAGCCCATTTCCGGGCGGCTGCGCGACAGGCGCGTATTGAGCACTGTTGCGCGCAGCGTGATGCTGTCGTCCGGGCGCAGCGGGGCGATCCAACGCACTTCGTCGACGCCCGGAGCACCCATCGAACTGGAATTGAGCAGGAAGCCGTCGGCCATCATCCGCATCGCCAAGGCACACATGTGCCAGCCGGAGGCCGACAGTCCACCGAGCATCGACGCACGAGCGGCCCCGTCGTCGAGATGGATCGGCTGCGGATCGAACTCCATCGCGAAGGCAACGATCTCGTTACGGCTGACGGTACGCGGACCATGTTCGGAGACTTCATCCTTGGCGAAGTCTTCCCAGTAAAGCTTGGACATCAGCTATACATTTCTCGGTGTCATCACCCGCGCGGGCGGGTGGTCCGGTAGCGGCAGGCGCATCAGATTACCCAAGATCGTTCAGGTTACCTGATGCCCCGCATTCGCGGGCATGGCAATCTGATATTGCTCACGTCCTGATATTGCTCACGTCGCAAATCGGAAGTGCAGGACGTCGCCATCGGCAACGACATAGTCCTTGCCTTCAAGCCGCAGTTTGCCGGCATCGCGCGCGCCGGCCTCGCCGCCGAGCGCGATGTAGTCGTCGTAACCGATCGTCTCGGCGCGGATGAACCCACGCTCGAAATCGGTATGAATCACGGCGGCGGCCTGCGGCGCGCGCGTGCCGCGCGTGACCGTCCAGGCCCGCGCCTCCTTCGGGCCGGCGGTGAAGAAGGTGACAAGATCGAGCAACGCGTAGCCGGCACGGATCAGCCGATCGAGCCCGGGTTCGGCGAGGCCGATGGCGTCCAGATACTCGCGGCGTTCGGCCGGCACCAGCGCGACGATCTCCGATTCGATCTTCGCGGAGATCACGACGCTGCCGGCGTTCTCTGCTTCGGCACGCTCGTGGACCTTGCGGGAAAATGCGTTGCCGGTCGCGGCCGAGGCTTCGTCGACATTGCAGACATAGAGCACCGGCTTGGCCGTCAGCAGGCCGAGCATGCGGAACGCCTTCTCCTCCTCGGCCTTGCGCGCTAGCTGGCGCGCAGGCTTGCCGTCACGCAGCAGCGCCAGCGTCCGGTTGACGAGGTCGAAGGTTTCCTTCGCCTCCTTGTCGCCCCCCCGCAGCCGCTTCTCCAGCGGATCGATGCGCCGCTCCAGGCTGTCGAGGTCGGCCAGCATCAGCTCGGTCTCGATCGTCTCGATGTCCGCGAGGGGAACGATGCGCCCTTCGACATGGGTGACGTCGGAGTCCTCGAAGCATCGCACCACGTGCACGATCGCATCGACCTCACGGATATTGGCCAGGAACTGGTTGCCGAGCCCTTCGCCGCGCGAGGCGCCGCGCACCAAGCCAGCGATGTCGACGAAGGAGAGTCGCGTCGGCACGATCTCGGCCGACTTGGCGAGCTTGGCCAATTGTTCCAACCGCGGGTCCGGCACCGCGACCTCGCCGACGTTCGGCTCGATGGTGCAGAACGGATAGTTCGCTGCCTGCGCCGCCGCCGTCTGCGTCAGGGCATTGAAGAGCGTCGACTTGCCGACGTTCGGCAAGCCGACGATGCCGCATTTGAAACCCATGGCCTCGCTCGTTCAGGGATGAATTCGTGGTGTGGCTTTATCGGGCTATCTGTTCGGGACATCCGCCGACGGCTTTGCCGCCTTGGCCTCCACGAACCCTTTCGATTCCATCGCCAGGTGCACTTTGTTCTGGAACGAGCCGTCCTGGCCCTTGGCAAGCAGCTCGGCATTGTCGGCGATGACGTCGCACAGCGTCGCGAAACCCTCGCGTTCGCTCTTGGCGAAGTCCTGCAGCACGTAGTGCTGCACCACCTCCCTGATGCCGGGGTGGCCGATGCCGATGCGCACGCGCTTGTAGTCGTTGCCGATGTGGGCGGTCACAGACCGCAGGCCATTGTGCCCGGCCACGCCGCCGCCGACCTTCACCCGCAACTTCAGCGGCGGCAGGTCGAGCTCATCGTGCAGAACCACGATCTCCGGCAGGCCGAGCTTGTAGAAATGCGCGGCCTCGGCGACCGACCGGCCGGAGTCGTTCATATAGGTGTTGGGCATCAGCAGCAGCACGCGCTCCGAGCCAATCGACCCCTCCGCGGCAGCGCCGTGAAAGCGCTTGCGTGCCGGGCCGATGTCGTGGCGGCGGGCAATCGCGTCAAGCGCCATAGCGCCGATATTGTGCCGATTACCGGCGTGACGCGCTCCCGGATTGCCGAGCCCGACGAACAGCAGCATGGCTCCGATCCTGCCGCAGATGCGCGATGGCGAGACGGATTGACCTCGGCCCGGCGTGATGCCTGGCCGTCGAAATGGACACGCAGACCGCTACTTCTTTTCCCCGCCGGGCGCCGCCACCGCGGGCGCCGCGGCTGGCGCTGCGCCGGGAGCAGCCCCCGGTGCTGCGCCGGGCGCAGCCGCCGCGGTGGCGGCAGCTGCCGCTGCGGCTACGGCTGCCTCCGCCGCAGCCTTCATCTCTTCGGCGTAGCCGGACGGCGGCACGATGGTGACCAGCGTGATGTCCTGCCGTCCCACGACGGTTACCCCGGCCGGCAGCGTGATGTCGTTCAGATGCTTGGAGTAGTTGATCTCCAGTCCGCTGATGTCGACATCGATCGCTGAGGGGATGGCTTCGGGTGGACAGCGCACCTCGATGGTGTGTTGTACCATATTGACGGTGCCGCCACGCTTCACGCCCGGCGCCTGATCGGCATTGACGACGTGGATCGGAATGCTGACGCGGACTTGCGCGCCTTCCCCGAGCCGCAGAAAATCCACGTGGATGGGGAAGTCCTTCACTGCATCGAGCTGATAGTCGCGCGGGATCACGCGATGCTTGGTACCCTCCACCTCAACGTCGTAGATGGTGGTCAGGAAGCGGCCGGCATAGATGCGGGTGCGCAATTCGATCAGGTCGACAGAGATGGGAAGCGGGGATTTGTTGTCGCCGTAGATGACGCCGGGCACGCGGCCCTCGCGACGCTCGGCCCGGGCGGCCCCCTTGCCGGCCCGCGGGCGCGCCGTCGCCTTGAGTTCGCTGACGGTAGCCATGGTCAGATCCTTGTCACATCGGGAATGGAAAAAGGCGGCTCACGCCGCCGTTGCAATTGCGGCATGCCTCCAGGGGTGTCGGGACCGCAATGGCGCAGGCTTATAGCCGGAACTGCACGAATTACAAGAACGTTGGTATTTCAAGCGGTTGGAACAGTCAGGTGGCGCCCGGGCCGGCCTGGCCGGCGGCCGGCGGCCGCTCGCCGCGCGAGGCGACCTGTTCCAGCGCCTCGATGCGGGCCTTGAGCGCCTCATTTTCCTCCCGCGCAAGCCGCGCCATCTCCTTCACAGCCTCGAACTCCTCGCGAGTGACCACCTCAAGGTCGCGCAGGATGCGTTCAGCCTGGGTGCGGAACAGGGTGTCGAACTCCCGGCGAACGCCCTGGGCGACACCGGCGGCGTCATTCATCAGCCGGCCCATTTCGTCGAAGAAGCGGCCTCTGGTCTGGGTCACCGGTCGTCTCCTGAGCCAATGTCCTCGCGCGCGGGCGAACCCACGGCCATGCAACGCATGATATGAGAATGGCAATCGGTTCGTTCCGCCGCAAGGCCGGAATGCGGGGCGTGCTTGACTTGGCCACGCCCCACCCGCATGAGGCGGAACCGCCGTCCGGAATCACCGCTCGATGCCGCTCTTCGCGCTGCCGTTTCCCGTCATCGATCCGATCCTGGTCTCGATCGGACCGTTCGCGATCCGCTGGTACGCGCTCTCCTATATCATCGGTATTCTGCTGGGCTGGTTCTATGCCCGCACAATCATCCGCAACGAGAAGCTTTGGGGCGGCAAGGCACCGATGACGGTCGCCGATTTCGACGACTTCGTCCTCTGGGTGACGCTCGGCATCATCATCGGCGGGCGCGCCGGCTACGTGCTGTTCTACAATCTGCCCTACTTCTCTACGCACCCATGGGAAATCCTGCAGATCTGGTCCGGCGGCATGTCGTTCCATGGCGGATTCCTCGGCTGCGTCGCCGCGGTCATGCTGTTCGGCTGGCACCGCGGGATCTCCATCCTTTCCCTCGGCGACGTCACCTGTGCGGTCGGGCCGATCGGATTGTTCCTCGGACGCGTCGCCAATTTCATCAATGGCGAACTGTGGGGGCGGACGACGGATGTCCCCTGGGGCATGGTGTTTCCAACCGGCGGGCCGTTGCCGCGCCACCCCAGCCAGCTCTATGAAGCGACGTTGGAAGGCCTTGTCCTCCTGGCCATTCTCGCCATCCTGGTGCGCAAGGGCGCTCTGCGCCGTCCAGGCTTGATCATCGGCACCTTCGCAGTGGGCTACGGGATCGCGCGCTCGGTCTGCGAGCTGTTCCGGCAGCCCGATCCGCAGCTCGGTTTTCTCTGGGGCGGGCTGACCATGGGAATGCTGCTGTGCATACCGCTCATCCTCGCCGGGATCGGGTTCATCGTCGTGGCCCTCCGGCGTCCGTCGCAAATGCGGACCTGAGCCGTGGATGCCCCCGCGCCGCTCGATGCTGAAATCCGGCGCCTCATTGCCGTCGCCGGCCCGATGCCGGTCGCCGAATACATGGGCCTCTGCCTCACCCATCCGCGGCACGGCTACTACACGACGCGCGATCCGTTCGGCCGCGACGGCGACTTCATCACGGCGCCGGAGATCAGTCAGATGTTCGGCGAGTTGATCGGCCTGTGGGCTGCTTCGGTATGGCGGCAGATGGGATCGCCCGATAACCTGCGGCTGGTCGAACTCGGCCCCGGACGCGGCACGATGATGCTCGACATGCTGCGCGCCGCGCAGGTTGTACCCGGATTCCGCGGCGCGATCGTTGCGCATCTGGTCGAGATCAGTCCGGCCCTCGAGCGCCGGCAGCGGCAGACACTCAACGGCCTCGACGTTCCGCTGCTGTGGCATCAGCGCATCGAGGACGTGCCCGATGGACCGTTGATTGTCGTGGCTAATGAATTTTTCGATGCGCTGCCGGCGCACCAGGCGGTCAAGCAGGCGGACGGCTGGCATGAACGGGCGATCGGAATCGATGCCGACGGCAGCTTGATCTTCGTCACCGCACCGGCGCCGATTCCGCACTTCGCCGGGACGCTTTCGCGCGCCGTGCGCGATGCTCCGGACGATGCCGTTTATGAATGGCGCGGCCACCAGGCCGTGTTCGAAATCGCCCGCCGCATTGTGCACGACGGCGGAGCCGCACTGGTGGTCGACTATGGGCATACCGAAAGCGAATGCGGAGATACGCTGCAGGCAGTCGCGCGCCACGCCTACGGCGATCCGCTGGAGACGCCGGGCCTGGTCGATCTCACCGCGCACGTGGACTTCCAAGCCCTCGCAACGGCGGCAGAAAGCATCGGCGCCAGCGTGCACGGACCGGTGCCGCAGCGCGACCTGCTGCTGCGTCTCGGGATCGAGCGGCGCGCGGCGGCGCTCAAGCCCAAAGCCGCGCCGGAACAGGCGGACGCGATCGACGGCGCGCTGAGGCGGCTGCTTGACCAAGGCGCCGGCGGGATGGGACGGCTGTTCAAGGCTATCGCATTCGCGCATCCGAAGCTCGGCGTCCTTCCCGGCTTCGAGTCATGAAGGCGGGCAATTGACATGCCGGTACCGCCCCTGACGTCCGCCTCCTTGTCTGCTCTCGGTGGCATTCGTCACGCGTTCTTCACGCGGGCGGGCGGCGTCTCCGGAGGCGTCTATGCAAGCCTCAACGGCGGCGTCGGCTCGGACGACGCCCCGCATCACGTTGCCGAGAACCGCGCCCGCATGGCGGCGGCATTGGGGGTGGCGCCGGCGCATCTGTTGACCGCCTACCAGGTGCACTCTCCGACGGTGGTGGTAGCAGATCGGCCCTGGAGCCACGAACAGCGGCCGCGCGCCGATGCCATCGTGACAACGCTGTCAGCGCTGGCGATCGGCATCTCGACTGCGGATTGCGGGCCGGTGCTGTTCGCTGATGCACAGGCGCGGGTGATCGGGGCCGCCCATGCCGGTTGGCGCGGTGCCTTGGCGGGCGTGCTGGAAGCCGCCATTGCGGCGATGGAACCGCTTGGTGCCGACCGCCAACGCATGGTCGCTACGCTCGGGCCGACCATCAGTCAGGCGAACTACGAAGTTGGCCCTGAGCTCGTGGCGCAATTTGTCGCCGACGATCCGGCCAATGCGCGCTTCTTCGCCTCGGCCGAGCGCGCGGGGCACGCCTATTTCGACCTGCCCGGCTATATCGTCGCTCGGCTGCGCCGGGCGTCGGTCGGCACCGTCGAGAGTCTTGGTCGCTGCACATACGCGGAGCCCGGCGAGTTCTATAGCTTTCGCCGCTGCACCCACCGCGGCGAGCCTGACTACGGGCGCCACGTCAACGCGATCACGCTGATGGATTGAGCGGCTGCGGGCACCGGCTAGCTGCCGCACCGTTACCTAGCTGGACGCGGCGCCGGAATGCCGCTATCGAACCTTCAGCTGGAGGACGGCTGCGCCCGATCGGCGCGGCTGCGGAGACCCCGACCACGGGCATCCGGCGGCGGGAGTCGATGGTGCATGACAGGAGCGGCCGCGCCGGGGCGCGGCGACGTGCATACGACCGGTCGGTGGTCGCTTTCGTTGTCTTGGTTCTGGCGCCGCTGCTCGCCGGCTGCGTGACTGAGGCCACGCACCCGTCACGCGGGGCGACGCTTGCGTTCGAATCGATTGATGGACCGCCGCGGCCGGTGTTCGACCGGCTGGTGGCACGCCTTGACGCCGAAGCGAGGGCGCGCCAGGTCGCGGTGGTCTCGCGCGAAACACCCGCCCGTTATCGCGTCCGCGGCTACCTGGCGGTCAAAGCCGATCGCCGAAGTGCCTCGATTGCCTGGGTCTGGGACGTCTATGATTCCGACCTGCGACGGGCGGTGCGTATCGCCGGGGAGGAACCTGCGGGCCGCGGCGCGCGGGACGCCTGGGTGGCGGCTGACGACCGGGTGCTGGGGCGTATTGCCGAGGTCGGGATGAGGCAACTCGCCGCATTCGTCGCGGCGCCGTACGGCAGCCTCCCCGGTGCTCCGGAGACGACTCCGCCGGAACCACCCGAGCCTCCGGCCGTGGCCCCTGCCGGGGAAATCCGGGTCGCCACCGTCACTCCATCCGCTGTCGCTTCGGGCCGCCGTGCGCGTTGATGGGGATAGTCGCAGGCGCCAGGGTACGCGCCCTGCCGGTCTGGAGTGCCCCTCGTGTGGTGGTTCAGAAGTTCTCTCTATTCCCGCCGCGAGCCCATAAGAGAACTTCTGAACCATAACCACACTGGAATCATAGAGTTGCTAGTGTCCTTCGAATCCGAAGTTCGCTAAGAGGGTGTCGCGAAATCAAGCGAACTTCGGATTCGGGACACGAGTCTCACGGCTCCGCCGGCAGAACCGATGTTCTCGTGCGGAGCGCTGTCGAGGCTGACACGGGTATTTTTGGGTACGGCGAGGAGATCGCAATGGCGGCCAACAATGGGGCGATCAAGCTCGTGTCCGGCAACTCCAATCCGCAGCTCTCGTCGGAGATCGGCGCCTACCTGCAGACTCCGCTGACCAAGGCGGTGGTGCGCCGTTTCGCCGACATGGAAATCTTCGTCGAGATCCAGGAGAACGTGCGCGGCGCCGACGTGTTCGTGATCCAGTCGACCTCGTATCCGGCGAACGATCACGTGATGGAGCTGCTGATCATCATCGACGCGCTGCGCCGCTCCTCGGCGCGGCGGATCACCGCCGTGATCCCGTACTTCGGCTACGCCCGGCAGGACCGTAAGCCGGGGCCACGCACGCCGATCTCAGCCAAGCTCGTCGCGAATCTGATCACCCGGGCCGGCGCCGACCGGGTGATGACTCTCGATCTTCACGCCGGGCAGATCCAGGGCTTCTTCGACATCCCGACCGACAACCTGTTCGCCTCGCCGGTGATGGTGCGGGACATTCGCGATCGCTTCGAACTCGAGACCGTGATGGTGGTCTCGCCCGACGTCGGCGGCGTGGTGCGCGCGCGCGGGCTCGCCAAGCGTATCAATGCGCCGCTGGCGATCATCGACAAGCGGCGCGAGAAGGCCGGCGAATCCGAAGTGATGAACGTGATCGGCGAAGTCGAGGGGCACACCTGCATCCTGGTCGACGACATCGTCGATTCCGGCGGCACCCTGGTGAACGCCGCCGATGCGCTGCTCGATCAGGGGGCGAAGGCCGTCTATGCCTACATTACGCACGGCGTGCTGTCCGGCGGCGCCGTCGCCCGTGTGACGGGATCGCGATTGCGTGAATTGGTCATCACCGATTCGATTCAGCCGACGCGCGAGGTCCACGCGGCAGCGAACGTCCGCGTGCTACCGATCGCCAACCTGATCGGCGAGGCAATTCGGCGCACGGCGGTGGAAGAGTCAGTGTCAAGCCTGTTCGATTGAACGGCCTCGGGCAGAGGCCGCATCGGTTTGAAGCAGCTCCCGGCTCTGGCCCCTTGCTTATGCGACACAAGTCCGAAGACCGGCCGCCGTCTTTCGCGATCATCCGTTGGCCGCACAAAGCTGTGCACCGAGTCAAACTGTCGCAGATTGGCTTGTGGACGCCCGGCCGGGCCGCGTTGCGCTGCAGCGGCGAATCCACGATCACAGGCCCCGGTTCAGGGAGCCTTTTGCGAACCCGATTCGGGCTAATTATAGTCAATGCGTGAGTGATTCGGTCCGTCTCGGCAACCAGCCTCCGTCAGTAGCGCCTGCGTCAAATTGTTTCTGCCTGTCTGCAGCAACGTTGCGTGAAGTGCGCAGTATGCCTGGGTGCGCTCCCACTTCCCGCGGCAGGGTGGAGACTGCATGTCCCTGATCGACTTTTCCGAGCAGCCTCGGATCAATCCGCTCGATGTCGTCGAAGGCATGGCGGCCGTCCATGACTGGTCGTTCGAGCGCGCCGGCGACGATGAGATCATCATTTTGGTCGCCGGGCGGTGGTCTGACTATCAGGTCTCCTTCACCTGGATGGGCGACATCGAGGCGCTGCATCTCGCCTGCGCCTTCGAGCTCAAGGTGCCGGAGCGGCGCCGCGCCGAGGTGCAGCAGTTGATGTCGCTGATCAATGAGCAGCTGTGGGTCGGGCATTTCGACCTGTGGCCGCAAGATGGTCTGGTTATGTTCCGACACGCGCTGGTGCTGGCCGGAGGGGTCGAGCCATCGGGCGGCCAATGCGAGTCGGTGCTCGGAACCGCGGTGGATGCCTGCGAGCGCTATTTTCCGGCGCTGCAATTCGTGGTGTGGGCCGGCAAGACTGCACGCGATGCGCTCGACGCCGCGATGTTCGAGACCTCTGGCGAGGCTTAACTCCGCCCACATCATATTCTCCCTTGTCATGCCCCGCGAATGCAGGGCATCCAGTAACCCGCGCGGCCGGAGTGACTCGGCCGGTGCGGCTACTATCACCCGGTTTCGCGGGGCATGACCGGAGGCTGGATGGATATGTCTTCTGGTGATCAAGCGCGCGGCCTCACCAACCTCTCCGGCCCCCTGGTCCTCGTCGGCGCCGGCAAGATGGGCGGCGCGATGCTGCAGGGCTGGCTCGGGCTGGGCTTCGAGCCCGCGAAAGCCGTCGTGTTCGAGCCGCAGCCGTCCGCCGAGATCGCCGCCCTGGCAGCGCGCGGCGTCAGGCTCAACCCACCGGCGGACAGCGTACGCAACACCGCGGCCGTGGTTATCGCAGTCAAGCCGCAGGTCGCCGCCGAGGTTATCCCCGCCTATGCCGGCCTTGCCGGTCCCGGCACGGTCGTCGTCTCGATCATGGCCGGGCAGACGCTGCGGACACTCGAACGCCTGCTGTCGCCAGGCGCCGCGATCGTGCGCTCGATGCCGAACACTCCGGCCGCCATCGGGCGAGGCATCACCGTCGCGGTTGCAAATGCGCAGGTATCGTCCGCGCAGCGTGACCTCTCGCATCGGCTGCTCGCCGCCGTCGGCACGGTGGAATGGGTCCAGGACGAAGCGTTGATGGACGCGGTCACGGCGGTATCCGGCTCCGGACCGGCCTATGTCTTCCTGCTGGCAGAAGCGCTGGCCCAGGCGGGCGTGGCGGCCGGCCTGCCGCCGGAGCTGGCCGCGCGGCTTGCTCGTGAGACCGTCGTGGGGTCGGGCGAGTTGTTGCAACGGTCCGATCTCGATCCGGCGGTCCTGCGGCAGAACGTGACCTCGCCCGGCGGAACCACGGCGGCGGCGCTCGAAGTCCTGATGTCGCCGCCGGGATTGGCGGCGCTGATGGAAGCGGCTGTCGCCGTCGCCACCCGCCGGTCACGGGAACTTGCGGGGTAGGCCGGCGCCTTGGATCGGACGCGGTGCGGGATTAGATTAACTGTCGGTCACGCATTTCAGGAGGCAGTCATGGCCCGCAAGACATCCGGCACACGCCGTCAGAGCGAGCCGCGCCCAAGCCGGGCGACCGCTGCAGTCAACGGGCCGAGCGGCAGCGCTGCCGGCTCCATCCGCGACCGCATCATCGCTGCATTCCTCGGCCTGCTCGCGGAAAAGTCCTTCGAAGCGATCGGCTTCGCCGAGATCGCCGAGCGCGCCGGCGCAACGCTCGCCGACGTCCGCAATGAATTCGACTCAACGCTCCGCATCCACGCGGCGCACGCGAAAGCAATCGACCGGGCGGTACTCGGCGGCGACGAAGGCGACATGTCCGAAGAGTCGCCGCGCGAGCGCTTGTTCGACGTGCTGATGCGCCGGCTGGACATTCTGGCGCCGCACAAGGCGGCGGTGCGTTCGCTGCTGCGCTCGGCGCGCCGCAATCCGCCGCTGGCGCTGGCGCTCAACGGTGTCGCCGTGCGCTCGCAGCAATGGATGCTGGCGGCTGCCGGCATCGATTCCGCCGGTCCGCGCGGTATGCTGCGCGCGCAAGGCCTGGCGCTTCTGTTTGCGCAAGTTCTATCGGTGTGGATCGAGGACGATGATCCCGGCCTCGCGCGCACCATGGCTGCGCTCGACCGCACGCTCGGCCGCGGTGCGCGCTGGGCGGGCTTCCTCGACGACCTCTGCCGGCTCGTGCCGCCGCGCTGCCCGAGCCTGCGGCGCAGGCGGCGGCCGGGTTACGATGAGGACCGAGACGCCCCGGCGACGGCGTAGCATCGCGCTGGAGATCGACAAGGGCCGGCGCGCGACCGCAATCGAGCCGCCATGCCCGACGCGCGGTCATCACCCGATATCATGCATGTGCCTTCTTGTGGGTGCAGCCTAGGCACGCAACGACCGGCCGGCCGATTATCAACATGCCACGACGCGCAGGTGTCCCTGTTCGTCATGGCATGGCTTGGCCGGCCTACACGGGCACTCGCACCGTTGCCCGCAAGCCCCCCAACGGGCTGTCGCCGAGCTGGATATCGCCGCCGTGCGAGCGAGCAATGTCGCGGGCGATGGCAAGGCCGAGGCCGGTGCCGCCTTGGTCCTGATTGCGCGCGTCGTCGAGCCGCAGGAACGGCTTGAACACCTCCTCGCGCTGAGCCGGCGGAATTCCGGGACCGTCGTCGTCGATCGACACGGTGAGCCAGCGATGATCGCGGTGCCCGGTGATCGCGATCGCATTGGCAAACCGGCTGGCGTTCGACACCAGATTGCCGAGACAGCGCCGAAACGCCGCGGGGCGCACTGTCACGATCGGCTGGCCATGGAACACGACGGTAGTCCTGTGGCCGTTGCGCTCGACGTCGGCGCTGAGTTCATTGAGGAAGGCCGCCATGTCGGTCGGCGCAGACTGTTCGCCAGAGTCGCCGCGGGCGAAGGCAAGATAGGCCTCCAGCATCCGCGCCATCTCATCGACATCCTTGCGCAACAAATCGACTTCTGGGCTGTTGCCGAGCAGCGCAAGCTCGAGCTTGAACCGCGTCAGCACCGTGCGCAGGTCGTGCGACACCCCGGCCAGCATGGCGGTACGTTGCTCCATGGCCCGCTCGATGCGGGTCTTCATCTCGACGAAGGCGTGCGCTGCGCGGCGAACCTCGCGCGCGCCGCGCGGCCGAAAGTTCGGCTCATCCCGGCCCTTGCCGAAACTCTCGGCCGCGTCGGCAAGCCGCAGGATCGGTCGAATCTGATTGCGCAAGAACAGGATCGCGACAGTAAGCAGCACCAGCGAAGTGCCGACCATCCACAATAGGAAAATCTCCGAATTCGACGCGTAGGCGGCGCTGCGCCGGGCGAACACGCGGATCACCTTGTCGTCCACGAGAATGCGGATTTCGACCAGCGCCGAGCGCCCCACCGTGTCAATCCAGAACGGCCGACCGATCTGTTTGCGCAGTTCCTCCGACAGCGCCTGGTCGAGCAGCGAGAAGAACGGCTTCGGACCGGGCGGCGGCAGTTCGGTCGCGGGAAGAAAATCGACCACCAAGCCGAGACGCTGCTGGGCGATGCGCCGGATTTGCGCCTGCTCGGTATCCTGCGGATAGCCCTTGTAGACGTCGATCAGCGCGGCGACGTCCTGCACCACGCCGGCCGAGAGCCGCTGCGTCACCAGGCTCCAGTGCCGCTCCATGAACACGAAGGCGACGACCGATTGCAGGATCACCATCGGCGCGATGATGATCAACAGCGCGCGGGCGTAGAGGCCCTTAGGCATAACGCTGTTGAACCAGCGGCCCGACCGGTCCCAGCCGGCAGCCAATCGTGCGAAGCCGACCCGCAGCAGATCGCCCGCCCGGCCCGCCGCCGAACGCAGCGTGGCGAAGCCGGAGTCGAGGCTGGTCATGCGGCGATCACCAGCCGGTAGCCGACGCCGCGCACGGTCTGCACGATCAGCGGATTGGCGGGGTCGCGCTCGACCTTGCGGCGCAGGCGGTTGATCTGGACGTCGACGGCGCGCTCGCTGGAGGCGCCGCCGTTACCAGTCAGTGCCTGTCGCGCCACCGTTTCGCCCGGATGCTCGGCAAGCAGCCGCAGCATCTCGCGTTCGCGGTCGGTGAGATGCACGATCTCGTCGCCGTCGCGCAGCTCGCCGCGTTCGAGATGAAACACGAACTGGCCGAAGCGAACCGTTTCCATCGGCGTTGCGGATTCCGCGCGTGCCCGCCGGAGGATGTTGGCGATGCGCAGCGACAGTTCGCGCGGCTCGAACGGCTTGGCAAGATAGTCGTCGGCGCCGATTTCGAGTCCCTTGATTCGATTTTCCGTCTCGTCGCGGGCGGTCAGCATCAGGATCGGCACGGATGAGGTTGTACGAATCGACTGCGCCAGATCGAACCCAGTTTCGCTCGGCATCATCACATCAAGGATGAGCAGATCGAAGGTCAGGCTGCCGAGCTTGGCGCGTGCTTCCGCGGCCGATTCGGCGGTGGTGACGCGGTACCCCTCGGCCAGCAGGAACCGCGACAGCAGCACGCGGATGCGCCGGTCGTCATCAACCACCAGCAGGTGCGCCGCATCGTCCGCAGGAATCGCTGCAGTCGGCGCGGGCGAGGTCACGACTTCTCCGGTGGTCACGTGCGCGCTCCGCGAATCCGATCGGCGCGTGCCATGAGCCGCAGCACGCCATCGCGACTCTCGGGGTTGATCATGGCAAGAAGAAAGCGCCGCGCGGCATCGTGCGAGCCTACTCCGAGTTCTTCGAGCGAGCGCTCAATCCGAGCCGTTTGCAGACCGGCAAGCTTCATTGCCAGCGCCTCGCCCTTGGCGGTGACGAACAGCAGGCGCTGCCGGCGGTCGTTGGCGCCCGCCTTCTGTTCTACGAATTCCTGGTCGATGAGCTGCTTAAGTACGCGGCCAAGCGACTGCTTGGTGATCCTCAGGATGTCGAGCAGGTCGGCAACCTTCATGCCGGGATGACGGCAGACAAAATGCAGCACCCGGTGATGCGCCCGGCCGAAGCCATAGCGGGCCAGCACGTCGTCGGCGTCGTCAACGAAGTCGCGATAGGCGAAGAACAAGAGCTCGATGATGTCCCAAGCCGGCTCCGCTGACCCCGCGCAGGGGTCGGGCTTGGCGGGAACCCGGTCGGGGAGTACGGACACAGTTACGTCAGCCATATTGACATATTTCGATGCGATTGTTATCAAAGATCGCGTCGTGACGGAAGCATCACGTCTCGGCGGCAATTGCGCTCGACGCGGCAGCGCGTTCTCATTGAGACGGTTGCGACCATACCGGGACTCTGTCGGTGACGCAAAAACCAAGGCAGGCCGGCAGGTACCAGGCCACCATAGGAGGGAATGTCATGGTCGTGCCCTTCGACCAAATGCAAGGCCTGATCTGGCTGGACGGCAAGCTGGTGCCGGGGCCGGAGGCTAAGATTCACATCCTGACCCATGGTTTGCACTACGCCAGCGCCGTATTCGAGGGTGAGCGCGCCTACGGCGGCACCATCTTCAAGGCCACCGAGCACTCCGAGCGCCTGAAGCGTTCGGCCAACATGCTCGATTTCGAAATCCCCTACTCGGTGGCTGAAATCGATGCCGCCAAAACGTTGGTGCTGGAGCGGAACGGGCTGAAGGACGCCTATGTCCGGCCGATCGCCTGGCGCGGTTCGGAGCAGCTCGGCGTCTCGGCACAGAACAACACAATTCACCTCGCGATCGCCACCTGGGAGTGGCCGAGCTATTTCGATCCGGCGCAGCGGTTGCGCGGCATTCGGCTTGACCTTGCTGACTACCGCCGACCCGATCCGAAGACGGCGCCGTGCTTTGCCAAGGCTGCCGGCCTTTACATGATCTGCACCATCTCCAAGCACCGGGCCGAAAAGAGGGGCTGTGCCGACGCGCTGATGCTCGATTGGCAGGGCCGGATCGCAGAGTGCACCGGCGCGAACGTGTTCTTCGTCCAAGACGGCAAGATACACACCCCGATCGCCGATTGTTTCCTCGATGGGATCACGCGGCGCACGGTCATCGAAATTGCCAAGCGCCGCGGCATCGAGGTGATCGAGCGGCGTATCATGCCGGAGGAATTGCCGAGCTTCTCGGAATGCTTCATCACCGGCACTGCTGCCGAGGTGACAGCGGTGTCCAAGGTTGGGCAGTGGAACTTCAATCCCGGCGGGATCACGAAGCAGTTGATGGATGACTACACCGCCGAGGTGGCGCCGCACGCCGTCGCCGTGTAAGGGTCCCGCCCACGAAGAACTTGTACTTACAGCCTGGTCGCTCGTGAGGATACACAGCCGGCTTCGGCCGCTGGGTTACCCGCTCGCGAGCTCGTTCGTTGAACTCTATCTTATTCAAATCTCTGATTTAGTTGCTCGATCTGATTCACGTGGTTGAAAGACGGCATTGGTCTGATGCGCCCTGCATCGGGTGCGTGCGGTGACACACGCCGTCAGGCGTGAAGTTCCTCAAGCGTCCATTGCATTGTGATTTTGTCAATGGAGGCTAGACCATGGCTGCAAATCTCGTTTCTCTGATCATGCAATCCATCACGCCAAACATGATATCGAAGATGGCTTCGGCGCTCGATCTCGACCGCGGCGACGCGCAGCACGCGGTTGGCGTCAGCGTTCCTGCGATCCTCGCGAGCTTTGCGAGCGTGGCCTCGCAACCCGGGGGCGGGCAACAGTTGTCCAATGCTGTGGCGCAACAGGCCGGAATCCTCGATCAATTGAAGAACGCGATCGGCGGTGGTGGAGAGAAGGCCCTCGCGGAGAGCGGTACGAGCTTGTTGTCGTCGCTGCTCGGAGGCGGAGCATTGACCGCACTCGCCGGCGTTGTGGGCCGCTTTGCGGGTATCGATGCGGGTGCGAGCAAATCGCTACTTGGGTTGCTCGGTCCAATTGTGGCCGGCGTGGTTGGGCAACAGCAACGCAGTGCCGGACTGGACGCAAAAGGTCTTACAGGTCTTCTGACCTCGCAAAAGGACCATATCGCCGCCGCGATGCCGTCGGGCTTTGCCAGCCTGCTGGGCGGAACAGGTCTGCTTGACGGCTTGGGAGACAGTTGGCGCAGTGGTGCCGCGACGGCTTCGGCAGCGGCACGCCGCGTTTCCGATATTTCGGGCAATGCGGCCGCCAGCGCAGGACAAATGGCGTATGCCGCGCGTGGCACGTCTTCGGGCCTCTGGCGATACTGGCCATATTTGGCCGCAGGTCTGGCCGCACTCTTTCTCGGCTCGTACTTTCTCGGCCAAGGAACTAACCAGAACGTCGCCGAGCGCCCCTTGGGGCCGGCAAACAGAGTGAACGAAACGGTGGGCGTTGGCGCGCCCGATCTCAGGCTGACGAACCTCACTGCTGAACTGACCTCGTCGATCGGCGCCGCCAGGTCGGCGCTTCAGGGCATTACCGATCCTGCCTCGGCCCGGGCCGCCTTGCCCAAGCTCCAGCAGACGGCAGCCCAGCTCGACAGCATCAACAGCGCAGCATCACAGCTTGCGCCGAATGCCCGGAAGGGGATTTCGTCCCTCGTCGAGCGTTCGATGCCGATGCTGAATCAGCTCTTCGACAAAATTCTGGCGACGCCTCAGACGGCGGAACTGGCCCAGCCGACGATCAATGCCCTGCGGGCAAGATTGGACGCACTGTCGCGATCCTGACGCACTTTCGATTGCATCGATGACATAAGTCCACCGCATACAAACCCGCAACGGACGAAGTTTACCTTGAGCGAGACTCCAACTCCAACGTCACGCCCGCCGAAGAGACGCGGCCCTCGAAAAGAACGAAAAACCGCTTCGAAGGTCGCGACTCCGGCTCCCAGTCTCGGCGTGGCGGAAGATGTATCCTTGAGCCGGAAGAAAAAGCGCTCAAGTCCACGTCCGCGTCCGGCTGTGCCATCGACGCCTCCGGTGACGATATCGCCGGCTTCATCGTCACAGGTTTTGCCGGCTTCAACGTCACAGCTTTTATTGCCCGCGCCTGCCGTGCCGGCAGGTGCGGCATTGCCTGTAGCGGTGGCTGCTCCTCCTTCGCCTGTAGCGGCGGTTGCTCCTCCTTCGCCTGTTGTCGGACGTCTGCCTTATGCCCGGCGCACGTTCCAAATCCGCCAACGCTCCGTCGGATTGGCTATCACGACGATCTTGTTCTGTGTGACTCTTGGAACGGCGGTCATTCTCGCCCACATGCCGCAGCCCGAGCCGACGGAAAAAAGAGCAAATACCAGCGAGATCGTCGCGGCGATTCCACAGACGCCGACGCCGCAAGTCCAGGAAGCGCAAGCGGCGCAACCAGAACAAACGGGTGACCCCTCTCTCGGCATCAGGATCGTCGACCTGCCGTCGGACATGACCAGCTCCTGCGAGGAAAGTGTCTGGCCCTATATCGACCAACGCTGCCTCACCAAGATCGGGCCGAGGCTGACCGATGCCAAACCACAATCGAACCCACCCGCAAATTCGCAGGAGCAGAGCGTCCCGATTGGCAGCATGACGGCGATCAAACCGGCACGCCCTAAGGTGCCTGGCAGCATGATGGCGATCGTCCCGGCGCGCCCGAAGGTCAGTGAGACCGATGGTGTTGCTACGCGAGAGCCGGAAGAACGTGTGGTCGAAACAGGACCAGTTGAGGTGGCAGAGCCGGTGGCGCGGGCGGATCGAACACCGGATGCGGCTCAAGCGCCCAAGTTCGTCCGCGTGGACCAAGTGGTTGAACGGCGAGAAGCCGATCGACCTCAGCGTCGCGCAAGCGTTGTGAGGAAGAAAAGGCAGCGCCAGGTGACCCAAGAGTCAAAGGCCTATCAGCCTCAGCGCCGCGCAAGCGTTGTGAGGAAGAAAAGGCAGCGCCAGGTGGCCCAAGAGTCAAAGGCCTATCAGCCTCAGCGCCGCGCAAGCGTTGTGAGGAAGAAAAGGCAGCGCCAAGTGGCCAATGTCAGACGCAAGACGAGGATAGCGAGCAGCGCCCCCGAGGTGATTCAGGAGCCGCGCTTCTTCTTCCCCTTTGGCCGGTTCGGTCTGAGGCGAGAGATGGCAGGCGACTAGCGCGGCTTCGTGGATCCAGTGACTGTCGGCGACAGGCAGTCAATGGAGAAATTCGGAGCCCGGCCGATCAGCTCGGTGAGAGCAGCATTGTTCTTCGGGTTCCTCATGAACGCGATATAGTCCCGGTCCTTTCGACCGAAAGTCGGTATTCCGCAAGACGATTCCAGAGCCGTTTCGGCTTGCGTCCACAGGATTTGCAGGGCCCGTCTCGGCTCCGGACTCTGCAGACCTTGCCAGGCCGCCAGCCGCTTCTTTTGCGCCGTGTCAACGTAGCTCACCACAAAGGCCATGAGGGCTGTGAGGCCATCGCGATGATCGATCTCGCGATCGCGTCTCCGTAGAGACACGAGCCTCACGGCTGAATGCAGATCATGGCTGTATGCGTTCAATTCATCGAGCATATAGAGAAAATCGTTCGCCGAGGAGGCGCCGCCGGGGCGAAGATAAGTCTGCACATAGGAATCGTTCGAATCGAAATTCCTGACGACCTCTTTCGGCGCAAAGAACTTGGAGACCTGATGCGGCCGGCGAACCTCGCCGCCATTGATAAGCGGAAAGGCATCGCGCTCTTCCGTCAGGGCATGAACGGATTCATGGACGCTTGTCGCCAATCCGAGCTGGATGTCATCGCAGGTCAGCCATGTCAGAAACTGCTTCTTGTCCGTCATCGCCTTGTAGATCGTGTACCCGCGCGGCGACAAACGCTCGAGATTGCCGAGGGCTTGCTCTTGACAGGGTTGCATCGCTCGCGGAGCGGCGGAACTTGTCTGCGAAATGCCGAGGACAACAAGCAGCGTCGCAGCGGCCTGGAAAGCCTTACGCATCACATGACCCTTGGTTATTGAGGGATTGGCGAAGATGCCAGGATGCAGAGCCAATTTGATTATAATTCTACGAAATAGAGGCTTCAATGGGGCGCAAACGGGTCTTCATTTTCTTGGTTAAATTGCCCAGAGAACGACGAAATAGGGATGATAACTCTTCGATATCCGCAAAGGTGACGGTCACATCTTCCGTCGTAACGTCTCTCCGCGCGCTTCGGCTTCGGCTTCTGCGCGTCTTCTCAACCGCCCAAAAGGGTTTCGCGGAAAGAAAGATGGAGATCGATAATGACGAGTCTACGAGGACTTTGTGTCGTTGCAGCCGCCACTCTGGTAAGCGCCGTGATTATTCCCGCGCCGCTCTCGGCTCAAACACGCTGCGTTGGTGACAACTGCAAGCGGCCGATCAGCAGCACGAAAGTGAATACGTCGGTCAAGACCAATACAGTGCGGAGAGTCCGGAACGTCACGCGCTATAGGGACGTTAATCGCCCTCAGCGGGTGACGAACGTCAATCGCATTGTGAATGTCACGCGCGTGCAACCTGTCACGCGCGTGAACACGATCACGCGCGTTAATAACCGGACCGCAATCCTGAACGAGACCCAGCATAGGTCCCAGACACGCATGCTTCCGGCCCAGGCCGTAAGCACATCGAGGACGGTCAATATGGGCGGTAACATTCCCAGCCCGAAAGTGCGCACGTCCTACCGTTACAACACCGTGCAGAGGGTCAACAACGTCACACGTTACAGAGACGTCAACCGCACCCGGTATGTGAAGAACATCCACCGCATTGTGAACGTCACGCGGGTGCAGCCGGTGGTCAGGACCAATGTGGTGACGCGCATTCATGACGTTCCGGTGGTGACGTCCCAGACCGTGAATTTGCGCGAAACGCAGATGCTCCCGACGCGGACGATCAACACTGGCCAGACCGTCCAGATCAACCACAGGCCAACATCCAGCAACGGCTACAGGTCCTCTCAGGAGGACTAATGCAAGGCTGCGAAGGTCCGATGGTTGTTCCATTGACAACCCGACGACAAGGCAAAGGCCACCCGAAAAGGTGGCCTTTGTCTTGGACACATGACCCGTACGGCGTCGCGGCCTGAGGTCGGAGTTGTGCGGGTGTGGGCTTTCTTCGAATTGCAATGCGAAACTTCCTGAAGAAAGAAACTCGGGCTCGATTCGCGCAGCGTGCTCTGGGCCTCAATCTGGATACGGTTCCACTTACCAGGATCGGGTTTGCGTCCGTCGAGCATAAGTCGGGTGACCATAAGGTTCCGTTGCCGCTTGAATGTTCAAATAGGCCGCGCTTCTTTCATCTGATGTGAACTTTGTCGATCAGTTTCCTTTGAAAGGGGGTGGTTCTGGAGTCGGCGATATGAATACGATCTGAGTTATCGGTTGGCGATTATGAGAGGTCCCGTGGTCGTTTGCGAAGGAGGACACGATGTCAATTCGTGCCTATGGAATTTTGGCCGCTACCACTGCTCTGATGGCCTGGGCTTACCCGGCACCTGCATACGCCCTGACCATGAAGGAATGCAGCGCAAAGTATAGGGCTGCGCAATCTGCCGGGACCCTGAGCGGCATGAAATGGAACGCCTTCCGTAAGGCTGAATGCAGCGCCGGCGTGGCTGCCACTTCCGCTCCAGCGGCAACCACGGCAACCGCACCCCGCCCCACCGCTCGAGCCGCTGCTCGCGCAGCGTTCGCCCGGGCCGGAGACGCTGTGTTCCCGACAGCCGTTTCGCCGAAATATGCCAATCAATCGGCCGGCAGGGCGCGCATGCATACATGCCTCGACCAGTACCGCGCCAACAAAGTCGGCAACGGCAACGGTGGCCTCAGATGGATTCAAAAAGGTGGCGGCTACTACAGTGTGTGCAACAGGCGCCTGAGTGGTCGGTGAAGGCCCCGGACTTGGAGAGCTGTTCATGTTCACCGCGATCACTTTCTTAAGAGCGATCGCGTGTCTGCGCCCGTTCGATCCGATCACAATCCAGGATGACGGGAACTTTCGTTCTGTTTGCAAATGGAGGTCCACATGGGACTGTTAGACGAAGCTCTCGGCAAGGCTGCCCCTGGCGGCAGTCTCGCCAAGCCCTTGATGATCGCTCTTGGCGCGCTCCTTGTGGGCAAGATGATGAGCGGTAGCGGTGCCGCGGCTCAGCCATCCGCACCTCAGGCCGGTAGCGCCGGTTCACCGGGTAGCGCCGGTTCACCGGATGGCGGGCTGCTTGGCGGCCTGGGCGGTCTCCTCAATAAGCTGCAGAGTGCCGGGCATGACGACACCGTCAAGTCCTGGGTCGGGCCGGGTCAGAACAAGCCGATCGAGCCCGGGCAACTGGGCGCGGCTCTTGGTCAGAAAACCGTCAGCCAAGCTGCACAGCAGGCCGGCATCAACGAGCAGGAACTTCTGTCGCAGTTGGCGAAGAACCTCCCGGGGATCGTCGACAAGCTGACCGCGAATGGGAGCATTCCGAGTCTGCAGCAAGTCGCCGCCGCCCTCACGCAGAAGTAGGAGTCGGCCGGCAGCGACGGAGCGTGAATGCAAGCCGTTCAATCTACATGTTGCTGTTCGGCCGAGCTTTATGCGAACGTGTATTTAGCACCGGCGAATGGTTCCGGAAGGAGTACTCGTCATGTCGTTCTTGGGATGGATCCTGCTTGGTTTAGTTGCAGGTTTTCTCGGCAGTAAGATCGTGAACAAGAGCGGTCAGGGAATGCTGCTCGACATTGTTCTGGGAATTGTCGGTGCTGTCGTGGGCGGATTCGTGTTCAGTCTCTTTGGTGCAAGCGGAATCACCGGCTTCAATATCTACAGCCTGATCGTTGCCGTGATCGGTTCGATCGCGGTGCTTTGGCTCTATCATGCGACAATCGGGCGGCGCACAATCTGATTTCGCGTCCGGGACACGACGCGAAATCACTCTTGTTCAAGTCGCCTTTACTCTGCCGGCGCGCTCATAATCCCTGTGCCGCGGTGCTAGGCGGCGTTGGCCCTGCGAGCCTTGTCAATCAATCGGCCCCCGGTCACCAGCAAAAGCCCAAGAATGAGGAATATGGCGAGCAGCACAACCATGTTCATCAGCACCCGTGCGTAGCCGAGTTCGCCGACATTCAAGAAGGGATAGGGATAGAAGCCTGACAATGCGCCATGGATGATGGTCCAAATGACATAGAGGATCGGAAATGCGAGCCACACTATCACGTCTTTCGGCTTCAGCGTGTCCTTGGGAACAAGGAACAACCAGTCGATCACGAACAGTATCGGCATAATGTAGTGCAGAATCAGGTCGGCAACGACGTACCAACCCTCCAAGTTCGAGAGATGACGCAACACAAGGTAGGTAATTGCCATGACGATGATGATGTAGGTCGCAATTGCCGTTCTCACCGATGGCCGTGAGAAAAATTGCCCCGGTGCCGATTGCGGCGCGAGCCAAGGCAGGGTCAACGCAAGCGCGGCGAGAATATTCGTAAGAATCGTGAAATAGCTGAAGAAGTTGATCGAGCGCTCGATCGGCTCGGGGCCGATGTTGCCGGTCATGACGAGCCAGTATTGAAGGGCGAGTGCGAGCCACCCTAGAATGCCCGCCGTCATCCGGAACAGCGATGCCATGTCGCCCTCTCCCTTGCTCTTGGTCGTCTAACACGCCGGGATTTCGTACTCCATTGGATTTGGGAATGCTGCTCGCGGATCTGTGGCCGGCCCAAGTCCACGAGGTGTTTGCGCTCTTCGCCGACCGGTATGAAGTGACATTCGGGCGATACGCATCGAGAAAAGCGCGATTGTAGCCGGCTGGTTTGCGCGCTTTCGGGCGGCTGCCTCACGTCTCTGGATTCTTCCAGGCTGACGAGGTTCGTTTCCCTTCCATCCGCTCCATTCATTTCAGCGGCTGAGGAGCGTGCGTCGCGGCAGTCCCAGGGGCTCGGCCGCGCTATTTGGAATATTGCCAGCCGCCGTCCACGAACAGCGTCTGACCGGTGACGAAGTCCGAGGCGGGGCAGGCGAGAAAGAGCGCGGGGCCGATCATGTCGTCGGTCTCGGCGATGCGTCCGAGCGGGATGCCTCTGCGCAATGTCTCTTCCAACTGCGGCTGCTCCTTCATGCGCCGCGCAATGGTCGGGGTGCGGGTCGCGGCCGGCGCCAGCGCGTTGACGCGAATCCCGAGCGGCGCCCATTCGACGCCGAGCGCGGCGGTGAGGTGGCTGACGCCGGCCTTGGCGGCGCCGTAGACCGCCCGGTTGGGCGACGTGGTCGCGGCCCAGATCGAGCTCAGGTTGATGATTTTTCCGTACTTCTTCGTTTCCATCGCGCGCCCGAACGCCTGGCAGGAGAAGAAGGTGCCGCGCAGATGCACGTCGTGCATGGTGTTCCAGTCGTCGGGGGTCACGGTGAAGACATTCTTGTGGCTGCCGAGCGAAGCGCTGTTGACCAGGACGGTCGGAACGGTGCCCCGATTGAGCACGGTCGCCGCGAAGCGCTGGATACCCTCTGGAGACGCGACATCAACCGCTTCGGACATAATCCTGGTGCCGGCGGCGGCCGCGAGGTGATGAGTTTCCTTCAGCCGTTCGAGCGTGCGGGAGGCGATCACCACGTCGGCGCCGGCCTTGGCAAATGCAACGGCGAGTCCTTGCCCAATGCCCTGACTCGCGCCGATCACAACTGCCAGGGCACCCTGGAGATCGAACTGGCCCATGGCCTTGCTTCCTTCTGCTCCACGGGCCGATCCCGGCTTAGGACCGCCGTTCCTTCTTGAGAAAGGCGCGGCGCCCTGCGGTTGCATCCTCTGTGCGGAATCCGGCCACTGCGGTTTCGACGGCCAGATCGAGTTTCGACGCGAAATCGAGCCCGGCGCTGGTCCGAACGAGCCGCTTGCACATCGCGACCGCCGAAGGACTGGCCTTGCTGAGCCGGTCGATCCAGTCCTCGGTCGTCGCGGCGACGGTATCCGGGTCGCAGGCCTTGGTGATCAAATGGATCGACTGGGCTTCGCGCGCGTTGATCATGGCAGCGCCGAAGAGCAACGGAAGCGCCGCCTTGGGAGGCACGGTCGCGAGCAGCGAGATCGTCGTCAACGACGGTGGGATGCCGATCTTGACCTCCGGGTATCCGAACCGGGCACCGGCATCGGCGATCGCGATATCCGAAAGTGCGACGATCGACGCCCCAAGTCCGAGCGCATAGCCGGTCACCGCGCTCATCACCGGCTTCGGAAAGTCATGAATGGCCAATACGGTCTGCTTCACCGGCTGCAAGTCGCGTCGAAGGTCGTCATCCGAAAGCGCTTCAATGTCTCCGACATCCGAGATGTCACGACCGGCGCAGAAGTCCGCGCCGAAGCCGCGAAAAACCACGAGACGGCATTTAGGATCCTGGGCGGCGGCTGCAAGCGTCCGCTGGATCTCGACCAGCATCGCAAGGCTGAGAGCGTTCCGGACACGAGGATTGTTGAATGTGAGCGTGAGACAGCCGTCGTCTCGCTGCTCGATCTCGACCGATCCCATCAGATCGCTCCGCAATCGCGCAGCTTTTGCACCTCGGATTCGCTCAATCCCAGAACCTCGCTCAACACCTCGTTCGTGTCCGCTCCGACATCGGGAGCAGCTCGCTCCGAGGTGGCGGAATAGGTCGAAATCTTGAACGGCATGCCGAGACCGGGGACGTTGCGCCCGTCCTTGGTGCGGGCGTTGACGATCATGTTGTTGGCCGCGACCTGCGGATGCGCGAGCACCTGATCGAGGGAGTGAAGCGGAGACGCGGCGACGCCATGGGCATCGAACCGGTCGAGCCAATGGGCCACGTCCTGGGTCCGAAAGTGTTCCTCAAGCAGTCCCACCAGGATGTCGCGGTGCTTCAGGCGATTGTCGTTGGTCTTGAAGCGTTCGTCCCGGTCGAGATCGGTCCGCCCGATCGCCACGGCGAAGCGCCGCCAGGCCACGTCGTTGGTGGCGCCGGCGAGCAGATAGCCGTCCTTGCAGGGGAACGCCTGATAGGGACACAGATGCCAGATGCCGGAACCCTCTTTGGTCGGCAGCACGCCCGCCTGCAGCCAGGAAACCGCGTGGTATCCGAGCAGCGAGATCGCGGTTTCGAGCAGCGACACGTGCACCCAGGCTCCCTTGCTGGTGCGCATCCGGTTGATCAGGGCGGTCAGGATTCCGCCGTAGAGCATCATGCCGGTTGACATGTCGATGAACGAAACGCCGGACCGGATCGGCGGTCCGTTGGCAAAGCCGGTGGTCGACATGACGCCGGCGAACGCCTGCATCATGAGATCGTAGCCGGGCTTGTTGCGCAAAGGGCCGCTTTCGCCGAAACCGCTGACCGAGCAGAAGATCAGGTCGGGCTTGACCGCCTTGAGCGATTCATAGTCGACGCCGAGCTTGGCGCCGGTTTCAGGCAGGAAACTGTGGATCAGCACGTCGGCTTTTCGCACCAGGCCGTGCAGGATCGTCTTGGCTTCCGGCGACTTCAGATTGAGCGTGATGCCGCGCTTGCCGCGGTTCACGCTGTAGAAATTGCAGGTCGTGCCGTTCTCGTGCCGCGCGCCCCACTGCCGGTTTTCGTCGCCGATCGGAGCCTCCACCTTGATCACGTCGGCACCCATGTCCGCGAGCAATTGCGCGCAATAGGGGCCCGCCAGCACGCGGCTGAGGTCGATCACGCGAATCGGCGGCAGCGGCGCGACCGGTTCGCGATGGATCTGAGGGTCTTGGACTGTCATCTACGCGGCCGCGGACGTGGTCTTGCCCAGCTCTTTCAGTATCCCAGGGATCACTTTCCCGGCCCAGAGCTCCATCGCCGCAAGCGACTTCTTGTGCTCCACGTCGCCGACCTGGGTCTGGATCATGATGTGGACCGGTTTGAGCTCGCGCACCAAGCGTACCATCTTCTCGATGCAGGTTTCGACATCGCCGACCGGCAGATTGCGCAAGATGGCTTCTATCGAAGGCTCGTCTTCGTAAGCAGTCTCCTGAACGATATAATCGTTCTGGACCTGCTCGCGCCGCATCTTCAGGCTCACCGCCAGCCGCTGCTGGTACAACGCGCTCTCGACGAAACGCATCACGTCGGCCTTGTTCTTGCTCACGAACGCTAGCCGCGACACGGCGAATTTGACCCGGGCGGGGTCCTTGCCCTCCGCGACGGCGGCCTGCTCGAACTGGCCGCGCAGCGCCTTTATGCGTGTGATGCCGCCCAGCACGCCGGACACGAACAGCGTATAATCGCTTCGCGCCAGCCGGCGCAGATGATCGGGGTCGCCGCCGGCATACCAGATCGGCGGGATCGGCTTCTGGAGCGGTTTGCAGGCGATCGACGAGCGTGGCTGCTGCAGGTGCTTGCCCTTGTATTCGAAAGCCTGTTCCCGCAGGCCAAGCTCGATCAGATCGAGCATCTCGCCGCTGATCTCGCGTGCATACTTCAGGTCGACTCCAAACCGGTCGAATTCATAGCCCTGGTAACCGATGCCGATGCCGAGATCGAGTCGTCCATCGCTCAGGATGTCGACCATGCCGATCTCGGACAGCAGTCGCCCCGGCGTGTAGAGCGGCGCGACGACGACCGCGGTGCCGAGTCGAATGCGGCTGGTTCGCGCCGCCATATGCGCGACCATCATGAGCGGCGATGGGCACAGGCTGTAGTTCGAGAAATGATGCTCTGCGTACCAGGAGCGCCCAAAGCCAAGCTGCTCGGCGACCATGGTCTGTTCGATGGCCTCGGCATAAACCTCCTTGGGGGTCTTGGAGGGTTGTCTCTGCTGCATGATGTTGAAGATGCCGAAGTCCATGAATTGCTCCAGATGATGAAACGACTTGCTGATGCGTGCCGAGCGCGAATGTACGGAGGTCTCGGTCCGCGATCACTAGCGCGATCCGGGCAGCATTGTAACGTCCTGCGCAAAGATCGCGGCCGTCCTTCGCCAGTCAAGCCGCCAAAGCTTCGGGGCAACGGCGCACAGCTTCGCAGCCGCAACATCCACTCGAACACCTCGGCTGCACAGGCGTGATGACCAAGAATATTGATCGACTTCATTCAAAAAATATCGTTTCATTTGATCCAGATCAACAACGGACGAGAATCGAACAATTCAGGGCGCGCCGGAAAATAAGCAACAACGACCGCTTCACCAGCGGACCAAAGGGAGGTCATCATGCAGCCGAGAAAAAGCCTCGTCGCGTTGGGTTTTGGATGCGTTGTCGCGGTCGCGACGGTGCCGGGAAGCAGCTTTGCGCAGGACGCAAGCCGCATGCTTCAGCTTTCGACCGGTGGAGTCACCGGATCGTTCTATCTGATTGGGGCGCCGCTCTCGAACTACGTCAACAACAACTCTCCCAGGCTGCGGCTTACCCCGAGCACCTCGGGGGGCGGCTATGAGAACCTGCGCCGCGTCAATTCCGGCCAGGCTCAGCTCGGCATGGCCACGCCCGACGCGCTGTTCGAAGGCTGGAACGGCGTGAAGCCGTTCACGGCACAGATGCGCAACTGGCGCGTGATCGGCCAGGTGGTCCCGCCGATGGCCAACCATCTCGTCATCCTGGACGATCCCAAGGTCAACTCACTTTCGGACCTCAAGGGCAAGAACGTTGCAATCGGCGCTCCGGGTTCTGCCGCCGCGACCGGCTTGCACCGTCTACTGGAGACATCAGGTCTCCTGGGGCAGATGAAGGCTCAGATGCTACCGCACCAGGACTATCCCGACATGCTGGTCGACGGGCGAGTCGACGCAATCACGCGCCTTGGGACGATTCCTGCCGGCACGGTCGAAGAAATCGCGGCGCAAAAGAAGATCAAGCTCGTCGACATGAGTGCTGAAATGGAGAAGAGCGGGTTCTTCAAGAAGTTTCCTTTCTACCAGCCGATCAAGATCGCTGCGGGCACCTATCCCGGCCAGGCAAAGGACGTGACCGTGTTCGGCAGCAACGGCTTTCTAATCGCCCACAAGGAGGTTCCCGACGACGTAATCTACGAGCTCACTAAGCTCGCCTATTCGGAAGGTGGAGTTCGCCACCTTTCGATGGCGTTCAAGAGCCACGGCCTCAATCCGAAGACGCCGCTCGCGGGCAATCCGGGACCGGTGCATCCGGGCGCCGCAAAGTACTGGCGCGAGCATGTCATTCAGATTCCAGAGCCGGTTCTGAAATAGCGACGGTATCGCGCGGGAGGCGTTGCATCGCGTCTCGCGCGCGGCTGCAGCGGATGAATTCAACCTCAGAGCCGGGGGCTCTATGGCCGAACCACGCGCAGCTGCTTTGGGCGTACTCCTTCGCCTGCTTGAAAAGAGCGAAGGTTCGCGCGGCGCACGGCGGTTTACGTCCGGCTGGAACATCACTTACCGGCTGCTGGCGGCCTTTTACAGCGTTTTCCTGATCACTTCGGTTGTCAGCAATCTGTGGACCACCTCGACACTCCGGGCGACGTTCATCATGCTGGTGACGTCGATGGTGTTTTTGCGATATCCCGCGTTGCGCTCGTCGCCGCAGCATCGTCCAAGCACTGTCGATCTTGGGTTGATCGTCATCGCGGTTCTCGCATTCGCCAACTTCATCGTCGAATACGAGGACATGGCCTGGAGGGGCGGCGAAGCCACGACGCGCGACATCTTCTTCGGTGTGCTTGCGATCGTGGTGATTCTTGAAGCCTGCCGGCGGGCGATGAGCTTCATCTTGCCGACGCTTGCCCTGCTGGCGCTGATTTACGCGATGTTGGGCCCGTACTTTCCCGGCGAATTGTTCAGCCACGCGGGCTATTCGGCCTCGCTGGTCATTTCAGACACCTACGCCTCGATGAACGGCATTTTCGGCTTCGTCGCCTATGTCTTTTATCGCCTTCGTCATGCTGTTCGTGATCATGGGCGCGATCTTCGAGCGCTTCGGCGCCGGTGTGTTCTTCATCGATCTGCCGCTAGCGCTGCTCGGCCGCTTTCGCGGCGGTCCCGCCAAGGCCGCGGTGATGGCGAGTTGCTTCTTCGGGATGATCTCGGGAAGCGCCACGGCCAATACGGTTGCGACCGGCACGTTCACAATTCCTCTGATGAAAAAGACGGGATACCGGCCGCACGTCGCGGGCGGCATCGAGGCCGCGGCGTCGACCGGCGGGATGTTCATGCCCCCGGTCATGGGTGCGGGCGTTTTCCTGATGGCTGAGATGCTGCGCATGCCCTACGGGCAGATCATGCTGGTCGCTCTCGTGCCGGCGCTGCTCTACTTTTTTGCCGTACTGACAATGACGCATTTCGAGGCCTTGAAGACCGGGGTCGAGATCATGCCGCTCGATCAGCGCAAGAGGGTCTGGCCGGTCCTGAAATCTGGCTGGTACTACATCATCCCCATCGTCGTGCTGTTCGGCGTGCTGTTCAGCGGTGCGACCGCCTCGAAAGCGGCCTTCGATGCCATTATGATCTTCCTGGCGTTGATGGTCGTGCGGTATCTACTGGCCTGGGACATCAAGGGCTTCTTCGTCACGTTATTCGACGCGCTGGCCGAGGGCGGCGACAAGTCGCTCATCGTCGGATCGACGGCGGGTCCCGTCGGCATCATTGTCGGTATGGCGCTGCTGACGGGGCTCGCGTTCAAGTTCTCAGCCCTGCTTCTGACCTACACCTTCGGCATGGTGTGGATCGCGCTTTTGATCATCCTGATCGCCACCTTCATTCTAGGCATGGGAATGACGGTCACCGCCGACTATCTAATTTTGGCGGTTCTGGCAGCACCCGCGTTGGGGGAAATGGGCGTCCCACTCCTGGCTGCGCACCTCGCGGTGTTCTGGTTCAGCCAGTCGTCCAATGTCACCCCTCCAGTCTGCATGGCGGCCTTCGCGGGCGCCAGTATCGCGCAAGCCAATCCGTACAGTACGGGCTTTCAGGCGATGCGATTCTCGAGCTTTCTCTACATCATGCCGTTCATGTTCGTTTACACGCCCATTCTGATGCTCGATGGCTTCAACTGGAACGTTGCCTATACCTGGGGGGTCATGTTCTTTGCCGCGCTGCCGTTCGCAGCCGGCATGTCGGGCTACTGTTTCGGCCATCTGAGCGCGGTGTCGCGAGTCTGTCTCATTGCCGGAGCGGTGGCGCTCGTCTTCCCGAATCCCGTCGTAGATCTTCCGGCTTTGGCCATGATCGTCGGCGTCGTGCTCTATCACTACTGGAAGCGCCCGCGCCGGTCCGCGGTCGCGACAGTCGCTAATGTTTCGTCGTCCTGAATTCGGCCGCTGTGACTTGAGTGATTGGCACCCGGCAACAGGCTGGCGCGAATGGTACGTTCAGAGGAACATCGATGGAGCTGAAATTCGAGGACGCGAAGGCGCTCGCTGTCGAGATTCTGACATCGCGCGGGATGCGCCCAGATTACGCCGGTATCGTGGCCGACCATTTGATCGACGCTGCGATTGCAGGGCACGCCTTTGCGGGTCTGCCCAGGGTCTTGGCCCTGGTGGAGGCACTCGAGAAGAAGCCGCCGGCCAGGCCCGTCACGATCGTTCGCGAAGATTCCATATCGGCCGTGATCGACGGCGGCGACAACAATGGCTACGTCACCTCGGTGATCGGCGTCGACAAGGCCATTGACCTCGCCAAGGGAAGCGGTGTCGGCATCGTTGGAGTCCGAAACACCTGGTTCAGCGGCCGGCTTGCCTACTATGTCGAACGCGCGGCCCGCCTGGATCTGGTCGCCTTTCACACCGCGAGTTCCACGGCGCGCGTGGCCCCATACGGCGGGATCGATGCCCTGTTCGGCACCAACCCGATTGCGTTAGCCTTTCCGGGAAAGGACGGCCCTCTGGTCATCGATCTCGGCACCAGCGCGGCCACCTGGGGCGAACTGCTGCTGCGCAAGCGCACCGGACGCAAGCTCGATCCCGGCATGGCGGTTGACGTCCAGGGACAGCCGACCGACGATGCCGCGGCCGGCCTCGACGGAGCCATTCTGCCTTGGGGCGGGCCGCGGGGCGGCGCGCTTTCGCTTGCGGTGCAGGTGCTCGGAGTTCTTGCGGGCGGCAACACGATCGTCAAGGACGTGAGCGACTACGGTTTCTTCTTTTTCGTGTTCAATCCGGAATTGCTGATGCCGATCAACCAATTCAAGACGAGAGCGGAAGAACTCCTAGACATCGTGCGTACGTCGCGGCCGGGCCTGGGGGCAGAGCGAGTGCGAATTCCCGGTGCGTCGAGCCTGCTTCGACGTGCACAGGGACAGGTGCGCGGCACCCTCACGGTCGATGACAAAGTCTATGCCGCGCTTCAAAATCTGAGACCCCAGTCTTGAGCGATGGATGAGCTGACGAGCATTCGAGCCTTTGTCAGCGTGGTGGAGCACGGCAGCTTCTCGGCGGCGGCGCGCCAGCGGAACATCACGGTCAGTTCGATTGCGCGGCAGGTCAACGCTCTGGAGGAGTTGCTTGGCGTCCGGCTCCTGAACCGGACCACTCGTCATCAGAGCCTGACGGAGGCAGGCGCTCTCTATTACGAGCACGCGCGGGACGTTGTCAGACAGCTCGACAACCTCCGAAACCAGGTCTCGTCATTCCAGGATTCGGTCAAGGGCACATTGCGTGTCCAGCTTCGCACGTCAGCCGCGAGCGATGTCATCGTTCCCGCCTTACCGAGCTTCCTAAGCCGGTACCCGGAATTGTGCCTGGATGTCGACCTGAACGACGATCGCGTCGATCTGGTTGAGAACGGCATCGACGTTGCTGTGTGGCTCGGCAATCTTCAGGACACGAGCACGGTGGCGCGGCGCTTGAGTGCCGGCCGGCGGGTGGCATGCGGCAGCCCCGCGTATTTCGCCAAGCATGGCGAACCGAAGCAACCCGAGGAGCTCGTGAAGCACAATTGCCTTATCTACGATCCGGTGCACTACGGCAGTATCTGGCGCTTCACGAAGGCAAAGGAAACACACGAAATTCCGGTCGCCGGCAGTCTCCAAACCAGGAACAGCACTGTGCTGATGTCGGCGGCCGTGAATGGATTGGGTGTGATCGTGGCCCAGGAGTGGATGGTGCAGCGAGCTGTCGCCAGTGGCCGCCTGCAGATGATCCTGACCGACTATGAGGTCAGGCCGACGGATTTCGATGCAGCGCTTTATGCCGTCTATCCCAGCAGTCGGCGTCTGTCGCCGAAGACCAAGGCGTTCGTTGAGTTCCTCGTCGGCCTCTTCAAGGACCGCGAGTCGGCCGGCGCGTAAAGTTATGGCTTTCGCTTCGAGGCGTTGAGAGCCTCGACCGCTTGCTCGAGGGCAGCCTTGTGCTCGGCGGTGGTATGGGCCAGCGCCTGAAACGCCGAAGTCATCGTCAACGTATCGTCAAGAGTCATGCCGAGGCTTCTCTGGAGCAGAGTCTTCGTCATTCGCACGGCGGGTGACGGGTGGCGCGCGATGCGCTCCGCAAATGCCAGGGCCGTCGGCATCAACTCGGCGTCGGGAACGACCCGGGTCACGAGTTGGCAGCGCAGGGCTTGCCCGGCGTCCAGAGTATCGGCCGTGAGGCTCATTTCCAGGGCTTTTGGCAGGCCGACGACACGAGGTAAAAACCAGCTTCCGCCATCGCCTGGAACGATTCCGATCCGCACGAAGCTCTCGGAAAACGTGGCGCTCTGAGCCGCGATGCGGATGTCGCACATGCAGGCGAGATCGAGGCCAGCGCCGCTCGCCGGTCCGTTGATAGCTGCGATGATCGGCACCTCGCAACGCGCAAACGCCCGCGGGATTCTCTGAATTCCTTCGACATAATTGCGTCGCGCGGTATTCGGATCGCGCGCCGTGGCGGTCGCAAGCATGCGCTTGAGATCGCCACCGGCGGAGAACGCCGTACCCGCGCCGGTCAGCACCGCAACGTGGATATCGGCCGCGGCTGACAGCCGGTCGATGGCATTGACGATGGCCTCGGTCATGCCCTCGCCGGACAGGATATTGCGGACCTCCGGACGGTTGAGCGTGAGTATGGCGATCCGCTCTCTTTGCTCGAAGAGAATTAGGTCGGTCATTCGCATACCTCGGTGTCTTCGGCATCCGGAACGGGCGCGTGGGATGGATGCCATCTTCGGCTAGCACTTTTGAAGTGGTCGAAAAAGTCGGCGGCGATGGTCGCTGATGCTATGCCGGCCACAGGCGATGACGCCGCTTTGCGATTGTCGCGGAATTTGGAAAGCTGTTGTGCATCAGACGGTATTGTAACGCCGCTGTGGGATTGATCTGCTTCGATAACAAGGCACCGCCGGCTAGATCGCTGGCAGGCGCAGATGACGCGTCATTCAGGGGAGGAAGCTATGAATCGTTGGTTGTCGGTCGCGGTCTGCGCGGGAGTTCTGGCAATTGCGAGCGGGGGGCGGGGCGTCGCTCAGCCGTTTCCGACGCGCCCGATTACCATCGTGGTGCCTTTCCCGGCCGGCGGGACATCCGACATGCTGGCGCGAATCATGGCGCCGCGGTTGACCGAACTGCTCGGGCAGCCGATCGTCATCGAAAATGTCGGTGGCGCCGCGACCATGATCGGAGCCGGGCGCGTGGCGCGGTCGAGTCCAGACGGTCACACGCTGCTGATCGCCACGTCATCGACGCTGACGACCAACCCGCATCTGCAGAAATCGATGCGCTACAAGGTCTCTGACTTTCAGCCGATCACTCTGCTGGCCCGCCATCCGCTGGCGGCCGACGTGTCCAATGCGATCCCCGTCAAGTCGGTGAGCGAATTGATCGAGTTCGCCCGCAAGACACCGGGCGGCATCAACTACGCGACCACTGGCCGGGGCAGTTCGGCGCATCTCGTGGGCGAGATGGTCCGCACCCAGCTCAAGATCCCGATGAAGGACATTCCCTACCGCGGGTCGGCGCCCGCCGTCACCGATCTGGTGAGCGGTCAAGTCCACGTCTATTTCGACGGCATGACGACGTCGCTGGCGCTGCACCGGTCAGGCAAGCTCAAGATCGTCGCGGTCACGGCGGAAAAGCGATCGCCGGCGCTTCCGGAGGTGCCGACCTTTGCCGAAGCCGGCTACAAGGATGTGGTCCTGTACAACATGTACGCGCTGATGGCGCCGAGCGGAACGCCGCGCGCGGCCGTCGACGGAATCAACGCGGCGGTGCGGACGATCATGTCCGATGAAGCGATCAAGAAGCGGTTGACGGCGGACGGCATGCCCGCGGAGCCGACGACCCCGGAGCAGCTTGCAAAGATGATTGCCGACGAAAGCGAGCAGATGCGGAAGATCATTACGTCGTTGAAGATATCGCTCGAATAGCACCTCTCCCTTTTCCAAACAGGGCACCGGCGAGCCCGCCGCGTCAGAAACCGAACAGCGCGGCGGGATTATCGACCAGGATCCGCCGCCGCATCGATTCGTCCGGCGCCCAGTCGGCCAGCAGGTTGAACAGCTGCACGGAGCCCACCTTGTCGGCGAACGACAGGTGCGGATAGTCGCTGCCCCAGATCAGCCGATCAGGCGCCGCTTCGATCAGCGCACGGGCCATTGGAATCGCGTCGGCAAGTGTCGGAAGGGTCGCCATCCGATAGGTCCCGGTGAACTTCACCCACATGCGCCCGTCGCCGTGACGCAGAACGTCGAGCAGCTTTTGGAAGCCGCGCTGGCTTGGCCCTTCCTGGGCGAGGAACATGCCCATGTGCGCGACGCTGAACGAGCAGCGCAGCTTGGCAAAGACCGGAAGTGGCTCCTCTGTCAGCCAGCCGGGAGCGAGGAAGTCGAGATGCCAGCCGAGTTCGGCGCAGCGCGCGTCGATACGCTCGATGCGCGGTCGCATCGTTTCGGAGAAGCCCGGTGCAGGAGCCTTTACCGGCGAGACATTGATGCGCACGCCGCACACGCCGAGCTTATCCATCTCGGCCAGCAGAGCGTCCGGCGCGTTCTCGTCCACGTCCACGATGCCACGACAGAACGCGATCCCGATCTCGCGCATGGCATCGAGCATGCATGTGTTATCGCGGCTATAGGCGCTGGGCTGGACGAACACGAAGCGCTTGAAGCCGAGCATTCCGGCCAGTTCGAGATAGTCGGAGAGCGGCGCGAGCGGCGGCGCGTAACGAAGGCTCTCCGCCGTTCCGGACCCGTAGGGATAGCGGTCTGCCGGGCCGAATATATGGAAGTGCGCGTCGCACGATTTCGGCGGCGCGCGGAATGCGGGCCGTGGCTCGTTCTGATGGCTCAACGGCTCTCTCCTTTTTCCTGGGACCGGACGCTACTGGATGGTCACTTTCGCGCTCTTGATCACCTCGCGCCAGACGCCGACCTCGCGCTCCAGATGGCGCGTCATTTCCGCCGGCGTTGAGGTGACGGCGACGGCGGCTTGCTTCAGGAAGGCCTCCCGCAGCCGCGGTTGGGCGCAGGCGCGGACGATCTCGCGGTTCAGCCGTTCGATGATCGGCGGCGGCGTGCGCGCTGGCGCGGCGACACCCCACCAATACGACATGTCGTAGCGTGGCTGGCCCGCCTCGATGAAGGTCGGCACCTCCGGAAGCAAGGCGCTGCGCTTCTCTCCCGAGACGGCGAGGCCGAGCAGCGTGCCGCCTTTCACATGCGCCACGCCGGAAGCCAGGCTCGCGATCGCCATGTCGACGCGGCCGGCGATGACTTCGGTGATCGCCGCCGCCACGCCGCGGAACGGCACATGCAGCGCCCGCACTCCGGCCACGTTCAGCAGCAGTTCCATCGCGAGATGCGCGGACGATCCCGGCCCGCCAGAGCCGAACGTGATCTCGCCCGGCCTCTGCTTTGCAAGCGCCACCAGTTCCGCAAGGGTGCGCGGTCCGAGGCCCGGCCGCACCAGCAGGATCGAGGGCGAGTCCGCAATCCGGCTGATCTGCGCCAGATCCTTTACCGGGTCGTAGGGCAGGTTCGGATAGATGCCCGGAGAGATCGACAGCGACGTATCGGTGAGCAGCAGCGTGTTGCCGTCAGGCGCCGCGCGCACGACTGCCGTCGTGCCGGCCGTGCCGCCTGCCCCGCTGCGGTTCTCGACGACCACGGACTGGCCGAGCTGTTCCGTCAGCTCGACGGCCAGGAGCCGCGCGGAAACATCGGTGAAAGAGCCCGGCGCGAAGGGCACGACGATGCGGATCACCCGGTCCGGCCAGCCGGCCTGGTCGAAGGCAGGTCCCGCCGCGGCGAGCGGGGCGAGGGCGGCGGCGCGAAGCAGCGTGCGACGATTCATCATTTGATACCTCCAGTGCTGATGGTTGGGCGGCCGAGCGCGACTCGCCAGCGTGCGAGTAGGGCGGTTCGGGAAGTTGGATCGAGGAGGTGTGAAAAGCCGTCGTCGAGCGGGATCGGCGCGACCGGTCGCGCCTGCGGCGCAGTGATCGGAAACAGCCCGGCCGCGCCGATCGCCGCCTGGCCTTCGGCGGAAAGCATGTAGTTGAGGAAGGCAGCGGCCGCCTCCGGATTCGCTGCGCGGCGCGGGATGAAGGCCACGCGGGCGACGGCGAGCGATGGTGCGGCTGAGGGCGCGATGTGCAGCGCCGGATCGGCGGCGACCGCGCGCCGCGCATAGGCCCCGAGCAGATGTAGCGCGAGCTCTGCCCCCTCAGCCATCGCCGATACGAGCGCAGGCGCCGCTTCTGCGGGGCGTGGTGCACAGGACGCGAGCGTGTCCAGGAAAGCGTCGAAATGCAATTCTTCCAGGCTCCAGCGCAGCATCGCCAAAAACCCAAGCCCGTTCGCCTCGATGTCCGGGATCGCGATGCGCCCGCGAAAGCGATCAGCATCGCCGGTGATCAGCGCGGTGATTTCGGCCGGGGTGCCGGCAGGCGCGGACGGGTCGCGGGAGAGCGTGAACAGCGGTTCGCAGGTGGTAGCGACGGCGAGGTCGCGATAAGCGGCCTCCGGCGGCAGGGTGTGACGCACCCCGTGCGGCTGCGCGTGTCCGTCCAGCACCAGGCCCATCTGCTGGTCCATGGCGCTGCTCCAGACCAGATCGGCGGTCGAACCGCCCGCAGCCGCCTCCTGCAGGTAGCGCCGATGCAGGTCGGTGCTGATGCCGAAGACGAAGTCGAGCTCGACATCCGGGTGGCACTCGGCAAAGCCGCGGAGCAGCGGCTCGCAGTAGCGGCGCTCGGCGGCCGAGAGCAAGGTCAGACGGCCAGGCGGCATCTCGGCGGGAATTTCCGGGCTGGGAACGGTTCAATCGACGCTAATGGCGTGCTATCGGATTGTCCAGCATGCTGGGATTTTCTTCAGAGCAGACCCGCGGCGCGAGCAGCCTCGAGAAGATGCTGGCGCTGCTCGACGTGTTCACCACCGCTGCACCAGCCTGGTCCACCGAGGACCTGATCCGGTTCTCCGGCACCTCGCGCTCGACCTGCTATCGCTACATCAAGGTGCTGCAGGAGGCCGGGCTGCTGACACCAGTCGCCGGCGGCGCTTGGATGCTAGGCCCGCGGATCATCGAGCTCGACCGCACCATGCGGCTGTGCGATCCGGTGACCATCGGCGGGGGGCCGCCGATGCGCCGCCTTGCGCAGGAAACCGCGCACAGCGCGCTGTTGTGCCTGTTGTTCAGCGGCACGGTGATGTGCGTCGACGACGTGCCGGCCGCAGGCGCGCCGGCCGGGCTGTTCAGCCGCGGCCAGCGCCGCCCGCTGTTCGCAGGCGCCGCTTCGAAGGTGATTCTGGCCCATCTGCCGCCGCACCAACTGCGTGCCCTGTTCACCCGCCACTGCACCGCCATCGCGGCCGCTGGCCTCGGCGCGGATTGGGAGGCGTTCCGCGCTGCGTTGCGAGCGATCCGCGAGGCCGGGCATTGTGTCACGATCGGGGAATTCCGGCCGGGCATCCTCGGGGTCGCCGCGCCTTTGTTCAACATAGAGGGTGGGGTGCTGGGAAGCCTCGGCATCGCGACCGAAGCGCATCGGGTGCCGTCCAGGCGGCGCGATGCACTCGCGGCGAAGGTCACGGAGGCGGCGAAGGAAGCCTGCGCCAGAATCGCAGATGAACAGCCGCGCGCCGCGCTTCCGGCGCGCGCGGTGGGTTGAGCGGCAGGATCTCAGGTCGCCGCCGGCAGCCGTCCGGCGTCCCAGGCGGTCGCGCGGATCGAAGACCAGGCGGGGCGACTGAATTCCGCTTCCAGGCCATCGAGAATCGCGTGCGTCGGCAGTTGCGAGCAGCCGATGAACAGCGCGTCGCAATCCGGCCCCATCGTCGCGCGCGCCAAATCGCGCACCTCGCCGGCCGTGATGCGCCCGAGCGCAGTGACGTCCGGAGCGCGGAACGTGTCCAGGCGGGCAACGCTGATGCCGCCATCGGCGAGAAACGCCTCGAGCTGCGCGTTCACCATGTCGGAGTACGGCGTGACGACCGCGATGCGCTTGGCCTTGTCGTGCTGCAGAGCGCTCACCATGGCGCGCGCGGTCGTGACCACCGGCAAGCCCGTCGCCTCGGTCAGCATGGCGGAGAGTTCCGCATCGCCGGCTGGGCCGGAGATGAAGCCTGCGGCCGTGCAGCCATAGGCGATGAGATCCAGGCCTGCATTCGCGAAATGCTGCCGCGCCAGCGCGATCGCGCTGTCGCGATAGGCTGGGAGCGTTTCCTTCGTCAGCAGCCCTGCGCCGCGGGGAATCTTGACCGTGGTCACGGTCGAGCCTGCCGGCAACCAGGCCGCGAGCTCGACCTCCATCGTGGTGTTGTTCGCCGGGACCATCAGGCCGACCTTCAACGGGAAACGATCGGTGCTCATGCTGCCACCCATCCCATTTGCGCCGCCTTCAGTACGGGCCGAGTCAGCGAATGCGCCGCGCGCTGCGTGCCTGCGGGCAGGGCGCGCCAGTGCAGCGCGCGCAATTCGCCGAACAGATGCGGCAGCCGCGTCCAGCTCTCGCCGCCGTCGGTGCTGCGGAATAGCTCGCCGAGATTGGTGCAGGCAAAGATCAGCATTGGATCGGCGGCATTGGTGGCGACGCACCAGACTGTGCTCTCGATTGGCCCCGGCAGCCTGGCGTTCTCCCAGGTCTTGCCATGATCGCGCGAGCGCAGCAGGAATCCGTCGTTCCCGGGCGGACCGTTGCCATTGGTGAGGAACACCACGCCCGAGCCGTCGGCGCGCGGCACCACTGCGCGGGTGTAGGGCCAGGGCGAGGGAATTTCCTGCACGGCCCAGGTCTCGCCGTTGTCGTCGCTGCGATGCAGCCCGCGATTGGTGGTCGCGAGCAGCGCCTTGCCGCCGCCCGGCAGCTTCACCACTGCAATACCGTGCACGTCGCCGGAAACGAGGCCCTTGTCATTGAATTCCCAAGTCACGCCACGATCCTTGCTGCGATAGATGCCGCCGATCTCGATCGTAGCCCAGACCGTGCCATCGTTTACGGGATCGAACAGGATCTGCGTGACGCGGGTCGGCCCTGCGTTCACGTCGGAGGCTGGCATGACGCCAGGCGCGATCTGCGACACCCAGGTCCGGCCTGCGTCAGTCGAGCGAAACAGGCCGGCGGGCCGCGTGCCGGCGAGCAGCACATCGGGGTCGGCAGTGTCGACGGCGACCGACCAGACATCCTGCATCGGCGAGGGCAGGTGTGCCCAGCGCGCCGCCGGTTCGTCCCACCGGAAGATGCCCACGTCGGTTCCCGCGAACAGCCGCTCGGGAGTCGCTGGATGACTCGCGATCGACCAGACGCGGGCCTCCAGATACATGCCGGAATGGCTGTTCGGATGCACGAAGCTGTCGCCCTGATCGTCGCTGAACCAGGCGGAATGTCCGGCGGTGCCGGCATAGACATGCACTTCACTCGCCGTGACCGGTGTCTGTGCCACGTTGTCCTCCTCGCTCGGCCTTGACCGAGCATTCAAACTAATCCCAAAATACGGGATGTTTCAATGGCCGCAAACACAGCCGAACACAAGCTAAACACGACCAACAATCCTGCAAACAAGGGAGACAAGCTATGGTCACTTCGACCACACGGCGCTCATTTTTGTTCGGTGCGGCCACGGCCCCGCTGCTCGCATCCCGGACGATGGCGCAAGCCGGGTTCCCCTCGCGGCCAATCCGGATCGTGATCGGTTTTCCGCCCGGCGGCGGGATCGACATCCTGGCAAGGCTCATAGCGCCGAAGATGTCGGAGCGGCTCGGCCGACCGGTGGTCGTGGAGAACCGCCCGGGAGCAAACGGGCTGATCGCCACCCAAGGCGTCGCGCAGTCCGAGCCGGATGGTCACACGATCCTGTTCGGCACCACGGGCAATCTCGCGGTCAATCCGGTATTGTACGCCGGCCGTCCCGGCATGAACATGGAGCGCGAGTTCGCGCCGCTGTCGCATGTCGCCTCGCTGGCCTTCGTGCTGGTGGTGAACCCCTCGGTGCCGGCGAAGTCGCTCAAGGAACTGATCGAGGTGGTGAAGGCGCGTCCAGAGCAAAACTTTTTCGGGTCCAGCGGCAACGGCGGCCTGCCGCATCTATCCGGCGAACTGCTGAACCTCCAGGCGGGAATCCGCGCCGTCCATGTGCCCTATCGCGGCAGCTCACCGGCCATGACGGGCCTGATCAGCGGCCAGGTGCAGTTCCTGTTCGATGCGCTCGCGATCGCGCAGCCGCACATCGAGGCCGGCCATATCCGGGCGCTCGCGACGACGGGACCGAAGCGAATCGCGGCCCTGCCTGATGTGCCGCTCGCGAAGGAGACGCTGCCGAACTTCGAAGTGGTGAACTGGTACGGCATGGTCGTGCGCGCGGGCACTCCCGCTGCGATCGTCTCCCGCCTGCAGCAGGAGGTGGCGCATGCGCTGCGCCAGCCTGACGTCGCCCAGCGCGCAGCCTCTTTGGGTCTCGATCTGGTCGGCAGCACAGCCGAGCGGTTTGCCGGTTTCCAGCGCGAGGAGATCGCGAAGTGGGGCGAGGTGATCCGCACCGCCAAGATCAAGGTCGAGTAGCGGTCAACGGCCGTTGGAGGAAATCCAAACTTGCGACGGAACAGGGTCGAGGAATTGTGCGGGACTATATCCGAGCCCGAAGGCCGCCGCCAACGGCGTATTCGGGACACGTGCAAAGGACGGCGGCAGAAGGATAGGCTACCAACTAGCCCGGACTATCAGCGCTCTGCCACAGCACAAAGGGAATCCCTAGCTTAGAGGCGATCTAAAGTATTGAGATTGCAGGGTTATTCCGATCGGTCTATTGGAAGATGCCAACGCCCGCCGCGGTTCGCGTGACCTAGATATGGAAATTCAGGCTGCTCACGAAGAAGTCGATCTAACCCGTTTCGAAGCGGCCCTCCGAACACCTCGCGCCGTCCATCGCTCATCCTGCATCCGCAATGTGCAGGTTCAACCGGGGCTGAGCCTACTCGCGACCGAACTCCGCCTGACAGAACCGGTCCTCGTCGAAAGTGAAACCTTTCCGGCGGTGTGTCTGAGTGTCGTGCTCAACGGGTACGCCCACGGCAAGACGCCAAAGCTCGACACGGGATTCCGACCGGGGCAAGTCTGGATTTCCTCCACCAACGAACGCGTCTCAACACGCAAGATCATTCTGCGCGCTCACCCGGTGCACACGGTGGAATTGATCGTCACGCCACAATGGTTCGAATTCGCCGAGGCGCGTTTCGGCGACGATCCGGCGTTCGACGCGATGCACGCGGCCATCGAACGCCCGACGGCTACGCGACGTCGTGCGCTGGACGCAAGATTGCGGCAGATTGCCTGGGCCATCCAGCATCCTCCCGGATTGGGTATCGTCACGGCACTGTATCTGGAAAGCCGGGCTCTCGATTTGCTGGCTTTGCTAACGGCAGAGTTTCAGGGAAATACCACATACCTGCTGCCGGCGAATCTGACGCCGCTGGCTCTCGATCGCATCGTCGCCGTGCAGGAGCAGATCGATCGCGACCCGGCGCTCATTACGACGATCACAGCGCTCGCGACGGAGTTTGCAGTCAGCCCGAGCAAACTGAAGCAGGATTTCGCCACGGCGTTTGGAATAGGTCTAGGGCGCTACATCCAGGAGCGTCGTCTGCTGTTCGGCCGTGAGCTTATCGAACAGCATTCGGTCAGTGTTTCAGAAGCGGCCTATCGCAGCGGGTATACGCATCCGGCCAATTTCACGGCCGCCTTCAGGCGGCGTTTCGGTCATCCGCCCAGCGCCATCAGACGCTTCTCATAAGCGCTTTGTCCAATCGCATAAGTGGAGATCGTCTCTTCCCCGCGGAAACTTTGCGATGAATGCCCCCAAAGGCGTTGTGAGGGGCCAATGTATAGCCGTCATTTCCTAGTCTTATTGCTAACCTCGGTCTCTTGGCCGGCTCTTGCGCAACAAGCCGTGACGCTCGACGAGATCACCGTGACGGCACAGAAGCGGCCGGAGCAGGCTGGCGACGTGCCGATCAGCATCGACGTCTGGAGCGGCCAACGCATCGAGCAAGGCCAGATCACCCGCCGCGACCAAGTTCTCAGCGCCACACCCAACACGCAAATGGGCACCGTGTCCGGGAGCCTCTACACGAACTTCACGGCGATCCGCGGCGTCGGATCGGCTCTCATCGACACCGATCCGGCCGTCGGCCTCTACGTTGACGGCGTGCCAGCGGGTGCGTCGCAAACCTACAGCGGCGGCCTGCTGGACGTCGATCGCGTGGAAATCCTGCGCGGCCCGCAAGGCACCCTCTATGGACGCAACAATCTCGCCGGTTCAATCAACATCATCTCCAACGTTCCCGATCCATCACGGGCCTACGGCGAATTGGGCGCAGAGTACGGGCGGTTCAACACGCTGCGCGGATTCGGATTCTTCAACACACCGCTGGGAAACGCTGGCTGGGCCGTGCGCGGCGCAATTTCCGGCTCACGGAACGATGGCTACACGCCCGACGTCGCCACCGGACAGACGATCAACTCGTTCCAGGACGTCGTCGGACGTTTAAGCATCCGCGGCCCAATCAACGGCGCTGTCGAATTCCTTGGCAGCATCGAACACGAGCGCCAAAGAACCTTCGACGGCGCGTTCATGACGGACGCCGATTTCAAGTCCGGCCGCCGCAGCGTCGATATTCTCAACCCGTTCAATGGAACGCTCGATACCACGACGGCACGGGCACAGCTTACCGCCCGCCTCGATAACGGCGACCGGATTGTCTCGCTGACAAGCTTCCGCACCAACGAAACTGACTTCAAGGGCAACCCGTTTCCGCAGGGCTACTTCGCGGCAACCAACGCGTTCTTTCAGGGGTTCGGCGTCGCCGGCTTCCAGTATCGCGCCGACAACCCCTTCAACGGCAGCTATAACCAAATCTCGCAGGAACTCCGCTACGAGTCGGATCGCAATGAGCGGTTCAAGTGGGTGGCTGGCTTGTTCGCGGAGCGTAGCGAAGGGTCGCGCCAATATGGACTCACCAATACGTTCGATCCGGGAGGCTTCCTGACCGGAAGCAGCGTGACCTTGCAGTCGAAGGGCGTGACGGACACAACCGCTGTAGCCGCCTTTGCGGATGGGACCTTAGCGTTGACCGATCGCTGGAAAATTTTCGGTGGCGCGCGGGTTGGTTATGACCATAAGGATTTCTCGTACAACTTTCAGTCTGATAACGCGTCCTTCAATACGATCTTCGCGCCCGTCGTGGCAGGTTTTGTTCCGTCGTATCGGGCCAGCTTATCGGCGCCCTACGTCACGCCGCGGTTTGGCATCCAGTACGACCTGACCGAGAAACTCAACCTCTATGCCAGCGTCAGCCGCGGCTACAAGTCGGGAGGATTCAATACCGGGTTCGTCGCCGTCGGCGACGAGAAGGCTTTCGATGCCGAAACCCTCTGGAGCTATGAGGCCGGCTGGAAAGGCCGCTTCTTCGACGATCGTCTTTCGTTGAATGGCAGCGTCTTTTTCATGGACTGGCGCAACCAGCAGGTCCAGACATTCAACGTCGCCACCCAATCAACCCCGATCCAGAACGCGCCGAAGAGCAAATCATACGGCGTGGAACTCGAGGCCCGGCTGAAACTCGACAAGCATTGGTCGGTGCGTGCGGGGCTCGGATATGTCGATGCCACCTATGTCGACTTCAGGAACGCGCTCGCGACCGGCACGCCGGCGACGATCGATGCGAGCGGCAACCGGCAGCAATATATCTCGAAGTTTTCCGGTTCGGTGGGTGTCGGATACAACTGGAACGTTGGGTACGACAACCTGGTCGGTACTGCCGAGGTGTCGTATCAGTTCCGCTCAGGGTTTTATTTCGACGTCGAAAACACCATTCGCCAGCCCGGCTATGGACTCCTGAACGCAAGGATCGGCGTCGAAAACGAGCGATATGCGGCGTATCTCTGGGGTCTCAACCTCGCCGACAAGCGGTATCGGACGACAGCGACCGATTTCGGGCCCGGAGCGCTGGTGGCAATCGGGGCGCCGCTCATGGTCGGAGCGACGTTCAAAATCAAGTTCTCTGAACAGCACCCGAGCGGCCTGCCGATTGCTCGATAGGATGCCCAATCGCCCCGGCAGTGGAATGACGTCATGCGCTACCCGGATCCGCTCGACCTCACCCGCGATCCAATTGTCGTCTTCACCCCTCCGTCCGTCGGGACGCCCGATAGGGTCGCTCGGTATCACGCTGCGCTCGAATGGCTGATCAGAAGAGGCGTGCCGTTTGTTCTAATCACCCAGGCCGACGGCGGCGAAGCGTCAGAGACCCATGAGAATCAGAAAGCGCGGGCGATGTGGTTCAAAAGCAATCTCGAAGCCCTGGCTCAAGTCTGCCGCGGATTTATCTATGTGGAAGCGGATGACACGAAGCGTGCGATGTGGGAAGCCCGTGCGCAGGCGATGGCCAAGGCGTTCCCGGTCCCGATGGTCATCGCGCCGGAGATGGAGCAGGCCAACGCACAGGCGCATGAGCTGCTGTCGGCTCCGGCCAGTGCGACCAACGGCTGATATCGCGCGCCAGGATGGATGGCGGCGATTCTGACCTTTTGCCGTCGGCAAAGAGACGCCCGACCTCCTTTCGGAGGGCGCTGTCACAGTAACACACTGGCTTGGTACGGACGGGCCGTATAGCACTCGCTTATGGACAAGCTTTCATACCGCCCCACCGCTTTCCGAGCATCGTCATCCAGCAGGCCGTCTGGCTCTATTTCCGCTTCGCTCTGAGCTACCGCGACGTCGAGGATATGCTCGCTGAGCGTGGCATCGATGTGCCCTACGAGACGGTCCGCCGCTGGGCACTAAAGTTCGGCGCGATCATTGCGCGCAAGCTGAGACGAGGACGGCATCGGCCGGACGGGCGGTGGCATCTCGACGAAGTGTTCGTCTCCATCAACCGCAGACAGCTGTACGTCTGGCGTGCCGTGGACAGCGACGGCGAGGTCCTGGACATCCTTGTTCAACCACGGCGAGACCGCAAGGCAGCGCTCAAGCTGATGCGAAAACTCCTGAAGAAGCAGGGCGTCACTCCAGCCACCATCGTGACCGACAAGCTCGGATCCTACAGCTCAGCGCTGCGCGAGTTTGGTGTTGCGTGGCGTCACGACACAGGTCGCTGGAAGAATAACCGGGCAGAGAATTCCCATCAACCATTGCGACAACGCGAACGACGAATGAGGCGCTTCAAGTCACCCGGATCGGCACAGCGCTTTCTCTCAATCCACGCCGCCGTCTACAATGTGTTCAGCCTCCAACGCCATCTGACCTCCCGCCGAACCCTGCGCGTGTTTCGCGATCAGGCTATGCTGACGTGGCGCCAAGCGACAGTCGCAGCGTGAACCGTGGTCGCCATGGTCATTTGGCCTGCAAATTTCCGATTAACGTGACAGTGCCATCGCAAGAATCGGTGGTTGCAGGGGCACGCAACACCCGATTCCTGCGATAATCGAAATTAAAAGTGTACATATCCATCATCTGGAAGACGAAGTATCTGCTCTTCTCCATCGCCGGCAGCGTGATGACCATCGGCTCGGCGCGCAGATCGAGAGCCATGAAAGAATAGGGCGTATCGGAATTGGGCGTGACGTGTCGTCGGGTGTGAACACGCGCGCGATGTTCAGGATAGAGTTGAACGGCCCCTTGTATTCCTTGTTGGTCTTGTCGAAGCTAAACGCATACATCGTGCCGTAGGCGCTCACCATCGGAACGCCGTAGACGTAGGCGTCCGTGGCGACGGAGCGCGCCTCCTGCGGCGATAGGCCTTGTCCAAGCGAGGGAGCGCCGCCGGGCCCGAAGCTTAGCAAGGAAAACGACAATGCCAACAACGTGAGTACCGCTTCCTCATGTCGCACCTCCTCGAATATTGTCGACTGCCGAATCGGGGCGGTAGTCACGAGTTCCGGCTTCCGTGGGGAGCGCCGACCGTCGCGTTGAATTCGAACGCACATTGTGCCCGCAAGTCGTGGCCGGACGTATCGGGAAAAGGGATACCGGCGTGCCCGCGCCGCAAACAACAGGGCCGGCGGAGCGTTGGCTTGCACGGTGCCGCGTGGCGAATCCTTGAGGGCAGCAAAACCGGCTTGCAACTTGTCCTGATTTGGACTATGTCCTAATTTGGACAATGGAGCGGAGCCCATGTTGAACGACCACGAACCGCAAACGGCTGAAGGACGCGGGCCTCAGCGGCTCGATAACTCACGCTTTGCGCCCGCCAATCGACGGCGGCTGAGCCCCCCGGCTCTGCGAACCTTCCTGGCCATCGCGGACTTGTGGGGATTGACGGAAGAGCAGCGTCTCCTAGTGCTCGGCTATCCCTCCCGGTCCACCTATCACAACTGGTCCAAGCAGGCTCGCGAGCACGGTGCCTTCACGCTCGATGTCGACGTCCTCGCGCGCATCTCCGCGGTGTTCGGGATTCACCAGGCTCTCGGGATTCTGTTTCCGACGGAGCGGCTTGGCGTCGAGTGGCTGCGGGGCCCGCACAATGCTGTTGTCTTCGGCGGACGACCGCCGCTTGATCTTGTGACGAGCGGCTCTCAGGATGGACTGCTCACGGTTCGACGCTTCCTCGACGGCGCGCGTGGTGGCCTTTACATGCAGCCGAACGCCATTGATGACGCGTTCACGCCTTACGACGATACGGAAATCGTGTTCCGGTGACGGACGCTTTGGCACCTTCACCGCGGCCTGCCCATCGCCTGATCCCGTCGCAGTTTCCGCCCATCGGGCTGTTTGATACCGTGGCGACGGCGGCCGATCTGTCGGCGGTGATGGACCTCGTCGGCTGGACCAACGATCGGCTCGTGGCTGATCGTATCGATCGGCTGCAGCAAAGCGAATGGGTTTATGGCGTGCCGAATGCCAGCATCGTCATGGCCGCCTTCCTCCACGTCCCGCCCGGCGGCATGCGATTTAATGGTCCCGAGCTTGGCGCCTGGTACGCGGCCGACCACATTCGCACCGCAGCGGCGGAGGTCGGTCACCATCTTCGGCGCGAAGCAGTCGCGCGCAGCGTGGCCACGATGACCCGCACCTATCGCGCCTATACCGCAACCCTGCTCGGCGACTATCTCGATATCCGCGGCCAGCAGGCCAAGCATCCTAAGATCTATGCGAGCGACCGCTATGACGCTTCGCAGAAGTTTGGCGAGGAGGTGCGCGCATCAGGCGGCGCGGGGATCCTGTATGACAGCCTGCGGCGGCAAACCGGCATCAACGTCATCGCGCATCGTCCGCGCAATATCGCGGACATTGTGCAAGCGGATCACTTCGAAATTTCGGTCTCGGCAGCCGCGCGCACGATCGATGTTCGAAAACTGTCGCGGTGACGACACGGGTGCTGCGGTAAACTTCAGATCATCCGAAGGCACGTGTCAAGCTGTTTCTTCGATTGAACGAGGTTAGAACAAGGAAGGAAATCAAGCGCTTGTGAGACGGGCAGGATGGGCTATCCGGTGGTGACGAAGGCGGTTGCCGCGCATCTGCCGCACAAGAGCGATCTCGGCCTGGTGCGCCTTGGCTTGTCGAATGCCGCAGCGGTTGAAGAAGCGTTCGCCGATCTCTCAGGTCGCCTCGCCAAGCATGCGGAGCCCGGTTCGCCCGGCGAAATCGTGGTGCAGGAAATGGCCGAGAGCGGCGTTGAACTCATCGTCGGCATCCGCAACGAGGTCAATTTCGGTAGCTTCGTAATCGTGGGGCCGGGCGGCGTGCTGGTCGAGTTTGCCAATCAGGCAAGTGTCAGGCTCGGTCCGGTCGATGAGAGCGAAGCGAAAGCGATGCTGTTCGAGACGGCAGCGGGCAAATTGCTGCAAGGCGCGCGCGGCAAGCCGCCCTGCGACATCGACGCGGCCGCTGCCGCGATTGCCGCGTTCTCGCGCTTCGGCGCGGCGCAAGCCGCGCAATTGTCGGCGCTCGAGATCAACCCGCTGATCGTCAGTCCCAAAAGCGCCAAGGGCGTCGACCTACTGCTCGACCGGCGCAGTTAAGTTCATCGGAGACGTAAGAATGGCCTACCAGAATCTACTCTACAGCGTCGACGACCGCGTCGCCACGATCATGCTTAATCGTCCCGAGCGTCACAATGCATTCAGCGTTGCGCTGGTTGACGAGATCATGGCAGTGGTCGCCGAAGCCGACGCTGATCCGAATGTGCGCGTTCTCATCCTGACCGGCGCGGGCGGCAAGGCGTTCTCGTCCGGCTACGACATCAAGGAATCGGCCGAGAAGCCCAGACGCACGATCGAGCAGTGGCGCGCGCGCATGCAGAAGGACATCAAGTTCACTTACTCCGTGTGGGACTGCAGCAAGCCAGTGATCGCCATGGTCGACGGATTCTGTCTTGCGGGCGCACTTGAACTCGCAATGTGCTGCGACATGCGCTTCTGCTCGGACATCTCGACGTTCGCCGCGCTCGAGGCACGCTTTTCCAACGGCATCGCCACCATGATCATGCCGTGGCTGCTCGGCCAGCGCTCGCGCATGCTGATCTATACTGGCGACACGATCGAGGCGGACGAGGCGTTTCGCCTGGGGCTGGTCGATCAGGTGTTTCCGAAAGCGGACTTGCAGGCGGAGGTGACCAAGATCGCTAGGCGTATGTCACGTGTCTCGCTGGAATGCCTGCAATGGAACAAGCGCTCTATCAATCATGCCTTCGAGACGATGGGACTGCGCAACGCCATCATGTACGGCGCGGAGGCCTGCGCGATGATGGACTCGATCGGATCGCCGGAAGCCGCGCAATTCGACTCGGTCCGCCGCGAACAGGGCATGGCCGCCGCGTTGAAATGGCGTTCGGAGCAGTTTGCTCCTTATGAATAGCTTATGGAACTCGAAACTCATAGGAACTTCCCGTTCCGTTTCGGCTTCGAAACCGACGATGCAAATGTTTTTTACCGCGATGGGGAAGCTTGGCCTTACAGCGCCTTTCACTCGGCGTGGCCTGGTGGTGATGGATACGGCTCTACAACACATACTGGCCAATCTAATCCTCATGTCTGATGAACTGGCTGGCCGGACCACGGCGATGGCAGCGGCGCATCGCTCTCATGGTTGCGCGGTGCACGGGCGCGTAAGCGCGCTCTCGAAGGGTCGGTCGCGTGGATTCCAACGGGACATGGGGAACGCCAGACGCTTGCCGTGCTGGCGGACAGGCTTCGCCCCGCTTTGCTCGCACACAACATCGAACTCGATACAAACTCGTCTTTGCCTTCGACACTGCGAGGCAAAGAGCTTGTGATCGTCACTGCCCATCGCGGGCTCGTTCCCGAGGGGCGTTTCTTCCAGGTCGTGTCGGATGACGCTGAGTTCAAAGTGACGTCAGCGGCGCTTGCGCGCTCTATCAGAAACGTCGTTCGGCCAGCGGCGAAGGCCGCTTCGATGCGACGGCGAGCGCCGCGATCTCGTCGAGCGCGCGCCGTGCAACGCCGAGCGCGAAACCGGTATGGCCGCTGGTGCTCAGACCGGAGATGCCGAGGCGATAGAGGTCGCCGCCCTGATGCGGCCGCTTGGCGTTCTGCCAGTGCGTAAATTCTTCCGGTACAAACAGGTCCTTGATCACGTAGTCCACGCTGCCGGTGGCAATCAGGCCGAGGACGTCCCAATTCTCCTTCAATTGGGCATCCACCGTGCGGGTGATGAAGATGCGTGCGTCCGGATTGCGCGTGTTCGGCACAGTCCGCGGTTGGCCGTTCTCGTGCACGAGGCCGCCGGTGTGGAGCCATGAGGAATGGAGGGCGCCGCTGCCGTAACCGTAGTGGCCGCTCAGGCGATAGCCGCCGGGCACGATGTCGGCCCGGCCGAAGGGCGCGCCCTGCCCGGCGATGAGCGGTATCCTTTCGCCAAAGATTTCCTTGGCCGCCGACGGCACCAGATAGGCTGCCGCCGTGCCGCCTGCGACCTGCAGCGCCATCGCGACCCAAGCAGTCGAGGCGTCACTGTAGCTCAGTGCCTCGATGACCTCCAGCGCCTCCATGGGCCAGAGCTCGGAGCCACCGAAGCAGCGCGGCATGTAGAAGCCGAACAGGCCGGCTTCGTCGAGCGCCCGGATTGTTGCGTCGGTCAGCCTGCCCTGCGCTTCCGCGAGCGGCGCCTGCTCGTTCAGCAGCGGATGCAGCGCCTTGGTGCGCTCAAGGAGCGACGGTTGAGGCGCAACGCCTCCCCGCGCGGTGGCATGCTCTGGCATTTGTGGCGTCTCTATCTTCGTCGGTTCGTTTTCAGCTCTCGCAACCGCGCGCCGGCCACCCCGCGCGGCCCCATTCTGGTCACCGGTGTCAATTGCTTGGTCTGATCCGGCGCGAGATGACTTCGGCCATCTCAAGATCGTCGCCGGTAGCTCGCGTACTTAGGCCTTTCGCGACGCCGATCCGATCTTGCATCTCGCGGTTCTGGCTCATTTTCCACTTGCCTTCGAGCCGCGTGATGACAAGGCGGAAACCTAAGATGCCGCGCAACATGACCTCTATGTAGGTATCGGGCGCATCTGACGGCGCCCATGGTTTGGCTTCGGCCCTCTCCTGCTGGGCCGTAAGCTCAGTGACGTGGCGGAACAGCCAATCCTTCTCCTTCATTACTTCGGGCCGACCATAAGCGTGTACGACCGCATAGTTCCATGTCGGCACGACCTTTCCGTGCACGGCCTTCGAGGGATACCAATTGGGCGTAATATAGCCCTCGGGACCTTGAAAGATCATCAGCGCTTCGTTGCACTCAGCGAGATCGCGGCAATGCGGATTAGCACGGGCAAGATGGCATTCGATGACGCCATAGGGGCCTTCATCCTTGAGCACGGTCGGCAGGTGGTCAGCATCCAGACCAGCCGAGCCGACTGACACGAGCGCAGCAAAAGGTCTGGCACGCATCAGCGCGTGCATTTCCGGCACATCCTCGACACGATGATGATGGGGCTGGTACATGATGATCACCGTATTTTGTCATCGGCCTTAGCCTGATGCATTTGCCGCAGCCGGATATTAGAACCTCATGCCCGAGCGGCGGAGTCCGCTTGTCAGCAGCGGCTGCGATCGTCAACCCGCTGTGATGCCGCCGTCGTGAGCAAAGACTTGGCCGGTCACATAGCGAGAAGCATCGCTCGCCAGATAGATGATGAGGCCAGACAAGTCCTCCGGTGTACCAAAACGCCCCATTGGAATTGACGCCTTTGCATACGCCTCGAAGCTTGCGAGTTCCTCCGCAGTGGCGACGGCCCGCCTCGCCTTGCCGAGATTGGTGCCGAAGTGCCAGCCAGGCGCGATGACATTCGCGCGCAGCCCATCGGCTGCGTATTCCATGGCCAGTTGCCGCGTGAAGCCGATCACACCCGCCTTGGTGGTTCCGTATTGAATGGCGGTAACCGGAAATCCGGGATAGGCGCCGACCAAACCGAGATAGGACGACAGATTGATGACCGATG